>BGOJ01000006.1 GCA_003569185.1 Candidatus Planktophila sp. | reverse complement strand
TGACCACTCAGGCTGAATTGGGATTAAATCGCGCAGTTCTTTTTCTCCCATAATCCCCGTAGGCTATCTCTTATCTAAATCTGAATAAAACCTTAGGAGCAGCACTTGAGTAAGCCGATTAAGCGTCAACCTGGCGAACGCACGATTCCTAATTGGCAAACCGGCGTTGGCGGAGAAAATTTTGTAGATATTAAATACCAGGTGTCTGACGGTATGCAAAAATAACAATCAATCGCCCCGAAGTTAGAATGCATTTCGGCCACAAACATTATTTGAATTAGCCAAAGCTTTTGATTTAGCTCGCGATAATGATCAAGTTGGAGTAATTATTTTCACTGGCGAAGGGGATGAGGCTTTTTGTTCCGGCGGAGATATAAATGTTAGAGGCAATGATGGTTATCTTGGCGATGATGAGTTAAGTAAAAAAGGCATTGGTCGACTAAACGTTTTAGATTTACAAGTTCAGATTCGTCGAACCCCTAAACCAGTTGTCGCGATGGTGGCTGGTTGGGCTATTGGTGGTGGACATGTATTACATGTTGTTTGCGATTTAACAATTGCTGCTGATAACGCAAAGTTTGGTCAAACAGGTCCAATGGTTGGTTCATTTGATGGCGGCTATGGCGCCGGTTTACTTGCAGCTCATGTCGGACAGAAGAAGGCTCGTGAGATTTGGTTTTTATGTCGTCAATATGATGCGCAAGAGGCACTAGAAATGGGTCTAGTGAATACGGTTGTGCCAATTAAAGAATTAGAGGCAGAAACTGTGTCTTGGGCTAGAGAGATGCTGCGTCATTCACCATTAGCACTTCGCTTACTTAAGGCAGGATTAAATGCCGCTGATGATGGCTTAGCTGGCGTGCAGCAACTAGCAGGGGATGCAACGATGTTGTTTTATTTAACAGAGGAAGGGCAAGAAGGTAGAAACGCCTACCAAGAAAAACGAGAACCAAACTTTAAAAAATTTCCTAAACGCCCTTAATTTATGTTCCCGTTTGAACTTAAAGTAGTTTCAATTACAGTAAAAAATAATTTTCGCGCAATCAAGAATCGCGAGATTGCACTTTTCCAAGGCCCAGAAGGCTGGAGTGAATTTTCACCATTTCTTGAATACGGCTCTAATGAATCAGCAATTTGGTTAAAAGCTGCGATTGAGGCAGCAACAAAGCCAGCACCTAAGCCAATTAGAGATTTAGTAGAGGTAAATGCGACGTTACCCAATGTAAAAGTCGAAGAGGTATCTTCAATACTGCAACGCTTTCAAGGCTGCACAACGGTCAAAATCAAAATCAACGATTTTCTTAATGATCATCTAATTTTGCAAGAGGTATTAAGAGTCATACCAAAAGCCAAAATTAGATTAGATATAAACGGTGGTTGGCAACTAGAAGAAGCTATTGTAAATCTGACAAATTATGAACAAGAGTTTCCTGGAAAGATTGATTATGTAGAGCAACCTTGTATTGATTTAGCGGATATAAAATCTTTGCGCGGGAAAGTAAAGCTAAAAATTGCAGTAGATGAGTCGATCAGAAAGTTTTTAGGTTCAGATCTAACCAAAATTAAAGAGGTTGCCGATATTGCAATCATCAAATGGGCTCCATCTGGTGGAACTAACGCCGCTATTGAGATTATTGAAAAAATTAAATTACCAGTTGTTATTTCAAGTGCGATAGAGAGCAGCGTGGGAATATCTCATGGAGTTGCTTTGGCATCAGTTGTGCCTAATTTGTATGGCGCATGTGGTTTAGGGACAGTTGCTTTGCTAGAAGGGGATGTAACAAGTAAGCCGCTAATTGCCGAAGATGGATTTATTAAGCATAGGAAAATTACTCCTGATTTGATCGAGCAATTTAAGGCAGAACCTGCAAGGCAAATTTGGTGGCAGGATAGAGTAAATGAAGTATTTGATAGGGGGCTGATTTGAGTAATTCAACTAAGTTAGCTCACTCCTTACTTCGCCAATTAATCGAAGTGGGCGTAAGTGATTTTGTTGTATCACCTGGTTCAAGGAATGCCCCATTTCTAATTGCTTTAGGTGAAGCGGCAAGCAAACAAATTATTGATTTACATGTAAGAATTGATGAACGTGGCGCTGCTTTTTTTGCTTTGGGAGTTTCTAAAGCTAGCAATAATTATGTGGCTGTTATTTGTACAAGTGGAACTGCAGCGGCAAACTTTCACCCAGCTGCGCTTGAAGCCCTTCACAGCGATAATAAATTGTTATTAATTACCGCTGATAGGCCAAGCAGATTGAGAAAAACTGGCGCTAATCAAACAACAAATCAATTAAATATTTATCCAGGGATTAAAACACATGACATTGCATCTGAAATCGATTTAAAAGCGTTGCTTAAATCGGGCCCAATCCATTTAAATGTGCAATTTGATGAACCGTTAATTAGCCAAGAAAAATCTGATTGGCTATCTGGTTTAAAAGTAGCTCCAAAAACATATTCAAACAGCGTTGCCGGAAGTATTGAGGTTGGTGCAGGTGTTCTAGTAATTGGTCATGATCGTGGCGGCTACACAGTTACTGAAGTAAATGATTTTGCTGCAAAACTTAACTGGCCAATAATTGCTGAAGACCCACTCTCATTTCCAAAAGCGATTGCACACGCCAGCCTGCTTTTAAGTGATCAAAAAATATTAGAAAGCTTAGTTCCAGAAAATATCGTTGTAATTGGTAGAACTACCTTGTCTAGGAGCACAAACAACTTTATAAAATCTGCCAAGAATTTGATAGTGATTGATCCAAGAATTTTAGAGATTGATAGCAAGCGGGAGGGTAATTTACTTTTGCCTACGCTTCCTGCCCAAGTAAAAAGTAGTAAAAGTGATGTAGTAATTTGGGAAAAGGCTTCCGATATTGCAGCTGGTGAAATTGCAACAATTCAATGGAGTGAACAATTAGCAATCATTTCTATCTGCGAATCAATACCGGATCAGAGCGCATTGTTTATTGGCTCCTCTCGACCAGTTCGAGATGTAGAGGCTTTTTGCCATCCACGCAGTGGGATAGAGGTTTTTGCAAACCGAGGACTTGCGGGAATAGATGGCAATTTATCCACAATATTTGGAATTGCTCGAGAGTTTGAAAACACTTTCGCAATTTTAGGGGACTTAACTTTTCTCCATGATGTTTCAGCTCTTACTAACTCAGCCAGTGAGAACATTCGAATATTTGTGATCGATAATAATGGTGGAGCAATCTTCTCAACATTGCCCCAAGCAGGAGTAGATAATTTTGATCAATTATTTGGCACACCACATAATCTAGATTTAGCAAAGATATGTGCCGGTTTTAATCTCACAGTCAGCACCGTTAGCAGCATGGCTGAACTACAGAGTGGGCTAACTAAAGAGGTTAAAGGTCTAGAGGTAGTAATTGTTAAGGTGCCAACCAGGCAAAGCAATGCCGAAAAACTAAAGGAGATTACTCAAAGAGTTTCAAGTGCGGTGCGCATTGGCATTAATTTAGCCTGACTCTCGGCAAACTCATTTGCTGGATCTGAGCCAGCGACAATTCCACAACCTGCAAATATTCTGATTGATTTCCTATCTTGTGATAACAAACCACATCTAAGTGCAATAGCAATCTCACCGTCACCATTTGCATCGATCCAACCAACTGGACCGGCATAACGCTGCCT
Organism: Candidatus Planktophila sp.; assembly: GCA_003569185.1. Taxonomy (GTDB): domain Bacteria; phylum Actinomycetota; class Actinomycetes; order Nanopelagicales; family Nanopelagicaceae; genus Nanopelagicus. Next base: position 175,021 of record BGOJ01000006.1, on the reverse strand, counting down.
GTTCATTTGCTCAAGCTCTGTGATTAAATCTTTAGCAAGCTCTGTTGGAGTTCCGCAAACAGCAGCTGATGGATGTAGTTGCTCAACTAGGGTAAAAACATCTGCCTGTTTTGCGCTGTCATTTAATACTCCAGTCACATCAGTGGCAAGGTGCATAACATTAGAAAGATGTAAGACAAATGGCGATTCTGGAACATTCGTTGATGAACAAAAAGGTTCTAGTGCATCTGCCACAGATCTAACTGCATACTCATGCTCTTCTAAATCCTTTGAAGATTTTGCAAGTGATGCCGCTAGCGCCAAATCACGATCTTCATTTCCAGTTTTTCTGATGGTGCCAGCAAGTACTCTTGAGGTAACCAATGATTTACTCAACCTAACCAATAGTTCTGGGGTAGCACCAACTAAACCATCTACTAAAAATAGCCAAGTCGATGGGTACTCAATCTCTAGCCGTTGCAACAAACTTCGAGAATTTATCTGGGTAGTTGAGGTTGCCACTTGATCCCTAGCTAGTACAACCTTTTCTAACTTATTTTCCTTGATCGATTTAATCGCAAAACCAACTTGGCTGCGCCAGCTGTCCTCAGAGATTGAGCCATCACTCCAATTTATTTCGCCACTTACTTTGGTATTAGCTACCTTTGAAAAATCAGGTTGTCGTCCTTGGCCGATCCAAGTAACCCAAGATTTTCCATTCTTTCTGCCTAAAATAATTTCAGGGATAATCAATACTGATTTTTCATTTGAATCAAATGAAAATGAAGCAAAAAGCACTGGCCCAGTACCGCTGCCGTGAACATTGTTTTGAATTTTAAAATCAGATAATTGGCTATTCCACCAAGTTCGCGCCTGTTTAAATCGATCACTGCCAGAGATTTCAATTTTTTTGTATTCACCAAAACCTACTAATCCATCACCGCTTCTAATCCAGGCAGTTGTTAATTCTGATTGGTTTTCAACCGAGGTTAAAACTGAAATCTCACCCAAGACTTCAGTAGTTATTAAAACTGCCATGTTTATTTTCAAGCCTATCTATTTGCTGGATTTGTGTGTAAAGCCTACTCCTAAGAGAATAGGGGCGTGGTCCGCGCAAATATGAATAAAGATCCAGATGATGTTTCAAAAATGTTTGATGATGTGGCTAGTCGCTACGACTTCTTAAATGATCTTCTTAGCTTAGGTCGAACTAAAGCTTGGCGAAAGAGTGTGACCTCAATCATTGCACCAAAATCTGGAATGAAAGTATTAGATATTGCAGCTGGAACCGGCTCATCTTCTCGCCCATTAGTTGATAAAGGTGCTGAGGTTATTGCGTTAGATTTTTCTGAAGGAATGCTCGCACAAGGCAGGAAGCAACATAAGGATATTAAATTTGTGCAAGGTGATGCATTAAAACTTCCATTTGATGAAAACGCATTTGATGTAACTACAATTTCATTTGGATTGCGCAACACAAGCAATACCTCAACTGCGCTTCAAGAGGCACTTCGAGTTACTAAGTCTGGCGGCAAAATTGTGATTGCCGAGTTTTCGCATCCAGTAAATAAATTTTTTAAATTGATTTATTTAAATTATTTAATGAAAGCACTTCCGATAATCGCTAGAAAAATTAGCAAAAATCCGCAGGCGTATATCTATCTTGCTGAATCGATCCGGGCATGGCCAGATCAGGCAGGGTTAGCCTTAATATTGGAACAAAATGGGTGGAAATCTGTTGCCTGGCAGGACCTAACCTTCGGAATTGTCGCAGTTCACATTGGGTATAAGGCGTAAGTGGCAAAAGCCACTGCCGGCTAACAATAAGATTTGACCGTATGAATCTCTCATTCAATCCCTATGTACCGATCCTGGCGATTGGGGCAATTGGCTTTGGTTTTGCGATTTTCTCCGTAGCAGCTGCCGCACTTACCGGTCCAAAACGTTACAACCGTGCAAAGTCTGATGCCTATGAGTGTGGAATTGAACCTTCACCGCAAGCAGCAGGTGGCGGAAGATTTCCAATTAAATATTTCTTAACCGCAATGCTCTTTATAGTTTTTGATATTGAAATTGTCTTTTTATACCCATGGGCAGTTGCCTTTGATCAGTTAGGAATTTTTGGATTAGTTGAAATGGGATTATTTATTGCCACCGTCTTTGTCGCATACGCCTATGTTTGGCGCCGCGGTGGATTGGAATGGGATTAATCGTGGGCTTAGAAGAAAAGTTACCAAGTGGATTTTTATTAACCACAGTTGAAAAACTTGCTGGTTACATGCGCAAGAACTCACTATGGCCAGCAACATTTGGTTTAGCTTGTTGTGCGATTGAAATGATGGCCGCTGGTGCTGGTAGATATGACTTAGCCAGATTTGGAATGGAAGTATTTCGCGCATCCCCACGGCAGGCAGATTTAATGATTGTGGCTGGCCGAGTTAGCAACAAAATGGCGCCGGTAGTTCGACAAATTTATGATCAAATGGCAGCCCCTAAGTGGACAATTGCAATGGGTGCTTGTGCTTCTTCCGGTGGCATGTTTAACAACTATGCAATTGTGCAAGGTGTTGACCACATAATTCCAGTTGATATTTACCTACCTGGTTGCCCACCAAGGCCAGAGATGTTGATGGATGCAATCTTGAAACTTCATGAGCAAATTGGAAATGAAAAATTAGGGCCAAATAGAGAAAAGATTATTAAAGAGGTAGAGGCTGCGGCGCTCGCTGCGAAACCAACTCATCAATTAAAAGGACTTTTGGCATGAGTGAGAAGGGAATGTTTGGCGGCAAAGGAAGTGGTGACACATCAGGGTTTGGCGGGCTAGTTAATTCAGCAACGGTTATTGCCTCTACACAGCGACCTTATGGTGGATATTTTGATCAAGTTGCAGATGATTTAGAGCGGGCGTACCCACTATTTAGTGATGCAATCGAAAAGGTTGTTGTAGATCGTGGTGAGCTAACTTTGTTTATTAAAGCTGCACGATTAGTGGATGTAGCAAAAATCCTTCGCGATCAACTTCGTTTTGAAATGTGCGTCGGGGTTAACGGCATTCACTTCCCAGAGGAAACCTCACGCGAATTACATGCGGTTTATTCATTGTTATCTATTACTCGAAATCAGAGAATTAGATTAGAAGTTTGTGTCTCCGAGAAAGAACCACACATTCCTTCAGTAGTAGATGTTTGGGCAGGTGCTAACTGGCACGAACGTGAAACATATGACATGTTTGGAATTGTTTTTGATAATCACCCTGGATTAACTCGAATTTTGATGCCAGATGATTGGTCAGGATTTCCGCAACGCAAAGATTATCCACTTGGTGGAATTGAAATTGAATATAAAGGTGCAACAGTTCCTGCTCCTTCGCAGCGCCGGAGTTACAAATGACAACATTTACCGATCCATACGCCTCCTCGCAAGAAACCACTGAAGGACGGGTTTACTCCGTTACTGGTGGTGATTGGGATTCTCTAGTAACTGAAATTGGCGCAACCAAAGAAGAGCGCGTTGTTTTAAATATGGGGCCACAACATCCTTCAACCCACGGTGTACTACGTTTAATTCTGGAGTTAGAGGGCGAAACAGTTACCGAAACTCGATGTGGCATTGGTTATTTACATACTGGAATTGAGAAAAATACTGAGTTTAGAAATTGGACTCAAGGCGTAACTTTTGTAACCAGAATGGATTACCTCTCACCGATTTTTAATGAAACTGCATATTGCCTAGGCGTTGAAAAACTATTAGGAATTACAAATGATGTGCCAGAACGGGCGACAGTTATTCGAGTAATGATGATGGAGTTCAATCGAATCTCCTCTCACATGGTTGCTCTTGGCACTGGAGCATTAGAGCTTGGTGCTTTATCACCAATGATTTTCGCCTTTAGAGAGCGCGAAAAGGTTTTGGATGTATTTGAATTACTTTCAGGACTGAGAATGAATATGGCCTACATCCGTCCAGGCGGGGTAGCACAAGATTTACCAGAGGGTGCGCTTAAGAAAATTCGCGAAACAGTTAAAGATCTAAGGCATAACTTTAAAGATAATCAAAAGTTATTGGTTGGAAACTCAATTTGGCTTAAGCGAACTCAAGGAGTTGGTTACTTAGATTTAGCAGGTTGCACAACTTTAGGAATCACAGGTCCAGTACTTCGTTCAACTGGACTTGCCTGGGACTTACGTAAAGCACAGCCATATTGCGGATATGAAAATTATGAGTTTGATATTCCAACTACTGATACCTGCGATGTTTATGGTCGATTCTTAATTAGAATGCAAGAGTTAGAGCAATCCTTAAGAATCATTGAACAGTGCGTGACAAAGTTAGAAAAATTAGAGAATCAACCTGTGATGGTTGCTGACAAAAAAATCGCCTGGCCATCTCAATTATCAGTTGGGGCGGACGGAATGGGTAACTCGCTAAATCACATTAGAGAAATTATGGGCGAATCAATGGAAGCTTTGATTCACCACTTTAAGTTAGTAACTGAAGGCTTCAGAGTTCCAGCTGGTCAGGTTTACACAGCAATTGAATCACCACGTGGTGAGCTTGGAGTTAATTTAGTTTCAGATGGTGGCACAAGACCGTATCGAGTTCACTTTCGTGATCCTTCTTTTAATAATTTGCAATCAACTGCCGCAATGTGTGAAGGCGGACAGATGGCAGATGTAATTGCAGCGGTTGCATCAATTGATCCAGTTATGGGTGGGGTGGATCGCTAATGGCATTTACCACAGAGCAGATTTCAATTATGGATTCAATTATCGCAAGGTATCCAAGAAAGCGTTCTGCGATCATGCCGCTATTGCATTATGTGCAGTCAATTGATGGATATGTAACTAATGAAGGTATTGAGTTAATTGGTCAGAAGTTAGAGCTTGCCACAGCTGAAGTTACTGCAGTCTCAACCTTTTATACACAATATAAATCTAAGCCAGTTGGTGAATATCATGTGGGAATCTGCACCAATACTTTGTGTGCAGTTATGGGTGGAGATCTAATATTTGATGCAGTTAAAGAGCATCTAGGAATTGAAAATGATGGTGTTACATCTGACGGAAAAGTTTCGGTAGAACATATTGAGTGCAACGCAGCTTGCGATTATGCCCCAGTTGTTATGGTCAATTGGGAGTTTTATGACAATCAAACTGTGCAATCAGTCAAAGATTTAGTTGATGGCGCAAGAGCAGGTAATCCGCCAGCACCAACTCGCGGTCCAAAAACTTTAAGAAGTTGGAAACAAAATTCAGCCGTCCTTGCCGGAATCTCTGATGGTCTTGCTAATGAAGGAGTACAAGCAGGAGAGCCAACATTGCTTGGTTTAAAGAAAGCAAAAGGTGGCGCATGAGTAAATTAACGCCAGTCCTTTCTGCAAATTGGGATCAAGCTGATTCATTCACTATTGATGGATATAAACGAAGTGGTGGCTACACAGCAGTTGCTAAAGCGTTAGCAATGAATCCGGATGAAGTTATCCAATTAGTTAAAGACTCTGGATTACGCGGAAGAGGCGGAGCAGGTTTCCCAACTGGAAGTAAATGGGGCTTCATTCCACAAGGTGATAACAAAGATCATTACTTTGTAGTTAATGCAGATGAGTCAGAGCCAGGCACTTGTAAAGACACTCCACTAATGATGGCTAATCCTCACGTTTTAATTGAAGGAGTAATTATTGGCTCCTATGCAATTAGAGCAAATTACGCTTTTATTTATATTCGTGGCGAAGTAACTCATGTTGTTAGAAGAGTTCAACAAGCTATTGAAGATGCTTACAAAGCCGGTTTACTTGGTAAGAACATATTAGGAAAAGGATTTGATCTAGAGCTGGTATTACATGTTGGTGCCGGCGCATATATCTGCGGTGAAGAGACTGCGCTCCTTGATTCATTAGAAGGATTTAGAGGACAACCAAGATTGCGCCCACCATTTCCAGCAATCGCAGGCCTTTATGCAAAGCCAACCGTAGTTAACAATGTTGAATCTGTTGCCTCTGTGCCAGCAATTGTTAATCAAGGTGTTGCTTGGTTTACATCTATGGGAACAGAAAAAAGTAAGGGATTCACACTTTATTCTTTGTCTGGCCATGTTAATAACCCAGGTCAGTTTGAAGCACCACTTGGAATTACATTACGTCAATTATTAGAGATATCTGGCGGAGTTCGAAAAGGCCATAAATTAAAGTTTTGGACACCAGGCGGATCTTCTACTCCAATTTTTACTGATGCGCATTTAGATGTTCCACTTGATTATGAAGGTGTGGCAGCTGCTGGCTCAATGCTTGGAACAAAGGCATTACAAATTTTTGATGAAACCACTTGCATAGTCCGGGCAGTACTTCGCTGGACTGAATTTTATAAACATGAATCTTGCGGTAAGTGCACGCCTTGTCGTGAAGGTACTTGGTGGTTAGTTCAAGTGCTTAAGGATTTAGAAGCAGGAAAAGGCAGCGAAGCAGATTTAGATAAGTTGTTAGATCTTTGTGACAACATTATGGGCCGATCATTCTGTGCACTTGCAGATGGAGCAGCAAGTCCAATTATCTCTTCACTTAAGTATTTCCGCCAAGAGTATTTAGATCACTTATCAGCAGGTGCTTGTCCATTTGATCCGATGGCTGCAACTTTATTTGAGAGTGCAGGTGTGAAGTGAGTATTCAAGAACTAAGTACAGAGCAAGCAGTAGAGATGATTACCTGTGTAATTGATGGTTTTGAAGTAACGGTTCCAAAAGGAACATTAGTTATTAGAGCTGCTGAAAAATTAGGTATTCAAATTCCAAGATTCTGCGACCACCCACTACTTGCACCAGCTGGAGCATGTCGTCAGTGCTTAGTCGATATCGAAATTAATGGTCGAGCATTTCCAAAACCACAGGCATCTTGCACGATTCCAGTTGAGAACGGGATGGTAGTTAAGACTCAATTAACTTCACCAGTAGCTGACAAAGCGCAAAAAGGAATTATGGAGTTGTTGTTGATTAATCATCCACTTGATTGCCCAGTCTGCGACAAAGGCGGAGAGTGTCCTTTGCAAAATCAAGCAATGTCTAATGGACGTGGTGAATCAAGATTTGAAGGAGTAAAGCGAACATTTGAAAAACCTGTTGCAATCTCATCTCAGGTTTTGTTAGATCGTGAAAGATGTGTTCTTTGTGCGCGATGTACTAGATTCTCTGAACAAATTGCTGGCGATCCATTTATTACATTAAATGAAAGAGGCGCACTACAACAAGTTGGCATTTATGAAGATGAACCATTTGATTCTTACTACTCTGGAAATACAGTTCAAATTTGCCCAGTAGGCGCGCTAACTGGAACCTCATACAGATTCAGGGCAAGACCATTTGATTTAGTTTCCACAGATTCTGCATGTGAACACTGCGCATCAGGATGTGCGATGCGAACCGATGTCAGACGAGGAAAAACCTTACGTCGATTAGCTGGCGAAGATGCTTCAGTAAATGAAGAGTGGAATTGCGATAAAGGTCGCTGGGCTTTCAAGTATGAGGTGGCAAAAAATAGAATAACAACTCCATTAATTAGAGATGCCAATGGACAATTGCAGGAAGCATCCTGGCCAGAGGCTTTAGCTGCTGCTGCAGCAGGATTAAAAGATGCCCGTGCTGGTGTATTAGTTGGCGGCAGAGCAACCGTTGAAGATGCTTATGGTTACAGCAAATTTGCTCGAGTAACTCTTGGAACAAACAATATTGATTTTCGTTCGCGCTCACATAGTGATGAAGAGCTAGATTTCCTAAGCACCGTTTCAACAAATGCAACATATAAAGATATTGATAATGCTGATCATGTTGTGTTGATCAATTTTGAGCCAGAAGATGAATCTCCAATTGTATTTTTAAGAATCTATAAGCAAGTTCATAAGCGGGCAATCAAAGTAACCTCTATTGCATCACTAGCAAGCAGAGGTAGTGAAAAATTAAATGCTAATTTGGTTAAAACTGCTCCAGGAAATGAAGTTGCATCAATAAATTCAGTTACCGACTTAACAGGCAAGTCAGTTGTATTAGTTGGAGAGCGAGCTTCTGAAACCCAAGGTGCTCTTTCTGCTGTTGCAAAATTGGTCAAGGAAAGCGGTGCAAAATTAGGTTGGGTGCCACGACGTGCAGGTGAACGCGGTGCAATCGCAGCAGGAGCAATGCCGAATTCTTTACCTGGCAATAGATTAATTAGTGATGCTGCTGCAAGAGTTGATATTGCAACTGCATGGGCCGTTGATTCACTTCCAAGTGCAACAGGGTTAAGTACGCAGGAGATAATTAATTCAGATTTGCAGGCGGTTGTAATAGGTGGCGTTGATCCAATGGATATTTCACCAGATGCAAAGTTAAAGCTTTCAAAGAAATTTATTGTCTCACTAGAAATTCGTCAAAGTGACATCACTGAAATTGCAGCAGTGGTGCTGCCAGTTGCAGCAGTAGTTGAAAAGAGTGGTTCATTTGTTGATTGGCAAGGAAAGGTTAGAAAATTTGAGGCGGCAGTAGAGCAATCTTTAAATCGTAGCGATGTGAGAATTATTTCGATGCTTGCTGATGAGATTGGCAAGCCTATAAATCTACCAACAGTAAAGTCTGCACGAGTTGAACTTGAGTCAATAGGAAACTGGGATGGCGCTAAGCCAGAGATGAAGTCTACTGTTTCAAACTCCACTAAATCTGTTGGCCCAGAAGAGGCAATCCTCTCTTCTTGGCGTAACTTATTAGATAAAGGTTCGTTGCAAGATGGCGAAGAAAATTTAGCTGGCACTGCCCGTGGCTCAGTTATTGTAATTAGCAAATCTAGAGCAAGTTATCTTGGTGTGAAAGAAAATGACTTAGTTAGAGTCTCAAATAATTATGGCGCAGTGACTTTGCCTTGCGCAATTGGAGATATTGAAGAATCTACAGTTTGGGTACCAAGAAACTCATTAAACAGCCAGTTGATTAGAAATTTAGGAGTAGTAAGTAATTCAGTTGTAAAGGTTGCTAAAGCATGACTAATGCACAATTAATTAGCCAAGATCCAGGTTGGATAATTGCACTAAAGGGATTAATTATTTTTGCCGCATGTGTTTTTCTCACCATTATGTCTGTTTGGGGAGAGCGAAGAATTGTTGCAAGAATGCAACAGCGAAGTGGACCCAACAGAGTAGGTAAGTTTGGATTACTTCAAGCATTAGTTGATGGTGTAAAACTTGCTTTGAAAGAAGATTTAATTCCGAAGGCTGCTGATCGAATAGTTTTCGTAATTGCGCCAATTATTAGCACAACCGCATGTTTTATGGCATTTGCTGTAATTCCAATGACTGGACCAGTTAATTTCTTTGGCCAGCAAACTGCTATGCAACTTACAGATCTCTCAGTTGGCGTTCTTTATGTTTTAGCAATTGCTTCAGTTGGAGTTTATGGAATTGTGTTGGCAGGTTGGTCTTCTGGTTCTACTTATCCATTACTTGGCGGACTTCGATCTTCTGCTCAAGTTATTTCATATGAAGTTGCAATGGGTCTATCACTTGTTGCGGTATTTATTTATGCCGGCTCAATGTCAACTTCAGAAATTGTTGCTGCACAAGATCAGTGGTGGTATGCAGTTGTTCTATTTCCATCATTTGTTATTTATGCAATCTCAATGGTCGGAGAAACAAATCGCGCACCCTTTGATTTAGCCGAAGCTGAAGGTGAGCTAGTTGGTGGATTCCATACTGAATATTCATCACTTAAGTTCGCACTATTTTTCTTATCTGAGTATGTAAATATCATTGCAGTTTCAGCCCTTGCAACCACCTTATTCCTTGGTGGTTATCGAGCACTTCCTGGCCTCGGATTCACCGAGCAATGGCTCGGTGGTTGGTTTACTTTGATTTGGTTCTTTGTGAAGGTATTAGCTTTCTTCTTCGTATTTGTTTGGCTACGTGGAACCCTCCCACGACTTCGATATGACCAATTTATGAAATTCGGTTGGAAAGTATTAATTCCATTCTCACTTGTTTGGATTTTAGTGGTGGCAACTTTACGTGTTATGTCTCAACAAAATGCCCCACGAGCACTGATATTTGCCTTTGTATTCTCCGTTGCTCTGTTGTATTTAGCAGTAACATCTTTAATTGATCGACAAAAAACGAAAATTGCTGAAGCAGCAAAGTTTATTGATGCCACACAACCAAGTTTCCCAGTACCAGTAATTCCAACCTCTAGAGCGGAGCAATTAAATGGCTGATGAACTTTTGCCTCGGCACGAAGAGTTTGGTTTAGCAAAAGCGGATCAATCAAAGGTGCCGATTACTGATCATTCAAGTGCAAGCTTTCCTAAGCAACTCTTGGGCTTTTGGGTAACTTTTAAAACAATGTTTAAAAAAGTGAATACTGTTCAATATCCAGAGGTAAAAGAACCAACAGCTGAGCGGTTTCATGGACGTCATCAATTAAATCGCCACCCAGATGGATTAGAAAAGTGCATTGGTTGTGAGTTATGTGCGTGGGCATGTCCAGCAGATGCAATTTATGTTGAAGGTGCTGACAATAAAGAGGGTGAACAATTCTCTCCAGGTGAGCGATATGGCAAGGTTTATCAAATTAATTATCTACGTTGCATCTTCTGTGGACTTTGTATCGAAGCCTGCCCTACTCGAGCTTTGACGATGACTAATGAGTACGAGCTAGCTGATAGCACTAGAGGTAAATTAATATTTGAAAAAGATGATCTCTTAGGTCCACTACGGGCCGGAATGGTGCCACCACCACATCCAATGTATCCAAATACTGATGACGGAAATTATTACCGAGGCGAAGTCACAGGCTCTCACCCATCACAAGGTGTGGCAAAAGATGATTAATCTTGCATTAGATATTGGTACTACTGCGGCACCGGAATCTTATTTATTTTATTTTTTAGCGCCACTTTCAGTTGTTGCTGCGTTAGGAATGTTGTTAGTTAAGAAAGCTGTTCATTCAGCACTTTTATTGGCTTGGGTAATGATTTCATTAGCAATTTTCTATATCGCTCAAGACGCCCTCTTTTTAGGAATTGTTCAAATAGTTGTTTACACCGGTGCGGTAATGATGTTATTCCTATTTATTTTGATGTTGGTTGGTGTCGATACTTCAGATTCCTTGGAAGAAAATATCCCTGGGCTTCGTCCAGTTTCCATAGTGGCAGCAATTGGTTTCGGTGGATTATTGGTATCTCTGATTGGCAGGGCAACATTTGGTCGTCCTATCTATGGGCTTTCTGCGGCGAACGCGGAGGGAAATGCATTTGGAATTGCTGAGCAGTTATTTACAAAATATGTCTTCGCATTTGAAGTAGTTTCCGCACTGTTGATAACTGCAGCATTAGGTGCAATGGTTCTAGGCCATAGCCAAAAGAGTAAATCTAAATTTGCTCAACGAGATCTTTCAATTGCTAGATTTAGAAAAGATAATTTGAATGCTGCTGCTGGATTGCCTGCTGCAGGCATTTATGCACTACATAATGCAGTGGATGTTCCAGCGCTTCTACCAACTGGAAAAGCAGCACCGACTTCAATTTCTAATGTATTACAGGCACGAGGCGACATGATTGAAAGCGCAACGTTCCAAATGAAGAGTGAAGAAGAGGAGGAGAAGTAATGGCAATTGCAAATTATCTCTACCTCTCCGCAATTTTATTTACGATTGGTGCAATTGGCGTAGTCGTTCGCCGGAATTCAATTGTTGTCTTTATGTGCATCGAGCTTATGTTGAATGCAGCAAATTTAGCTTTTGTTACTTTCGCAAGAATAAACAGTAATTTAGAAGGTCAAGTTGTAGCTTTCTTCACGATGGTCGTTGCAGCTTGTGAAGTGGTTGTGGGACTGGCAATTATTGTGACGATTTACCGATCTAGGCGATCTGCATCAGTTGATGATGCAAGTTTGTTAAAGAGATAAAAAATGCAAACATCTGAGAATTTACTTTGGCTAATCGCACTTCCGTTATTTAGCTCTGCAATTTTATTGCTAGCTGGAAAGCGAGCTAATTCATGGGGCCACATCATGGGCACCATTGTTTCCGCCTCAACCTTCACAATCGGAGTAGTTGAGTTTTTCGCAATGCAAGGCCGGGCAGAGGAAAGCAGAGCTGTAACTCAAAAATTGTTCACCTGGATATCAGTTGGCTCCTTCAATGTTGATGCTTCACTTCTCTTGGACCAATTATCAATTTGCTTTGTTCTCTTGATTACAGGTGTTGGCACGTTGATTCACGTTTATTCAATCGCCTATATGTCTCATGATCTAGATCGACGTAGATTTTTTGCTTATCTGAATCTATTTATCGCAGCAATGCTGCTTCTAGTTTTAGGTGATTCTTATTTGAATTTGTATGTTGGATGGGAAGGCGTGGGATTAGCTTCCTATTTATTAATTGGATTCTGGAATCAAAAACCAGCTTATGCAACTGCAGCAAAAAAAGCGTTTGTTGCTAATCGAGTCGGCGATGTTGGTCTATCTCTTGCAATAATGATTGCCTTTGCAACATTTGGCGATGTTTCATTCTCTGGAATGAAAGAAAATATTGATCAAGCATCCTCTACACAATTGACTGCTATTGGCTTAATGCTCTTACTTGCTGCTTGCGGAAAATCAGCACAATTTCCATTGCAATCTTGGCTGGGAGATGCAATGGCTGGTCCAACTCCGGTTTCAGCTTTGATCCATGCAGCAACGATGGTAACTGCTGGTGTTTATTTAATTACAAGATCTAATTTTGTATTTGACGAAGCTCCTGTTGCGCAATTAATGGTTTTAATAATTGGTGGAGTAACACTTCTATTCGGTGCAATTATTGGTACAGCCAAAGATGATATTAAAAAGGCATTAGCAGCTTCCACGATGTCTCAAATTGGTTACATGATTTTGGCAACTGGTTTAGGACCAATTGGATATGCATTTGCAATCATGCATTTATTAACTCATGGGTTCTTCAAGGCAAGTATGTTTTTAGGTGCTGGTTCGGTTATGCACGGCATGAAAGATGAAGTGAACATGCGCAAATATGGCGGTATCGGAAAGTTTATGCCAATAACAGCATTGACTTTCGGTTTGGGATATTTAGCCATCATTGGCGTTCCACCATTTGCAGGCTTTTATTCAAAAGATAAAATAATCGAAACGGCATTTAATGAAGGTGGTATTAAAGGTTTAGCTTTGGGACTTGCAACTCTTTTGGGTGCAATGATCACTGCTTTCTATATGACTCGTGTTGTGATTTTAACTTTCTTTGGAAATGAAAGATGGGGCCATAAAGATGAGCCTCATGAAAGCCCGGCCTTGATGTTGATACCAATTGGATTGCTGTCAGTTGGATCAGTAGCATCTGGTTATCTCTTATCTAGAGGTGAATCACTTGTTCATTGGCTAGAACCAGTTGTTAATCCATTAAAAGAGCATCATAAAGAGTTACTGCCACCAATTGTTGTCTCACTTATGACTTTAGCGGTCGTGGTAATTGGTATCTCAATTGCGGTACTTAAATATCGTGGCGATCAATTAGATAAGGCGCCAGAAAAAGTCTCGATATTAACTAAAGCAGCTCGTAGAGATTTATTCCAAGATGACTTTAACGAGGCAACTTTAATGCGCCCAGGACAATCTTTAGTAAAGAATTTATTAAATATTGATTACCTACTTATAGATGGTTTGGTTAGAGCAGTTGGTGGTGTTTCAATTTCAACCGGTAATAAATTACGAACTTTACAAAATGGCTATGTTAGAAGTTACGCACTAATGATGGTGATTGGTGCCTTGGCTCTGATCGCAACTATCTGGGCGGTGACAGCGTGAGTTTATTAACTTTAATTGGAGCACTTCCACTGCTAGGTGCTGGACTAATCTATTTCTTACCGAGCAAGAATTCAGATTTAATTAAAAAGTATGTATTTGTAATTACCACCTTGGTGGCAATTGGCTCAATATTTTTAGCCCTAGGCTTTGATAAATCAGTAACAACAATGCAATATGTGCAAAGCAACTCCTGGATATCAGCTTTCAATATAAATTTTGCAGTAGGTGTAGATGGAATTTCTCTAGTTTTAATCTTGCTTTCAACAATTTTGGTTCCAATCGTTGTCTTAGCAACCTGGAATGAGTCTGAGGGCGGTCGATGGGGAGTAAAAACCTTCTATGTGTTGATCTTGATTTTAGAGACGATGATGATTGGCGTTTTTGCTGCCACTGATCTATTTCTATTTTATGTTTTCTTCGAAGCAATGCTAATTCCAGTTTATTTCTTAATCGGTGGTTATGGCACAGGAAATAGATCTGCTGCCGCTATTAAGTTCCTTCTATACAGCTTATTTGGTGGACTACTAATGTTGGCTTCAATAATTGGAATTTATGTAATCTCCGGAAACCAAATTGGTGCAACATTTGACCTAACACAATTAGCAACACTTGAGATAGATAACCAAACTGAAAACTTTTTATTCTTAGGATTTTTTATAGCTTTTGCAATCAAAGCCCCGCTATGGCCATTTCATACCTGGCTACCAGATGCCGCTAAAGCAGCCACCCCAGGGAACATCTGTATTGCTACTTGGAGTATTAGACAAAGTAGGCACCTACGGAATGATCAGATTTTGCTTAGCTTTGTTTCCTGATGCAAGCAAAACTTTCACACCACTGATTATTACTCTGGCAGTTATTTCAATAATTTATGGTGCCTTTATGGCAATTGGTCAAAAAGATATTAAAGGATTAATTGCATTTACATCTATCTCGCACTTTGGCTTTATAACAATGGGTATCTTTGCGATGACATCGCAAGGAATGTCAGGCGCTAACTTATATATGGTAAATCATGGATTTTCGACCGCAGCTCTATTTTTGGTTGCAGGCTGGATGATGGCACGTAGAAAATCTTCAACAATTTCTGATTTTGGTGGATTGCAAAGGGTTACACCTGTAATGGCATGGAGCTTCTTTATTGCTGGTATGTCAGGTTTGGCACTGCCAGGCTTATCAAGCTTTGTTAGCGAATTTCTAGTTTTAGTAGGAACCTATACAAGATATCCAGTAGCAGCTGTCATTGGAACTTTGGGAATAGTTCTAGCAGCGTTGTATATCTTGATTCCTATCCAAAAGACATTACATGGTCCAACAACTGAGGGTAATGAAAATCTGAAGGATTTAAACCTTCGCGAAAAGATTGCAATAGCGCCAGTAATTGCAATTATCGTAGTGATGGGCTTTTATCCAAAACCAGTTTTAGATTTTATTAATCCAACATCAGAAAAAATAGTCACCAATGCAGGTTTTACTGATCCAGTTGCGGAGGTGAATAAATAATGTTAACCGCACCAGCACTTAGTTACATGCTCCTTTCACCGATGTTAATTGTTTTTGCAGCTGCAGTAATTGGCGTTTTAATTGAAGCTTTCATGGGTAGAGCACACCGGGCCGCTGTTCAACTGACAGTGAGCATCGGAGCTTTACTTCTGTCGTTGCTTCAACTTTGGCGAATTCGAGACCTTTCATCTACTACTGCCGCAGTTAACTCAGTAACAATTGATAAAGCCGGAATCTTTTTGCAGGCAACAGTAGTTATTTTGGCCTTGATTGCCGTGTTGCTAATAGCTGATCAAGATAATTTCACAGCCCAAGCTTCTGCAATTCCCGGCTCCAACGAGGAAGCAATTGCATTGCAGCTAAAGAATCAGCAAACTGAGATTTTCCCACTCTTCTTATTTGCAGTGGCAGGCATGATGCTATTTCCAGTGGCAACTGACTTGATTACATTATTTGTCGCCCTAGAAGTTTTCTCACTGCCTCTTTATCTACTTGCAGGATTAAGTAGACGTAAACGCTTGCTCTCACAAGAGGCTGCCCTGAAGTACTTTTTATTGGGTGCATACGCATCAGCTTTCTTCTTGTTCGGCGCCGCATTCCTATATGGCTACGCCGGCACAATTTCACTAGTTGGAATAAGCGCTGCAGCTGGAAGCGCTAACGAAGTATTTTTGTTGATTGGAATTGTCTTTGTATCTGTTGGATTGCTATTTAAAATTAGTGCAGTTCCTTTCCACTCTTGGACACCAGATGTTTACCAAGGAGCACCAACACCAATCACTGCTTTTATGGCAGCTTGTACAAAAGTTGCCGCCTTCGGTGCGATCTTAAGAATTTTCTATATTGGTTTTGCTGAGGCTGAGACTTTATGGCGCCCAATAATTACAATAATTGCCATTTTAACTATGTTGCTCGGTTCAGTTGTTGCAATTGCTCAACGTGATGTAAAACGAATGCTGGCTTATTCATCAATTGCTCATGCAGGTTTCTTGCTATCAGGTGTGGTGGCTTTAAATAAAGAGGGATTAGCCGCTTCCTTGTTTTACTTAATGGCATATGGATTAACCACATTGGCAGCTTTTGGAATTATTGGATTGGTTCGAGACTCATCAGGTGAAGTCACAGATTTAAATCGATGGATTGGCCTGGGTAAGAAATCTCCTGTAGTTGGCGCAGTCTTTGCTTTCTTGTTACTAAGTTTTGCTGGAATTCCGCTAACCTCTGGATTTATTGGCAAGTTTGCAATTTTCTCAGCCGCGTATCAATCAGGAAATATTGCCTTAGTTGTAACTGGTGTTCTAGCAAGCGCGATTGCAGCCTTCTTCTATATTCGGGTAATAATCATGGTGTTCTTTACTGACCCAGTAAATGATTCAGTATCAATAATCATTCCAAGTGTGAAAAGCAGAATTTCAATTACTGTCGCAACTGTAATTTCAGCCGTAATTGGAGTAGCACCCTCACTACTTCTTAATGTCGCCGAAAATTTTTCTACTTTTATCAAATAAATGAATAAAGTAGGTATTCCTAATCTAGACAAGCAGTTGGAAGCATCTTTAATCGCCGACATGAAAAAAGTCGAAGATTTAATGCGATCTCATATTAAAGGGGATTACCCGCTTGTTGTTGAGACCTCTAGACACTTGGTAGAAGCTGGCGGCAAACGGCTTAGACCTTTATTAACATTAATTTCAGCACAATTTGGTGATCCAATCAATTATGACATTATAAAAGCGGCTGTTTGTTGCGAATTAACACACCTAGCCACTTTGTATCACGACGATGTAATGGATGATGCTGTTTTACGACGTGGTGTAATTAGCGCTAATAAGAAATGGGATAACGCTGTTGCAATTCTTACTGGAGATTACCTATTTTCTAAGGTTTCTGACATGTTGGCTGATATCGGACCTGAAGCAGTTAAGTTGCAAGCAAAGACCTTTGAGCGTTTAGTGATTGGTCAAATAAAGGAAACTCAAGGAAAAAGTGAAGGTCTTTCACAAATCGATCACTATATGAAAGTAGTAGCCGATAAAACTGGATCTTTGATTGCAACAAGTGCGCGTTTTGGCGCACTTCTTTCAGGAGCCTCACCAACCGTTGTCGAGACACTAACTAAATTTGGTGAAAAAATTGGTGTTGCATTTCAGATTGCAGATGATTTATTAGATATCGCAAGCAATGAAACAGCCTCTGGAAAAACACCCGGCACAGATCTCAAAGAAGGAATTCCTACCTTAGTAACTCTTTTTGTGATGGCTGATAATGATCCAGCTGATAAAGAGTTAATTCTTAAGTTGAATAAACCAATAAGTGATGACGATTTGCCAAATGTTATTTTGGAACTTAGAAAGCACAAAGCTTTAAAGAAGGTTCAAGACTACTTAAGTCAGGTTGCAACTGAGGCAAATGATTTACTAATTGATCTTCCGGCAGGAGCTGCAAAAGAGGCGTTGAATAACTTAACTTTTGCTTTGGTTAACCGCTCTACCTGATCGATACATATCAATTCCCAATAAAATCAGTGCGGTCCAGATAAATATAAATCCAAAGATTTTAGAAAAAGTAAGTGGCTCATGAAAAACGATGAATCCTACGAAAAACATAATTGTTGGGTTTATGTAGCCCAATAAACCAGTAATTGTTAATGGCAGGCTAGTTGCGGCGGAGTTAAACATCAAAAGTGGGATAACAGTCACTAAGCCAGAGGTCATAAGTATTAACGAGAACCAAAGCTCAGATCCATATTGAGCTTCACTTTTGCTCATCAAGTAGAACATATAAGTTGCACTCGGGATTAGCGCAAAAATCATCTCGATAGACAAAGTTTCTAAAGATCCAGCATCAAGTCTCTTCTTTATTAGTGAGTAAGTTCCCCAGCTTAGGGCTAAACCAAAGGCCACAAGTGGCAACTGCCCAAAAGCTATAGTCAATATGCTTACTCCGACTCCCGCAAAACTTAAGGAAAGCTTTTGTGCAAAACGTAATTTCTCTTTTAAAATCAGGACGCCAAAACAAACTACAACTAACGGTGTCATGTAGTAGCCAAGAGATGCTTCTACTACTCGATCTACTGATACTGCCCATATGTAAATTCCCCAGTTCAAAGTTAGTAAGAATGAAGAAGTTAAAAGAATAAAGAAAGTCTTAACATTTCTAATCAATTTAAAGGTAGAGCGCAATTGTTTTTGAAAGGCAAGAAAAATCAAGCAGACCATTAGCGACCAGATACCTCGATTGGCCAAAATTTCATATGCTGTAGCTCGATCTAACCATCTCCAATAAATTGGAAGCGATCCCCAAATAACATAGGCACCTACGCCATATGCAACGCCTAGCCGATTGGTTTTCAAGTTATCCTTAAATTAAATAATTATCGGTAATTAGTAAATTGAACTGCAAAATCCCATGTCTCTTTTTTAACTTGAGCAATTGCAATTTGTAGATCATCCCGACTTTTACTAGATACTCGCAGCTCTTCACCCTGTATTTGCGTCTTAAGTGATTTTGGGCCACTTTCCTTTAGAAACTTAGCAATCTTCTTGGCATTCTCAGTTGAAATGCCCTCTTTAAATTCACAATTAATTCGGTAAGTCTTTCCACTTAACGCTGGCTCACCTGCATCTAGGTGTTTCAGTGAGACATTACGTTTAATCAACTTGTCCTTGAAAACATCAAGTGCGGCCTTAGCTCGCTCTTCTGTGCCGGATTCCAAAACAACTTTCAAGCCAGTTTTTTCGATTTTTGTATCGGTATTTTTAAAATCAAACCTGGTAGCGATCTCTCGGTCACACTGATTAAAGGCGTTATCCAACTCCATTTGGTCTATTTTTGAGACGATATCGAAACTACTGTCAGCCATGTCTATACTTTACTAGTTAATTAGAATGAGTTTTCACAGAACTCATCAAGATTGATTGGAGCGGTAGTGAGCCAAGTGAAGGTTAAGCGGCGCATACCTAGCCCAAAGGATCTTGCACAATTACTACGGTTTAGAAAAATAATTCTAAGTCCTCGTAAGCGCAGATTAACTAGAGCTTTAACAATCTATGATTTAAGAGATATTGCTAAGCGACGCACTCCGCAGGCACCATTTGATTACACCGATGGCGGCGCAGATACTGAATCAAGTTTAACTCGAGCCCGTGCTGCATATGAAAAATTAGAGTTTCAGCCAAAAATTTTATTAAATGTTAAAGATGTAGATCTATCTGTTCAAATGCTCGGCAAGAAAATGAGTATGCCACTTGGAATTGCGCCAACTGGTTTCACCAGAATGATGCAAACTGAAGGTGAGTATGCAGGAGCTTGCGCCGCAGCAGATGCTGGAATTCCTTTCACGCTTTCAACTATGGGCACTCGATCAATTGAAGATGTCGCAAAAGCTGCGCCAACTGGGCGAAATTGGTTTCAACTTTATATGTGGAAAGACCGCGATCGGAGCATGGCATTAGTTGATAGAGCAAAAGCTGCAGGCTTTGATACCTTAGTTTTAACAGTAGATGTTCCAGTAGCAGGTGCAAGATTAAGAGATGTTAGAAACGGAATGACTATTCCACCTTCACTAACCTCGAAAACTATTTTGAATGCGATTCCACGCCCAGCCTGGTGGATTAATTTCTTAACCACAGATCCACTTAAATTTGCATCCCTTGATTCTTGGAATGGCACTGTTGCTGAGTTGCTTGATTCAATGTTTGATCCAACAGTTACCTATGAAGATTTAAAATGGATTAGAGGGCAATGGAAAGGAAACCTCGTTGTAAAAGGGATTCAAAATGTTGATGATGCGGTGATGTCTATTGATGCTGGTGCTGATGCAATAATTCTTTCTAACCATGGTGGACGCCAACTAGACCGTGCACCTGTGCCATTGCACTTATTACCAGAGGTAATTAAAGCTGTTGGCAATAAAGCAGAGGTTCATGTAGATACTGGAATTATGCATGGCGCTGATGTTGTTGCAGCTCTTGCAAGTGGAGCGAAATTCACTTGGATTGGCAGAGCTTATCTTTATGGCTTAATGGCTGGTGGAAAACCTGGCGTTGATCGCACTTTAGAGATTCTTCGCACACAAATTACTAGAACAATGAAATTACTTGGTGCAAGAACAGTTGCAGAGTTAAACCCAGATCATGTTCGATTTATTGCACGATACAGCGATAAATAATTGAACTTTTGGCATAACAAGTAGTCAGGCTTTACACTTCACCGCGCTTAACAATCCTGGCGGGTTGCCCGAGCGGCCAATGGGAGGGGACTGTAAATCCCCCGGCTCTGCCTTCGAAGGTTCAAATCCTTCACCCGCCACCAAGAAATTAAAGAGAGTACTTATTTAGCAAAGATTTTAAATTTGGATCATTTCTATTTTGATTACCGGTATTCCATAAACCATCTTCTTGCGTGCCAGTAATAAACTCTAATTTGCTATAGCCGGGCATTCGCTTGGTTGTTACGCCAGCTCGTTTGCTTTGTACGTACCACCATAGATCATCAGTGTGCAGTGATAATGACTTATAGGTTTCTTCATCTAAAACATCTTTATGGAAAAATTCCTTTTTATATAAGGTGCCAGCACCTGAGGTGGCAAAGAAATCCACATCTGGACCATTTGAAAGTGAGTAATTCTTCGCCCACTTACTATAAGAGGCGATACTCCCATCTGATTCATAAGCGACTTTGTGAACCCTAGAGGCAATGATGCTTTTAGGTGTTAGGTGATGCTGAACCATTAATTTAAGCGTTAGATCTGTTTCAAAAAACAAATCATCATCAACAACAATAATAGGTAGATTTTCCTCTAGCTTTAAAGTTGGAATTAACTTCTTTCCAGGACCTAAATCAGCGCAAGAATTAATCTTAAGAATCCCGCCCGCCTCTAAATCCTTAATTGCAGGGGGCAGTTTGTCTAAGTCTGATTGAGCAATATTTAGATATATCTGCTTAGGAATCAAATGTTGATTTAGTAGTTGATCTAGCGCAATGTCAAGTGTTGAAAATCTAGCCGGATGGCTAGTTAAAGAAATTACATGATCCCAACTTACATTTCTAAATTCTTTAGTATTTGGCACAGCAAGATGATTAAGAATATTGCTCCTACCACTAGCGCGAAGCATGTTGATGTTCTCCATCAATTCCCGATGATTTTTAGTGGCTTTCGTACCAAGATTTCTTGCTGTGCGAATTAGATATAACAGAGTAAATATTTGTAATACCAAAATTACGAGCAATAGTGCGGTTCTCATTCGAGCATCCTAACTTTGGTTGCAGTTATACTAATTTCATGACTAAGCCAACCATTATTCTAGCGACAAGTAATGGAATAGGCATGGGGCACTTGACTAGAGCTAGTGCGGTTGCATCTGAATTAAAGGATTTCGCAAACCCGATTATCATTTCGATGGCTTCAGGTGTAGTTGAAGTGCCCAAAATTGCAAATGTAAATTTTGAGTATGTCCCAGGTCGTGATCGAAAATGGATGGGTCGATTTGAATGGGATAAATATTTACGGGATCGAATTGTTGCCTTAATAGATGAGACGGATGCAAAAATTGTGAGTTTTGATGGCGTAGTGCCATACCCAGGAATTATAGGAATAAAAAGTATTAGACCAAAGGTGAAATTAGTTTGGGTTCGTAGGGGATTTTGGCAAAAAACTTCTCAAAGATATTTACTAAATCTACAATCAAAGATGATGGATTTGATTATTACCCCGGGAGATTTTGGACAAAGTTATGACAAAGGTCCAACTGTAGGAAGGTCTGATTCAACTTTAGTTAAACCAATATCAATTTATAACCGACAAACCTCACTCGATAAAGTTGCCGCAAGAAGTTTGCTTGGTTTAGATCAATCCCGTCCTGCAGTATTAGTGCAACTCGGAATTGGTGAGGCTGACTTAAATGCCAAAATGACAGCGGCATTAAAAGGTTTGATTCCTTGGCCAAATTTGCAAGTGGTTCTAACAAAAGAACCTATCGATTCAACTGGTAAAAATCTTGCACCAGCAGGCCTTGATATAAAAGTAATTAGACATTTTCCACTAGCAAATGTCTTAAGTGCATTTGATGCTGCGATCTGCGCTGCTGGCTATAACAGTGTGCATGAAGAGTTAGCTGCAAACATTCCAACCGCGTTTATTCCTAATGTAAGAGGCACAGATAACCAGGGTGAAAGGGCTAGGTGGGCAGCCGATAATCAGGTGGCTTTGACGGTGGATCAATCAAAGTTAGATCAAATAACAATTATGGTTTCTAAACTTGCCGATCCTAATGTAAGGGAAGAGTTAGCTAGAAATTGCAGCAAACTGCCGCAGGTCACCGGGGCAGCTGAAGTGGCAAAGATATTCAAAGACTTAATCAATAAGCCTACTAATGTTAATAATGAAATCTCTAAAACATTATTTAAGTTAAAACTACAAAATATTTTTGGCAGAGGCTGGCGAGGCACTGTTTATTCTGGGTTACAACTACTGACGGTAATTTATCGAATGATCAAGCCTCATAAAGAGGTGAAGGTCGCAAATACTTCAGAGATTAAAACCTTTGAAGGAAATGAAAGTGAGCAACTAGGTAAATTAATAAAGAGCGGAAATCCATTTGAGCATCTGCTACTAGGTGCTTCTTCTGCTTATAAAAATAGGCGTATTGAGATTGCAAGCAAGGCTTACTTAAAGTAATTAAGCCTTCAATTCGTGTTTAATAAAGCCGGGTTGTATCCTTAGCCAGCACTTCGCCCCCTTAGCTCAGTCGGTAGAGTGTTTCCATGGTAAGGAAAAGGTCAACGGTTCGATTCCGTTAGGGGGCTCGAACAAAAAATAAATATTGAAAGTTAAGTTTGGCGGGGTAGCTCAGCTTGGTAGAGCAAGCGGCTCATAATCGCTGTGTCGTGGGTTCAAATCCCGCCTCCGCTACCAGAACAAAAGATAGAAATACGCACCAATTTCAGTAAATGGTGGGGGTCAGGTAACCTCACCCAACGAATAAGTTAACGATTACGTTAATTTAACTACAAGGCTAGGAGCTCAACCATGGCAAGTAAAAGCGCAGATGTTCGTCCAAAAATTACAATGGCATGTGTTGAGTGCAAAGAGCGTAACTACATCACTCGCAAAAATCGTCGTAATGATCCAGATCGTTTGGAACTTAAGAAGTTCTGTCCTCGCTGTAAGTCTTCACAGCTTCACCGCGAAACTCGTTAATTAAAACCCGCCAATGGCTGGGTCAATTCGCATCTGTTTAATCGCAGAGGGCTTTACTGAAGATTTAATCACCTGTGTTGATTCAATTACAAGCAAGACCAAAACTCCTGTAAGTATCTATGCCAATGGGAAAAGTAATTGGATCTCACCTGACCTATTTGATTCAAAACAAGTAAGCCTTACCCAAGAGAAAAACCCACTTGGCTGGGGAAATGTCATTAATCATTTCCTTAATACCTGCAGTGAGGATTACTTACTTATTATGGACACCTCCACAACCTTTACAGCAGATCCAATTCCACAAACTCTTCAATCGCTAGAAGCTGGGTATCAGGGCGTTGGCTGGAAAGGTGGATTGATAAATCTTGAGGATGAATGGCGAACTACCACCGATAAAGGCGCCGGTGAGGTTGATGTGTTATTTGGTTATTACTTTGCCTTAGATCGTAAGTTTGCAATTTCAGCTGGTGGAGCAAATCCAAGTGCGAAGTACTATCGAAATGCAGATTTAGAGTTATCACTTGCAATCAGGGATGCTGGTGGAAAATTACTGCAGATAGATCTACCACTATCTCAAGGCAGGCATCATGGTTATCACGATGTTGATCCTGATTATCGAGATAAGAACTCACGTAAGAATTATCAAAGAATTCTGGATCGGTTTAGAGGAAAAAATGAGATCCTCTCACCACGTCGGTAGGCTTATCTAATGGAGCAGTTATCTAATTTCACCACATTAAAGGTTGGTGGCCCTGCGCAAAAAATTGTCCATGCACATACTGAAGATGAATTAGTTGAGTTTGTGAAAGCTGCCGATAAAGCTGGTGAAAAAGTATTGATATTAGGTGGTGGCTCTAACTTATTAATTAGCGATGCCGGATTTGCTGGCACTGTAATTCGAGTCGAGAGTAAAGGTAATGCTCTTGATTACGACGCATGCAGTGGTGGAATGATTGAAGTTTCAGCTGGGGAGGATTGGGATAAATTTGTTGAGCAAACGATTGAAAAAGGATTTGCTGATCTTGAATCCCTAAGTGGAATTCCAGGAACTGTTGGGGGAGCACCGATTCAAAATATTGGCGCTTATGGACATGAGGTAAGTGAAACTATTGCCAGGGTTAAAGCATATGATCGTAAAAAAGGTGAGGTCATAACTTTCACAAACGAGCAATGTCATTTTTCTTATCGCAACTCAGCATTTAAAGAGGATGCTGGCCGTTATGTAATTTTAAATGTGACCTTTCAACTTCGAAAAGGTGAGATGTCGCTGCCAATTACCTATGCAGAGTTAGCTAATTATTTATCAGTCAGCCTGGGTGATAGAGCGCCAGTTATGAAGGTACGTAAAGCAGTTCTTGAACTTCGTGGCCGTAAGGGAATGTTAATTAATTCAACTGATGTTAATTCAAACTCTGCTGGATCTTTTTTTGTTAATCCAATTCTTACTAAAGATGTGGCAGATAAGTTGCCAACTGATGCTCCGCGTTGGCCCCAATCAGATGGCAGAGTTAAAACCTCAGCTGCTTGGTTAATGGAGCATGCCGGAGTCAGTAAGGGTGAAAAAATAGCTGGTGCGCAAATTTCAAATAAACATGTTTTGGCTTTAACAAACTCAGGTGATGCAACTGCCGATGACATAATTGAATTAGCCAAAATGGCCAGGGCGAAGGTCTTTGAAAAGTTTGGAATTAAATTAGAGGCTGAGGTGCAATTAGTTGGGCTTGATTTAAATTAAATAGCTTCACTCAAAAGTGTTTTTACTCTGCCAATACCTTCAACAATATCTTCATCTCCTAGTGCATAAGAAAATCGAAGGTAACCAGAAGGACCAAAAGCTTCACCTGGAACAGCTGCTACCTCCACCTCATCCAAAATTAATGTCGCTAACTCAGCTGACGTTTTTGGAGTCTTACCTCTAATAGTTTTTCCAAGCACACCCTTAACCGATGGATAAACATAGAAAGCACCTGTTGGCGTTGGACAGCTAACGCCAGGGATCTCATTTAGTAATTTAACAATTAATTTACGTCTGCGATCAAAAGCTTCGCCCATCTTGTGAACAGCAGATAGGTCACCAGTAAGGGCAGCAATTGCAGCACGTTGGGAAACATTTGAAACATTTGAAGACAAGTGTGACTGCAGATTTGTAGCAGCCTTTATCAAATCTTTCGGACCAATCATCCAGCCCACGCGCCAACCAGTCATCGCATAGGTCTTAGCTACGCCATTAATAATTATGGTGCGATCGGCAAGCTCTGGTACTGCCACACAAATACTTGGAGACTTAGCTCCGTCATATAGAAGGTGTTCATAAATTTCATCAGTGATTACCCAAAGATTATTTTTTAATGCCCACTCACCGATTTCCTTTACCTGCGCAGGTGAGTAAACCGATCCAGTTGGATTAGATGGTGAGCAGAATAGAAGTACCTTAGTTTTTGGAGTTAAAGCTTTCTCTAACTGCGCAACTGAGACTAAATAATTTTGGGACTCATCAGCAAAAACTTCAACCGCCTTGCCGCCGGCTAATTTGATGCACTCAGGGTATGTAGTCCAAAAAGGTGAAGGCAGAAGTACTTCATCACCTGGATCTAGAACTGATGCGAATGATTGATAAACAGATTGCTTGCCACCATTGGTAACTAATACCTGATCGGCGGTAATTTCATAATTTGAATCTCGTTTAGTTTTCTTAACAATTGCATCCCGTAATTCAGGCAATCCTGGTGTTGGTGTGTAACGATGATTTGCCGGAAGTTTTGCCGCTTCAATTGCAGCATTAACAATGTAATCAGGAGTTGGAAAATCTGGTTCACCCGCACCAAAACCAATAACTGGACGCCCAGCTGCTTTTAATGCTTTGGCTTTGCTATCAACGGCAAGAGTTGCAGACTCTGCAATTGCTGCTATTCGTTTTGAAACTCTTGGTTTTTCAGATGCGCTCATGGGGGCTTAAGTCTGCCATCTACGCTTAAAACTGGCTTACCATTTATCTCAGTTTTACCTTTCTGAGTAACCCGCCTACAATTTCGCCCCCGGCGCTTGTATTAGGTCATGATTTTTCATGCCTTAATTCGGGACGAAGGGCAGTAGCTCAATTGGCTAGAGTTGCCGTCTCCAAAGCGGCCGGTTGGGGGTTCGAGTCCCTCCTGCCCTGCAAGTAATAGGTAAGAAGTTGGTTAAGAAAGATAACGAGTAAAGGAAAAGGTAGATGAGCGAAGAGATCGTCTCAACTGAAGAAGCCAAGGGCATCTTCGGTCGCATTGGCCTGTTCTATCGCCAAGTTATCTCCGAGTTAAGCAAAGTTGTTTGGCCAACCCGTAATCAACTTACAACATACACAGCTGTAGTTTTAGTTTTCGTTGGATTTATTATTTTAGTAGTTTCAACTTTTGATCTAATTTTGACCAAAATAACTTTCTGGATTTTTGGCTAAGGCGAATAGGAAAAATGATGTCAATTGATACGCCAGCTAATCCACCAGTGGATGCATTTGAAGCAGCCTTGGCAGTTACTGAAACAGCGCCGGTAATTGAAGAGGTAATCGCACCTGTAATTGAAGATGTGGTGGAAGAGAGCGCAGTTGAGGAAAATGATGAGAATGCTGAATTTAGAGCTGCTCTTCGCAACGCCCCAGGTGAGTGGTTTGTTGTTCACTCCTACGCCGGATATGAAAAGAAGGTTAAAGGAAATTTAGTAAACCGAATCCAATCTTTAAATATGGAGGATTTCATATTTCAGATTGAGGTTCCAGAGGAAGAGGTTCGTGAACTTAAGAATGGCGCAATCAAGGTTGTAAAGCGCAACGTATTCCCTGGCTATGTATTAGTTCGTATGGAGTTAACTGATGAATCTTGGTCATGTGTTAGAAACACACCAGGAGTTACTGGCTTTGTTGGTAACGCTCATCATCCATCACCACTTACCTTGGCTGAGGTTGAAAACATTCTTGCACCACGTCCATTGAAGAAGGATGGCAAGATTGCAATGAAGGATGTTGATTATTCAATCGGTGAATCAATCACTGTTATGGATGGTCCATTTGCAACTCTGCCAGCCACAATCTCTGAAATCATGCCAGAGCAAGCGAAGTTAAAGGTATTGGTTTCTATTTTCGGCCGCGAAACTCCAGTCGAGCTTTCATTCCACCAAGTTCAGAAGATTTAACTAGAAGAGAAAAGGAAAAAACATGGCACCGAAGAAGAAGGTAACCGCACTTATTAAGTTGCAGATTCAGGCTGGAGCTGCAACACCAGCACCACCGGTTGGTCCTGCTTTGGGTCAGCATGGTGTGAACATCATGGACTTCGTTAAGGCATACAACGCTGCAACTGAGAGTCAAAAAGGAAACATCATCCCAGTTGAGATCACAGTTTTCGAAGATCGTTCATTCACATTCATTACAAAAACTCCACCAGCATCACGTTTGATTCTTAAAGCTGCTGGAATTGAAAAGGGATCTGCGATCCCTCACAAAGATAAGGTTGCTAATCTAACTAAGTCACAAGTTGAAGATATCGCCAAGCAAAAGATGGTGGATCTAAATGCTAATGACTTAGAGATGGCATCTCGAATTATTGCCGGTACTGCCCGTTCGATGGGTATTACTGTCTCTAACTAAAGAGATAAAAAATGTGGGAGAACCTCGCTGGTTCGCAAAAACCACAACCCCAATCTTGAAAACCCTTTCAAGATTTATGAATGAGGAGAAGAAATGAAGCGAAGCAAGAAATACAAGGCCGCGGCAGAAAAGATTAAATTAGATAATCTTTATATGCCAGGTGAGGCAATGCAGTTGGTTAAAGAGACTTCAACTGTTAAATACGATGCAACTGTTGATGTTGCACTATTTCTAGGTGTGGATCCAAAGAAAGCTGATCAAGCGATCCGCTCTACCGTAAACCTGCCACATGGAACTGGTAAGACTGCCAGAGTTTTAGTTTTCGCAGGTGGCGAGCGCGCTGAAGAAGCACGTGCTGCTGGTGCTGACATTGTTGGTGCAGATGAATTAATTGATGAGGTTGCAAAGGGTCGTCTTGATTACGACGCAGTGGTTTCAACACCTGAGTTAATGGGAAAGGTTGGCCGACTTGGAAAAGTTCTTGGACCTCGCGGTTTAATGCCAAACCCAAAGACTGGAACTGTAACTACCAATGTTGCCAAGGCTGTTACCGATATTAAGGGTGGAAAGATTGAGTTCCGTGTTGATAAGAATTCAAACCTTCACTTTGTAATTGGTAAAACATCTTTTACCGCTGAACAATTAGCGGAGAACTATGCAGCTGCTATTGAAGAGGTAATGCGATCAAAGCCATCTTCATCAAAGGGACGTTTTATTAAGTCAGCCACAATCTCTTCCACAATGAGCCCAGGTATCAAGCTAGATACCTCAGTGGCTCGTGATGGTGGAGCCCAGATCCAATAAATAAGTAATTTTGACTTGGGTAGGCCTCACCGCCTACCCTTGGCTTATTCAAGTCGGACTAAGAAATTAGTAAGGCTAGAAACCAAAGACTGCAGGTCTTTTAAAGTAAATCTTTAAAAGGTAATTGTTGAAAAACAACCCGCATAGGTGCCAACGATTACCTCGTGTGCATTTATGCGCCGAGGTTTTTCTTATTTAGAAAGGATGCCAAATGGCAACCCCAGATAAGACAGCTGCTGTGGCAGAGATCGTTGAAGATTTCCGCACCGCAAATGCAACTGTGCTGACTGAGTACCGCGGTCTTTCCGTTGGTTTAATGAAGCAACTACGTAGATCACTTGGCGTAAAAAACAAGTATTCAGTAGTAAAGAACACCCTGACAAAAATTGCTGCCAAAGAGGCGGGCGTTGATTTAGATCCAGCATTACTTGCTGGCCCATCTGCTGTGGCATTTATTAAGGGTGATCCAATTGATGCTGCTAAAGCATTACGTGATTTTGCTAAAGAGAATCCACTTCTAATCATTAAGGGTGGAATCTTTGACGGCAAGGCAGTAACAACTGCTGAGATTATGCAACTAGCTAATCTTGAATCTCGCGAGGTTCTACTAGCCAAGATTGCTGGTGCTATGAAGGCATCAATGTCTAAGGCTGCTCGAACATTTGACGCACTTCGTATCAAGATGGAGGCCGGTGCACCTGCACCAGTTGCCGCCGAAGTTGTAGCTGAAGTAAAGGCGGAGGCACCAGTTGCGCAAGCTGTTGCCGAAGCACCTGTTGCACAAGATGCAACACCAGAGGTTGTCGCCGAAGCAGCACCTGCTGCTGAAAGCACAGAAAACTAAACCGACCCCCAACCCCCGTACTCATACCAAGAGTTGGAGTCGGGATTAGCAGAAAAGGAAAGAACAATGGCAAAGCTAAACACCGCAGATCTATTAGGTCAGTTCAAAGATATGTCTTTGGTTGAACTAACAGAGTTTGTTAAAGCATTTGAGACAGAGTTTGATGTAACAGCTGCTGCTCCAGTTGCAGCTGCTGCTGCAGGTGGCGCTGCCGCCGGAGCTGCAGATGCTGCACAAGATGAGTTCACCATCATCCTTGAGGATGCTGGTTCTCAGAAGATTGCAGTTATCAAAGAGGTTCGCGCACTTAACTCCAGCCTGGGTCTAAAAGAGGCCAAGGATCTAGTTGATGCCACCCCAGCAACCATTATGGAGAAGGCTGATAAGGCAACCGCCGATAAGGCAAAGGCTGCGTTTGAGGCTGCTGGCGCAAAGGTCACAATCAAGTAAATACCTTGAATTAGACAGAAGGGGCAGGGGTTAGATACTCTGCCCCTTCACAATTTTAAAAACCAAAAGGTCCACAGCATATAGCGGCTAAGACCTAGCGGTAGCCGTGTGTTTTAACGCAGTTAATTACTGGAGGAAACTTTGGCCGCTTCAAAAACTAAATCTCATGCTCCACGTCGTGTTTCATTCGCAAAGATTCGTGAACCACTTGAGGTTCCAAATCTGCTTTCACTGCAATTAGAAAGCATTGATTGGTTACTTGGTAACGAAGCATGGCGCGCTCGCCTAACCGATGCTGAAAAATCACATCGCGGTGAAGTGCCAAAGCAATCTGGACTTGAAGAAATTTTTGAAGAGATCTCACCAATTGAGGATTTCCAAGGATCGATGTCACTTTCATTCCGTGACCACCGATTTGAACCACCTAAGTACACAATCGCAGAGTGCAAAGAGCGCGATATTACTTATGCAGCTCCACTTTTCTTAACCGCAGAATTCACTAACAACATCACTGGCGAAATTAAATCTCAAACAGTTTTCATGGGCGACTTCCCACTGATGACACCACGTGGAACTTTCGTAATCAACGGAACTGAGCGAGTTGTTGTTTCACAGATCGTTCGCTCACCTGGTGTTTACTTTGAGCGCACAATTGAAAAAACATCTGATAAAGATATTTTTACAACAAAAATTATCCCAAGCCGTGGCGCTTGGCTTGAGTTTGAAGTTGATAAGAAGGATATGGTCGGTGTTCGTATCGATCGTAAGCGTAAACAATCTGTAACTGTATTTTTGAAAGCTCTTGGTTGGAGCAGCGCACAAATTCTTGAGCAATTTGGTGAGTTTGAATCAATCAAATTAACTTTAGAAAAAGACAATGTTGAAACACAAGATGAGGCGTTGTTAGATATTTATCGCAAGCTTCGTCCAGGTGAGCCACCAACTAAAGAGGCTGCACAAAACTTAATTGAAAACCTTTACTTCAATCCAAAGCGATATGACCTAGCAAAGGTTGGTCGTTTTAAGATTAATAAGAAGCTTGGTTTGGAGTTAGATCTAAGCCGTGGCCTGTTAACCATTGAAGATATTGTTGGAACAATTAAATACTTAGTAGCCCTTCATCGTGGAGATGCGTTGATGGAGTACGGCAAAGAGGTTCGTGTTGAAACTGATGACATTGACCATTTTGGTAACCGCCGTCTTCGTACCGTTGGTGAGTTAATTCAAAACCAGGTTCGTACCGGTCTATCTCGTATGGAACGTGTTGTGCGCGAGCGCATGACCACCCAAGATGTTGAAGCAATTACCCCACAAACTCTGATCAACATCCGGCCAGTTGTTGCATCAATCAAAGAGTTCTTTGGCACATCACAACTTTCCCAATTTATGGATCAAACAAATCCACTTTCAGGTATGACACATAAGCGTCGTCTATCTGCCCTTGGACCTGGTGGTCTATCTCGTGAACGTGCTGGCTTTGAGGTTCGAGATGTTCACCCATCACATTACGGACGTATGTGTCCGATTGAAACACCAGAAGGTCCAAACATTGGTTTGATTGGTTCCCTTGCAACATATGCACGTGTTACACCTTTTGGTTTTATTGAAACTCCTTATCGCAAGGTTGTTGATGGCAAGGTTTCAGATCGCATTGATTACCTAACTGCGGATGAAGAAGATGAACACATTATTGCTCAAGCAAATGCACCGTTAACTGAAGATAATCACTTCGCTGAAGCCAGAGTATTAGTACGTCGTCGTGGTGGCGAGGTTGAAAACATTCAAGCATCTGAAGTTGATTACATGGATGTTTCACCACGTCAGATGGTTTCAGTTGCAACTGCAATGATTCCATTCTTAGAGCATGATGATGCTAACCGTGCGCTGATGGGTGCAAACATGATGCGCCAAGCTGTGCCATTGGTAAGAGCTGAAGCACCATTAGTTGGAACTGGTATGGAGTTTCGTGCCGCTGTTGATGCTGGCGATGTTTTACTTGCCCGCAAATCAGGTGTGGTAACTGAGGTTAACTCTGATCAAGTAATTGTTAAAAATGATGATGGCTCAACTGAAACTTACTTTGTTGAAAAGTTTGTTCGCTCAAACCAAGGAACTAGCCGAAACCAAAAGGTAGTTGTTTCAGCGGGAGACAAAATTGAAGCCGGCGCAGTAGTTGCAGATGGTGCAAGTACTGAGATGGGCGAGATGGCATTGGGTAAGAATCTACTTGTGGCATTTATGTCATGGGAAGGTCACAACTATGAGGATGCGATCATCCTTTCCCAACGTCTAGTTCAAGATGATGTGCTTACCTCAATTCACATTGAAGAGTATGAAGTTGATGCTCGCGATACTAAGTTGGGAGCTGAGGAAATCACTCGTGATATTCCAAATGTTTCCGAAGAGGTATTAGCAGATCTTGATGAGCGCGGAATCATTCGCGTTGGCGCAGATGTTGTGCCAGGAGATATTTTGGTTGGAAAGGTAACACCTAAGGGTGAAACTGAATTAACACCGGAAGAGCGTTTACTTCGCGCAATCTTTGGTGAGAAGGCTCGTGAAGTTCGCGATACATCTCTTAAGGTGCCACACGGTGAATCTGGCAAGGTAATCGGCGTAAGCATTCAAGATTCTGAAGAGGGATTTGAATTAGCAGCTGGTGTTAACCAAGTTGTTCGTGTTTATGTTGCACAAAAGCGCAAAATTCAAGATGGTGACAAACTTGCTGGCCGTCACGGTAACAAGGGTGTTATTTCAAAGATTTTGCCAGTTGAAGATATGCCTTTCTTAGAAGATGGCACACCAGTTGATGTTGTATTAAATCCACTTGGTGTTCCAGGACGTATGAATGTTGGTCAGGTATTAGAGACTCACTTAGGTTGGGTTGCTAAATCTGGTTGGAAGCTAGAAGGAAATGAAGATTGGCAAAAATCATTACGTGCTAATGGTTACGCCGAAGCACCAGCAAATACCAAGGTGGCAACACCAGTATTTGATGGAACTAAGGAAGAAGAGTTATCCGGACTGCTTGGTTCAACTCTGCCAAACAAAGATGGCATGCGTTTAATTGGTGCAGATGGTAAAGCTCAATTATTTGATGGCCGAACTGGTGAGCCATACAAGCAACCAATCTCTGTTGGTTACATGTATATCTTGAAGCTGCACCATTTAGTTGATGACAAGATCCATGCTCGTTCAACCGGTCCTTACTCAATGATTACGCAACAACCGTTGGGCGGAAAAGCTCAGTTCGGTGGTCAGCGCTTTGGTGAGATGGAAGTTTGGGCACTGGAAGCATATGGCGCCGCTTACACACTGCAAGAGTTGTTAACTATTAAATCTGATGACGTGTTAGGTCGCGTAAAGGTTTATGAGGCAATTGTTAAGGGTGAAAATATTCCAGAGCCAGGTATTCCTGAATCATTCAAGGTACTGGTTAAGGAAATGCAATCACTTTGTTTAAATGTTGAAGTGCTTTCTTCAGAGGGTGTAGCGATTGAAATGCGCGACACTGATGAAGAGGTATTTAGGACCGCCGAGGAGTTAGGTATCAACTTATCCCGAGTTGAGCCAAGCTCTGTAGAAGAAGTGTGAGGAGAAGATAACCATGTTAGATGTTAACTTTTTTGATGAGTTAAGAATTGGTCTTGCCTCCACTGACAATATTCGTGAGTGGTCATTTGGTGAGGTTAAAAAGCCAGAGACAATTAACTACCGAACCCTAAAGCCTGAAAAAGATGGCTTATTTGATGAGAAGATCTTCGGACCAACTCGTGACTGGGAATGTTATTGCGGTAAGTACAAGCGCGTTCGGTTCAAAGGAATCATTTGCGAGCGATGCGGCGTTGAGGTAACTCGTGCCAAGGTTCGTCGTGAGCGCATGGGACATATTGAGTTAGCAGCTCCGGTTACTCACATTTGGTATTTCAAGGGTGTGCCAAGCCGTCTTGGTTACCTACTAGATCTAGCACCAAAGGATCTTGAAAAAGTAATTTACTTTGCTGCATACATGATCACTGAGGTTGATACTGAGGCTCGCGCTGAAGATATGCCAACTTTAGAGAAGAAGTACGCATCAGATTACAAAAAGATTGAGTCTCGTCGTGATCTTGAATTAGATGCCAGAACTAAGAAAATGGAATCTGATTTAGCAGATCTTGAAGATGAAGGCGCCAAGGCAGATGCTCGCCGTAAGGTGCGCGAAGCTGGTGAGCGCGAACTAAAGACACTTCGTGATCGTTCTCAAAAAGAGCTAGATCGCCTAGAAGCTGTTTGGAATCGTTTTAAGAATCTTAAGGTTCAAGATCTTGAAGGTGATGAATCTTTATACCGTGAACTTCGTGATCGTTACGGTGTTTACTTCAAGGGTTCAATGGGCGCCTCTGCAATTCAATCTCGTCTTGAAACCTTTGATCTAAAAGCTGAGTTTGATAAATTAAATGAGTTATCACAAACTGGTAAAGGTCAAAAGAAGACCCGCGCTATTAAGCGACTAAAGGTTGTTAACTCATTCTTAAATACTAGAAACAAGCCAGCATCAATGGTGCTTGATTGTGTTCCAGTTATTCCACCAGATCTTCGTCCAATGGTTCAACTAGATGGTGGCCGGTTTGCAACCAGTGATCTAAATGATTTATATCGCCGAGTAATTAACCGTAATAATCGTCTAAAGCGCCTTGCTGATTTAGGTGCACCTGAGATTATTGTTAATAACGAAAAGCGTATGTTGCAAGAAGCGGTTGACTCATTATTTGATAATGGTCGTCGTGGTCGTCCAGTAACAGGACCTGGAAACCGCCCACTTAAATCACTTTCTGACATGCTAAAGGGTAAGCAAGGACGATTCCGTCAAAACTTACTTGGAAAGCGCGTTGATTACTCTGGTCGTTCCGTAATTGTGGTTGGTCCACAACTTAAGTTGCACCAGTGTGGTCTGCCAAAGCAGATGGCACTTGAATTATTCAAACCATTCGTGATGAAGCGTTTGGTTGATTTAAATCATGCTCAAAATATTAAATCTGCAAAGCGTATGGTTGAACGTGCTCGTCCAGTAGTTTGGGATGTATTAGAAGAGGTAATTGCTGAGCATCCAGTACTACTAAACCGTGCACCAACTCTGCACCGTCTTGGTATTCAAGCATTTGAACCACAATTGGTTGAAGGAAAAGCTATTCAGATTCACCCATTAGTTTGTACTGCATTTAACGCAGACTTTGATGGTGACCAGATGGCTGTTCACTTACCTCTATCTGCCGAAGCTCAAGCAGAGGCTCGGGTATTAATGCTTTCTAGCAATAATATTTTGTCTCCAGCATCTGGCCGTCCAATCACATCTCCTACTCAGGACATGGTGCTTGGTCTTTACTTCCTAACCTCTCTTCGTGAGAAGCAATTAGGAGAGGGCAGAGCATTCTCATCAATTGCTGAAGCGGTAATGGCATTTGATCAAGGCAGCCTTTCATTGCAAGCAAAAATTAAGCTTCGCATTGATAAGGGTGGTGTTGACGAAACTCGTGAGACCACATTAGGTCGTGCTTTATTTAATGAGGTACTACCTGCTGATTTCCCATTTGTTGATTACGATGTAACTAAGAAGCTTCTTGGTTTAATTGTTGATAATTTGGCTGAAGGTTATGCCAAGGTAACAGTTGCACAAACCTTGGATGCACTTAAGTCACTTGGTTTCTACTGGGCAACCAGAGCTGGTGTAACTATTTCGATTAATGATGTTGTAACACCAGGTCGCAAGCGCGAAATCTTGGAAGGTTACGAAACTAAGGCTGACAAGGTTCAATCACAGTATGAAAAGGGATTGATTACTGATGATGAGCGTCGCCAAGAGTTAATTGAGATCTGGACACTTGCTACCAATGAGGTTGCAAAGGAGATGGAAGATAACTTCCCTCGTACTAACCCAGTTTGGATGATGGTTTACTCAGGTGCACGTGGAAATATGATGCAGATCCGCCAAATTGCAGGTATGCGCGGACTTGTAGCTAACCCAAAGGGTGAAATTATTCCTCGTCCGATTAAATCAAACTTCCGTGAAGGACTTTCAGTTCTGGAGTACTTCATTTCAACTCACGGTGCTCGTAAAGGTTTGGCTGATACCGCACTTCGTACCGCTGACTCTGGTTACCTAACTCGTCGTCTTTGCGATGTTGCTCAAGATGTAATTATTCGCGAGGAAGATTGCGGAACAGATCGTGGTCTAACGCTAAAGATTGCAGCAAAGGATTCAACTGGCACATTAGTTCGTGATGACCATGTTGAAACATCTTTGTTTGGTCGCAACTTAGCTGAGGATATTTCAGCTGGTGGCAAAGTTATTTTGACCGCCGGAACTGATCTTGGTGATCGCAACATCGACACATTAGTTGCAGCAGGCGTTGAAGAGGTAAAGGTTCGCTCAGTTCTAACTTGCGATAGCAAGGTTGGACAGTGCGCAATGTGTTACGGACGCTCAATGGCCGCTGGCAAGATTGTTGATGTCGGCGAGGCGGTTGGAATCATTGCCGCTCAATCAATTGGTGAGCCAGGAACGCAGTTAACAATGCGTACCTTCCACACCGGTGGTGCTCAGTTACTTGGTGAAACTCAAATTACCCATGGTCTACCTCGTGTTCAAGAGTTGTTTGAGGCTAGAACTCCAAAGGGTGTTGCACCAATTGCAGAGGCAGCTGGCACAGTTTCATTCTTAGAAGATGCCAAGGGCAAAAAGATTGTGGTTACCCCAGAAGATGGTGGTGAAGCGGTTGCTTACCCAATTACTCGTCGCCAAAAACTTCTAGTTGAAGAGGGACAACGCGTTGGAGTTGGTCAACAATTAGTTGTTGGCGCAATTGATCCTAAGCAAGTACTTCGTATCTTGGGACCACGTCAAACTCAAATTCACTTAGTAAGTGAAATCCAAGAGGTTTATCGTATGCAAGGTGTTTCTATCCACGATAAGCACATTGAAATTATCGTTCGCCAAATGTTAAAGCGCATCACTGTGCTAGAACCAGGCGATGCTGATTTATTACCAGGTGAGTTAGTTGAGCGAGGTCGCTTTGAAGAAGAGAACCGTCGCGTAGTTTCAACTGGTGGCAAAGCAGCCTCTGGTCGACCTGAGTTAATGGGTATTACTAAGGCCTCACTTGCAACTGAATCATGGTTGTCAGCGGCTTCATTCCAGGAGACAACTCGTGTTCTAACCGATGCGGCGTTGTCTGAGAAGAGTGATCCACTACTTGGTCTAAAGGAAAACGTAATTATCGGTAAGTTGATCCCAGCTGGAACTGGACTTGCTCGTTATCGCAACGTTCGAGTTGAGCCAACTGAGGAAGCAAAGGCTGCAGTTTATGCCGCTTACGATGAATTCGAGTTCACACCATTTGAGTCACAAGGATCAGGTGAAGCAGTTCGTTTGGATGAGTTCGAAGTTCGCTAAACAAATTAATTACGAAAGTGGCCGGCGCTAAATTATTGCGTCGGCCACTTCGCATTTAACGGTACTACTTCCAACAGTTGGTACTTGATCAGGAGTGATGTTTGTTTGACCAGAGTAAATTGTTGATGGATTTGGTGAAAAACTTAAACCTTCAGTTTTCCAAGTGATAATTTCTTTACCTGCTTTATCTAATGCAATCAGATCACAGCGATAACTTTGATTAGCCTTAATTCCTAAAATGTTAAATTGGGAGAGTACGTAGTAACCAGTTTCTGGATCATGAAAGGTTTTAGTCTTCACAACTTTAACTTGAGCAGGGGCATACTTTGGCACCTTATTAATATAGGAATTTTTATCATAAATTAGATTAAAAATATTGGTGATATTTCCACAATCTGGTTCATTAGGATAAACACAATCCTGCACACCATTCACGCTAAAAACATTAGCCTGATCACTCCATTGCATAACACCCCAATCTGGAGCTTCATTTGGATTAGCAATTACATCCCAAACACTTTTTTGCCAAAGATAAAAGACAACTGCATCAACTGGCTCACCCTTAGTTGGGGTGTAAACAATCTTCGCCGACTGGATAGGTTTAAAGCCACCTGGTCCAAAGGTCCAGCCAACCTGTTCCTCACTCATTTGCTGCAATCTCATTTGTGGGAAAAGATAAAGTGGAAGCTTCATATCAAATGGAATCAGCCCTAAACCTTGGTTATAAACCACTTTTTTGCAATCAGATACTGGCTTATAGGTATATCCCTCACCGGTTAGCTCATCGGAAGATTTAGTTAAAGTTATTTGCCGCTTTGATTCAACCCCTTCAGATTGGAAGGTGAAATCAATAATTAATTGATCATTACTCAATTTTCCTGTGAAAACACCGTAGGAGCTATCTTTTTCATAATTTTGAATAATAAGTTCACCAGTTAACTGATCAGCTGCTGGATCTTTGATTTGAAGTAAAGAGCTTGAGTCACCTACGGTTGCGTGGTAGCAACTTTGAAGTTTTGAAGTAGAAGGAAAAAACTTAGGTTGAAACAAACCAAATAAAAATGCAATAATTAAAATTGCGATCGGGATAAGAATATTCTTACGAGCCAACTTTTAACCTTTCAAAAATACCGTAAGTGCGCCAGCAATGAAGTGACAGATAAATGCAGCAGCTGTCATTGCATGAAATAACTCATGAAAACCAAACCAGTTGATTGAAAAGTTCGGTTTCTTAAGTGCATAGATGACACCACCTGCTGAGTATAAAACTCCGCCAGTTAAGATAAGTACAAATATTGCAACCCCACCTGATTGTAAGAAATCTGGTAAATAAATTATCGCAGCCCAACCAAGTGCGATATAGCCTGAGACATATAACCAACGCGGTGCTGATAACCAAAAAATTCTAAGTAGTGAGCTAAGCAGCGCCCCACCCCAAGCCACAATCAATAAGATTTTGGTTTGATTTGGCTCCAATAGATAGACGGCAAAGGGTGTGTAGGTGCCTGCGATTAGAATTGAAATATTTGAGTGATCGATTCTGCGCCAGATCGCTTTGTTTTTATCATTCCAAGCGATGCGGTGATACAAAGCGCTGCAGGTAAATAAGGTGACTGCGGTTAGGGTAAATATTCCTAAGGTAATTCGCCCGCGAAGCTCATCGACTAAGGTAATTAAGGTCAATCCCGCCACCAAACTAAGTGGTGACATAACTAAGTGGACAATCCCGCGCAATTTAGGCTTTTTCACCTATTAACCATAGGTGGCTAGGGGCTTTTACCTTCGGCGTGTCGCAGCCGGCAGATTGGAGGGGGTAGGAGTAAAAGCACCGTTTTGACCGGGGCCCTCGCACTGGGCTACCCTTCCCGTCCTGCTCTTTTCAACTTGGCAGCTGCACTAAAATATGCAATTTCGATTGCAACTGATCTGCAAGGAATGGGCAACACGCCCGACCTCGTGGGTCGGGAAAGTGTGGTTAATAAGTGAGAAAAAAGTTTAGATAAATAATTTAAAAATTATTTATTAACTTACAAGTTATAGGAGATGTAGTGCCAACAATTCAGCAGCTGGTCCGTAAGGGTCGCGCCGAGAAGACAGATAAGACGAGCACACCTGCATTAAAAGGTAGCCCGCAACGTCGTGGCGTTTGCACACGTGTTTATACAACTACACCTAAGAAGCCAAACTCTGCTCTTCGTAAAGTTGCACGTGTACGTCTAACAAGTGGCATGGAAGTTACTGCATACATTCCTGGTGAAGGACATAACTTGCAAGAGCACTCAATTGTTTTAGTTCGTGGTGGACGTGTTAAAGATCTACCTGGTGTTCGTTACAAAATTGTTCGTGGTTCCCTTGATACCCAAGGTGTTAAAGATCGTAAGCAATCACGTTCACGTTATGGTGCAAAGAAGGAGAAGAAGTAATGCCACGTAAAGGCCCGGTCGCAAAAGATCCAGTTGTCGCAGATCCTGTATACAGCTCTCCTGTAGTTACATCTTTAATTAACAAGATTTTGATGCATGGAAAGCGTTCAACTGCGGAAGCAATTGTTTACGGTGCACTTGAGAACTGCCGTGAGAAAACAAATGGCGATCCAGTAATTACATTAAAGCGTGCATTAGATAACGTAAAGCCAACTGTTGAGGTTCGCTCCCGTCGTGTGGGTGGCGCAACTTATCAAGTACCAGTTGAGGTAAAGCCAGCTAGAGCATTAGCTCTTGGTCTTCGTTGGATTGTTGATAATTCAAGAGAGCGCCGTGAGAAATCAATGGCTGAGCGTTTAGGCAATGAATTAATTGATGCTAGCAATGGCTTAGGCGCAGCAGTTAAGAAGCGCGAAGACACCCACAAAATGGCTGAAGCAAACAAGGCGTTTGCTCACTATCGCTGGTAATAAAAGAGAAAACGGGAGAAGAGAAGAAAATGACAGTTGCAACCGCAATTGATCTAGCCAAGGTTCGCAATATTG
The DNA here is from genome assembly GCA_003569185.1 of Candidatus Planktophila sp. Classification (GTDB taxonomy): domain Bacteria; phylum Actinomycetota; class Actinomycetes; order Nanopelagicales; family Nanopelagicaceae; genus Nanopelagicus. The sequence goes on along the minus strand of BGOJ01000006.1, from coordinate 134,418 downwards.
GAATCATGGCTCACATTGACGCGGGTAAAACTACGACAACTGAGCGAATTCTTTTCTACACCGGAATCAATTACAAAATTGGTGAGGTTCATGAGGGCGCAGCCACTATGGACTGGATGGAACAAGAGCAAGAGCGCGGAATCACTATTACATCTGCAGCAACTACCTGCCATTGGAAAGATCACATGATTAACATCATTGATACACCTGGCCACGTAGATTTCACTGTTGAGGTAGAGCGTTCTCTTCGAGTACTAGATGGCGCAGTTGCAGTATTTGATGGTGTTGCTGGTGTTGAGCCACAATCTGAAACAGTTTGGCGTCAAGCAGATCGTTATAACGTTCCTCGTATTTGTTTTGTTAATAAGCTAGATCGAACCGGTGCATCATTTGATCGTTGCGTAGATATGATCAAGTCACGTCTTAATGCCACACCATTAGTACTTCAGATTCCAATTGGCGCCGAAGGTGATTTCTCTGGCGTTGTAGATTTAGTTGCAATGAAGGCACTTGTATGGCCGGGTGAGACTAAGAAGGGTGAAGATTATTTAATTGAAGAGATCCCAGCTAACTTAGCTGAGAAGGCAAAGCAAGCACGTCATGAATTACTTGAGACCCTTGCTGATTGCGATGATGTTGTAATGGAGAAGTACCTAGAGGGTGCTGAGTTAACTGAAGAAGAGATTATTGCTGGAATCCGTCGCGCAACCCTTGCAGATAAAGCAACACCAGTACTTACTGGTTCTGCATTTAAGAACAAGGGTGTGCAGCCAATGCTTGATGCGGTAAATCGTTACCTACCAAGCCCACTTGATGTAAAGGCAATTGTTGGACACAAGCAAGGAGATCCAACAGTTGAGATTGAACGTCAACCAAAAAATGATGAGCCGTTCTCAGCGCTTGCATTCAAGATCATGCGAGATCCCCATCTAGGTAAATTAACCTTCGTTCGGATTTACTCCGGCTCACTAACAGCTGGAACTGCAGTACTTAACTCAACTAAAGATAGAAAAGAAAGAATTGGAAAGATTTATCAGATGCACGCTAACAAGCGTGAGGAGATGGAATCAGCCGGCGCCGGAATGATTATTGCGGTTATGGGTCTTAAGGACACCACTACCGGTGAGACATTATGTGATGTTGATAAGCCAGTAATTCTAGAATCAATGGATTTCCCAGCTCCAGTTATCTCTGTAGCTATCGAACCTAAGACCAAGGCAGATCAAGAAAAACTTGGCGTTGCAATTCAATCATTAGCTGAAGAAGATCCAACCTTCCATGTTAAATCAGATGAAGAGACTGGCCAGACAATTATTTCTGGAATGGGTGAGCTTCACTTAGAAATTTTAGTTGACCGTATGAAGCGTGAATTTAAAGTAGAGGCAAATGTTGGTAAGCCACAGGTGGCATACCGCGAAACACTTCGCAAAACAGTCTCTCGTTACGACTACACCCACAAGAAGCAATCTGGTGGTTCTGGACAGTTTGCAAAGATTCAGATTTCAGTAGAGCCACTTCCAACTGGTTCCGAACAATCATATGAATTCGTAAATAAGATCACTGGCGGTCGTATTCCTAAGGAGTACATCCCATCTGTTGATGATGGTTGCCAGGAAGCACTCGCTAGTGGACCACTTGCTGGTTATCCATTAGTTGATGTGAAAGTAACTCTTCTTGATGGCGCTTACCATGATGTTGACTCATCAGAGTTGGCCTTCAAGATTGCTGGAATCGCAGCATTTAAGGAAGCAGCAAAACTTGCTGGTCCTGTTCTGCTGGAACCAGTTATGTCGGTCGAAGTTATTACCCCTGAAGATTTCATGGGTGATGTCATCGGTGACATTAATAGTCGTCGTGGTCAAATCTTGGCCATGGATGAGCGGTCAGGTGCCCGGATTGTTAAGGCAACAGTGCCACTGTCAGAGATGTTCGGCTACGTCGGAGATCTTCGCAGCAGGACACAAGGTCGCGCGAGCTACAGCATGCAATTTGATTCGTATGCCGAAGTTCCACAAGCGGTATCGAAAGAAATCATTGCAAAGGTTCGCGGCGAGTAAAACCGCAACGACCAGAGCGAAAATCCGAAATAACTACTAACAGCTAAAACAGGAGGAAAAAGTGACAAAGGCGAAGTTCGAGCGGACCAAACCGCACGTAAACATCGGCACCATCGGTCACATTGACCACGGTAAGACAACTCTTACTGCGGCAATTTCCAAGGTGCTTCATGACAAGTTCCCGGATGTAAATCCGCTGATGAATTTTGATCAAATTGATAAGGCGCCAGAAGAGCGTCAACGCGGTATTACTATTTCTATCGCACACATTGAGTACCAAACAGAGAAGCGTCACTACGCACACGTTGACTGTCCAGGACACGCTGACTACATCAAGAACATGATCACTGGTGCAGCACAGATGGACGGCGCAATTTTGGTAGTAGCTGCAACTGATGGTCCAATGCCACAAACTAAGGAGCACGTACTACTTGCTCGTCAGGTAGGCGTTCCTTCAATCGTTGTTGCATTAAACAAATCAGACATGGTTGATGATGCTGAAATTCTTGAGCTTGTTGAAATGGAAGTTCGTGAACTTCTAAACAAGTATGAGTTCCCAGGAGATACAACCCCAATCGTTCGCATCTCAGCACTTAAGGCACTTGAGGGTGACCAGAAGTGGGTCGATGCGCTACTTGAGTTGATGAATCAAGTTGATAGCTTCATTCCACAACCAGAGCGTGAGACAGATAAGCCATTCCTAATGCCAGTAGAAGATGTATTTACAATTACTGGTCGCGGAACTGTTGTTACTGGTCGTATCGAGCGCGGAATTGTTAAGGTCAACGAAGAGGTTGAAATCGTTGGTATCCGTCCAGATGCACAAAAGACAATTGTTACTGGCGTTGAAATGTTCCGTAAGTTACTTGATGAGGGTCAGGCTGGCGAAAACGTTGGTCTTCTTCTTCGTGGAACTAAGCGTGAAGATGTTGAGCGTGGTCAGGTTGTTTGTAAGCCTGGATCAATTACACCTCACACAGATTTCGAAGCCTCTGCATACATCCTTTCAAAGGATGAGGGTGGTCGTCACACACCATTCTTTAACAACTACCGTCCTCAGTTCTACTTCCGTACAACTGACGTAACAGGTGTTGTAACACTTCCTTCTGGTACTGAAATGGTTATGCCTGGCGATAACACCGCTATGACTGTAACTCTTATTCAACCAGTTGCGATGGAAGAGGGACTTCGCTTTGCGATCCGTGAAGGTGGCCGCACCGTTGGTGCAGGTCGCGTAACAAAGATCGTTAAGTAAGAAAAAATAAGAATTATTTCTGGGCTGCTTTAAATAGTGGCCCAGAAATAACTAAAAAGATTTAACTAGTAAAGAAGAAGGAGAAGCAAAATGGCCGGACAAAAGATCCGCATTAGGCTTAAGGCGTATGACCATGAGGTGATTGACACTTCAGCGAAGAAAATCGTTGAAACTGTTGAGCGCACCGGTGCTACCGTCGCAGGCCCAGTTCCGCTGCCTACTGAGAAAAACACTTACTGTGTTATTCGCTCTCCACACAAATATAAAGATAGCCGCGAGCACTTCGAGATGCGCACACATAAGCGCCTAATCGACATCATCGATCCAACACCTAAAACTGTTGATTCATTGATGCGTCTTGATTTACCAGCTGGCGTTGACATTGAGATCAAGCTCTAAGGGAATATAAAAATGACAACTACGCAATCAAGATCATCTGCCATTAAAGGCATCTTGGGTACGAAGCTGGGCATGACTCAAGTTTTTGATTCCCAAAATAAAATTGTGCCAGTAACTGTTATTGAGGCTGGCCCATGTGTTGTTACTCAAATCCGCACTCTTGAAAAAGATGGTTACACCGCTGTGCAATTAGCATTTGGCGGGATTGAGCCACGTAAAGTGTCCAAGCCACAAGCTGGTCAGTTTGCAAAGGCTGGTGTTACACCACGTGCTGAGGTTGCTGAACTTCGCATCTCATCAACTGATGGTTATTCAGTAGGACAAGAATTAAAGGCAGATGTATTTGCAGCTGGTGAAATTGTTGATGCCACTGGTACATCAAAAGGTAAGGGAACTGCTGGTGTTATGAAGCGCCATGGTTTCTCTGGAATTGGTGCCGCCCACGGTGTGGATAAGAAGCACCGTATGTCCGGATCTATCGGTAACCGAACTACACCAGGACGTGTATTTAAAGGTAAGCGAATGATGGGTCGGATGGGTATTGACACTGTTACTACCCAAAATCTTTTGGTGCACTCAGTTGATGCTGCAACTAACAAGATATTAGTTCGTGGTTCAGTGCCTGGCGCAATTGGTGCCACAGTATTTATTCGCACAGCAGCAAAAATGACTGCGGCAGAAACTGTTAATACAAAGGTTGGTGCCTAATGTCATTAAAGATTGAAGTTAAAGATATTTCAGGTAAAGCAACTGGTTCAATTGATCTACCAGCAGCAATATTTGATGTGCAGGCAAATGTGCCATTAATTCACCAAGTAGTAGTTGCGCAATTAGCAGCAGCTCGCGCTGGAACTCACAAGACTAAGAACCGTGGTGAGGTCTCCGGTGGTGGAAAGAAACCATTTAAGCAAAAGGGAACTGGTCGTGCTCGTCAGGGTTCAACTCGTTCACCAAACCAACGTCATGGTGGCGTAGCACATGGTCCAGTTCCTCGTAAGTATGACCAACGCACACCAAAGAAAATGATTGCTGCAGCGCTTAAGGGTGTTCTATCTGATCGCCAACGCGCATCCCGTATCCATGCAGTTAGTGGAATTGTGGAGGCAACTACAACTAAGGCTGCCATTACTGCAGTTCGTCAATTTTCTGATCGTAAGAATTTATTAGTTGTGTTGTCACGAACTGAGAATGCAGCTTGGCTGGCGCTTAGAAATCATGATGATCTTCACCTAATCGTTAATGATCAATTAAATGCCTATGATGTTTTAGTTTCTGATGATGTGATCTTTTCAGAGGGAGCTCTTCGTGACTTTATTGCGGGTCCTGCAACTGGCAAAGGTGCAACTGCGGTTGCCCGTGAGAGTGAAGTAGGAGTATCTGCATGAAAAACTATCGCGATGTATTACTAGCACCAGTAGTTTCTGAGAAGTCTTACTCATTGCTAGATGGCAATAAGTACACATTCTTAGTAGCACCGGATGCAAATAAAACTGAGATCAAGATTGCAGTTGAAAAAGTTTTTGGCGTGAAGGTATTAAGTGTTAACACCATGAACCGTGAAGGTAAGCGCAAGCGAACTGCCATCGGTTTTGGAAAGCGTAAAGATACAAAGCGTGCGATTGTGCATGTGGCAGCCGGACAACGGATCGACATCTTTGGAGGACCGGTCTCCTAAGCGGAGATTGGGACTTAATTAGGAATAGGGAGAAGATAAATGGCACTGCGTAATCTCAAGCCGACCACACCTGGTCAGCGCGGAGCAAGCGTTCCTGATTTTGAAGAGATCACTCGTCAAAAGCCAGAGAAATCTTTAGTTCGCCCAATTAATTCCAAGGGTGGCCGTAACGCAACTGGTCGAGTAACTATGCGCCATCAAGGTGGCGGACATAAGCGCGCCTATCGTTTAATTGATTTTGTTCGTAATGATAAAGATGGCATTCCAGCAAAGGTTGCCCAAATTGAATACGATCCAAACCGAACTGCAAATATTGCATTGCTTCACTTTGCCGATGGCGAGAAGCGTTACATCATTGCACCAGAGGGTTTAACTCAAGGTGCGGCAATTGAAAATGGCGCATCAGCTGATATCAAGCCAGGCAATAACTTGCCACTTCGTAATATTCCAGTTGGAACAATGGTTCACGCAATTGAACTTCGTCCAGGTGGCGGCGCCAAGATTGGTCGCTCTGCCGGATCTGCAGTTCAGTTAGTTGCAAAAGATGGACCATACGCACAACTTCGTATGCCATCAGGTGAAATTAGAAATGTTGATGTTCGTTGCCGCGCCACTGTTGGCACAGTTGGTAATGCTGAACAATCAAATAGAAATTATGGAAAAGCTGGACGTATGCGATGGAAGGGCAAGCGCCCATCTGTTCGTGGTGTTGTTATGAACCCAGTTGATCACCCACATGGTGGTGGTGAAGGTAAAACCTCTGGTGGTCGTCACCCAGTTTCACCTTGGGGTCTACCTGAAAAGCGCACCCGTAAAAAGAAGGCTAGTGATTCTTTAATTGTCCGTCGTCGCAAGTCCAACAAGAAGAGATAAGGGGGGATCTTAAGATGCCACGTAGTTTAAAGAAGGGTCCTTTCGTTGATCTTCATCTATCTAAAAAGGTAGAGGAACAAAATGCGAAGAACACTAAGAATGTTATTAAAACTTGGTCACGTCGCTCAATGATTACACCAGACATGATTGGTCACACCATTGCAGTTCATGATGGTCGCAAGCATGTGCCAGTTTTTGTTACTGAAGCAATGATCGGTCACAAGCTTGGTGAGTTTTCACCAACTCGTACCTTCAAAGGTCACTCTCGTGCTGATGGAAAGGCGGTAGTAAGTGAGTAACATCGATACTACTTCAGCGATAATTTCACGCGCAGTTTTGCGTGACTTCCGCTCCACACCACAAAAAGCACGTCGTGTTGTAAATCTTGTTCGTGGCAAGCGTGCTGATGAAGCACTTAACATGATGAAGTTTGCTAACCAACCAGAGCTTGGCGCTGCAATTTATTCATTAATTGCCTCCGCTGTGGCAAATGCAAAGCAAAAGAATCCATCACTTCGGGATGCATCTGAGCTTTGGGTTGTTGAAGCATTAGTTGATGAAGGCTTCACTATGAAGCGCTACCGCCCACGTGCACAAGGCCGCGGCTTTGCAATTAACAAGAGATCATCCCAAGTAACTGTTGTTTTATCTGATGATAAAAACCTTCGTACAAATAAGAATTTGAAAGCTTCACAGATGCAAAAGCCAAAGGCATTAAGAAAGCCGGCGGTAATTGCAGATAAGGCTGCGCCAAGTAAGGCAGCTGATTCTCTATCTGAAAAGCCAGTAGCAAAGAAGGCAGTGGCTAAAAAGGCAACTGCTAAAAAAGCACCAGCCAAAAAGGCTGCATCTAAAGGGAAGGCCGAGTAAATGGGTCAAAAGATAAATCCACACGGCTTCCGTCTTGGAATTACAACTGATTTCAAATCACGTTGGTATGCCGACAAACTTTACGGTGCCTATGTTAAAGAGGACATCCTGATTCGAAAGCTTATGGCTAAGAAGATGGAAAGAGCTGGCGTATCTAAAATTGAGATTGAGCGAACACGTGAAAAGGTTCGAATCGATCTATTTACCGCTCGTCCAGGAATTGTTATTGGTCGTCGTGGTCAAGAAGCAGACAAGCTTCGAATTGATCTAGAAAACCTAACTGGTAAGCAGGTTCAATTAAATATTCTTGAAGTTAAGAATCCTGAAACTGATGCGCAATTAGTAGCACAAGGAATTGCTGAGCAATTAGCAGCTCGTGTTTCATTCCGTCGTGCGATGCGTAAGGGAATGCAAACTGCATTAAAGGCAGGAGCAGAAGGAATTCGTGTGCAGTGTGGTGGCCGTCTAGGCGGAGCTGAAATGAGTCGTTCTGAGTTCTACCGTGAAGGAAGAGTTCCACTTCATACTCTTCGCGCCGATATTGATTACGGTTTTGCAGAAGCGCACACAACATTTGGTCGCTTAGGAGTTAAGGTTTGGATTTATAAGGGTGAGGTTATTGAATCTCGCGCTGAGCGTGCTGCTTCAGCTTTAGCTGCTGCAAAAGCTCCAAAACCAAATCGAACAAACCGCGCACCGCGTGCACCACGTGGTGAGGTAACAACAACAACTGTTGCCGAGCGTGCTGCTGCAGCTGATTCTGCTGCCACACCAACTGAGAGCGGAGCTAACTAATGTTAATTCCACGTCGAGTTAAGCATCGTAAACAACATCACCCAAAGCGTGCTGGAAAATCAAAGGGCGGAACAACTGTTGCCTTTGGTGATTACGGTGTGCAGGCGATGGAGCCAGCGTATGTAACTAACCGCCAAATTGAAGCGGCTCGTATTGCAATGACACGTCACATCAAACGTGGTGGAAAGGTTTGGATCAATATTTATCCAGATCGCCCATTAACAAAGAAGCCTGCTGAAACTCGTATGGGTTCAGGTAAAGGATCTCCAGAGTGGTGGATTGCAAACGTTAAGCCAGGCCGAGTTATGTTTGAAATTTCAGGTGTAACAGAGGCTGTCGCAACTGAGGCAATGACACGTGCGATGCACAAGTTGCCAATGAAGTGCCGAGTTGTTCGCCGAGAGGAGTTCTAATGTCAACGACTACTGCTGAAACATTACGTGCTAGTTCAACTGATGAGTTGAATGAGAAGCTACGTGAGGCGAAGGAAGAGTTATTCAACCTACGTTTCCAAGCAGCAACTGGCCAATTAGAAAACCATGGTCGACTTACTGCCGTGCGTAAAGAGATTGCCCGGATTTACACAATTTTACGTGAACGTGAACTAGGGATTGGAGTGAGCGCATGAGTAAAGAAAAAGCATCAGCTAATTCTGTAGAGCGTCCATTCCGTAAAACTCGTGAAGGAATCGTTACCAGCGACAAGATGGATAAAACTGTTGTGGTTTCAATTCAAGATCGAATCAAGCACGGCATGTATAGCAAAGTTTTGACTCGCTCTCGCAAGTTAAAAGCTCACGATGAAAGCAACTCAGCTGGCATCGGCGATCGCGTTTTAATCATGGAAACTCGTCCACTATCAGCAACAAAGCGCTGGCGTGTGGTTGAGATTCTTGAGAAGGCCAAGTAAGGGGCAAAAATGATTCAACAAGAGTCACGCTTACGCGTTGCCGATAACACCGGCGCAAAGGAATTACTTTGCATCCGTGTGCTCGGTGGCTCATCACGTCGCTATGCAGGTATTGGCGACATCATTGTTTGCTCTGTTAAGGATGCAATTCCTGGTGGCCAGGTTAAGAAGGGTGAAGTTGTTAAAGCTGTCATCGTTCGTACCGTAAAGGAGAACCGTCGTGCTGATGGTTCATATATTCGTTTTGATGAGAATGCTGCAGTAATTGTTAAAGATGATGGTGAGCCACGTGGCACACGTATCTTCGGACCAGTTGCTCGCGAACTTCGAGATAAGAGATTTATGCGAATTATTTCACTTGCTCCGGAGGTGCTATAAAAATGGCAAACATTCGTAAAGGCGATACCGTGCAGGTAATTGCTGGAAAAGATAAGGGCACAACTGGCACTGTACTTTCAGTTGACCGTATCCGGGCACGAGTTTTAGTTGAAGGTGTTAACCGCGTAAAGCGTCACACCAAGGAAACTACCTCTGATCGTGGCGTAAAGGTTGGCGGAATTACCACTGTTGAATCTGCAATTCACCTATCTAACGTGATGTTAGTTGATGGCGATGGCAAGGCAACTCGAATTGGCGCACGTAAAGATGATGCTGGCAAAAATGTTCGCATCTCTCGCCGCTCTGGAAAGGATGCCTAATGTCTACTGATTTAGCACCACGTCTAAAAGGACGTTACAAAGCAGAGATTGCACCAGCTCTTAAAGCCAAGTTTGGTTATAAGAATGTGATGCAAATTCCAACACTTACCAAAGTTGTTGTGAACATGGGTGTTGGCGAAGCTGCTCGCGATTCAAAGTTAATCGAGGGTGCAATTCGCGATCTTGCCACCATTACTGGACAGCGACCACAGGTAACTCGTTCACGTAAATCAATTGCGCAATTTAAATTGCGTGAGAACATGCCAATTGGCGCTCACGTAACACTTCGCAATGATCGTATGTGGGAGTTCACCGATCGTCTGCTTTCAATCGCATTGCCACGTATCCGCGACTTCCGTGGACTTTCACCAAAGCAATTTGATGGAAATGGTAATTACACATTTGGATTAACTGAGCAGGTTGTATTCCCAGAGATCGAACAAGACAAGATCGATCGCACTCGCGGAATGGATATCACTTTAGTTACCACAGCTAAAACTGACGAAGAGGGAAGAGAGTTGCTTCGCGCACTTGGTTTCCCTTTCCGGGAAAATTAAGAGAGGCACCAACTAATGGCAAAAACATCACTAAAGGTTAGAGCTAGCCGTAAACCAAAGTTTAAGGTTCGCGGTTATACAAGATGCCAACGTTGTGGCCGCGTTCATTCGGTCTATCAAAAATTTGGTATTTGCCGTATTTGCTTCCGCGAAATGGCACATGCTGGAGAGTTACCAGGTATCACCAAGGCTTCTTGGTAATACAAAACCCAACTATCAACTACGGAGCAGGTCCGCAAAATTGCGGAAACCATTTCGAGAAAGGCCAGAGGCCAAAGTAATGACAATGACAGATCCGATCGCAGACATGCTTGCACGTTTGCGTAACGCCAACTCGGCTTACCATGAGAAGGTTTCAATGCCTTCATCTTCGGTAAAAGCTCGAATTGCGGAGATATTAAAACAAGAGGGATTCATCTCTGGTTTTCATATTGAAAGCAATCCAACTGGGTTTGGCAAAACTCTAGTTTTAGATCTTAAGTTTGGTTCAAATCGCGAGCGATCAATTGCTGGTCTTCGTCGTGTTTCAAAGCCAGGACTTCGCGTTTACGCAAAATCAACCTCACTACCTAAAGTTTTAGGTGGACTTGGTGTTGCAATTATTTCAACCTCCTCTGGTTTGCTGACAGATAAGCAAGCCAATAAGCAAGGTGTAGGCGGAGAAGTTCTCGCCTACGTATGGTGATCTAATGTCACGTATTGGAAAAATGCCAATCACAATTCCATCTGGAGTTGAGGTAAATGTTGCTGGTCAATCAGTATCAGTTAAAGGTCCTAAGGGAACATTGACTCATGTACTTGCTGAACCAATTGCAGCTAAGCAAGAGGGTTCAACTCTTACTATTTCTCGTCCAAATGAGACACGTGAAGCACGTTCACTTCACGGCATGTCTCGCACCATGATCTCTAACATGATCGAGGGTGTAACAAAGGGATATAGCAAGAAGATAAATATTGTTGGCGTTGGTTACAAAGTTGCAGCTAAGGGCAAAGACCTTGAGTTCGCACTTGGCTACAGCCATCCAATCAACTTCATCGCTGATGAGGGCATCACTTTCAAAATTGATTCCCCAACAGAAATAACAGTTGTTGGTATTAACAAACAATTAGTTGGTGAGACTGCTGCCAAGATTCAAAAACTTCGCAAGGTTGATCCATACAAAGGTAAGGGTCTGCATTTAGAAGGTGCACATATCCGCCGCAAGCAAGGAAAGACAGGTAAGAAATAATGGCTATCGGTTATAAAGTCGTTAAGGGTTCAGCAACAAAGGCCCGTGCCCGTCGTCACTTCCGCTTGCGCAAGCGAGTTGTTGGCACAACAGAGCGTCCTCGGTTAGTTGTATCTCGATCAGCCCGTCACTTATTTGTGCAGGTTGTTGATGATTCAACTTCAAAAACTTTAGCTTCTGCCTCCACAATGGAGAAAGAGTTGCGTGCATTTGCTGGTGATAAAACCGCAAAGGCAAAGCAGGTTGGCGAGTTGATCGCAAAGCGTGCAAAAGAAAAAGGAATTTCTGCTGTGGTCTTTGACCGCGGTGGTAATAAGTTCCACGGCCGTGTTGCAGCAGTTGCAACAAGTGCTCGTGCAAATGGATTGGAGTTCTAATGGCCGGTACACCAGCTACTAACACCGGCGCCCGTGAGGATAAGCCAAAGGGCGGTCGTGAAAAGCGCGAGCGTCGTGATGGTGATTTCCAAAAGGAGAAGTCTCCATACACCGAGCGCGTGGTATTTATTAATCGTGTTGCCAAGGTTGTAAAGGGTGGACGTCGTTTCTCCTTTACTGCATTAATTGTGGTTGGCGATGGCAAAGGAATGGTTGGCGTTGGATATGGAAAAGCCAAAGAGGTTCCACAAGCTATTGCTAAAGCAGTTGAAGATGGCAAGAAGAATTTCTTTAAAGTCCCATTGTTAAATGGAACTATTCCGCACCCAGTTCAAGGTGAAAAAGCTGCCGGAGTTATTTTGCTTCGTCCAGCATCGCCAGGTACTGGTGTAATCGCTGGTGGTCCAGTTCGTGCCGTACTTGAGTGCGCTGGTATCACAGATGTATTAACAAAATCTTTAGGATCTGGAAATCCAATCAATATGGTGCACGCAACTGCGGCAGCATTGAAGATGTTGGAAAATCCAACTGCGATTGCAGCTCGTCGTGGTCGTCCACTTGAAGATGTTGCACCTGCTGCGATTACTCGTTTGATTGCAGAGCAAGTAAAGGTTGGTGCCTAATGCCAAGATTAAAAGTTACTCAAATTAGATCTAAGGTTGGCAATCCACCAGATCAACGAAACACGCTTCGCTCTCTTGGATTAAAGCGAATTGGTGATGTAGTTGTGAAGGAAGATCGACCAGAGATTCGTGGCATGGTTTACGCCGTGCGTCATTTAATTGCAGTTGAGGAGGTTGAATAACAATGGTGCTTAAGGTTCATCATTTACGTCCAGCTCCAGGAGCTAAGAAAGCTAAGACTCGTAAGGGTCGCGGTGAAGCTTCTAAGGGAAAGACAGCTGGTCGAGGCGGCAAAGGAACACGTGCACGTAACGTAGTTCGTGCTGGATTTGAAGGCGGTCAGTTGCCATTAGTTATGCGCTTGCCAAAACTTCGCGGATTTAAGAATCCAGAAAGAATTGAGTATCAGGCGGTAAATATCTCAACTATTAACTCACTTTACCCAAAGGGTGGAGATGTAACAGTTGAGGATTTAGTTAAGAAGGGTGCAGCCCGTAAAGGTCATCCAGTTAAAGTACTTGGAAATGGCGATATCTCAGTAAAAGTTTCCGTACTCGCTCACGCATTTTCATCATCAGCAACTGCAAAGATTTCAGCTGCTGGCGGATCTGCAAAGACTCTTTAATACTTAAAGATTAGATAGAAGGGAGAAGAACTTGTTAGCAGCATTTGGTAAGGCATTTAAGACACCTGATTTGCGTAAGAAGATTATCTTCACTCTTTCTATCATGGCCCTATTTCGATTGGGTTCAGTAATTCCAACTCCTGGAGTTTCCTATGTGAATGTGCAGGAGTGTTTAGCAACTGCAAACACTGGTGGCTTATTTGGTTTGATCAACCTATTTAGCGGTGGCGCTTTGCTTCAACTTAGCGTTTTTGCTCTCGGCATCATGCCTTACATCACCAGCTCAATCATTGTTCAGTTGTTAACAGTTGTTATCCCTCGGTTTGAAGCTTTAAAGAAAGAGGGACAATCTGGAACTGCCAAGCTAACTCAATACACCCGTTACCTAACTATTGGATTAGCAATCTTGCAATCAACTGGCTTAATTGCGGTGGCAAGAATTGATGGTCGAATTTTCCCAAATTGCGCACTGCCAATTATTCCTGATACCTCATGGCAAAGAATTATCACCATGATCGCAGTTATGACTGCTGGTACATCAGTAATTATGTGGTTAGGTGAATTGATCACCGATCGCGGTGTTGGTAATGGTATGTCGATCTTAATTTTCACATCAATCGCCGCTGGTTTTCCAGGACAACTTTGGTCAATTAAATTACAAAAGGGCTGGTTTGCATTCCTATTTATTATGGCAGTTGGAGTTTTAATCGTTGCAGCGGTTGTATTTGTTGAGCAGGCGCAACGTCGAATTCCAGTGCAGTATGCAAAACGTCAGGTAGGACGTCAGCAATACGGTGGAACTAGCACTTATATTCCAATCAAGGTAAACCAATCTGGTGTTATCCCAGTAATTTTCGCCTCCTCACTTTTGTATATACCTTCTTTGATTGTTAACTTCAGCGGCAGCCAAGCAGGCTGGGCAACTTGGATATCAAAGAACTTAGTAAATGGCGATAACTTCTTCTATATCGGCGTCTATGCATTCTTAATTGTTTTCTTCACCTACTTCTATGTTGCAATTACCTTCAATCCAGATGAGGTTGCCGACAATATGAAACAGTATGGCGGCTTTATTCCAGGAATTAGAGCAGGTAAGCCAACCTCTGAGTACTTGCAATATGTATTATCAAGAATTACTGCGCCAGGTGCGCTCTATCTTTCAATTGTTGCGATCATTCCATTTATCGCATTAATTTTGTTCCAGGCTTCACAAAACTTCCCATTTGGTGGAACTGCTATTTTGATCGTTGTTGGTGTTGGTCTAGATACTGCCAAGCAGATTGAATCTCAACTACAACAACGTTCCTATGAGGGGTTCTTGCGCTAATGCGATTAATCCTGGTTGGACCACCAGGTGCTGGTAAAGGAACACAAGCAGTTCATCTAGCTGCCCATTACAAAATTCCACATATCTCCACCGGTGATATTTTCCGTGCTAATTTAAAAAATGGCACCGAGCTTGGCAAACAAGCGCAAAGCTTTATGGATCGCGGTGAGTTAGTCCCAGATTCTGTTACCAATGAAATGGTTAGAGATCGACTTGGAAATAATGATGTAGCCAATGGCTTTTTACTAGATGGTTTTCCTCGTAACACCAATCAAGCTCAAGTTTTAGATCAAATCTTGGTAGAAAAGAAAATGCCACTAGATGCGGTGCTGGAACTAAAAATTGATAATGCTGAAATTGTTAAACGATTATCCGGTCGTCGCACCTGTCGTGGTTGCGGTGCTTCATCCCATGTTGAATTTGAAAAGCCTAAGGTGGCCGGAGTTTGCGATAAATGCCAAGGTGAGCTCTACCAACGAGAGGATGACAAAGAAGAGGTTGTTACTCGCCGGCTTGAGATCTACACCGATCAAACTGCGCCAATTGTTGAGTTTTATAACTCAAAGGGGCTACTAAAAATTATCTCAGCCCTAGGGGAAGTTTCTGAGATTACCAAAAAAGCTATCTCAACCTTAGGTTAGTAAATATGGCAATTGAGGTTAAAGATCTATCGCAATTAAAGTTAATGCGAAAAGCAGGGTTAGTAGTGGCTGACACTTTGAAATTACTTAAGCAATCAGCCCAAATTGGAATGACTACTTTAGAACTAGATGAGATTGCGGCAAATAATTTAGCTAAACATGGGGCAACATCATCCTTTTTGGGTTATCACGGATTTCCAGCTGTTATCTGCGCCTCCGTCAATGAAGAGGTAGTGCATGGAATTCCAAATAAACGAAAATTAGTATCTGGTGATGTTTTATCAATTGATTTTGGCGCGATAGTTGATGGCTGGCATGGTGATGCTGCGATCTCATTTGGTTTAGGTGAGGTGGAAGCGGCTAATCAAAAGCTAATGGATGTTTGCCAAGAGTCGATGTGGCGAGGAATTGCGGCAGGTAAAAAGGGTGCCAAGCTAACTGATATCTCAGCAGCAATTGAAGGTTATATAAATTCACAAGGTAAGTATGGAATTTTGCGGGAGTATGGTGGCCATGGCATTGGCAGTGCGATGCATCAGGAGCCACATATTTTAAATTTTGGACCAGCTGGCAATGGGCCTGAGTTAGTAGTTGGCATGGCACTTGCAATTGAACCAATGATTACCAGGGGACATGAGCGCACTAAAGTTTTAAGTGATGATTGGACAGTTGTCTCTCATGATTCATCAACTGGTGCACATTTTGAACACACCTACACAATCACTCCTGATGGCAAAATCTTTGTTTTAACCGCCGAAGATGGTGGAAAAGAGCAGCTAGCCAGATTGGGTGTTGAAGTCTCAGATTTGCTCTAGGAGGGTGCAGATTTTCCCGCATAGATTTGAAGCTCTTTGAGCGGATTTTTCTTTTTTCCCCACCCCGCCTAAACTATCCCTCCTGCCTCGCAAGGGGTAAACCTAATTTAGAACAGATAAGTAGGTATCGCTTGGCCAAGAAAGACGGTGCAATTGAAATCGAAGGCACTGTTGCTGAAGCACTACCAAACGCAATGTTCCGAGTTGAGTTAACAAATGGACACAAAGTTTTAGCACATATCAGTGGAAAGATGCGACAGAACTACATTCGCATTTTGCCAGAGGATAAAGTGATCGTAGAACTTAGTCCATATGACCTCACCAGAGGTCGAATTATTTATCGTTACAAATAAATAATTTTTAATCTTTAAGTTGTTAGAAAGGTAATCGTGAAGGTCAAACCTAGCGTGAAAAAGATTTGCGACAAGTGCAAAGTCATTCGTCGTAATGGTCGCGTAATGGTGATCTGCGACAACCTACGTCATAAACAACGTCAGGGTTAAATAAAAAAACGCGTGATGTAACTTAATTAAGGTCAAACTTAATTAAGACCCTCAGTCCGAAAGGCTGAGGCCAGATAAGAAATTATCTGGAGGCATTGCGAAGGACCTTTCGGATAAAAGAAACAGGTTAGCGATATGGCACGTCTTGTTGGTGTCGATCTTCCCCGCGAAAAGCGTGTTGAGGTCGCACTTACCTATATTTTCGGAATGGGACTTACCCGTGCGCAGGCAACACTTGCTGCCACCGGTATCTCACCAGATATCCGCGTTAAAGATTTACAAGAGCCAGATTTGGCAAAGCTTCGTGAATTCATTGAAGCAAATTACAAAATTGAGGGTGATCTTCGTCGAGAGGTCGCTGGCGACATCCGTCGCAAAGTTGAAATTCAAAGCTACCAAGGATCACGTCACCGTAAGGGATTACCGGTCCGCGGACAACGTACTCACACCAACGCTCGTACTCGCAAGGGTCCACGTGTTGCAATCGCTGGTAAGAAGAAGGAGACCAAGTAATGGCCGCCGAAAAGACTAAACCAGCAAAGGATGCAGCAAAGGCTGCACCTAAGAAAATTAAAGCACGTAAGAAGGATAAGAAAAATGTTGCCTTCGGACATGCTTACATCAAGAGCACTTTCAACAACACCATTGTTTCAATTACCGATCCAGCAGGTGGTGTAATTGCATGGTCATCATCTGGCCAAGTTGGATTTAAAGGTTCTCGTAAATCAACTCCATTTGCTGCGCAAATGGCAGCTGAGGCTGCTGCTCGCAAAGCACAGGAGCATGGTTTAAAGAAGGTTGATGTATTTGTTAAGGGACCTGGTTCAGGCCGGGAAACTGCAATTCGTTCATTACAAGCAGCAGGTCTTGAGGTTGGAGCCATCGCAGATGTAACTCCAGCACCTCATAACGGTTGCCGTCCACGTAAACCACGTCGAGTATAAGGAAAGGGAGAAAACTATGGCTCGCTATACCGGTGCAGATTGCAAAAGATGCCGTCGCGAAAAAGTAAAGCTCTTCCTTAAGGGCTCTAAATGTGACGGACCAAAGTGTCCAATTGAGTCACGACCATATCCACCAGGACAACATGGTCGCGCTCGCTCAAAGGATTCTGAGTACTTACTACAGATGCGTGAGAAGCAAAAGTGCGCACGTATTTACGGAATTCTAGAACGTCAGTTCCGTGGTTACTACGAAGAGGCTAACCGTCTGCAAGGTAAGACTGGTGAAAATCTTTTAGTACTACTTGAAACTCGTTTAGATAACGTAGTTTTCCGCGCTGGCTTTGCAAAGAGCCGTGACATGGCACGTCAGTTAGTTCGCCACGGTCACTTCTTAGTAAATGGCAAGAGCGTAAATATTCCATCATTTCGCGTAACACCAATGGATGTAATTGATGTTGTGCCAGCTTCACTGGACACCACACCATTCATTGTTGCTAGCGCAGAACTTGGTGAGAAAGCAGTTCCAGCATGGATGGAGGTTGTGGGATCAAAGATGCGCATCCTGATTCACGCAATCCCAACCCGCCCAATTATTGATACTCAGGTACAAGAGCAACTAATCGTTGAGCTTTACTCCAAGTAATCAAGTAATTAAAGCAGTAAAGATTTACCGCAGTAAAAACTAAATATCGTAAGCCAACCGGAAGATCAAATAGAGGGTCTTCCAGAACATACGGAGGAATACAGTGCTAATTGCACAACGCCCCATCCTCACTGAGGAAGTAGTAAGCGAGTACCGTTCACGGTTCATTATTGAGCCACTAGAACCAGGTTTCGGTTACACCCTTGGTAATTCGATTCGTCGCACCTTGTTATCTTCAATTCCAGGAGCAGCTGTTACTGGTATTCGAGTCAACAATGCGTTGCATGAGTTCACTGCCCTAGAAGGTGTGAAAGAGGATCTAACTGAGATCGTCTTAAACATCAAAAACCTAGTTTTATCTTCAGATAATGATGAGCCATCCCTTCTTTACATCCGTAAAAATGGTGATGGAATTGTTACTGGTGCAGATGTTGCAGCTCCAGCTGGTGTGCAGGTGCACAACCCAGAGCTACACATTGCTACCTTAAACTCAAAGGCAAAGTTTGAGATTGAGTTAACAGTTGAGCGCGGTCGTGGTTACATCACCGCTGTTCAAAACAAGCAAGCAGGAGGAGAAATTGGTCGAATTCCAGTTGACTCTATTTACTCACCTGTATTACGGGTTACCTACAAAGTTGAAGCAACTCGTGTTGAACAACGCACCGACTTCGATCGCTTAGTTGTAGATGTTGAGACTAAGAGATCAATGAAGCCAGCTGATGCCATGGCATCTGCCGGAAAGACATTGGTTGAGTTGTTTGGTTTAGCACGTGAGTTAAATGCTAACGCTGAAGGAATTGAGATGGGACCTTCCATTCAAGATGCAGCACTCGCTGCTGATATGGCACTTCCAATCGAAGATCTTGATCTAACTGTTCGTTCTTATAACTGCTTAAAGCGCGAAGGTATTCACACCGTTGGTGAGTTACTTTCACGTTCTGAAGCAGATCTAATGGATATTCGTAACTTCGGCTCCAAATCAATTGATGAGGTTAAGGCGAAATTACAATCCATGGGAATGCAATTAAAGGACAGCCCAGCTGGATTTGATCCAACTAAGCATGCTAATTATGGAAGCAACGTTGATGATGAACTTGTCGACGCTGAAGAGGTCTAGGAGAGAATATGCCAAAGCCAAGTAAAGGCCCACGTTTAGGAAGTGGACCAGCACATGAGAAATTATTGCTGGGCACATTAGCTGCGCAACTTTTCGAAAAAGGAAAGTTGACCACAACTGAAGCAAAGGCAAAACGTCTTCGTCCATTAGCAGAGCGATTAATCACTCATGCAAAAAAGGGTGATCTTGCAGCTCGTCGTCGCGTTATGGCAAGAATCTCTAGCAAATCTGTAGTGCACACATTATTTACAGATATTGCAAAAAGATTTGAAGCCCGTGATGGTGGCTACACCCGCATAACCAAAATCGGTCCACGCAAAGGTGACAATGCACCAATGGCAGTAATCGAAATGGTTGAAGCTGGCGTGCCAGCTAAAAAGGTTGCAAAAAAAGCAGCAGCGAAAGCTGAGTAATAACGCAGACCTAAAATAAAGATTATGACTAAACCCACTCTTGAAGTTAAGAGTGGGTTTTCTCGTTTAAGAGTTGATTTAACTTATGACGGAACGCACTTTTCTGGTTGGGCAAAACAACCTGGGCTTCGAACTATCCAAGAGGATTTTGAAACTGCGCTTTCAACTTTAACTCGTGGTGAAGTATCAACAATTGTTGCCGGGCGAACTGATGCTGGTGTGCATGCAAAACATCAAGTTTTACATGTTGATCTACCAGCAGATACCGAGGTAGAAAACTTAGCCTTTCGGCTAAATCAATTATTAAAAGCTGATGTTCGAGTGCTGGCGGCTACTTGGGCGCCGCTTAATTTTCACGCCAGGTTTGGCCCAAATTCGCGCACCTATCAATACAAGATAGTTGATGGTGGAAAAGTTACCGCACCCTTTGATCGCCATGACAGCGTCTCCTGGTTTCGCTCACTTGATATAGATCTAATGAATCAAGCATCTAAATCATTACTTGGCGAGCATGATTTTTTCACCTTTTGTAAACACCGTGAAGGAACAAGCACCATTAAGAAATTGCTTGAATTTAATTGGTGCCGGGATGAAAAGGCATTGTGGTTGGCCAAATTACTGCTAACTCCTTTGGCTATAACATGGTTAGAAATTTAGTAGGTGCAGCAGTTTGTGTTGGTGAAGGAAGGTTTGAACCGGGATGGATGAAAAAAATTTTAGAGCAACGAGTGAGAATTTCAGATAGTTATGTCTTTCCAGCAAAAGGCTTAACTCTAATTAAGGTTAATTTTCCGCCGGAGGATCAATACTTGGCTAATTACAACGATTATCACCAGCAACAGCTGGGGCAAGAGAATGAGGGTGATTTCTAAGCGGGGCCAGGATGCGGTTTTGACCTAATCCCACACCTGAAGGTAATCTTTGGCCTCTGGAAATGACCCAATCGGGACAATCCTTAGCAATAAGAAAGGCAGATGCTTGTGCGCACATTTACACCTAAAGCTGGTGAGATCACCCGTAGTTGGTATCTCATTGATGCTCAAGATGTGGTGCTCGGACGTCTTGCTACCCACGCTGCAAACTTATTGCGTGGAAAACACAAAACAACTTTTGCTCCGCACATGGATATGGGTGACTTTGTAATTGTTATCAATGCCGACAAAGTTGCATTGACTGGTTCAAAGAGTTCACAAAAATTTGCCCACCAACACTCTGGTTATCCAGGTGGTATGACCTCAACTGTTTATTCAGATTTATTTGAGAAGTTTCCAACCCGTGCGGTAGAAAAAGCTATTAAAGGAATGTTGCCAAAGAACTCAGTTGGTCGCGCAGCTGCAACTAAGTTAAAGGTTTATGCAGGTAGTGAGCATCCACATGCAGCTCAAAACCCTAAGGCATTTGAGTTCAATCAAGTTTCCCAGATTTCAAAGAAATAAATAGGAGAAAAATGTCAGAGGAAAATTTAGATACAACCGATGAGGCGCTTCCAACCTCATACAGCTCAAGCACACCAGCACCTGCTACCAACCGCAAAGCGATCACCGCTCCAGGTGGTGGCGTTGGTCGTCGCAAGGAAGCAGTTGCCCGAGTTCGTCTAGTACCAGGATCTGGTCGTTGGGTTGTTAATGGCAAGCCACTAGAGGTTTATTTTCCAAACAAGGTTCATCAACAATCAGTAGCTGAGCCATTTAAAACTGTTGGCGCTGAAGGAACTTATGATGTTTTTGCTCGCATCAATGGCGGCGGAACCTCTGGTCAAGCCGGAGCTCTTCGCCTTGGTGTTGCCCGTGCGCTAAATGAGATTGATGTTGATGCAAACCGACCAACCTTGAAGAAGGCTGGATTCTTGTCTCGCGATGCACGTGTAATTGAGCGCAAGAAGTACGGCCTTAAGAAGGCCCGCAAGCGTTCTCAATATAGCAAGCGTTAATTTTTTACTCGCTAACAAATCTAATATGGCCCTCTTCGGCACCGACGGTGTACGAGGTGTTGCAAATGTTGATCTCACAGCTGAACTTGCCGTTGATTTAGCAATCGCTGCCGCACATGTACTTGGTGAAATTGGTGCATTTGCTGGACACCGACCAAAAGCAATTGTTGGACAAGATTCTCGTGCCTCCGGTGATTTTTTAGAGGCCGCAATAGTTGCTGGCTTAACTAGTGCTGGTGTTGATGTTTACCGAGTTGGCGTGCTGCCAACACCTGCAATTGCATTCTTAGTTAAAGAAAGTAATGCCGATCTGGGCGTGATGATTAGTGCATCCCATAATCCAATGCCAGATAATGGAATTAAGTTCTTTGCAAAAGGTGGGGATAAATTAGCTGATCAAGTTGAGGCTCAAATCGAAGCTAGATTAGGTGAGCCTTGGGATCGACCAACTGGATTAAATGTGGGTCGAATTGTTTTAGATGATGGCGCTAAAGAAAGATATGTAGAACATTTACTGGCAACTATTTCAACCAAGTTAACTGGTTTAAATGTAATTGTGGATTGCGCAAACGGGGCAGCCTCAACCGTTGCACCTATTGCTTATGAAAGAGCTGGGGCGAGTGTTAAAGCAATATCTGCCACACCAACTGGTTGGAATATAAATGAAAATTGTGGCTCAACTCATTTAGATAATTTAATTGCGCAGGTTAAAAATGCTAATGCTGATCTTGGGGTTGCCCATGATGGGGATGCTGATCGCTGCCTTTTGATTGCGAAAACTGGTGAGGTAATTGATGGCGATCACATATTAAATATTTTAGCTACCTCCTATTTAGCTCAAGGAAAGTTAAATAAAAAAGCGGTTGTTGGAACTGTGATGAGCAACTTAGGCTTTATAAAGTCAATGGATAATTTGGGAATTAAATTTGAAAAAACTGCAGTTGGCGATCGCTATGTATTAGAGAAGATGCTAGAAAATGATTACAGCCTAGGTGGTGAGCAATCTGGCCATGTGATTATGCGCCAATTCTCAAACACTGGTGATGGCTTACTTACTGCATTACAAGTTATGCAGGTTATGGCTAAATCTAAGAAATCATTACTGGAGCTGGCATCAACAATGGAAAAATACCCACAAGTTTTAATAAATGTTAAAGATGTCAATAAAGATAAATTGTCATCCTCTGTAAAAATTAAGGATGCAGTCACATCTGCTGAGCAACAATTAGGTCAAAATGGCAGAGTCTTACTTCGTGCATCAGGAACTGAAGCACTTGTTCGAGTAATGGTTGAGGCAAATGAATTGGACTTGGCTCAAAAAATCGCAGAATCATTAGCCCAACTAGTAAGATTAGAGCTTAAGTAGTTAAAGGAGTTTTATAAATGTGCGGCATTGTTGGCTACACCGGTAAAAACTCCGCACTAAATCCAGTAGTAGAAGGTCTGCGAAGACTTGAGTATCGCGGTTATGACTCAGCTGGCATAGCTCTTCCAACTGAAATTGGTAAACCTTTATATATTGAAAAACGAGCTGGTAAGTTAAAAAACTTAGAAGAGGCATTGGCTAAAACTCCAAATTCAACTAGCGGCATTGGCCACACCAGATGGGCCACTCATGGTGGACCAACTGATACCAATGCGCACCCGCACTTAGATAATGATGGAAAGCTGGCCTTAATTCATAATGGAATTATTGAAAATTATGTTCAATTGCGTGCTGAGTTAGAAAAACGCGGTCATAAATTTAAATCTGAAACTGATACTGAATCTGTTGTTCACCTATTAAGTGATGCTCGAAAAGAGAATAATGGTGATTTAGCTGCTGCTATGCGCCAAGTGTGTAAGCAGTTAAAGGGTTCATTTACATTGCTGGCAATTCATTCCGATAATCCTTCACATATTGTGGGTGCAAGACGAAACTCACCACTTGTTGTTGGAGTTGGCAATGGTGAGAATTTTCTAGCCTCAGATGTTGCAGCCTTTATCGCTCATACCAAGGTTGCACTTGAACTTGGTCAAGATGAGGTTGTTGAAATAACTCCAACTTCAATTGAGGTAACAAACCTGGATGGACAGGTAGTTAAATCAAAGCAGTATGAGATCTCCTGGGATGCAAGTGCGGCAGAGCGCGGTGGTTTTACCCACTTTATGCTGAAGGAGATTTATGAACAACCAAAGGCAATTTCAGATACTTTAATTGGCCGCTTAGATGGGCTAAATCTAAAACTTAGATTTAAGAAGTTTGAAAAGATTGTAATTATTGCTTGCGGAACTGCATATAACGCAGGATTAGTTGGTAAGTATGCAATTGAAAAATGGGGACAAATACCAGTAGATGTTGAGCTTGCCTCTGAGTATCGATACCGCGAGCCAAGTTTGGATAAAAAAACTTTAGTAATTCCAATCTCACAATCAGGTGAGACTATGGATACCTTGATGGCTCTTCGTTATGCCAAGTCAAAAGGTGCCACAATATTTTCTGTTTGCAATACCAATGGATCAACTATTGGTAGAGAATCTGATGCAGTTTTATACACACATGCAGGCCCTGAAATAGCAGTTGCCTCCACCAAAGCCTTTGCCACTCAATTAATTGCTATGTACTTAATTGGCTTAGAGATTGGAAAAAGTCTAGATAATTTAAGTAAAAAAGAGGTGAATGCAATTGTTGAACAGTTATCTGCATTACCAGCAAAGGTTGAGCAGGTATTAGAAACTGTAGAGCCGTTAAGAGAGTTAACTCGTAAATTTAAAGATGCAGAGTCAGTTTTATTCTTAGGCCGACATGTTGGATATCCAACTGCGCTTGAGGGAGCTTTAAAATTAAAAGAGCTCGCCTATATGCATGCTGAAGGTTTTGCGGGAGGGGAGTTAAAGCATGGACCAATCGCATTAATTGATAAGGGAACTCCAGTGGTGGCGATAATGCCGGCTGAGCATTCAGTTCTTGCTGAAAAGATGGCAAGTAATATTCAAGAAGTAAAAGCACGGGGCGCGGTAGTAATTGCCATTAGTGAATTTGATTTTGATGGCGCCGATCATTTGATTCGAATTCCAAAAATTGATCAACTATTACAACCAGTACTTGCAGTTGTTCCACTGCAAGTAATTGCATATGAGATGGCAGTTGCCCGTGGAAATGATGTTGATCAGCCCAGAAACTTGGCAAAATCAGTAACAGTTGAGTAAGAAAAATGCCTGAGCAAAGAAAAAAGCAGATGAACTCTGCAATCAAGTTAACCTTTTTATTTTTAGCTCTCTACGGCTTAGTGACTCAGCAGGTATTAGCAAATACTTGGATTAGACGAGTTGATGAGTGGATATATGAACGTGATTTCCTGTTAATAACCCCAGGTAAAACTCCGACTTTGGTGATGTTAGTTGATGATCTTGGGCTAAGAAGTGTGACTGCAATAATTTTATTATTTACCGCAGTTTTAATCAGTCGAAGGTTTAAATCTTGGCGGCCAATCAATCTTTCCATTCTTTCACTTCTACTTCTTAATCTAACGGTCGGAGCATCTAAATTATTGTTTGGCAGAACTAAGCCAAGTACTGGATTTGATTTAGTCTTCACCGACAGTGGTCTGTCATATCCAAGTGGGCATGCAGCAAATGCGATTTTAACCTGGGGAATATTTGCATATTTAATATTTAGATACTCTCATAAGTATCCATTTGAGGGCATGCGATTAACATGGTTTGTTGCCATAGTTACAACCGGGGTCTGTTTAGCATCTCTATATCGAAACACACATTGGTTCTCAGATCTCTTGGGCGGATTGTTTATTGGTTCAGCATTACTTGTGGCGATCATTGCGGTCGACCGCTCGATCACCTCTGATCGCCAACCTTCTTAATTCAAAGTAGGCTTACTTAATTATGAGTCGCGCTCGAGCTGAAATAAATCTTGCAGCTATTGCTGAGAATCTAAAATTTATTAAGAGTAAAACCTCTGCTCAAGTACTTGCAGTTGTTAAAGCAGATGCTTATGGCCATGGGTTAATTGATGTTGCAAAGGCGGCTGAGAAAGCTGGCGCTGATTGGTTTGGCACCGCCCTTCTTGAAGAGGGGATTGCACTTAGAAATAATGGAATTACAAAACCAATAATTTCGTGGCTTACGCCGATTGGCGAAGATTTTAAAACTGCAATAAATCTTGATATTGATCTCTCCCTTTCATCTATAGAACTTTTAAATGAAATTATCTTGGTTGGAAAATCTATAAACAAAGTACCAAGAGTTCACATTGAAATTGATACTGGAATGAATCGTGGTGGATTTGGTGATGATTGGGGATTATTACTGCCTGAGATTGTAAAAGCGGTAAAGGCAAATGAGATCAAAGCGATTGGAATTTGGTCGCATTTTGCAATGGCGGATGAGCCAAATGAGGTAATGAATAAAACTCAGTTAGATGTATTTACTCAAAAGGTTAAACAACTAAGTGATGCTGGCGTTAGCCCAGAGTTTATTCATATCGCAAACTCTGCAGCAGCTTTAAGTAATAGGGCTGCTCACAAAAATATAATTAGGTGGGGAATTGGTTTATACGGCTTATCTCCTGATGTTATTAACATGGGAGATTCCAACTCACTTGGCTTAAAACCTGCTATGAAATTATTTGCCAAACTCCAACTTGTTAAAGCAGTTAAAGCCGGCCAAAGTGTTGGGTATGGCGGAACTGCGATAACAAAATCAGATACCAAACTTGGTGTAGTAACTCTTGGTTACGCAGATGGAGTTCCAAGAAATGCAAACAATTCAGCTGGCATTTTTGTTGCAGGTAAACGAGCACCATTAATTGGCAGAGTTTCAATGGATCAATTTGTGGTAGATCTTGGGGCTGATTCCTTAGCAAAAACTGGGGATGAAGTGATTGTTTTTGGTGATGGTAGCAAGGGTGAGTACACAATTGATGAGTGGGCTAAGGCTTGCGGAACAATAAATTATGAAATCGTTACCCGAATTGGAGTTCGGGTGCCTAGAATCTACTCTCGTGAGTAACGCTAATTTGCTTTCAATTAAATCTTTATCAGTTTCATTTGGTGGTTTGAAAGCACTTTCCAATGTTAATTTGGAATTAAATGAAAATGAGGTCGTTGGATTAATTGGTCCTAACGGGGCTGGCAAAACAACTTTCTTTAACGCACTCTCTGGCTTAACTGAGGTGGAATCTGGAACTCTTTCGATAAATGGTAAATCTCATAAATGGCCAAAGCCGCACCAATTAATTGATTTAGGAATTTCGCGCACACTTCAAGGTGTTGGATTATTTCCAGAGCTGAGTGTGCTTGAGAATGTGATGATTGGTGATAATAAAAGCTCTAAAAGTGGCTTGATCTCTGGCGCACTTGGTTTAAGTCTTAAGGATGAGAAGAAATTACGTCAGCGAGCGTTAACTGCGTTAGAACGTGTGTATGCATCAGGGATCGCCGATCAACGGGCTGATTCACTTCCTTATCCAGTTACAAAACGAGTAGCTATTGCCCGGGCATTAGTTTCAGAGCCAAAAGTACTTTTACTTGATGAACCAGCAGGTGGACTGGGTGCGCAAGATATTGAATGGATGAACTCACTTATTCATAACTTAGCAACCCAGTGTTCAGTTATTTTGGTGGAACACCATATGGATGTAGTTATGTCAGTCTGTGATCGTCTTTATGTACTCAACTTTGGTGAGGTAATTTCATCAGGTGATGTTGAGAAAGTAAGGCGCGATCCAGCGGTTGTTGAAGCATATTTGGGGGTAAACAATTGACTCTCATAGTTGAAGGTTTAACAATTGATCACGGTGCAATTAGAGCCATAAACAATGTCTCATTTAAAGTTCCACAGGGCCAACTGGCAGCGATCATCGGCGCCAATGGCGCTGGCAAAACCACACTGCTAAGAACCTTATCTGGCTTAAAGGATGCCACTTCTGGGAGTGCGAGTTGGAATGGGGTTTCAATACTAGGCAAACGTGCTGAGGATTTAGCACGCTCTGGAATTATGCATGTCTCTGATGGTAAATCTGTAATTGCAGAGTTAAGTGTGAAAGATAATTTAGCCTTAACTGGGCTTTGGCAAAAAGATAAAAAAGCAGTTACAGAAGCAACAAATGAAGTTATTGAACTTTTTCCAATTTTAGGCCAAAGATTGTCGCAATCTGCTGGCTCACTCTCTGGTGGAGAGCGCCAGATGCTGGCTATTGGCAGGGCATTAATTGCCCGGCCAAAATTACTTTTGTTAGATGAGCCATCCCTTGGACTTGCCCCACTTATTGTTGAACAGATCTTTCAAACCATTAAATCATTTGTTAAAAAAATGGATTTGACGGTTGTGTTGGTAGAACAAAATGCAATGGGTGCATTAAAGATTGCTGATGAAGGAATTGTTTTGAATTTAGGTTCTGTGGTTGCAGTAGATTCAGCAGAAAAACTTCTAAATGATCCGGCAGTTCGCTCTGCCTACTTGGGGTTCTAAGATGACCGAATTTATAACCGCAATCCTTACATCCTTATCATCCGGTGCTATTTATGCACTAATGGCGTTAGCAATCGTTTTGGTTTGGCGTTCTACCCGCGTAATTAATTTTGCCCAAGCAGGTCAAGCTGTTTTAACAACCTATATTGGATACACAGTTATACAGCGAACAGGTTCCTACTGGCTGGCATTAGTCGTGGCAGTGATAAGTGGAGCGATTATTGGCGCAGTAATTGATAGATTTTTCATGAGACCAATATTTAAGCGGGTTAAATCTGGTCCAATTGTGATGATCGCACCAGTTGTTGCCACCTTAGGACTACTTGGAATTATTCAAGCAATTATTGGATTCATTTGGGGTCTTACAAATCAATCAATTGAAGCACCGGTTTCAACTGGTGGATATAAAGTCATGGGAAAGGTAATTGCATTTAGTAGTTATAACCTGCTGGTTTTGGTCGCAGTAGCAATTGCGATGTTATTGCTGACTATATTATTTCAGCGCACCAATATTGGCTTAGCATTGCGAGCATCTGCTTATTCACCTGAGATTGCAAGATTATCTGGAATTAAAGTTGATGCAGTTAGAACCTTAGGTTGGGCAATTGCAGGAGCATCTGGTGGTTTAGCTGGCATGCTTTATATTCCAGGCTACTTCTTATATCCAAATGCGATGGATTTGCTACTTGTCTTTGGATTTGTTGCGGCTGTTATCGGAGGTTTAGAAAGTTTATTTGGCGCAGTAGCTGGCGCCATGATTTTAGGTTTTGCAATTAATTTTTCAACAACCTACATAAGTCAGAAGTTATTTTTCCCAACCGCCTTTATCGTGCTAGTGCTGGTCTTATTGATTAAACCATCTGGACTTTTTGCCGCAAAGAAAAGTCGAGGTGCTTAAGTGAGTAAACAGGTAAGTACTAAGAAAAGAACACTTTTATTTGTAGCATTTGGTTGGGTGCTCTTACTACTCGGTGATCGAGTAGGAGATCTTGAGTTATACCAAGGATCATTTGTTGCCACCTATGCATTAGCAATCACCTCAATTATTTTGTTAACTGGCTATAGCGGTCAGCTTTCTCTTGGGCAAAGTGCACTTATGGCAGTTGGTGCATACGCGGGTGCGCTAACAATATTTAATGCCGGCCTTCATCCAATTATTGGATTGTTCATGGCAGCACTTGTTGCTGGAGTATTTGGTTTGATTTTAGGTTTAATTGCCGCAAGATTGTCTGGGCCATATTTAGCTGGCACCACATTAGCGCTAGCAATTTCACTTCCAACACTTGCAAATCAATTTCCAATCTTGGGAGCGGAAGAGGGAATTGTTTTTGATGTTGGCCTGCCACCAGCAAGATTTGGTGAGGATTTTTCACAATACAAATGGTTCTTCTGGATTAGCGCGCTTGCATCCTTAATTATGGTCTGGTTTATTGCAAATTTACTCTCAACAAAATATGGCAGAACATTTAGAGCACTTCGCGATAACCCAATTGCAGCAGAACTATCCGGAATTAATGTTGGTCGATTAAAGGTGACCGCTTTTGCGATTAGCTCTGGGGTGGCCGGATTATCTGGGGGTTTGCTGGTAATGCTTATTAGCGGGGTCTCACCCAGCGCATTTCCGCTCAGCCTCTCCTTTGCCCTGCTCGGCGGGGCGGTTGTTACTGGCCTGTACAACCTAAAAGGTGTCATTCTTGGCGGGTTGGTGCTGGTTGCTATACCTGAAATCGCCGATTCGTTAGTATCCCGTATTGGAGGTTCGGAAGGTTTTATAACAACCTTGCCTGGCTTCTTGGTGAGTGCGCTGCTGATCTTGGCAGTTGTCTTCACACCAAATGGTCCAGGGCACTTAATAAAGAGGCACCATAAGAAATAAGAAGTTTTAACGAATAAACCTAGGGAAGGAAATAAATGATCAGAAACAAAAACATGAAGCGAGCTAGCCTCGTTTCAGCGGTGATTGCAACTGGCGCAATGGTGTTAAGCACCCTGCCAGCTCAGGCTGCAACTCCGGGAGTTACTGCAAGTGAGATCAAGTTAGGTATCTCATCCCCACTAACTGGCTCAGCTGGACTTTCATACGGAAAGGTTCCAGGCGCAATGAAGGCGTACTTCAGCTACATCAACGCAAATGGTGGTGTTTATGGTCGAAAGATCAATCTCATCAGCCGTGATGACAAGTACCTACCAACACTTGCTGCAACGCAAACTACCAACTTAGTTTTGAAGGACAATGTATTTGCTCTAGTCGGAGCTCTTGGAACTGCTACTCACTCAAAGGCTTACAAAGCGGCAGCATTAGCCAAGAACAATGTTCCTGATCTATTTATCAACACTGGTTTCAGTGGATTCACTGATAAGACCAAGTACCCAACAACATTTATGGTGCTACCAACCTATGCAATGGAAGCTAAGGTAATTGCTAAGGCAATTAAAGATAACTTCCCAGGTCAAGCAACATTCTTAGTGGCTCAAGATGATGAGTTTGGTTCAGATGGCGTTGCCGGCTTCAAGACAGCTGGACACACATTCTCAGCCGCTCCAATCCTTTACCCACAAGGTTCTATGACTGCAGCTCGTGCTGAAGCAGCATTAACAGCACTAGGTGCAACCCCAGGTAAGCCAGTAGTTGTTCTGTTTGGAACAACAGATGTAACTGCAACAATTCTGAAGGCAGCTGAGAAATTAGCACTAACTACCAAATTCACTTGGTATGCCGGTTCAGTTGGCGCAGACGCAAATACATTACTTGCTCTAGGTGTTAAGCCAACCACAATTGATGGCGTAATTACAGCAAGCTTTATGCCAGATGCTAAAGACATGACTGATCCTTATGTCCAGCAATTTGCTGATATCAATGCTAAGTACAACAAGGGAATTACCTTTGATAACTACGTACTGGCAGCAATGAACTCAGCGATGCTAACTGTGCAGGCACTACGTGCTGCTGGTAAGGATTTAACTCGAGCTGGTGTTATCTCTGCCATCGAAAATAAGGGTGCTAACTTTGCAAGTGCAGGATTGGTACCACTTGGATACTCACCAACTAGCCGAATTGGATATAACGGATATTGGGTAGCACAACTAAATGCCAAAGGTGAGGCAAAGCCTTACGGTGGCAAACTAGTTATTTACTCAACTGATTCAGGCGCTGGCGCAGTTTCTGTATCAACCTTTGTTCGTCCAACAATGCCTAAGAATGGGATACCAACAAACTCATGAAAAATCTAAAACTAACTAAGGGCCTAGTTGCCCTTTCTTCAGCTGCATTAATCGCAGCATTCACAGTAGCTGTACCAACAGTTGCTCGTGCTGCTGATGATTGCCAAGAGACAACCATTCTTTCTGGCATCAAAGTTGTTGATATTGAAAAGTGCACTGGCACAGATATGAACAAATCCAAGTATGAAATCATCATGCCTGCAAAATTCAATGGCACATTGATGGTTTACTCACATGGAATTCGTTACAACGTTAACCTGCCTGCAATTCCAGTAGTTGCTCCTAAGGGTTCACTTGTTAATTACGCACCAGAGGTTGCACCATCTGAAGAGGTTGCCGCAGCACTTCTAGCGCAAGGTTTTGCGTTAGCTGGCGCAGGTGTACAAACTCAAGGATGGAACCTAGAAGAGAGTGTTGAAGCAGCACTTCAGGTAATCACATTAGCCCGTGATAAGTATCCAAAGGTAAGCAAGGTTGTTGCCTGGGGTAACTCACTAGGTGGCCTTGCTTCACAGGCCCTGGCTGAACAAATGCCAGGAGCTGTCGATGCTGTGGCACCAATGTGTATTGCAGATTCTGCTCAAGCTGAGATTACTTATGCTGGTGATTTCCTTTGGGGAATGAAGCAATTCTTTAATCCTGCAATTAAGGGAACTAATTACTCAGCAGGTCAAGCAGGTTATGTTGAGATGCTTACAGATCTTGGAACAGTTCTAACAACTCTTCAAGCACTTCAAGCAGCTATTGCGGCTAATCCAACAGCGCCAGCATGGCCAGCAACTTCAACAGTTCCTGCTGCTCTAAAAGCAATTCCAGTGCGCAGCGCAATTTTGTTGCTTGGTTTGATCTCTGGAGTTCCAACTCAATCAAATACATATGATGCATCATCTGGTCCAGTCGGACCACTTGAGACCTCATTTGGTTTAGTAATCAGCCCAGCACTTGCTGTTCTTGAAAATGGAGCGCAAGCTGCCGTCCTTGCCATAATTGCAAATTACGACATGGAGGTTCGCTATGGTGGAGTGGTCTTTGATAATTCAAAGACAGATTACGCAAAGCGTCTCGGTGATGATGCTGATGTTTATGCAGCAGGCCTAACAGGTAAGAGTGGAATTGCAGGAATGCTTGGATATCTAAGCCCACTAAATCCTGCAGCACCACGCGTAACAGCTAATGCTGCCGCAGTTGCAAAGATGAACAGTGTTTATCAGCTACAAGGCAAGATTGAAGTTCCAACTATTCAACTCGCCGCAACTGCTGATCACATTGCTCCAGCAGGTGCTGCTCAATACTTGAAAAATCAGTATGAGGCATCTGTTGATAATAATGTTTCAAAGTCAGG
This sequence comes from Candidatus Planktophila sp., assembly GCA_003569185.1. GTDB lineage: Bacteria > Actinomycetota > Actinomycetes > Nanopelagicales > Nanopelagicaceae > Nanopelagicus. Next base: position 102,111 of record BGOJ01000006.1, on the reverse strand, counting down.
CAAACTTCTAACAATTTGGAATAAGCCTGCTGATGAATACACTGATTTCTCATCCGCTGGTACGCCAATGGCTCCAGATGGAATCACAAACGGAACTCAACACTGCAACTACACAACTAGCCAAATCTTGGCTGTTGCAAAACTTGCAGCATCCGCAGCCAAGAGCGGCAAACTTCCTTCTACTACAGCTGTAAAGGCTGCAATTAAGAATGAGCCAAACTTGTTTGTTGATCCAAACTTCGCACCACCATTGCTGAAGTTCCGTCAATAAGTAAGTAAGAAATTAAGCGGGCCTCTAGGAAACTAGGGGCCCGTTTTTATTCTCTATAAACTAACCTCCTGATGAAAATTCAAGTTGATTCACCCCAGCAGATGTTTGAGTTGGGTGAAAAAATCGGCCGGCAATTAAAGCCATCAGATGTAGTGGTATTAAATGGCGAACTAGGTGCGGGCAAGACGGTATTAACTCAAGGCATTGCCTCAGCATTTAAAATTTTAGGAGTCACCTCACCAACATTTGTGATCAGTCGGATTCATAAGGGAAATCCAAACTTCATTCATATTGATGCTTATCGTTTATTGGACTCTGATCCAAGTAATTTTGCAGATTTAGATTTTGAAAGTTATTTATCGAGCTCTGTATTTGTGATTGAATGGGGTAAGGATTTTGTTTCAACCCTAACCGATCACTACTTAGAGATAAATATTGATCGTGGGCAAAAAGATGATCAACGCCAGGTGGAGTTTGTGATGGTGGGAGATCGTTGGGAAAACTTTAAGTTATGAGCAATGTATTAGCGATTGATACCTCAACCTCAAAAACCTCTGTCGCACTAATCTGTGATGGCAAAGTTATATTTAATCAATCACATACTGATCCACTAGCTCATGGTGAAGTACTACCAAAGCTTGTTTCCCAAGTGATTGCACTAAATAACAAAATTGATTTAGTTGCTGTTGGCATGGGCCCTGGCCCATTTACTGGCCTTAGAGTTGGAATAGCTTTTGCTCAAAGTTTTGCGCTAGCAGCTGAAATAGATTGGGTTGGAGTGTGCTCACTTGATGCGATGGCTGCTGGAATTAACAAAAGCGAATTTATTCTTTCAACCGATGCCAGACGGAAAGAGAGATTTTGGGCCAGGTATAAAGATGGACTTCGAATAACTGAGCCAGCAGTTAGCAATGCAAGTGAATTAGAAAAGTTTGGCATCCCAGTATTAAATGAGGGTGAGTACTATCCAGATCCAGTGGCGTTAGCCAAAATTGCCCAAAGTAGTAAATCAGTTGAACAACCAATTTACATAAGAAAACCAGATGCTTATCCACTTCCAATCGGGGTTAAGTTTCGACCAATGACAGCTTTGGATTTAGTGAGTGCAACTGCAATTGAAAAAGAGGTTTATGCAAAGGCGGCTTGGAGTGCTGGGCAATTTAAAGAGGAGTTTGCTAAGGCGCCTAAAACCGCACACTACTTAGCTGCTGAGTTTGAAGGACAATTAATTGCATATGCTGGAATTTTCTATGTGGCAGATGTGGCTGATATTCACACAATAACTGTGGCAGCAGACCACCGGCGAAAAGGTATTGGCCGAGAGTTGTTAAAGCGGTTAATTGATTGGGCTAGAGTTAAAAAGGCGCAGGCAATTATGCTTGAGATGAGATTAGGAAATGATCAGGCCCGCCCCTTATATGAATCCTTTGGATTTGTTGAAATTTCTAGAAGAGAGAATTACTACGGCCCAGGATTAACTGCTGTGGTAATGCGCAAGGAGCTGAAGTAATGGCGCTAGTTCTTGGCATTGAAACCTCCTGCGATGAGACCGCAGTTGGCATAGTTGATGGGCGAAAATTACTAGCAAATGTAATTTCATCAAGTGTTGAACAACATGTCAGGTTTGGTGGTGTAGTTCCTGAGGTTGCCAGCAGAGCTCACTTAGAAGCGATGCAGCAGGTGATCAAACAAGCCCTAAAGGATGCAGGTGTTTCGATCAAGGATATTGATGCAATTGCAGTAACTGCAGGCCCAGGTTTAATTGGTGCATTGCTAGTTGGGGTAAGTAGCGCATCTGCTTTATCACTTGCACTAAACAAACCTTTGTATGGTGTCAACCATTTATCTGCTCATATTGCAGTTGATCAATTGGATTCAGATAAGAAAATTTTGCCAACAATTGCCCTTTTGGTAAGTGGTGGCCACTCTTCAATTTTAAAGGTTAACAACTTGGCAAAAGATGTAGAGGTAATGGGTGCCACCATTGATGATGCTGCTGGTGAGGCCTTTGACAAGATTGCCAGAATTATGGGCTTAGGTTTTCCTGGTGGGCCAATAATTGATAAGCAATCAAAAGATGGCGATTTAAAGTATGTTAATTTCCCACGGGGTTTAACTGGCGCCAGTGATTTAGAAAAACACAAATATGATTTTTCATTTTCGGGCCTTAAAACTGCAGTTACTAGATTTATAGATCAAACACCAAATTATAAGAAAGCTGATGTGGCAGCATCTTTTCAAGAGGCTGTGGTTGATGTCTTACTTAGTAAATCTCTAGCGGCATGTAAGGAAAGTGGAATTGATCATTTAGTTATTGCCGGAGGCGTTGCTGCCAACAGCAGATTACGTCAGGTGGCAAAACAAAGGTGTGAAATAAATAAGATCAACCTTTCTATTCCACCTATTGGGCTGTGTACCGACAACGGTGCGATGGTTGCAGCTCTTGGCAGCCTTGCCATCAGCCAGGGTGTTGAGCCCTCCCAGATAGGCATTGGGGCTGATTCAGCCGCCTCTATAGCGCAGGTGATCTGGTAGATCCGTGCTTAATTTGCACTGCTAAGCACCGCCCTTTAAAGTTGGCTTTAGCACTCTAAGGCCCTGTGTGCTAATCGAAAACTGGGGCACCTTAAGAGGGTAATAACGAATCTAAGAAGGAGAAATCAGGATGGCAATTTCAATTAAGCCACTAGAAGATCGCATTGTTGTTAAGGCTAATGAGGCAGAGCAGAAGACTGCATCTGGATTAGTAATTCCAGATACTGCAAAAGAAAAGCCACAAGAGGGAACTGTGATGGCAGTAGGACCTGGCCGTTTTGAAAACGGAAATCGAATTCCATTAGATATTAAAGAGGGTGATGTCGTGCTTTATTCAAAGTATGGCGGCACTGAGGTTAAGTACAACAATGAGGAGTACTTAGTACTTTCATCTCGTGATGTACTAGCAATTATTGCGAAGAAGTAATCATGGGTAAATCACTTCAATTTGATGAAGCAGCTCGTCGTGCGATGGAGCGCGGCGTAAACATTCTTGCCGACACCGTCAAGGTAACGCTTGGACCAAAAGGTCGAAATGTTGTAATTGCAAAAAGCTACGGCGCACCATTGATTACAAATGATGGCGTGACAATTGCTAAAGAGATTGAGTTATCAGATCCAGCAGAAAACATGGGCGCCCAACTTGTTAAGCAGGTTGCGGAAAAAACCAATGATGTCGCAGGTGATGGCACAACTACTGCAACTGTATTAGCTCAAGCAATGGTGAAAGAGGGCCTACGCAATCTTGCCGCAGGTGCTCAACCAATGGAGCTTAAATACGGAATTGAACAAGCAGTATCTGCAATCACTGAAGCGTTGCGCAAGAATTCAACTGCCGTAAGTGGAAAATCTCAGATTGCAGATGTTGCAACCATTTCAGCCCAAGACAAAGCTATTGGTGATTTAATCGCTGAAGCAATGGACAAGGTTGGCAAAGATGGTGTGATCACTGTTGAAGAGTCTTCAACTACTGGACTTGAGCTTGAGTTCACTGAAGGTATGCAATTTGATAAGGGTTATATCTCTCCTTACTTTGTTACCGATTCAGATCGTATGGAAACAGTTCTAGAGGATGCCTACATTCTTATCTCTGGCCAGAAAATCTCTGCACTAAGTGAGATCTTGCCAGTGCTAGAAAAAGTTGCCCAAGCAAGCAAACCACTTTTGATCATTGCCGAGGATGTTGAAGGTGAAGCACTTTCAACTTTGGTTGTTAACCGCATGCGTGGCACTTTTGCCTCAGCTGCAGTTAAAGCTCCTGGCTTTGGTGACCGTCGTAAGGCAATGTTGCAAGATATTGCAATCCTTACAGGTGGACAGGTTATCTCTGCTGAGGTTGGCCTAAAGCTTGAGCAAATCGATATTGAAATGCTAGGTAAAGCACGTCGAATTGTTATTAGTAAAGACAACACCACAATTGTGGATGGTGCTGGTAACAAAAATGATGTTGCAGCCCGAGTTACTGAGATTCGCCGCGAGATTGAAAACACCGACTCTGATTGGGATCGCGAAAAACTTCAGGAGCGAGTTGCAAAACTTGCTGGTGGAGTTTGTGTGATCAAAGTTGGCGCACACACTGAGGTTGAGTTAAAAGAGAAGAAGCACCGTCTTGAAGATGCTATCTCTGCAACTAGGGCTGCAGTTGAAGAGGGAATTGTTGTTGGCGGTGGCGCAGCATTAGTTCATGCAGCAACAGCGCTTGATAATGATTTGGGCTTTGAGGGAGATCGCGCAGTTGGTGTGCGTCTTGTTCGTAAAGCATGTGATGAACCACTTCGTTGGATTGCAGAAAATGCTGGCCAAGAAGGTTATGTTGTAGTTTCAAAGGTGCGAACAATGAAACCTAATGAGGGTTTCAATGCTTACTCAGAGACTTACACAGATCTTGTAAAAGAGGGCGTAATTGATCCAGTTAAGGTAACTAGATCAGCGCTAGCAAATGCTGCATCTATTGCGGCAATGTTCATTACAACTGAAGCCTTAGTCTTTGAAACTCCAGAGGAGAAAAAGGAAGAGGCAGCAGGTCATGGCCACTCACACGGAGCAGGTGGACACTCTCACTAAGTAAATTAAACAGCAGGCCTTGTTCTCAAAGTAGCTGCCATCGATTAACATCAATCGGTGAAAGTTACAACGCTAACCGTTGATTGTGGTGGCACTGGGATCAAGGCCTCTGTGCTTGATAAGAGTGGAAAAGTTTTAATTGATTTTCCTTATTTTAAAACTCCATATCCACTTTCTCCTTCGAAGCTAATCTCAATAATTGATGATTTTGTAAAAGCAGATAATCGAATTAAGCGAGTAACAGTTGGCTTGCCAGGCATGATCAGGGGCGGCAAAGTAATTGTTATTCCTCATTATGTAAATGCAAGTGGACCTCGTGGAGTAGTAGATCCACACCTTAAAAAAGCTTGGTATGGCTTTGATATGCAAAGTATGTTGAAAAAGAAAATAAAGCTACCCACTTTGGTTTTAAATGATGCTGAGGTGCATGCCGCTGCAGTTATTGCAGGAAGTGGGCTAGAGACAGTATTAACCTTTGGCACCGGTCTTGGGAGTGCGATATTTAGTGATGGAGTTATTGCGCCCCACCTAGAAATCTCACACGCAACTATTCGCTATGGAAAATCAATTGACTCCTGGATTGGCGAACAAGCTCGAAGGCGTTTGGGAAATCAATTATGGTCAAGACGAGTGAAGAGTTTGATTCAAGAGCTATACCCAATGATTATTTGGGATAAGTTATATATCGGCGGGGGTAATGCGCAACGAATTAGTAAATCTGCACTAAAAAGTTTTGACTATAAAGTAAAGATAATTCCTAACTCAGCTGGTGTGACTGGCGGGGTTAAAGCCTGGGACTTATTAGCGTAGATTTCATTAGATAACTCATCAACAGATACGATTGGTCATATGTCCGATATTGAATTAGGCCCAGGTAAACGCGCGCGGGCGGCATACTCATTTGATGAAATTGCAATCGTTCCATCTCGTCGAACTCGAGACCCAGAAGAGGTTTCTATCTCTTGGCAGATTGATGCTTACAAATTTGATTTACCTTTTATTGCTGCGCCAATGGATTCAGTAGTTTCACCAGCTACTGCAATTGCAATTGGTAAAGCCGGTGGTCTTGGAGTTTTAAATTTAGAAGGTATCTGGACAAGGTATGAGGATGCTGAAAAACAATTAGCTGACATGGCTAAGTTAAGTGAAGACAAAGCAATTAAGAAAATGCAAGAGATTTATGCTGCTCCTATTCAACCAACTTTAATTAAAGAAAGACTTGCTCAAATTAGAGCAGCTGGAGTTACTGTGGCAGGGGCGCTCTCCCCGCAACGCACCGCTGAATTTCACAAAGCAGTTCTTGATGCTGGCGTAGATATATTTGTAATTCGTGGCACAACAGTTTCAGCAGAGCATGTATCTGAGAAAACTGCGCCATTAAACCTAAAGAAATTTATCTACGAGCTAGATGTACCTGTAATTGTGGGTGGTTGCGCAACCGCGCAAGGAGCTTTGCATTTAATGCGATCTGGTGCAGCAGGAGTTTTAGTTGGCTTTGGTGGCGGTTCTGCTCACACAACAAAAACTGTATTAGGAATATCAGTTCCAATGGCATCAGCGGTAGCTGAGGTGGCATCGGCTAGGCGTGATTATTTAGAAGAGTCAGGTGGAAGATATGTGCATGTAATTGCCGATGGTTCAGTAGGTTCAAGTGGTGAAATTGCAAAAGCTGTTGCATGTGGTGCAGATGCGGTAATGATGGGTTCACCTCTTGCAAAAGCTAGTGAAGCACCTGGAAAAGGTTGGCATTGGGGACTTGAAGCACACCATGGACAATTACCACGAGGCAATCGCGTGCAGGTCGGTAGCGTTGGAACGTTAGTTGAGGTTTTAACTGGACCATCTAATACCTCTGATGGCTCCATGAATCTTTTTGGAGCACTTCGCAGATCAATGGCAACCTGTGGTTATTCAGATTTGAAGGAGTTCCAGCGAGTTGAAGTAGTAGTTCAACCATAAATTTCTGCTGTGAAAGTGCTTAAAGTTCGACAGTAAACTGCTTTATCTTAGGTTTTTTGTTTGTGATCTTTAGATTGTTGATTAAACTCTCCTTGTGCAAAAGATAATAAAAGTAATCACAGTTACAACTTTTATTACTATTTTTTCTATAAATCTTGCACCCGCCTCTAATGCTGCAGAATCTAAGAAAGTATCTGAGGTTATTTGTAAGAAAACAAGTGCTAAAGCTCATTCAGTAAAAAACATAACCCCACCTGAGGTTAAACCCCCATTTAAAAACAGAACCTTTACATTAAATACAAATTGTGGCGATATCGTGATTGAAGCCAACGCAAAGAGTGCGCCAATTACCGTTGTTGCTCTAACAGCATTGGCAAACGGTGGATTTTTCAACAAAACTTTCTGTCATCGGCTAACTACAAACAACATCTATGTTTTACAGTGTGGAGATCCGACCGGCACTGGTATGGGTGGTCCTAATTTTAGTTATCGTGATGAAAATTTACCGCAGGCAGTAGAGTCAAATTATCCAGCAGGTGTTGTAGCGATGGCTAACTCAGGTGCTAATACAAATGGCAGCCAATTCTTTATTGTTTATGAAGACACCTCAATGCGACCGGATTACACCATTTGGGGCAAGGTAACAAAGGGATTAGAGATAGTTAAAGCAATTGCAAAAGAGGGTGTTGCAGATGGCACAAATGATGGTTTGCCGAAGCAAACAATTGCAATTGAGCGAGTAAAAGTTCGTTAATTTGTATTTACTATTTTAAATACTTCAGCAACACTTCCAGCCGGCAAATTATTAGCTTGAGCATTTCGCTCTCCCCACTCGCGGACCATATTTTCAAGGTTTTCATTATGTGCTGTCTGGCTAACATGAGCATATAAAGCTTTCATTTTCTTATCAAAGGTAGTTGTAATATCAACATAATGATCAGGATTGTTTGTAGAAGTCACCCAAACTTCCTTAACGCGCCAAGGTTCTAATCCTTCCACCTTTAATAAATCCTCAAAAGCAAATGCATTTCGCGAATCTGGATAGACAGCTTGGATTGCTGCTTCACCAGCGGCCATATGGTCTGGGTGAGATGAAAATAATCTATCCCAGTTTCGTTCTGGGGATTGAATAACCATTCGGTCAGGTTTTGAAATTCTTATTTGTCTAACAATATCTTTTCGAAGTTCAATTGTTGGTACTAGCCAACCATCGCGGTAATTGAGGAAGGTTATGTCAGTTACGCCAACAGCAACACCAGCTTCTCGTTGTTCGCGTTGGCGAATTTTAGGCATTTCATCCCGTGGCACATTTGGATCTTCACCGCCTTGATCACCATTTGTGCAGATGCAGTAGGAAACTTTAATTCCCTTAGCTGTCCAAAGCGCAATGGTGCCGGCTGCTCCGAAATCACAATCATCAGGGTGTGCGGTAACTACAAGTACTCGCTCGATTTCACTGTCATCTAAAGGCTGCATAATTGGCAAGATTACCGCAGCAAGTGCCCAGTCATTACCCACCGATAGACTTGCCAATATGTCCGCATTAACTCAAGGTTTGAATTCACAACAATTAGCGGCGGTTAAACATGAAGGCTCTCCATTATTAGTTGTTGCCGGTGCTGGCTCTGGTAAAACACGAGTTCTAACTAGGCGAATTGCATATCTATTAGCTGAGCGAAATGTTGCACCATTTGAAGTTCTCGCAATTACCTTTACTAATAAGGCAGCTGGTGAAATGAAAGAGCGAGTTGCGCAATTAGTAGGCGACCGAGCAAAGGTTATGTGGGTGTCGACATTTCACGCCGCTTGCGTTCGAATCCTAAGGAGGGAGGCTTCATTACTTGGATATACCAACTCATTCACTATCTATGATCAGAGCGATTCCCTACGTTTAATAAATTTAGTTATGAAGGACTTGAATTTAGACGCGAAAAAATATGCCCCGCGGGCGGTTGCTGCATTAATCTCACAGGCGAAAAATGAACTATTAGGTCCTGCCGATTATTTAAACCAAAGCAAAGATCATTTTCAGGAGATTGTGGCCCAAGTATTTGCTATCTACCAAAAGCGATTAAGTGGCGCCAACTCTATGGATTTTGATGACTTAATAGCCAAAACAGTTGAGGTTATGCAAAGACATCCAGAGGTTAGAGCTAAGTATCGCTCAAGATTTAAACATATTTTAGTTGATGAGTATCAGGATACAAATCATGCGCAGTATGTTCTAATCAAAGAATTAGTTGGCAATGAACGCGATGGAATTTCACCTGCTGAATTATGTGTTGTCGGAGATGCCGACCAATCAATCTATGCCTTTCGCGGGGCAAATATAAGAAATATTTTGCAATTTGAAGCTGATTATCCAAATGCAAAGACCATATTGCTTGAACAAAATTATCGATCCACTCAAAATATATTGAGCGCTGCCAATGCAGTAATTGCAAATAATGATGGCAGAAAAGAAAAGAATCTTTGGTCAGAGGCTGGCGCTGGCGCGATGATCACTGGGTATGTTGCTGAAAGTGAGCATGATGAAGCAGATTTTGTTGTTCGGGAGATTGGCAGATTAAGAGATCTTGGAAAATCTAACCCAGGGGACACAGCAATTTTCTATCGGACGAATGCACAATCTCGAGTTTTTGAAGAGGTATTTATGCGCATTGGAATTCCTTATAAAGTTGTTGGCGGAGTTAGATTCTATGAACGAAAAGAGATTAAAGATTTTCTCGCCTATTTAAGAGTGGTTGTTAATCCAGAGGATGAGGTCTCACTTCGACGGATTATCAATACACCAAAGCGTGGTATCGGAGATAGAGCGCTAGATTTACTTGATCTTTATGCGAAAGATAATAACTTAACTTTTTGGCAATCTCTCTGTGAGGTTGAGAAAAATCAAGAGATAGCTCAACGATCTTCCTTTTCACTGATTGAATTTGTTAAATTAATTCAATCTCTTCAAACCTTAGCAGAGGCTAAAACTAGGCCATCAGTTATCGCCCAAGCTGTTTTAGAACAATCTGGATTACTTGCTGAATTGTCTGAAAGCAAAGATCCACAGGATGAAGTTCGGGTAGAAAACTTAGAGGAGTTAGTCGCTGTTGCAACTGAGTATGAAGAGGGTGAAGTTGATGAAGGTGAGGAGATCTCACTTGTTGGCTTCTTAGAGGATGTTTCTTTAGTGGCAGATGCTGATCAAATTCCAGAAGGTGAAGATCATGGCGGTGTGGTAACCATGATGACATTACATACTGCTAAAGGACTTGAGTTTCCAACCGTCTTTTTAACTGGAATGGAAGAGGGAATATTTCCACACTCTCGAACTCTTGGTGATCCAGATGAGTTACAAGAAGAGCGCCGACTTGCCTACGTTGGTTTAACTCGTGCTCGAGAAAATCTCTTTATTACAAGAGCGGAATACCGTTCATCATGGGGTGCACCTAACTACAACGCAGCTTCTAGATTCTTAAGTGAAATTCCAGATTCGGTAATTGAGTGGAATCAAGCACAAGAAAAAGCATCACCAATAAAGAGTTCAGTTAAGCGTTCTTCCACAGCACCAAAGCCAACTGGCAAGGTGAGCAACACAATGAAGCTTGAGGTTGGCGAACGCGTCTCACATGACACCTTTGGCATGGGAACAGTGGTTGCAGTTACAGGTGATGGTGATCGGGCTGAAGCCACCATTAATTTCGGCTCATATGGTGAAAAACGTCTACTACTTCGCTATGCCCCGGTTGAGAAATTATAAATTTAGAGCCAATCTCATTACTATTGCCACCTTACCGAAGATAAAAATTGATCGGGGAAAATTAAGTGGATCTGTTTGAGTATCAAGCGCGCGATCTTTTTGAATCACATCAAATTCCAGTATTAGCTGGCGCGGTAGCAACTACTCCAGAACAAGCCCATGCAGCTGCAACAAAAATTGGTGGCAAAGTTGTAGTTAAAGCCCAAGTAAAAGTTGGTGGTCGTGGAAAAGCCGGCGGTGTGAAACTGGCCGAGAATGCTGATGATGCTAAAACTAAAGCAGCGGCAATTTTAGGAATGGATATAAAGGGACATACTGTAAATAAAGTAATGATTGCTCAAGCAGCACCAATTGATTCTGAGTACTACCTAGCAATTTTATTAGATCGAGCAAATCGAAATTTTCTAGTTATGGCATCGGTTGCAGGCGGCATGGAGATCGAAGAGGTTGCGCATAAGACTCCAGAAAAACTAGCCAAGGTTGGAATTAATCCAAATATAGGAATTGATAAAGCTAAGGCAGTTGAGATTGCAAAAGGTGGTCAATTCCCAGCGGATGTGATTGATCAAGTTGCAGATGTATTAGTTAAGTTGTGGCAGGCATTTATTAAAGAAGATGCAACCTTGATGGAGATTAATCCCTTAGTTAAAACCTCTGACGGCAAAGTAATTGCCTTAGATGGCAAGGTTACTTTGGATGATAACTCTGGCTTTAGACACCCAGAACATGAAGTTTTAGTAGATCATGAGTCAACAAATCCGCTAGAGAAATTGGCTAAGGAGAAGGATTTAAATTACGTAAAACTAGATGGTCAGGTGGGAATTATTGGAAATGGTGCCGGCCTTGTAATGAGCACATTAGATGTGGTGGCTTATGCAGGTGAAAAATATGGGGTTAAACCTGCAAACTTCCTTGATATTGGTGGCGGTGCATCTGCTGAAGTAATGGCAAATGGTTTATCCATTATTTTGGGAGATAGTGATGTACGAAGTGTATTTGTTAATGTTTTTGGTGGAATTACTGCATGCGATGCGGTGGCTAATGGAATTGTGCAAGCACTGGATATGTTGGGATCAAAAGCTACAAAACCAATTGTGGTCAGATTAGATGGCAATAATGTTGAGTTAGGTCGCAAAATATTAAATGATGCAAATCATCCACTGGTTCAACAACTTGAAACCATGGATGGTGCAGCAGCAAAAGCTGCAGAGTTGGCGGCAAAATAATGGCAATTTTTGTAAATGAAAATACCAAAGTGATTGTTCAAGGTATGACAGGATCTGAGGGAACCAAACACACAAAGCGTATGCTCAAAGCCGGTACCAAGATTGTTGGTGGCGTGACCCCTGGTAAGGGCGGGCAAAGTGTTGATATGGATGGAAAGTTGATTCCAGTTTTTAATTCAGTTGCGGAAGCAATGAGTGCAACCGGCGCAAATGCCTCAGTTGTTTTTGTACCACCAAAGTTTGCTAAAGCTGCAGTAATAGATGCAATTGATGCTGCTATGCCACTAGTAGTTGTAATCACTGAAGGTATTCCGGTTCACGATGTGGCTGCTTTTTATGCTTACTCGGTAAGTAAAGGCAAAACTCAGATTCTTGGCCCAAACTGTCCTGGAATTATTAGCCCTGGAAAAACCAACTTAGGAATTATTCCAGCAGACATTACCGGAGCTGGAAAAATAGGTTTGGTTTCAAAATCAGGGACTTTGACTTACCAGATGATGTTTGAGTTAAGAGATTTTGGCTTCACAACAGCTGTAGGAATTGGTGGAGATCCAATCATTGGCACAACCCATATCGACTGCTTGCGCGCATTCCAGGATGATCCTGAAACTAAAGCGATTGTTATGATCGGTGAAATTGGTGGCGATGCAGAAGAGAGAGCAGCACAATTCATTAAAGAGTATGTAACTAAACCTGTTGTTGGATATGTTGCTGGATTTACAGCACCTGAGGGCAAAACTATGGGTCACGCTGGTGCGATTGTCTCTGGATCTTCAGGAACTGCAGCAGCTAAAAAAGAAGCTTTGGAAGCTGTCGGTGTTGCGGTTGGTAAAACACCAAGTGAAACCGCTAACTTGATGCGCAAGATATTGAATGGATAAATCGCAGATAGGAAAATAATGGTTGCGCGTAGGTTCTTGATCACGCTGCAACAAGTAATTAGATCAATACTGATAATACTTTTTCCACTTGCTTTTATTACCTTATTCGCTTGGGCAACTGCTGGAAGTACATATGGCACAACATCTGATCCAATGCGAGCTGCACTTTGGCTTTGGCTGGGATCACATTTAACACCATTTCATATCACCACCAATGAGATAACTGGATACCTCTCTTACCTGCCACTAGGCGCAGTAATTCTTCCTTGGCTTAGTATGCGAGTGGGATACAGAAGAGTAGTTGCAGTAATTGAAAACAAAAAAATGAGTCGGGCATATTTTATATTGACTTACTTAATTACTTACTCACTTCTAGCGCTAATTGCATCAAACAGCCAAGTCTCTGTTGACTATCCAAGAGGGATTGCAATCCTAGTATTTTTACTATTTCTGGCCACAACTACGGTGAATTTTGAAACACTAGTTAAATTACCAGGTCAGATGTTTCTAATAATGCTCGGTTTATCGGGTGTAGTTTTCTCATTAAACCTGCTGCTGAACTTTAGTATTGCTAAAAATCTAACCGTAGTACTTCACCCCGGAATTATTGGCGGAATATTGCTGCTACTTCTGCAAATACTTTATTTACCTAATCTATTTTTTGCCACCTTTAGCTACATCTTAGGTTCTGGATTTTCACTAGGAAGTGCAACTGATATCACGCCATTTATCTTTAATCTTCGGGAGATTCCTGCAATTCCAGCCCTTGCAGCATTACCCGCTGGAAAGTTTCCATGGCTTATAACTTTATCAATAATGCTTTTTGCATACGCTTTGATAAACCTAAATAAAATTAAAGCCCTCGATATTGACAAAAAAAGTAAACAGCAATTACATTTGCGATTCCTACTTCTATCTGTCCTTGGCTCAGCGATATTGGCATTTGTTTCATCTGGATCATTAATTTCAGCAAATATGAATCCTGTTGGCGTAAATCCACTACGGATCGGTGCAATTGTTTTTGTTCATATCCTTTTAGCATTCCTAGTTATTCACTACGTACCAAAATTGTTTAAGAAAAAAGATAAGCAGAGTAGGCTTGCTTCATGAGCGCGATAATCATGGATGGCAAAGCTTTAGCCCAGAGGATCAAGGTTGATATCGCTGCCGCTATTGGAAAACTCGATAAGCCAGTTGGCTTGGGCACAATTCTGGTCGGTGATGATCCTGGATCAGTTGCTTATGTTGAAGGAAAGCACCGGGATTGTGCAGAGGTTGGAATTAAATCCATCAAAGTGAATTTGCCTGCTACTTCAAATACCAGTGAGGTTATTGCCGCAGTTAATGCACTAAATACAGATCCAAGTTGCACAGGTTTCATTGTTCAACTTCCACTTCCAGTTGGAGTTGATACCCAAAAAGTTTTATCTGCAATTAATCCAGCAAAGGATGCAGATGGACTTACTCCCAATAACTTGGGTAATCTTGTTTTAGGTTTTAACTCAGTAGTTGCCTGTACACCAAAGGCGATAGTAGCTTTGTTAGCTGAGTATAAAATCAATTTATCGGGCGTGAAGGTATTAATCATTGGCCGAGGCATGACAGTCGGAAAACCCTTATCAATATTGCTCTCCCAAAAACCAATTAATGCCACCGTAACCCTGGCTCACTCAGCGTCGAAGAATTTAACAGAGCTGATTAAGGAATTTGATGTAGTAATTGCCGCCATGGGCAGTGCGCAATTTATTAAGGCAGAGATGGTTAAAAAAGGATCAGTACTAGTTGATGTTGGAATTACTCGAGATGGCAATCAACTTGTTGGGGATTTTGATCCTAAAGTTATTGAGGTTGCCTCAGCTTTTGCGCCGATGCCAGGTGGAGTAGGCCCAATGACCAGGGTTATGCTGCTAAAGAATGTAATTGAACTGGCTAGAAATGAAAAATAGTTTTCGACTTGATCAAATAAGAAGAGTTTCATTAATTATTGTTGCCATCGGGTTAGTGATTGGAATTAGTGGGGCAGTACGCAGCGGTTCAATTATTTTATCGATTGGCGCAGCTGTATTTACGTTGGCTAGGTATTATCAATTAAAGATAAAACGGAATATTGAATTAATCCTGCCAATTATGATCTGCATCATGTTATTTGGATTGGCTATTTCACTTCCCAACGCTAGATAACCTCACCGATTTAGTTGATTTGCCCTGAATCAGTAATATTGGCCATAAGCAGCGAGAGGATTCAATGAGCAGATCTGGGAAAGTAACAGTTGTAGGGGCTGGATTTTATGGTTCGACTACCGCACTACGACTTGCAGAATATGATGTTTTTGAAACTGTTGTATTGACCGATATTTTAGAAGGTAAATCAGAGGGCTTAGCATTAGATATTAATCAATCAAGATCAATTGAAAATTTTGAAACTGAAGTTATTGGAGCCACCACAACTGCTGAGGGCGGCGGATACGAGAAGACTGCAAACTCTGATGTAGTTGTTATTACTGCAGGATTACCTCGAAAGCCTGGCATGAGTCGAATGGATTTAATTGGCGTAAATGCTGGGATTGTCCGTGGCGTTGCCGAGAACATTGCTAAGCATTCACCTAACGCCGTAATCATCGTAGTTTCAAATCCATTGGATGAAATGACTGCATTAGCCCAGATCGCAACTAAATTTCCGTACAACAAAGTTATGGGTCAGGCAGGCATGCTGGATACAGCAAGATTTACAAACTTTGTTGCTGAAAAGTGTGGCGTGCCAACAGCATCTGTTAAGACTTTAACTCTTGGTTCACATGGTGAAACGATGGTGCCAGTACCAAGTCGTTGCACAGTTAATGGCAAACCACTTTCAGAGGTTTTATCTGCTGATGAAATAAAGGATTTAGTTGACCGAACTAGAAATGGTGGCGCTGAGATTGTGGCATTACTTAAAACAGGTTCTGCTTATTACGCACCATCAGCGGCTGCTGCTCGAATGGCAAAGGCTGTGATCACCGATTCAAATGAGGTAATGCCAGTATGTGCATGGGTAAATGGTGAATATTCAATTACCGGTGTTTACCTTGGCGTTGAGGCGCAGATTGGTAAGAATGGCATTAATAAAGTTGTGGAGACGAAATTAACCGATGATGAGTTAGCTTCTTTAAAAGTGGCGGCAGAAGCGGTTCGCACAAAACAAGCAGATGTTAAAGATCTATAGGCCGAGGAGATAAATTATGAATAAGATCAAAGTAGAGGGAACCGTAGTTGAATTAGATGGCGATGAAATGACCAGAATCATCTGGCAGTTCATTAAAGACTCTTTGATCTTGCCTTATCTTGATATAAATCTTGAGTATTACGATCTTGGTATTGAATACCGAGATAAGACTGATGATCAGGTAACTATTGATTCAGCTCATGCCATTCAAAAGCATGGCGTTGGCGTTAAGTGCGCAACTATCACACCAGATGAGGCTCGCGTTGAAGAGTTTAAGTTGAAGAAAATGTGGAAATCTCCAAATGGAACTATCCGCAATATTTTAGGTGGCGTAATTTTCCGCGAACCAATTATTATCAAGAACGTTCCGCGCTTAATTCCGCACTGGACTAAACCAATTGTTATTGGCCGTCATGCATTTGGTGATCAATACCGAGCAACAGATTTTAAAGTTCCAGGTCCAGGAAAGCTAACTGTAACTTTCACTCCAACTGATGGTTCTAAGCCGATGGAGTTTAATGTTTTTGATTTTCCTTCATCTGGCGTGGCTATGGCTATGTATAACTTGGATGACTCAATTAGAGATTTTGCTAGAGCATCATTTAACTACGGTCTAATCCGTAAGTACCCAGTATTCCTTTCTACTAAAAATACAATTCTTAAGGCATACGATGGTCGATTCAAAGATATCTTTGCTGAAGTTTTTGAGAAGGAGTTCAAGGCAGAGTTTGCCAAGAACAATCTTGAGTACGACCATCGTTTAATTGATGACATGGTTGCTACCTCACTTCGTTGGGAAGGCGGATATATCTGGGCGTGTAAGAATTATGACGGTGATGTTCAGTCCGACACTGTTGCACAAGGTTATGGATCACTGGGTTTAATGACTTCAGTTCTAATGACTCCAGATGGCAAAACAGTTGAAGCAGAGGCAGCGCACGGCACAGTTACTCGCCACTTCCGAGATCATCAAGTGGGTAAAGCAACCTCTACAAATCCAATTGCATCTATCTTTGCTTGGACGCAAGGATTAGCTCACCGCGCCAAACTAGATAACACTCCTAAGGTGGCAGAGTTTGCTAAAACTTTAGAGCGAGTGTGTATCGAAACCGTTGAAAGTGGAAAGATGACAAAGGATTTAGCATTACTAATTAGCAAAGATGCGCCATGGCTTAATACCCAAGAGTTTTTGGCTGCTATTGATGATAATTTGAAGAAAGCAATGGTTTAAAGCTTTAATAAAAAAGCCCCACTCTGATTGAGTGGGGCTTTTTAATTTTCTTAGTTAATTAATCCGCTTGCCGCTTGTTGCATCAAATAGATGAACAACATCAGGATTAACTCCCACGGTAACGGTTTGACCAGGCTTTGGTGGGTTCTTTGGATCCCAACGAATAATTACCTGACCTAACTCCTCACTAGTGTTAGCAAATTTAAGTGATTTATCAACTGGTTTGCCATAAACAAATGCATCAGCGCCCAGCTCTTCAACTACCTCAACAGCTACTTCAAACCCAGTACTTGCTGGCACAAAGCCCTCTGGCCTAATACCAACTGTGACTGATGAGCCGCCAGCAGATGGAATTGCGATGCCTAAATTACCAAGCATTGCTTTGCCACCAGAGACTGGTGCAGTAAGTAGGTTCATGGCAGGTGAGCCAATAAATCCAGCAACAAATACATTTTGTGGTTTTTCATAAAGATTTCTTGGGGTATCAACCTGTTGCAATAAGCCATCCTTTAATACCGCAACTCGATCACCCATTGTCATCGCCTCAACCTGATCATGGGTCACATAAACAGTGGTGATTCCTAATCTGCGTTGCAGCGCTGCAATTTGGGTACGGGTTGCAACACGAAGTTTTGCATCCAGGTTTGATAACGGTTCATCCATTAAGAAGACCTGTGGCTCGCGCACAATTGCTCTACCCATTGCAACTCGCTGGCGTTGTCCGCCAGATAGTGCCTTAGGTTTGCGGTCTAAGTAATCTTCTAAATCCAATAATTTCGCAGCCTCTAAAACTCTGCGATCGCGCTCCTCTTTAGCAACGCCAGCAATCTTTAATGCAAATCCCATATTTTCAGCCACTGACATATGTGGGTAGAGCGCGTATGACTGAAACACCATTGCGATGTCGCGATCTTTTGGTGCAACATTTGTTACATCCTTATCGCCTATTCGAATGGATCCAGTATCAATCTCTTCTAATCCAGCTAACATTCGAAGTGAGGTTGATTTACCGCAACCAGATGGTCCAACTAATACTAAAAATTCACCATCATTAACAGTTAGATCTAATTTATCTACCGCAGGTTTTGTTGTGCCGGGATAAATTCTTGATGCTTGGGAAAATACAACTGATGCCATGATTAATTACTCCTTCTCCGGGCAGGTACGTGCCCGACGATCCGTTGGATGAAGGTCTCACGGTTGTGAGAGTTGGCAAAGGCTACGACAGATTGGCTAAAAAGGGGAAGAGTGGCAGTTTTTGCGCTTACTGGGCGGGCCATGTGCGCAGTTAGATACCATTGGAGATATGGCTGAAGGCGTTTTACCTAGTATTGCAATCGTTTTAGGCCTAATTGCGGTGGGCGGAATCTTTGTGGCCGCTGAGATCGCACTTATCTCCCTACGTGACTCCCAGGTCAAGCAGATATCAAGTAAGGGCAAACGTGGGGCGCGGGTAGCAAAGCTAGCTAGTAATCCAAACCGTTTCTTAGCCGCAGTGCAGGTTGGAATTACCTTATGTGGATTTTTATCAGCAGCCCTTGGTGCTGAACAACTTGGTGTATTTGTAATTCCAAGATTAGAGGAGTTGGGCTTATCTGCTGGCAGCAGTGAGATTGTTTCAATTGTGGCGATCACATTAGTGATTGTTTATATCTCATTAGTCTTTGGCGAATTAGTGCCAAAGCGATTAGCACTTTATAAGAGTGAAAGTATTGCGCTCGCAACCGCTGCCATCGTAGATCGCGTTGCCATATTTTTTCGACCAGTTATTTGGTTACTTTCGCACTCAACTGATTTGATCGTAAAGATTTTTGGCATCACCTCAAAGAGTGAGCGTAATCAGATTTCTGATGTTGAGTTAATGGATTTAGTCAGCGGTCATGCTGATTTAACAAAAGAAGAGCGGGATATTGTTGAAGAGGTTTTTAACACGAGCGATCGTTTAATTCACGAGGTTATGGTGCCAAGAACTGAGGTTGATTTCTTAGATGCATCCTTGAGTATTTCACAAGCTAGAAAAATTGCAGTTGAACTTGCTCATTCCAGATACCCAGTAGTCAGAGGTAGCAGCGATGAGGTAATCGGATTTTTGCATGTTCGAGATTTGCTGAATCCAAAATTAGATGATGCCGAGATTACTATTATGGAAATTGTCAGAAATGTAATCTTCTTGCCTGGCACAAAAGGAGTTTTGCCTGCTTTGACTGAGATGCGAAGCAAACGCCAGCACATTGCAATCGTGCTAGATGAGTACGGCGGTACTGATGGAATAATTACCTTAGAAAACTTAGTCGAATGTTTGATTGGTGAGATTCATGATGAGTATGACAGCCATGAGGCACAGCCAAAACTCGAGCAACGCACAGGGGATATCGAGATTGATGGGTTAATCTCACTTGAAGATTTACATGATCTAACTGGTATTTCATTGCCAGATGGACCATATGAAACTATCAGCGGTTTTGTGATGCATTATTTAGGCAGAATTGCGCAGGTAAATGATGT
The DNA here is from genome assembly GCA_003569185.1 of Candidatus Planktophila sp. GTDB lineage: Bacteria > Actinomycetota > Actinomycetes > Nanopelagicales > Nanopelagicaceae > Nanopelagicus. The sequence continues at coordinate 82,489 of BGOJ01000006.1, read as the reverse complement.
GGTTCGAATCAATGGTGCACGCTTTACAATTATCAGCATGAGTGGCAAGCGGGTAGGTCAATTATTACTTGCCAGAGATGATGTGAAATCATGAGTAAAAAACGGGTACTTTCTGGCATTCAGCCAACCCATGACTCATTTCATCTAGGAAATTATTTAGGTGCAATAAAACAATGGGTTGATTTACAAAAAGAGCATGATGCTTTTTATTGCGTAGTTGATCTTCACGCACTCACTGTTGAAACTGATCCAAAATTACTAGAAAAGCGAACTCTGCTTTCGGCTGCGCAATTAATTGCTATTGGCGTAGATCCAAAGCTGTGCACATTATTTATTCAATCCCATGTACCAGCTCATAACCAATTAGCTTGGGTACTGGAGTGCATTACTGGATTTGGCGAGGCTGGCCGAATGACACAATTTAAAGATAAGTCTCAAAAAGGTGGAGCAGATCGAACTAATGTTGGATTGTTTACCTATCCAATTTTGCAGGCCGCCGACATATTGCTTTATCAAGCAGATTTTGTGCCAGTAGGCGAAGACCAAAGACAACACATTGAATTAACTAGAGATCTAGGTCAGCGATTTAACACCAAATACAAAGAGGTATTTAACATTCCACAGGCGCAGATAATTAAGTCCTTAGCCAAAATAAATGATTTACAAGATCCAAATTCAAAGATGAGTAAATCTGCCGCCTCTATGGCCGGGGTAATTGAGTTATTAGATTCACCAGAGGCCACGATTAAGAAGTTTAAGTCCAGCGTTACAGATGCTGGCAAAGAGATTAAATTTGATGAAAAAGAAAAGCCTGGAATCTCAAACCTATTAACAATCCACTCAGCTTTCTCTGGAAAAGCCATCAAAGAGATTGAAAATGAATTTGCTGGCAAGGGTTATGGTGATTTCAAATTACAGGTTGCTGAAGTTGTGGTTGAGGCATTAAACCCAATTCGAATTAAAACCCAAGAGTTAATGGATGATAAGGGTGAGCTACTTAAGATTCTAAAATCTGGCGCAGAAAAAGCTAACCAAGTTGCTGGCAAGACATTATCTGATGTTTATACCGCACTAGGTCTGATCAATAATGGCTAAACGTTTTACTTTATTCTCACTAGCTCTTTCTTTAATTACCGCGCTTTCACTTCCAAATTCAATCGCGGTAGAACCTAAGAAAATTGCTATTGCCTATGATGTTGGCGGCCGGGGAGATAATGGTCTAAATGATCTTGCCGCGCTGGGACTAGAGCGCGCGATAAAAAAACTTAATATCTCAAGACTTGATGTGCGCGAGCAAATAACTGATGGCAATCTTGGAGATCGAATCACCAGAGTTAGATTCTTAGCAAAAAACAAATACCAATTAATTATTTGTGTTGGCTCAGGTTATGCCGATACGGTGCGCCGAATCGCAAATGAGTACCCAAATACTCAATTTGCAATAATTGACGATGAATCTGTTGCGATGACAAATGTTTCCAATCTTTCATTTGCTACCCATGAGGCTATTTACTTAGCAGCAGCTGCCATGGCGGTGAAGAGCAAGAGTGGAAAAATTGGTTTTATTGCAGCTAAAGCAGATCCAATCTCAGCAAAATATGCGGCTGTTTTTGCAAAAGGTGCTGTAGCGGGAAATTCGAAAATAAAAGTTTTCAGTAAGTTAGCTGATGCAAATATTGAATCTGAGGTTCAAGATTTAGCTAATTCTGAGGTGGATCAGCTTTTTTCAACGTGGTCAAAGTCAGACGAAGTTATTTCTACAGTTGCGAGAATAAATAGTGCAAATACACCAATGCTTATATCTGGTATCTTGCCTGATCAATATTTTTTGAATTTTTCGGCTGGTAAAAAGAATCAATACGTATCAGTTTTAAAACGTTACGATCTAGCGGTTGAGCAGATTATTACCGCTGAGTTATCTGATAAAAATATTTTAAATATTCTAGATTCTAAAAAAGGGATCTACGGAAATCGCTACAATTTAAAGGATGGCGGGCTTTCTGTGAAGGTAGTTGCCGGCTCAGCCTTCTCAGCAAAAATCCAAGGAATATTGGCCAATTTAAAGGCCGGTCGGGTCAAAAATCTTGTTTAGTGAGAAAAGATTGCCAGAAACTTTAAACTCTCTATTTAGAGTTTAAGGAAATCTAAAGAAATCGTAATCAACCTAACTTGGGCGCCTGACTTAAAGCCTGATGGCTCACCGATAAGGTCAGCACACAACTAACCCCATCGTTTTTGGGTCTAAGTCCTAGGGAGGGATTTTGAAAAAATCATACAAAGTACTTGTAGCTGTTGCGGCCACGTCTTTATTAACGACTGTGGCAATTGCACCTGCTGCACAAGCTGGAACAAAGCAAAAGGTTTGCGTTGCGCTAGATACTGGTGGAATCAACGATAAGTCATTTAACCAGTTATCTTATTTAGGAGCCACCACATCAGTTAAAAAGGGTTGGGCATCATCTGCTGAGTATTTGCCTGCCGCATCTCCAGCTGACTACGGTCCAAATTTAAAGAAGTTTGTTGATAAGAAATGTACGTACATTATTGGCGTGGGCTTTGCATTAGGTGATGCCATCATCGCATCCGCAGAAGCAAATCCAACAGTCAAGTACGCAATCGTTGATGATGCTGGACTTAAAAATTTCACAACACCAGTAGCAAACCTAAAGGGTTTAACATTTAAGACTAACGAAAACTCCTTCCTTGCTGGATACCTAGCAGCTGGATACTCAAAGACTGGCATTGTTGCTACTTACGGCGGAATGCCTTTCCCAACAGTTACTATCTTTATGGATGGTTTTGCTAAAGGTGTTGAGTACTATAACGATGTTAAGGGCAAGTCAGTGAAGGTACTTGGCTGGGATCCTGCCAAACCTAGTGCTGGCACAATGGTTGGCGATTTCTCAAGCACCAACAAAGCGCTTTCAATTTCACAAAACTTTGAGCTTCAGGGTGCCGATGTAATTTTCCCAGTGGCTGGAAGCCTAGGAGTTACAACAGCTGAAAATAGCGTGAAATCCAAGAAGTCAGTGACTATTGGTGTTGACGCTGATTTTAATCTAACTGCTCCAAAAGTTAAGAGCGCAATTTTAATCTCAGTACTAAAGGGATTAAATGAGGCTGTCCAAGCTTCAATCAAAGAAGCTTATGATGGCAAGTACTCTAACAAGCAGTATGTTGGAACACTTAAGAACAAGGGCGTGGGCTTGTCACCTTTGTACGCACCATTCACTAAATCAATACCTAAGTCTCTGCAAACAGAGCTTAAGGATCTACAAGCTAACGTAGCAAGCGGATTTATTCCTGTTAATTAATTGTTCGACTATTTGTTGATCAATTAGTAAGATCACTGGGTGAGTTAAGAAATTAACTCACCCAGTTTTATTTTAAGTTAGGACACAATGTCTTTGGAATTAAAGGGGATTACCAAGAAATTTGGATCCTTAATCGCCAATGATTCAATAAATTTAAAGGTTGCAAAGGGTGAAATACATGCAATCTTGGGTGAAAATGGTGCGGGTAAATCAACCTTAATGAATGTTGTTTATGGTTTAACCCAAGCAGATAGTGGAAGCATTTGGGTTGACGGCAGTGAGGTAAAAATTTCTGAACCTTCAGATGCTTTAAATGTTGGAATTGGTATGGTCCATCAACACTTTATGTTGGTTCCAGTGTTTACTGTTGCAGAGAATATCGTTTTAGGCCATGAAGTTTCTAAAAGAGGAATATTGTCATTAGCGGAAGCTAGAATGAAAATTGAACAGATTGCAGCAGAGTTTAAATTTGAAGTTAATCCAGATGAATTGATTGAAAATCTCCCGGTTGGTGTACAACAAAGAGTCGAAATTATAAGAGCGTTAATGTATGACGCTAAAGTTCTGATTCTAGATGAGCCCACGGCTGTATTAACGCCCCAAGAAACCGATGAGTTGCTCAACATAATGAGGACACTAAAATCTAAAGGTACTTCAATCATTTTCATCACACACAAACTGCGTGAGGTAAAGGAAGTTGCAGATCAAATTACAATTATCCGTCTGGGGAAAGTTGTAGGTACTGCTCAGCCAAACGCTAGTCAAGAAGAGCTTGCAAATTTAATGGTTGGTCGCCCAGTGGATTTAACACCTAATGTGATCAAATCAAAAATTGGGGAAACCACACTAAAAATTGCAAATTTGAGTGTTCTCAACCCAACGGGGCGCACTATTGTAAATAATATTTCATTGGAAGTTAAAGCTGGAGAGATTTTGGCTATTGCTGGAGTGCAGGGTAATGGTCAGAGCGAGTTGGTGAGAGCAATCATGAATTTGGAAGAGAACGTGACTGGTTCAATACAAATTCTTGGTGAAGAGTTAGTTGGTAAGTCGGTGCACCAAACTATTCACTCAGGGGTCGCTTATATTCCAGAATCTAGAGAGTTAGATGGCCTGGTAGGAACATTTTCGATAGCTGAGAATTTGGTCTTAGATACCCATGGATTGGCTCCTTTTTCAAAGGTTGGCCAACTATCTGCAAATAAAATCAGTGATCATGCAACAAAACTAAAAGATGAATTTGATATTAGAGCTCAAAGTATTTATGACACAGCAAATTCATTGTCTGGTGGGAATAAACAAAAAGTTGTTTTGGCACGAGAACTTTCACGACAGGTAAAAGTAGTTGTGGCGTGTCAGCCTACGCGAGGTCTAGATGTTGGATCGATTGAGTTTGTGCACGAAAGACTTATAGCTGAGCGCAATTCTGGACGAGCGGTTTTACTAATAAGCACAGAATTAGACGAAGTAGCTGCCCTGGCTGATCGAATTGCGGTTATTTATCGTGGAGAAATCCTAGGGATTGTGGATTCAGATGTGTCACGAGAAAAATTAGGTTTAATGATGGCGGGTGTAAAATAAAATGAGATTTACTCAATATGTGAAAAAGAATGTTTTGCTGCCATTTTTTGCATTTATTTTTGCTTTTTTCATTGGCGGGCTAGTTATAGTTTTTTCGGACACTGAAGTAATGAGTAATTTTAATTCTCCAAGAAAGTTTATAATCTCAGCATTATCTAAAATTGGAAACTCTTATTTGGCGGTTTTCCAAGGATCTATTTTTGATATTAACTTAGCAAGAGGAGAATCTTTTTTTAAGGGATTTTATCCACTTTCAGAAACTGTGGTCACCGCAACACCATTAATTTTAACTGGCTTAGCTGTTACGTTGGCTTTTAGATCTGGTTTATTTAATATTGGTGCGCAAGGGCAGTTTATTTTTGGAGCAATTGGTGCATCATATGTCGGATTTCATTTCGATTTGCCGCCAGTAATTCATCCCATAGCTGCAATATCTGCTGGAGTTCTCTTAGCTGGAATATATGGGGGTATCGTGGGCTTACTTAAAGCGAAAACTGGAGCACATGAGGTGATCGTCACAATCATGTTGAATTATATTGCTGGGTTTTTTATTTTATGGATTTTAAAAACTAGTGCTTTTTTGAGGCCTGGTCGAATTGACCCACTAGCGCCAGAGGTAAATCCTAATTCACGGCTTTCTAAATTTTTGGGTGAGGATTTACGAATCCATGTTGGAATATTTGTTGCGCTGGCTGCTGCATTATTTGTTTGGTGGCTGTTAAAGAAGAGCACGCTTGGTTTTAAGTTTCGTGCTGTCGGGGCAAATGCAAGTGCAGCAAAATCGGCAGGCATATCTATAGCGTTTGTTACTACTTCAACTATGGTTTTATGTGGTGCACTTGCTGGATTAGGTGGTGCGGTTCATGTGCTTGGCACTGAGTATGCACTAACCAATAACATAGGTGGATCACTTGGTTTTGATGCAATCACAGTGGCACTACTCGGTGGTGCGGCTCCTTTAGGTACGGTAATAGCGGCATTTCTTTTTGCAGCACTTCGCACGGGCGGAATCACCTTGCAATCAAACACTGGAACTCCAGCTGAGATTATTCAAGTTATCCAGGCTTTAATAGTTTTATTCATTGCAGCTCCAGCCCTGATTAAAGGAATTTTTCGGTTAAAGCAATCAACAGCCGATAAATCTCTTACCGCGAAAGGTTGGAACGGATAATGAAAAATTTAACTGCACAAGCCCGCCGCCAAGTTCGGGGTTTAATAACTATGGGAGCAATAACACTATTTTCATTTTATACTTTTTATTTAACCTCAGATAAAATCGAACCTATCACCTTTAGTTTTATTGTTGGCAACGAATGGGCATTGCTAAAAGAATGGGTTGTAGCCTCAAAAACTGGTGCAGGAATTTTTATAATCTGCTCAATTTTTGGCTTACTAATGGGGTATCTAGAGTTTAAAGCAAAGCGTACATTAACTTTTCTAGTTTAATTTTTGGTTTTGGCTTTGTAATGTCATTTATATGTTGGGCTGCTAGTGGAAAATTTATTCCATTCACCGGCTTGTTGCAGGGCTCTCTAATGCTATCGATACCACTAATTTTTGGATCAATGTCTGGCTTGCTTTGTGAAAAATCCGGGGTTATAAATATTGCTATTGAAGGACAATTATTAGCTGCAGCTTTTGTTTCTGGAATTGTGGCCAGCCTGACGCAGAGCACATTCTGGGGTCTAGTTGCTGCACCATTTGCCGGTGCGCTTATTTCACTTTTATTAGCAATTTTTGCAATTAAATATGCTGTTGACCAAGTTATTATTGGATTCGTTATAAATGTGTTAGTTATCGGTTTTACTGGATTTATTTATTCTGAGTTGCTAGTCGAATATGAAGACAAATGGAACAGTGGCCCAAGTTTTGCAAGCATTGAAATACCACTTCTATCAAAAATACCTATTATTGGACCAGTTCTGTTTAACCAAACAATAATTGTCTATTTAATGTACATAATAGTTATTGCAATTCAAATTGCCTTATTCAAAAGTAAATGGGGACTAAGAACTCGGGCAGTTGGCGAAATGCCAGTCGCAGCTGATTCTGTTGGAATAAATGTGAATAAATTGAGATTTTTTAATGTAATGCTGGCCGGGTTTGTCGCAGGAATTGGTGGTGCATATTTTACTATTGGATCTGTTGGCAGTTTTACAAAAATGATGACAGCGGGCGCAGGCTTCATTGCTCTAGCTGGATTAATTTTTGGTAAGTGGACTCCTCGCGGAGCTGTAATTGCGGCGTTATTCTTTGGCTTTGCCGATAATCTGCAAGGTACTTTAACAATTATTGGCCTTGCGATTCCATCAGAATTTATGTTAATGGTTCCCTATATAGCAACAATTATTGCAGTATCAGGCGTAGTTGGGCGAGTCAGAGCGCCAGCGGCTGATGGAATCCCATACTCTCGCGGTAATAAATAGTTTATTTTCGTAGGAGAATTAGCCCATGGATATTAATTGGGAGCAACTGCATTTAGCTGCAAAAGATGTAATGCAAAAAGCTTATGTCCCTTACTCAAATTTCAAAGTTGGTGTAGCAGGTTTAGTTTCAGATGGGCGAATAGTTGTTGGTTGTAACAGTGAGAATGCAAGTTATGGCGTAGGACTTTGCGCAGAGTGCGGACTTATCTCATCATTAACCGCTACAGGTGGTGGCAGATTAATCGCAGTTGTTTGCGTTGATGGCAAAGGTGAGTATCTATCTCCATGTGGCCGTTGTCGCCAATTGTTATTTGAACATGGTGGTAATGAAATGTTGTTTATGACTCCTGATGGCCCTAAACCATTGTCATATCTATTGCCTTGGGGGTTTGGTCCAGAGGACCTTAAATGAGTGAAAAATTCGCGGCTGTTGAAATCATTTCAGCAAAGCGCGATAAACATGAATTAAGTAATGAACAAATCGACTGGACTATCGATGCTTACACTCGAGGAGTTATAGCTGACGAGCAAATGTCGGCACTGTTGATGGCAATTTTGCTTAACGGAATGAATAATCGAGAAATTTCTAAATGGACCGAAGCCATGATTGCAAGTGGTGAAAAAATGAATTGGTCCATGCTTGACCGCCCAACAGTTGATAAGCATTCAACTGGTGGAGTTGGCGACAAAATAACTTTGCCGCTAGCGCCTTTAGTAGCAGCATGTGGTGCTGCGGTGCCACAACTATCAGGTCGAGGATTGGGTCACACCGGAGGAACTCTAGATAAGCTGGAATCAATTAAAGGTTGGAAAGCAAATCTTTCCAATGCAGAGATGTTAAAAGTAATTCAAGAGTGTGGCGCAGTTATCTGCGCGGCAGGCGCTGGATTAGCACCAGCTGATAAGAAACTTTATGCCCTCCGTGATGTGACCGGAACTGTGCAAGCAATTCCATTAATTGCATCCTCAATTATGAGTAAGAAAATTGCCGAAGGAACAAGTGCATTAGTTCTAGATGTTAAAACAGGTTCAGGTGCCTTTATGAGCGATCCAAAGGATGCAGCTTTGCTAGCTAGAACAATGGTTGATTTAGGAAAAAATGCCGGTGTGAAAACTCGGGCACTTGTTACTGCCATGGATGTGCCACTTGGCTTAACTGCCGGAAATGCACTTGAGATCAGGGAGACACTAGAGGTGTTAGCTGGTGGCGGGCCTAGTGATGTCATCGAATTAACTCTTTTGTTGGCAAATGAGATGCTGGATGCGGTGGGTATAAAACCTAAAGTATCACCGGAGGAAGCGCTTAAAAATGGCATGGCAATGGATGTTTGGCGAAAAATGATTGCTGCGCAAGGCGGAGATAATGATGCGCCATTGCCAGTTGCGAAAGAAAGAATGGAAATTAAGGCAACTGCATCTGGAAAGCTTTTAACATTAGATGCAATGAAAGTTGGCGTTGCAGCATGGCGATTAGGAGCAGGTAGACAAAAACAAGGTGAAGTTTTACAACTTGGATCTGGAATTGAAATTCATGCTAAACCAGGGGATTTAGTTACAAAAAATCAAACGATTTTAACTCTACATACAGATGAAGTAGCAAGATTTGATCGCGCCATAGATGCGTTAGCTGGTGGATTTTCAATTGGTGGTAAAGATGATGCGGTTAAGAGATTACCATTGGTTGTTGAAAGAATTGAGGGGTAAGTGTCTTTAGATAAAACACCAACAAGTGATCAAATTAAACGTGTTCCAAAAGCATTATTACATGATCATTTAGATGGTGGATTGCGCCCTGAAACTATTATTGAGCTTGCTCAACAAATTGGTTACAAGAAATTACCAACTGATGACCCAAAAAAGCTTGCAGATTGGTTTGAAGAATCCTGTAATTCGCACTCTCTAGTGCGCTATCTTGAAACTTTCTCACACACAATTGCAGTTATGCAGAGCAAAGAAGCGATCATTAGAGTTTCAAGAGAGTGCGCAATTGATCTTGCAAGAGATGGTGTTGTCTATGCAGAGGTGCGCGGTGCACCTGAGTTGTTTACTGAGCAAGGTTTAACTCTTGATCAGGTTGTTGAAGCAACACTTGAAGGTTATAAACAAGGAATGGCAGAGGCGGCAAGTGAAGGTAACAAAATAAGGGTTGAATCATTACTTTGTGGCATGCGACAAAATAATCGCTCGCAAGAGGCAGCTGTGGCTGTTGTTAAGTATCGAGAAAAAGGAGTCGTTGGATTTGACATTGCAGGACCAGAAGATGGCTTTCCACCAACAAACCAGTTAGAAACCTTTGAGTATCTGCGTAAAGAGAATGCCCACTTCACAGTTCATGCTGGAGAGGCTTATGGATTGCCATCAATCTGGGAGGCTATTCAAATCTGCGGTGCAGAACGTCTTGGGCATGGCGTAAGAATTATCGATGACATTGACTTCAGCGGGGATAAACCAAAGCTTGGCCCACTTGCATCATATGTGAGAGATCGCAGAATTCCACTTGAGCTTTGCCCAACCTCAAATCTTCAAACTGGTGCTGCTAAAACTTACTCTGATCATCCAATTGGCATGCTTGCCAAATTACGTTTTCGAGTAACTCTAAATACTGATAATCGATTAATGAGCAGGACTTCAATGAGTAATGAGATGTCTGAATGTGTTAAATCATTTGGATGGAAGTTTGCCGATTTACAACGAGTAACTGTTAATGCACTTAAGAGTTCATTTATCCCATTTGAGGAAAGACTTGAAATTATAGAAAAGGTAGTAAAGCCTGCTTACGCAGCAATATCAGCTGAGTAGTTAAATACCGATCGGGTGCCAAATAGTTTTATGCTCCATGAAGCTCAAAATTCTCTCTGGATGATTACCTAGCGCAAATCTAGAGATACGTTTTAAGTTATCGGCTCCAACTAACTTAATTTCATCTTCCTGCTTCTTGTTTAAGCCAGCCACATCTACTCCATCAATCTCCATGTGAGAGCCGATCCATGGCAGTAGCTCAGAAGTTTTCCCAGTAAGAATATTTACAACCCCACCCGGCACATCACTTGTTGCGATTACTTCACCTAAAGTTATTGCTGGCAGGGGATATGACTCGCTGGCAATTAAAATCGCTGAATTTCCACCAGCAAGTACTGGGGCTAGTGTGCGAACTGCGCCAAGTAGTGAAGGTTTGCCTTCGGCAAATAATGCTATAACTCCCAAGGCTTCTGGAGTTGTGAAATTATAAAACGGTCCAGAAACTTGATTTTGTGATCCAGAAACTGAAGATAACTTGTCACACCAACCGGAGTACCAAACCCAGGTATCAATCGCTTCTACTACTTGAATTTTTGCCGCTTTGGTAGTTACACCTTCAAGTGCGCAGATCTCTTCAACAAACTGTTCACTTCTGCCTTGCATTATCTCTGCAATTCGATAAAGAATTTGGCCGCGATTAAATGCGGTTGCATTTGCCCAACCAGATTGAGCAGATTTAGCAGCAACGACTGCATCCCGTAAATCTTTTCTAGATGCCAAGGCAGGATTAGCTAAGAATTTTTTATTTGCACCTTTAATTTCATAGACTCTTCCAGACTCACTACGTGGAAATGCACCGCCAATGAATAATTTATAAGTTTTGTTTACATCTAGTGAGCTCATTTATTCACCTTCGAATCAGAGGTTAAATAACCTGCTAAACCGTGGCGCCCACCTTCACGACCCCAACCTGACTCTTTGTATCCGCCAAATGGGCTTGCAGGATCAAATTTATTAAATGTGTTACTCCAGATTACGCCAGCCTTTAATTGCTTGGCAGCCCATAAAACCTTTGCACCTTTATCGCTCCAGATTCCTGCCGATAATCCATACATTGTGTTGTTGGCTTTCTCAATTGCCTCTGCTGGAGTTCTAAATGTAAGCACTGATAAAACTGGACCAAAGATTTCTTCCCTAGCAATTCGATGTGATTGCGTAACACCTGTGAAAATAGTTGGTGGGTACCAGAATCCTTTTGTTGGAAGCTTTACATCCGGTGACCATCTATTAGCACCCTCAGCATCGCCAGTTTTAGAGATCTCCTCAATCTTATTTAGCTGCTCTTTGGAGTTAATTGCTCCCAAGTCTGTGTTCTTATCCATCGGATCCCCAACTCGAATCAGGCTCATCCGTTTTTTGAGTTTTTCCAATACCTCATCAGCAACATTTTCTTGAATGATTAAACGCGAACCAGCACAGCAAACATGGCCTTGATTAAAGAAAATGCCATTAATAATTCCTTCAACCGCTTCATCAATTGCAGCATCTTCAAATACTAAGTTGGCAGCTTTACCACCAAGCTCTAAAGTGGCAGTCTTCTTGGTTGCCGATATGGATCTAGCAATTGCCTTGCCAACCTCTGTCGAGCCAGTAAATGCAACCTTGTTTATATCTGGGTGGTTAACTAAGGCAGCTCCAGTAATTCCATCACCTGTAACGATATTTACTACACCATCTGGAAGTCCTGCTTGTTGGCAAACCTCTGCAAATAAAAGTGCGGTAAGTGGTGTTGTTTCAGCTGGCTTTAATACAACTGTATTTCCAGCAGCAAGTGCTGGCGCAATTTTCCAAGCAAGCATTAATAATGGGAAGTTCCAAGGAATTATCTGACCAACGACGCCAAGTGGTTTTGGCTTACTTCCAAAGCCGGCATAGTCCAATTTGTCTGCCCAGCCAGCATGATAGAAAAAATGTGCAGCAGCAAGTGGAATATCTGTGTCTCTAGATTCTCTAATCGGCTTACCATTATCTAAAGTTTCAACCACTGCGAACTCTCGGGCCCGTTCCTGCATGATGCGAGCGATTCGGTAGAGATACTTACCGCGCTCCTTTGCCGGCATTTTCGACCATACCTTTGTGTAAGCAGCTCTAGCACTTCTTACTGCTGCATCGATATCAGATTTATCGCCGTAACCAACCTTTGATAACAACTCTTCAGTTGCTGGATTTATCGTGCTAAAACTTTTTCCTTTTTTAGGATCTACAAACTTACCGCCAATAAACAGGCCGTAGTTTGGTGAAATATTTGCAACTGCCTTTGACTCAGGGGCGTTTGCGTACTCAAAATCGCTCATAACGCTCCTAATCTACAGTTACGTAGTTGGCACTAGCGTAGTGCCCTGAACGTAGCTTCATTCGCTGCATCAGTAAATCATTTAGTAAGGCGCTAGCGCCAATTCTAAATAGGTCTGGGGTTAGCCATTGTTCCCCAGCAGTTTCCTTTACAAGTACTAGTTGTTTGATTGCATCCTTAGTTGTGCGAATTCCACCGGCTGGCTTCACACCAATTTTTTCACCAGTTAAGGTGAAGTAATCACGGACTGCCTCAAGCATTACTAAAACAACTGGAGCAGTAGCCGCTGGCGCAACTTTTCCAGTGCTAGTTTTTATGAAATCAGCCCCAGCTAACATCGCAAGGAATGAAGCTTTCCTAACGTTGTCATAAGTAACTAATTCACCTGTTTCTAGAATTACTTTAAGATGAGCTTTTTCCCCACAGATTTCTTTAATAACTCTAATTTCCTCAAAGACATCATAACTTCTGCCCGATAGAAATGCGCCGCGATCTATGACCATATCAACTTCATTAGCACCAGCATCTACTGCATCTTGTGTATCAATTTTTTTAACAGCAAGTGATGCTCTTCCCGATGGAAATGCTGTTGCAACCGCTGCAACTGGCAGAGATTTGCCACCGATTCGGTCTAATTCAGAGCGCGCAATTTTTACCATGTCGTTGTAGACACAAATTGCTCCTACAGATGGAACAGTTAAATCAGATGGATCTGGTCTAACAGCTTTGGCACATAGAGATTTAACTTTCCCAGGAGTATCTGCTCCTTCAAGGGTGGTCAGATCAACCATGCTTATTGCCATATCAATGGCCCAAGCTTTACTACTAGTTTTAATACTTCGGGTAGCCAGCATTGCTGCTCTTGCTTCTGCTCCAACTTGATCTACAGGTGGTAGATCTGACAGAAACTTTCGAAGCGATTTTTCGCTTCCATCAATAATCATGTGAGTACTTTAGTCAATGCCTGCTTTATTTGCGAGATTAGAGATTCCGCCCCATTTTTACTTGCAGCGACCACCTCTATATAGCATTTCAGTTTAGGTTCAGTTCCACTAGGTCTAATAATTACTCGAATATCATTTTCATATTTCAATCTAATGCCGGGGGTTGGCATTAACTTTGATTGACTTAAATTCTCCTTAGATACCAATGTGTGACCTGATAAAACTGCAGGTGGTTGATCAATTACTTTATTCAACAATTGATCTATTTGCTTAAGATCGGTAAATCTGAGTGATATCTGATCAGTTGAATGAAAGCCATACTCTTGGCCAATTTTTTCTAAATACTCATTTACCGATAAGCCTTTTTCCTTCAACTCTGCAACCATCGTAACAATTACGACAGCAGCGCTGATTCCATCTTTATCATTCACATTTGCTGCATCAACGCAGTAACCAAGCGCCTCTTCATAACCAAATAAAAGGCTTTCAACTTTAGAAATCCATTTAAATCCCGTCAAAGTTTCTTTGAATTCCAATCCATGCTTTTTAGCAATTTTTCCAAGCAGCGATGATGAAACTAAGGAATTAGCAATTCGAAGACCCGTTACTGAATTCTTACTAATTAAATAGTGACCAAGTAGAACGCCCACTTCGTCCCCTCGCAACATTCGCCAACCATGAGCTGGATCATTAATTGCAACTGCGCAACGATCAGCATCTGGGTCATTAGCAATTACTAAATCTGCATCATTTTCTTTTGCATATGCAAGTGCCATGTCGATGGCACCGACTTCCTCTGGATTCGGAAATGGTGTAGTTGGGAAATCTGGATCAGGTTTTACTTGTTCGTTGACTACTATCGGGGCCTTAAATCCAGATTTTTCAAAAACCTTAATAAATGTTTCAGCCCCGACTCCATGCAGGGGTGTATAGACAACTTTTAAATTATTTGGCTTTGTTGCCAACTTTGCAACCTCTAAAACATATTGATCAATTACAGATTCATCTACTATTTCATACTGGTTTGCTCTAGTAGGTTGTTTTTCAGCCTTTTCAATTAACTCGGATATTTGAGTATCAACTGGGGAAATTATTTGCGAGCCGTGGTAATTAACTCCATCAAAGACCCCACCTAAATAAACTTTGTATCCATTGTCATTTGCCGGGTTATGACTTGCTGTAACCATAATTCCAACATCAGCCTTTAGTTTGTTGAGTGCAAAAGCAAGGACTGGAGTGGGAAGAACTCTTGGCAACACATAAGTTTTCATACCGCCGCCAGCAAATATTTCAGCGCTGTCTTTTGCAAATGCCTCTGATCCATGTCGAGCATCTCGGCCAATTACTACTGAACTCAAATTATTTTTCTTCATAAATGCAAGAATTCCAGAAGCTGTTCGACTTACAACAGCTCGATTCATGCAGGAAGGACCAGGGCCCATTGGGCCACGTAATCCAGCTGTACCAAATTGCAAGAAACCAGCAAAGCATCTTTCTAACTCTGTTTGGTTTCCCTCTTTAAGCCACTGTGTTAATTGATTAGCTGTCTTTGTATCTGGATCATTATCAATCCAATCTAAAACTTCACTTCTTAACTGATCTGAGATCACAACTTAGGCAAAACCTTCGCAAGTAAATTTCCCATTCGATCAGCGGCAGCTTTACCAGCGGCGATAACCTCCGCATGATTTAGTTTTTCACCAGTTACTCCAGCAGCAGCATTTGTTACTAATGAGATTGCAAGAATTTCTGCACCGAGAGCGTGTGCAGCAATTGCCTCCGGCACAGTGGACATTCCAACTAAATCTGCTCCCATACTTCTCATCATTTTAATTTCAGCAGGTGTTTCATAAGAAGGCCCACGCCAATGAACATAACACCTTCAGCTAATGATGGATCCTCCTCTTTAACAATCTGTCTTAATCTTTTGCTGTATAAATCAGTAAGGTCAACAAAATCTGCACCAATTAATGGTGAAGCAGCAGTCAGTGAGATGTGGTCTCTTATTAATACCGGCTGTCCTACTTTGTAATCTGTATTAATTCCTCCGCAGGCATTGGTTAAAACAATATTTTTACATCCTGCTTTAACTGCAGTTCTAACCGCATGTGCTACTGGCTCCATGCCTAAACCCTCATAAAAATGGGTACGACCTAAGAAAACTAAAGCGTTTGAACCATTTGATAATTTATAAGAACGCAACTTTCCGCCATGGCCTGCAACGGTTGGCGCAGGAAAGCCAGGTAATTCAGTTACAGGAAATTCATGAGTGGGTGAACCAAGTGCGTCAGCGGCAGAAATCCAACCTGATCCCATAACGAGCGCAACATCATGCTTGGCTTTTCCAGTTATCTTTGCAATTGCTTTGGCAGCTTTTTCAGCTGTACCAATTGGGTCTTTATATAACTTCTTCATAAGGCAAACTTATCCTAAATACTTACTTATTTTTTAAGTCAGGCCAGCTATACCCTAATGAGATAACCATCTTTCTTAACAAAGGTAGCGATAAGCCAATAATTCCGCTCGGGTCACCCTCAATATTTGTAATGAATGGAGCACTTAAACCATCCAAAGTGAAGCCACCCGCAACATTTAATGGTTCACCTGAATCTACATAATCATTAATCTCAGCATCAGTCATTTGAGCAAATTGAACTTTAGCGGTTGATCTCTCACTTAACTCTATGCCATTTTTTAAATCGATCACACAATGTCCAGTGTGAAGATATCCAGATTTACCACTTAATTGTTTGCACCTAGCAATTGCATTTTCTTTACTTCCTGGTTTACCAAGTGACTTTCCTTCAAACTCAAATGTTGAATCACATCCAATAATTAGTGAATCGGCAGGAGCTATCTCTTTAACAGTGTGTGCCTTTAGAATCGCTAAAGCAATAACTAGTTCTGAGGGAGTAAGTGAATCAAGTTCAGAGGTCTCTTCGTTAACCCCACTAACTAAAACCTTGGGAGTGATCCCAACGCTTTCTAAAAGGCGAAGTCGAGATGGTGATGCTGAGGCGAGGATTATCTGAACCATTATGCAGGTAACCTTATTACATGAAGCCACCATTTATTGGACTCATTACGCAAGAGTGGAGTCAAAGTGCCTACCAAGTTCAGGCAACAAAATTGGGCATTGGGATAAAAACTTCGAACAAGGAAATGTCAGGCTCTGATTTAATTGAATTCGCTAAAGAATGCGATTTACTTTATGTTGATCCAGCAATCATCTCTATTTCAGCCATTAAAACTGCAGAGAAATCTGGAATTCGAATTTATCCTTTATCGAAAACTATTGAAGAGTTAGCGAAAATAACATCCCATGCATTTGAAGGTGATCAGCTATCGGTATTAGTAACTAGATCTGCTCATGCACAAGCTGCAAGCTGGCCGATTACTTTGTTAACAAATGACTTATGCATTACCCCTCTTCCTGGAATTAGTGATGAGACAGCGCAGGCAATCCAAATTTCAGTTTTAGAGCTTGCCGCAGAGGTGGGTTTAGTTGGTGGATTTGAATTGATAGTTGACGCAGCCGAGTATAAAAAATTAATCGGAATCAACTGGATGACACCTACTGCAAATTACTGGAATGAAATTGGCTCCGTAACTGGCTTTTATGAACAAAACCTACGTGCGGTTCTTGATTTACCTTTAGGCGACACGCAATTGCTTTCGAAATATGTAGTAACGGGCACTTTGGAAACCGATCAAAACAGCGATGACTATCGACCTTACTTGCATTTAATGGCGAGAAATCCAAGGCTCAAGTTTGATCAATCAATTAAACAGGTTGGAGTTGCCGGTGATGATCTTGAGGAGCTGCTTACAGAGATAATTCATGCACAGCAGTATTACAGTGGAAAAATTATTGAATAACTAAGAACGTTTTCCATATTCGATAGCAGGGCATTGATTCATGACTGCAATAAGCCCAGCATTTTCTGCTCTTTCAACAGCACTCTGATCAATTACATCAAGTTGCAGCCAGACTCCCTTTGCATTTATTGCAATTGCACTATCTACAACTTCACCTGCTAAATCTGAGTTAACAAAGATATCTACAACATCAATTGGAAAAGGAATATCAGATAATTTCTTGTAGCCTTTTTGTCCATGAACAGTTTCTGCCTTTGGGTGAACTGGAATTACTTGGTGTCCTTTTTCAATTAACAACTTTGCAACTCTGAAAGCGGCTCGTTCGGAATTATTGCTTAAGCCAACAACTGCCCAAGTTTTTAAGGCTAATAACTTATCTATTGAATCATTCATTATGGCTGCGGCCAAGAGCTCTAAATTTCCAGCCAGCAGATTGCCATAGCTCACGGTCTAATGCATTTCTGCCATCAATAACTATTGGAGTTTTAACTATTGATTTAACTTTGACTGGGTCAATTTCTCGATAGATTTTCCACTCTGTTAGATGCAGAACTATTTCAGCATCTTTAAGAGTTGTATTCACATCATCTGCAAAATTCAGAGCAGGAAAGCGCTTTTGAGCATTAGCAATTGCTTTAGGGTCATGGACGGTAACAGTTGCACCAGCTGCTTGAATCTGTGCTGCAATATCTAGCGCTGGAGAGTCGCGAACATCATCGCTATCAGGTTTAAATGCCGCACCAAGAATTGCCACCTTCTTACCTTGTAAATCATCTGATAAATCTTTACGAACTAACTCAATAATTCGTTGCCGTGCACGTAAGTTGATTGCATCAATTTCTTTAAGAAACTTAACTGCTTGGCTAGCGCCGAGCTCTTCTGCTCTTGCCATAAAGGCACGGATGTCTTTTGGCAGACAGCCTCCACCAAAGCCAATTCCAGCTTGTAAGAATCGACTTCCAATTCTTGGGTCGTAACCAATAGCTTTTGCAAGCACTGTGACATCACCGCCGGCAGCTTCACATATTTCAGCCATGGCGTTGATGAAGGAAATTTTTGTTGCTAAGAAAGAATTAGCGGCAACCTTTACTAATTCTGCAGTTGGTAGATCAGCTCTAACCCATGGAGTTTTATCCTTAAGATTGGTTGCATAGACTTCCTTTAATATCTGCTCAGCACTGTCGTTTACTACACCAACCACCAATCGATTTGGTCTTAAGGTGTCTTCAACTGCAAAACCTTCGCGCAAGAACTCAGGATTCCAGGCAAGATCAGCCTTCGGATTTAGCTCCAATAATCTATTTCTTAACTTTGTTGCAGTACCAACTGGAACTGTTGATTTACCCACAACTAAGCCGCCGGACTTTACATATTTTGCAATCGACTCTAACGCTGAATTTACATAGGTTAGATCAGCTGCATTTCCATTTTTAATCTGAGGAGTTCCCACGCAAATGAAGTGAACATCGGCATCTGCCAGATCTGCAACATTATTTGTAAAGGTTAGGCGACCAGATTTAATTTGATTAGAAAGTAATTCCTCTAACTCAGGTTCATAAAATGGAACTTTACCTTTGCTTAACAAATCAATTTTGCTAGTTTCAGTATCAAAACCAATTACTTCAAAGCCCAAGCTAGCCATGCAGGCAGCATGCGTTGCGCCTAAATATCCAGTGCCGATTACTGAAAGCTTTAATGCCATGGATAGAGCCTATCTAAGAGATTGATTATTAACGGCAGATATTATCGTCAGCAGTTCGAGATTTAAATTTATCTACTATTTCCACCTTGGCGGCTTTTGTCGATGATGGTGATGGTGAGGCAGTTACTTCATCAACAACTGCTCGATCCTCACGTAAACGATCCCATAATTCTGGCGCTAGAACTGGATCCCACAAGACAGCGGCTGTTACACCATTTGAATAGTAATTTAGATCAGAAATAGGAACAGTCAATGTTCGAACATTTGATGTTGCAAGTGATTTCATCTGCTTGGCAAGGGTTATCAAATCAGAGTTTTTTAATCCTTCATCAGTTGTAACAGCAGCAAGGGCTGAATTTATAAAACTTGTCATTGTTACCGGGTTCAGTAGCACTCCAGCACTAGTTGCTTTTTTCAATACCGAGGACATAAATGCCTGCTGGCGTTGCATTCTGCCAATATCTCCCAAGCCATCAAACTCACGGGTTCGGACATATTTAAGAGCTTCAATTCCATTTAACGTGTGAACTCCAGCAGGTAAGACTAAGTGGCTCTTCGGATCATCAATATCTTTTTTAGTACAAACCTCAATACCGCCTAATGAATCAATAACACGGGCAAATCCCGCAAAATTTACTTCAACATAATGGTCAATTTTAAGTTGGGTCATCTCCTCAATTGTTTGAATCAATAAGGGAGCACCACCCCAGTTAAATGCTGAATTTATTTTTGAGTGGACTGCCGGAATAGTTTTACCAGTTTTATTTACATGTGCTGGAATTAGCGCAAAAGTATCCCGAGGGATGGAAACTAATACCGCCTTATCTCTTGCCTTTGAGATATGTACCAACAGCATGGTGTCAGATCTTTTTCCTGCTGCGGTAGCAACCGAACCAACTCGCAACTCTTTTAATTCAGCCTTTGTTAATCCCTCGCGAGTATCAGAGCCAACCAGTAGGTAATTTATTGCTGACGACTTCTTGTCAGGCCGCTTATCAATACCTGCAAATGCATCAATCTTGGTAATAGAAGCAGAGACTGTGCCAAAAGCCAATGCGCTAATTGCCGATATAGCCAGAGTTGCTATCGAAATACCAGTAAAGATCCTGACACTTCGAGCAGATTTCATCTTCTTATCCTAGATTATGGGCAGGGAATTACTGAGCACAAATTATGATCGGAGTGGTTATGAATCATTTATCATCACCTGCGATCACAGTTATTTTGCCAATTCTCAATGAAGAAGCAGATCTTGGAAATTGCATCTCAGCAATTCTTCAGCAAGATTACGCTGGTGAAATAGAAATAATTTTGGCATTGGGGCCTTCAAAAGATAATACAAATCAAATTGCTCGCGATTTAGCTGCTGCGGATAAACGGATCAAATTAGTTAATAATCCAACAGGACAAACCGCTAAAGGTTTGAATCTGGCAATTGCAGAGAGCTCTTTTGAGATTATTTGCAGAATTGACGGGCACTCTGAGATTTCAAACTCTTACCTAAAAACTGCAATATCAATCATGCAAGAAAGTGGCGCAGTAAATGTTGGCGGGCTTATGCATGCTGATAGCCAATCTGGTTTACAGCGAACAATTGCACAAGCGATGCGATCTAAATTAGGAGTAGGAGCTTCTAAGTTTCATACCGGTGGCAAGGCTGGTCCTTCTGACACTGTTTACCTTGGCACATTTAAAAAATCTGCAATTTTGGCTGCAGGTGGTTTTGATGAAAGATATATCAGAGCGCAAGATTGGGAGTTAAACCATCGCATGCGTGCACAGGGTGGTCTAATTTGGTTTGACCCAAGACTTGTTGTCACATACCGCCCTAGAAAATCTCTAAGTAAATTGGCAAAACAGTATTTTCAATATGGCAAGTGGCGACGAGTAATCTCTAGACAACACCCAAAAACTACTAATTTCCGTTATTTAGCACCACCAGTTGCATTGGTGATAAACCTTTTATCAGTAGTTTTTGGAGTACTAGTTTCCAAAGTGTTTTACCTACCAGTTTTGATTTATATGACATTACTAATAATCGGTGGCTTAATTATTGGTAGAAAAATTTCAGATAAGTTATTGATGCCAATTGTATTTGCAACTATGCATTTATCTTGGGGTGCTGGATTTTTAACATCGACAAAAAAACTTTTTAAAAACTAATTCTTATGCAAGGCTGAGTTCAGGCCACTCCAATTACCAGTTTTTGGCAGTGCTTCTAAGCTGCCACTTTGCGAATTACGTCTAAACAAAAGATTGTTGGCACCGCTTAACTCTAAGGCTTTAACTATTTTTCCATCCGGCAAAGTTATCTTTGAACCAGCGGTGATATAGATTCCAGCCTCAACTACGCAATCATCACCTAGGCTAATTCCAATTCCAGAGTTTGCACCCAAAAGCGTTCGCTGACCGATTGAGATAACTTCTTTACCGCCACCGCTAAGAGTGCCCATAATTGAAGCTCCACCACCAATATCACTTCCATCACCAACAACAACACCGGCACTAATCCGGCCTTCGACCATTGATTTACCTAAAGTTCCGGCATTGAAATTAACAAAGCCTTCATGCATAACTGTTGTGCCCGATGCTAGATAAGCACCTAATCGCACTCGATCGCCATCTGCGATTCGAACTCCTTCAGGAATTACATAATCAACCATACGTGGAAACTTATCTACGCCATAGACAACTAAGTTTGAATATTTGCTAATCAATTGTGGCCTAACCTTTTCAAATCCATCAATTTCACAAGCACCAGCAGAGGTCCAAACAACATTAGATAGGAGTGAAAAAATGCCCTCCAAGTTAATTGTGTGGGGCTTTAACAATCTATGTGAAAGTAAATGAAGCCTAAGGTAAACATCAGCAGCATCTTTTGGTTTTTCATTGATCTGGATAACAACTTCAACCGCAACTTTCTTAACTTTTCGAATTGGATCTTCGCCAATTAAGGATTTAAAAGTTGCATCGATCTTATTCTCTGGAGCCTTACCTAATCCAAGGGCGTAAAAAGAGCACTCAAGAGTTTGGCCAGATTGATTTTGGGTAGCAATACCAAATCCATATGCCGTACTTTGAGTAGTGCTCATTAGCCAACGGTATCAAAGTGCACGGAAGGCAATAGACTAATTTCATGCGCGTATCGGTTTTCTGCTCATCTGCTCCAGATATTCCAAATACTTCACTGGAATTGGCATTTAATGTTGGCAAAGCAATTGGTGAGCAAGGTTGGGATCTTGTTTGGGGTGGCGGTAAAGCTTCAATGATGGGTGAGGTGGCAAAAGGGGCGAGATCAGCAGGTGCTGCAACTATTGGAGTAATTCCAGAGCCACTGAAAAAAATAGAGTTTGAAGATGCGCAGGCTTCACACATGCATGTAGTTACAAATATGCGAACTAGAAAAGCAAAAATAGAGGACTTGGCGGATGCATTTATTATTTTGCCTGGTGGCATCGGAACTTTAGAGGAGTTCTTTGAAATCTGGGTTGGCAGATATCTTAAGTTTCACGGTAAGCCGATTGCAGTATGTGATCCAACCGGCGTCTATGGACCTCTTCAAACTGCGCTAGATCATTTAGCAACTCAAAATTTTATGAAGACTGGCCAAAAAGAACTTGTTACCTGGTGTTCCGATATTCCTACTGCAATTGAGGCGATCAGAATCAAATGAATAAATTTTCGAATTTAACTCTGACCATAAAAATAAATAAGCCAGTGGATGAGGTTTGGCGATCTTTAGTTGATTGGAAAGGCCAAAGTAAATGGATGCTACAAACTAAGGTTTGGTCAGAGTTAGATCAAGATCGAACAGTTAAGAATGGCAAGGGAGTACTTATCTTTGCTTTTACTGGAATTTTTCCAAAGCTTTATCCCAAATTGAAATTAGGCATTCTCGACACAATGGAGGTTACAAATTGGAAACCACCACATCTATGTGAAGTTATGCATATCGGACGAATTATTCGAGGAACTGGAAAATTTGAACTTAAAAAAGTTCGTGGCGGCACAATTTTTTATTGGCAAGAGGAAGTTATTGCCCCAGCGTTGATTTTACTCTTTGCAAAACCAGCGCTACTTATCGGAGTTTGGCTCTCGTTACGTCGGTTTGCTCGGCAAGTTAGCGCATAACTCGAAAGTATCGACTTAGCCCAGTAACCTTTACGCCATGGCACCTGATGGCAGTGCGAAGACAATCGCAGAGTTAATTGCTACCTTGCCTGAAGAAGAACGACTGATTTTGACTTTGCATTTAGTAAACATGATTAGCGCCACTGAAATTGCAGAAAAATTGGGAGTCCCAGAACGGGCAGTCTCATCAGTAATTGCATCGGGGAGATCCCGCCTAATTGGCTTGATTTCTTAAGGGGATTTAATGGATTTCCCACCCGTAGCCATATAGGGGATAATTACGCCTCTAGTACGGCAATGAATTAATTTGGCAGGGGAGTGTTAAATGGCAGCGATGAAACCAAGGACTGGTGATGGCCCAATGGAGGTCACCAAAGAGGCTCGCTCTATGGTTATGCGAATCCCGCTAGAAGGTGGTGGCCGATTAGTTGTTGAACTAAATGTCGAAGAGGCTACAAACCTTGGCAACGTACTTCAAGCTGCTGTTGCGTTAGTAAAAAAGTAAATCGACTGATCTAGGCTCACAAGTTTATGATTCATAAACTCCTAGATTTATATCCAAAACTCTCATTTCTTCCGGAAGATGAATTAGATTTTTCAAACTTCACCGCAGTAGCTATACCTGTATCTCCTGGCGATAAACCTCAAATCAATAAAAGTAGATTTCTAACTGCATTAAGTAAATTCACAAACCTAGATCTAAATATTGAGCTGGCTAATTGGCCAGATTTCACCGCAAAGGCTGGTGAGTTAATTGAGATTCCACTTTCAGCTGGCACTCTTACACGTATTTATTTAATTGGTACGGGCGAGCAAAGCCCTGATGATATTCGTAAAGCAGCTACATCTTTAGGTCGTAAAGTTAAAACTAGTAGCAGTAAAGTCCTTTCTGCTTTAACTGAAGATAAAAACCTAGTTACTACTCAAGCGGTCGCATTTGCACTTTCAAACTACCAATTTTCACTTAAGAGTGAACAAAAGAGTAATAAACCAGAGTTGACAATTTATGGAGATTTTGAAAATGAAATTGAGCGTGCTGATGTATTAGCAACTGCAGTCTGGCAAACTAGAAATCTAATTCATACCCCTTCAAATATTAAAAATCCTGAGTGGCTTGCCAAACAGGCAAGTGCGATGGTTTCAGCCACGAAGAACTCTGGTTTATCAATCTCAGTTAAGTCTGGGCGAGCGTTAAAGGAATTTGGTGGATTAACTGCCGTTGGAAATTCATCTCCAACTCCGGGACCACGATTAATCGAAATAACTTATGCACCAAAAGGCTCGACCCATTGGCCACATGTTGTATTGGTAGGAAAGGGAATTACTTTTGATACTGGTGGTGTTTCGTTAAAGCGTCCCTATGACACGATGATTGGAATGAAAAGTGACATGGCTGGCGCAGCTGCGGTTTTGTGTGCAACTGTTGCTTTGGCAAGAACTAAACCAAAAGTTAAAGTAACAACTTTGTTAATGGCTGCTGAAAATGCATTATCTGGAACATCACAACGTCCATCAGATGTGATAAAACATTATGGCGGTACAACAGTTGAAGTTATAAACACAGATGCAGAGGGCAGATTAGTTTTAGCAGATGGACTTGCATACGCTGATTTAGAGCTAGATCCTGATTATGTAGTTGATGTTGCAACTCTTACGGGTGCGGCAACCCTTGGTTTAGGCAGGCAACATGCAGCGATGTATACCCGCCAAACAACTCTGGCCAAGAAATTATCTGAAGTAGGAAATAAAGTTGGTGAAAGAGTTTGGCATATGCCCCTAATTGATGACTATACAAAGGCATTAGCGAGTGATGTTGCAGACTTTAACCACACTGCAGATAAATATGATTTTTCAGCTGGCTCAGTAACTGCTGCTCTGTTTTTAGAAAAATTCGTTGGTGATCGTTCTTGGGTGCACTTAGATATTGCTGGTACTGGTAGGTCTGAGGTTGATGTGGGTGAAAACATAAAGGGTGGTACTGGATTTGGCGCAAGACTTTTAATTGAATGGCTGGATACATTTTGAACCAACCAATTTCACCTCGCGGAGATATGAGTTCATACTCTGAGTCATTTGCGCACGAAGATTATTTCATGCAACAAGCCAGGAACAATGGAAAGGAAATTGGCGCTGCCGATCCATCTGCTGCAGTCGGAAACTTTCTAAAATTTGCAGTTAATTTAGTAAGTGCTAAATCAGTTGTAGAAATTGGGACAGGTTCGGGTGTTGGTGGGCTTTGGTTATTAAGTGGAATGCCTGTTGATTCGGTTTTAACAACGATTGATGCAGAAAGAGAACACTCAAAAATTGCTCGTACAGTATTTGAAGATGCAGATATTGCCCCAACAAAATACCGAATCATCACTGGAAAGTTAATTGAAGTAATTGGCAAGCTAGCTGATAATGCTTATGATCTAATAATCATTAGACCAGCACTTGATCTGTTTGACATGGTTCAAGAGTCTTACCGTCTTTTAAGACCAGGTGGATTACTCATTATTGATCAGGCCCTAAGTGGTGGAAAAGTTGCTGATCCAACTCAGCGTGATCCTGAGAGTATTGCTAGAAGAGATGCAATAAAGGTTGTTAAAGAAGATGAAAGATGGGCAGCATCACTACTTCCTATTGGCGAAGGTCTATTACTTGCCAATAAACTTACTTAAATGAGACAACCATCAGATACTCCATGGTGGCAAGCAAGTGCTGAAACCAAGCAAGTCCGAATTGTCTCTAGTCGTAGTACTTCAAACTTTTTTGTAGTTGCAGTTGTTATTGCTCTAATCGCAGGTGGTTTTGGCGCCGCCATTGGTCGCAGTAGTGCAACAAACTTAGGAGCGAATTTAGTTCAAACAACTAATTCAATTGAGCGAGCACCAGATTCAATTGCAGGACTTGCTGCCCGTGTAATACCTGCAGTGGTATCAATAGCAGTAAAAGGGTTTAGTGGTTCAGGAACAGGTTCTGGTTTCTTTCTAGATAGTGATGGTTTCATTTTGACCAATAACCATGTGGTAGCCGCCGCTGCAAGAAGTGGCACAATCACAGTTGAGTTATCTGATGGGAAAAAATACAGGGCTAAGTTGATTGGCAGAGACAGTTCATATGATCTTGCTGTTCTAAAAATTGATGTAGTGGGTGCGCCAACTTTGCAGCTTGGCAACAGTGAACAAGTTCAGGTTGGTGATGCGGTCATTGCAATTGGATCTCCATTGGGACTTTCTGGAACTGTGACCTCTGGAATTATTAGTTCAAAGGACCGTGCTGTCACAACTGGTGACGGAAATGGTGAAAGCTCATTTATCAACGCCTTGCAAACGGATGCGGCAATTAATCCAGGAAACTCCGGTGGTCCATTAGTTGATGCAACAGGTGCGGTAATTGGAGTTAACTCTGCTATTGCCACTTTGGGTTTTAGCTCTCAAGCAGGATCAATTGGTTTGGGATTTGCTATTCCAATTAATCAAGCAAAAAAGACTGCCGAGCAGTTGATAAAAACTGGATCTGCCACCTATCCAATTATGGGAATTTCAATTGATACAAGATTTACTGGCACCGGTGCATTAATCACCAGCGAGGGCGTAGGAATAACTCCAGGTGGGCCGGCCGATAAAGTTGGCCTAAAAGCTGGAGATGTAATTATCGAATTTGATGGTTCTGAGGTTGATAACTCAGATGAATTGATTGTGATGATTAGAAGTAAAAGTGTTGGTGATAAGGTGAAGATTAAATACAAGCGCAATAGTTTGACCAAGGAAGTCACCGTAACTCTTGTAGCTTCAAAGGAGTAGTACTTATGTTTAATATTGGTGGCGGTGAGATTCTAGCTCTACTAGTAATTGGCATGATTTTGATCGGGCCAGACCGCCTGCCAAATATGGCAGCAGATGCTGCAAGATTATTGATTAAACTAAAAAATATGGCACAAACTGTGACTAATGAAATAAAAGATAACTTAGGACCTGGGTATGAGGATTTGCAGGTAAAGGATTTACATCCAAAGGCATTAATTAAAAAACATATTGGCGATGTTATTGATAAATCTGATCTTGATATGAAACCAAAACCTAGAATTGATCCAGAGATCCTATGAGTACTGTTGAAGCAATAAATAAGGCTTTAGAAAAAGTCATAGACCCAGAGCTTCATAAACCACTTCCGGAATTAGGGATGGTGGAATCGGTTAACTTCACCGACGGGAAAGCAAGTATTGGAATTTTATTAACCATTGTTGGTTGCCCAATGAAAGATCGATTAAAGAGTGATATCTCAAATGCTTTAAGTGATATTTCAGAGATTAAATCAGTAGAGATTAATTTTGGAGTAATGAGCGAAGAGCAAAGAAATAATGTAAAGAAAATCATTCGCGGGGGTCGGGAAAAATTCATTCCATTTGCTCAGCCAGAGTCTCTAACTAGGGTATTAGGAATTGCATCTGGAAAAGGTGGCGTAGGTAAATCTTCGATCACAGTTAATTTGGCTGTGGCAGCCGCAGCCCGTGGCCTAAAGGTAGGAATCTTGGATGCAGATGTTTACGGACATTCAATTCCACGATTGATGGGAATTTTAGATAAGCGACCAACTGCGATTGATCAAACCTTTATTCCAGTAGAAAATTATGGTGTCAAAGTTGTTTCAATGGAGATGTTTAAGCCAGAAAGATCAGATCCAGTTGCTTATCGTGGTCCGCTTTTGCACCGCGTGCTTGAGCAATTGTTAAGTGATGCATTCTGGGGAGATTTAGATCTTCTTTTATTAGATCTACCACCAGGAACAGGTGATATCGCAATTTCACTTGGTCAACTCATTCCAGGTTCAGAAATAATTGTTGTAACAACTCCGCAAATAGCAGCTGCAGAAGTGGCAGAGCGCGCTGGCAGAATTGCTCATCAAATTAAGCAACCAGTTATTGGTGTTATTGAAAATATGTCAGAAACAATTTCTCCTACAACTGGAGAAATGATTTCCATATTTGGAAATGGTGGTGGTGAAGAAACCGCCAGACGTCTAAGTGAATTAGTTGGCGCCGATGTGCCACTGCTTGCAAAGGTTGCCTTTGATACAAATATTCGAGAGGGAGGAGATGCCGGAAATCCACTAGTTTTAACTGATCAAAAATTTATGGATGTATTTGACGGCATCCTTGATCAAATAATTGTTAGACCAAAATCTTTAGTGGGTGTAAGGCTAAACGTAAATACCTAAGACTTTTTGTTTAGCTTCTTAACTATTTCTTCAATTGCATCAGCGATCTCACTGTGTAAGTAATCTCTAGTTGTGACCTCACCAATTGCACTACGTAAGCTGGCTAGCTCTCGAGTTAGATACTCAGTATCTGCCATATTTCTCTCATCACGTTCGCGATCTTCGTTACCTTGAATACGGTCTCGATCTGCTTGTCGATTTTGTGCTAACAAAATCAATGGCGCAGCATATGAAGCCTGCAGAGAAAGTAAAAGTGTTAGGAAAATAAATGGATAATGATCAAACTTTAAATCATTTGGTGCAAGTGAGTTCCAAACTATCCAGAAAATTACAAAACCAGTCATAAATACTAAGAAACGGGCAGTTCCTAAAAATCTTGCAAATCTCTCTGACCAACGACCAAATGCTTCAGGATCATATGAAGGCTTTAATGTTCTGCGAGCCTCACGTGGATACTCAAGTGAATTTTTATTAATTTTCTTAGCCATGATTAGTTTGACTCACTTTCTCGCTTTAAAGTCTCCACATGACGCCAGTTTTCAGGTAGTAAATGATCAAGCACGTCATCAACGGTAACAGCACCCAATAGTCGCTCATTTGAATCGACAATAGGAACTGCCAATAGGTTATAGCTAGCAAGGTATGAAGAAACCTCACTCAAAGTTGCCTCTGGTGCAAGTGGGGCAATATCGGAATCTAAAATTCCACCCAACAATGTTGCAGGCGGTTCGCGTAATAATCTTTGAATGTGCACAACGCCTAATAACCTGCCGGTTGGAGTTTCAATTGGTTGTCTGCAAACAAAAACTTGTGAGGCAAGACCTGGTGCTACTTCAGATAATCTAATTCTGGCTAGAGCTTCGGCCACAGTTGCATCTGCAGTTAAAACAATTGGTTCAGTCGTCATCATTCCACCAGCAGAGTAATCCTCATAACCCATCAATCGCTGAACGCCTTCAGCATCCTCTGGTTCCATTAAAGCCAACAGTGCTTGTGCTTTTTCTTTACCAACTTCGCGAAGTAAATCTGCAGCATCATCTGGATCCATCTCTTCCAAAACATCTGCAGCTCTTTCGCCCTCAAGTTCAGCAAGTAATTCAACGCGAGATGTTTCATCCATCTCTTCAAGAACATCGGCTAGTCGCTCATCATCTAATGCTCGAGCAATTTCAACCTTGCGCTTAATATTCAAATCATGAAGTACAGCGGCTAAATCTGCAGCGCGTAGATTTGCTAGCGTGCCTAGCAAATTGCTGACACCTTGATGAGTTTCAGGAATATGAATTCCAGAAATTTCAGACCAGGCAACAGTTGATGAAGCACCTCGTTTTCTAAAACCAGATCCGCGTTTCATTACGTGAACGCGCTCAATAAACCAATCACCTGTTTTTGAAAGCTCCATAGCCACATCTTCAACTGTTACTTTTTCTTCAGTCTCAATCAAAGTTACTGATCGATCCAACATTTCAGAAAGCACGGTAATCTCATTAGTTCTTGGTTCAAACCGACGCATATTAAGCAAACCAGTGATGATTACATGACCATTATCAATTGAAGTTACCCGTGTGATTGGGATGAAAATTCTTTTTCTTGGCGGAACTTCAATGATGAAGCCAAGAATTCTTGGCGGTTGATTGTTAGCACGCAGGGTTGCCACAGCATCCCTAACCTTGCCAAGTTGATCACCATTTGGGTCAAAGACCGCAGTACCAGCTAATCGGGCTAGGAATACACGATTTAGGATTGCACCTTTACTTGTATTCATGGGCTAAGGGTATCGGCTCACTATGGATTCATAACAATAATTAATTTATAGATAGGTTTTACCCATGAAAGATCAAGACCATACGAAATTACCAACGGGTCGGGATATTCCATTCCTAATTCTTGGGGTGCTCGGTATCGGATCTTCAGGCCCAATAATCGCCAAAGCGATTATGCCCATACCAACCATGATTTTCTGGCGTAATTTAGTTGGCGCATTGATGATGATGCCTTTTGCAATGGCCCGAGGTGAATGGAAAACCAAGGCACAAATAAATTCAATTCGGTGGTCTGTACTGGCTGGCACCTTTTTAGCAACTCATTTTATTTGTTTTTTCTGGGCAATGAAACTAACAAGTGTTGCAACGGGAGTTGCTCTAACTGCAACTCAGCCAATTTTCGCAGCGCTATTTATTAAATTAGCCGGCGGTCATATTCCGAAAAAATCTATAGGTGGAATGGTGATTGCATTTTTATCAGTGGTGGCAATTACTGGAATTGATTTAAATATTTCGCTCAGAGCCTTCCAAGGTGACTTACTTGCAGTCTTTGGCGGGGCGGTAGGTGCTGGATACATGATCATTGGTGCCAATGCCCAAAAGGTTATTTCTACCTCAACCTTTACAACTGTCTGCTATTCAACATGTGCAATCTTAATTTTTCCCGTAGTACTTTTTACAAACTCAAATTTGACTGGATACTCTGGGACTCAATGGCTACTACTTGCTGGTTTGATAATTGGCGCACAATTTCTTGGCCATACCTTATTTAACTTCACATTAAAGCGAGTATCTCCTGCTGTTGTCTCCCTAGTTGTGTTTTTTGAAGTTCCGGTAAGTGCGCTTTTGGCATTTGCTTGGATAGGACAGCAACCACCTGCAGGCACAATTCCCGGAATCATTGGCTTATTGTTTGGCTGCACATTATTTGTATTGCGCTCAAATCAACCTGTGAATAAATCAAATGATTGATTTACACACCCATACAAATTTCAGTGATGGCACAGATTCACCCGCGCAATTAATTAATAAAGCACTTGCTGCAGGAATTTCAATAATTGGATTAACCGATCATGATTCGGTCAGTGGTTGGCAAGAGGCAACTTCTGCTTTAAGGCCAGGAATTTCACTAGTGCCAGGAGCTGAAATATCTTGCCAAACTGCAGATGGGATCAGCGTTCATATTCTAGGATTGCTATTCGATTCACAAAATATTGAATTAATGAAGACCATGGGGGAAACTCGTGAGAATAGACATGGGCGAATGGCCAAAATTATTGCTCGCATAAATGAAGCCGGTATCGATGTCACAATGAATGATGTTTTAGAACAGCTTGCAGATGGCGCAACTTTAGGGAGGCCGCATTTAGCCGATGCACTTGTTAAGAAGGGAGTCGTTGCTAGTCGAGATGAGGCCTTTACTCAAATGCTCCATAACAAATCAAAGTATTATGTTTCGCATTATTCGCCTTCACCTGAAGAAGCAA
The DNA here is from genome assembly GCA_003569185.1 of Candidatus Planktophila sp. Lineage (GTDB taxonomy): Bacteria > Actinomycetota > Actinomycetes > Nanopelagicales > Nanopelagicaceae > Nanopelagicus. The sequence goes on along the minus strand of BGOJ01000006.1, from coordinate 50,968 downwards.
TAAAATTAATCAAAAATGCAGGCGGAGTTTCGGTAATCGCCCATCCAATGGCATCACATAGAGGCAGAACAATCTCAATGGAAACTTTTGGTTCATTAATTAAGGCAGGTCTAGATGGAATTGAGGTTGATCATCGAGATCATTCACCGGAGGAGAAAAATCAACTTATTGAGTTAGCCAGTGACAACAATTTGGTTATGACTGGCGCCAGTGATTACCATGGAAATGGAAAGCTTAATTTGTTAGGTGAGTACACAACCTTGCCTGAACAGTGGGAAAGATTAGAGGCTAGGGCAAATCAAAGAAGAGTAGTTAAAGTCTAATTATTGATTTGCAAAACCAACACGGCGGTCAGCAGATTCGCCAACCTCAACATAACTAATTTTGTTGTGTGGAACTAAAATCTCTCGGCCTTTTGCATCACTTAGCGCCAAAACAGATGATGTTTTGATTGCATCATTTACCTTTGCTATTACCTCTGATTGAGAACTTGAGCATTCAATATAAATTTCATGAGTGCTGTCGGAAATACCGATCTTTACCTCAGTCTTGCCCGAACCTTTAGCTGCTGATTTTGTAGTGGCCATGCTCTAACTCTATCTACTACTTGAATAGTTTGCGAACTTAAGATTGTGATTTAGGGAACCCAGAAATACCTCGCCAAATTAAATTCATTACCAATTCAGTTGCCCGCTGACGATCAATCTTTCCGTCACGATCTAACCAATGCCGAGCGGTTGTTTGAACCGTTCCAATAATTCCAACTGCCAGCATCATCGACTCTTCCTTGCCTAAACCTGTATCTATGGAAATAACTGCACTCACTGCAGCGGCACAGTCATAAGTCATACGATTTAGACGCTCTCGAACCTGTGGTTCTAGATTCATATCACTTTCAAAAAGTAAGCGGAATGCTTCTCCTTCAGAATCAATAAATCCAAAGTAAGCCTCAACCGTGGCTGCAACTCTTGATGAGTTTTCACGATTTGATGCAATTGCTTTTTGGATTGCAAACACAAGTGAATCAATGTGTAAATCTAGTACCGCCAGATACAACTCCAGTTTTGAAGGAAAATGCTGATACAAAACTGGCTTGCTCACATTTGCTCGGTCGGCTATTTCATCCATTGCAGCAGAGTGGTATCCAGCTGCCGTGAAAACTTCTAGCGCTGCTACAAGTAGCTGAGCGCGACGTTCATCACGAGGTAATCGCGCAGACTTATCATCGACCATTCGTTAATTCTAATCCGTAAATTGATGGATTGTCAGTTTTTATAAGATTTATAGTTATATTGTGCGGGTGAATTCATCAAAAAGAATGTTATTAGTTCATGCCCATCCAGATGATGAGACCATCAACAATGGTGTAACGATGGCTAAATATGCAGCAGCTGGTGTGCATGTCACGTTAGTTACCTGCACAAGAGGTGAGGAGGGTGAAGTTTTAGTTGAGAAATTAGTTAATTTAGCAAGCAGTAAAGATGACAAATTAGGCGAGCACCGTGAAATCGAATTAAAAAATGCAATGGATGAATTAGGAATCTCTGATTTTAGATTTTTAGGTGCGCCAAGTAAGAAGTGGCGAGACAGCGGGATGATGGGAACGCCTCAAAATGAACGCAAGGATGTATTTTGGCAATCAAATCTAGATGAAGCAGCAAATGAGTTAGTGAAAATTATTTTGGAGTTAAAGCCCCAGGTATTGATTACTTATGATGAATTTGGTGGCTATGGCCATCCGGATCACATAAAAGCAAATCAAGTTGCAATGCGGGCTGTCGAAATTTCTGCCACACAAGGTTGGGAAATTGAAAAGATTTATTGGAACACAATGCCTAAGTCAGTAATTCAAATGGGCATAGACAAAATGAAAGAGGTTGGCTCAGACTTCTTTGGTGCAGAGAGCGCAGAAGACTTACCCTTTGCAAAGCCTGATGAATTAGTAACTTCGGTAGTAAAAGCCCCTGAGTATGTTCCGCAGAAATTAGCCGCGATGAAAGCCCATGCCACTCAAATCTCTGTAGATGGCCCATTTTTTGCCCTCTCAAATAACCTAGGACTTTCAGTATGGGGAGATGAGTACTACACATTAGTAAAGGGTCAGGTGGCATCACCATTGGATGAGAATGGGCGAGAGCTAGATTTATTTGCCGGAATTAAATAATGAATTTTCTTAAATCTTTATTTTTCGGCTCACTGATTGGATTTTGTGGCGTATTACTCCACAACTTCACTCCACCATTTGGCTATGTTGCTTCATTGCTATTGACGTTTTTAGGAATAAAAGTTGTTGGACAAAGATTTTTTTATTTACGGTATCAAATATATGCAGCAGCAGCTTGGTTAGCGGTGGTTATAAGAGCGGGCACGCCAGGAAATGGTGATGAGATATTAGTTTATGGAAATACTTACGGAAATCTTTTTCTTCTAGGTGGATTTATTGCAATTGTGACAGCATTAATTTCTAGAGGATCTAAAAGCATTTAAATTAGCCAATCCCAGCTTTGCCCCTCTTTACCATCCCTAACTGCAACACCTAACTTCGCAAGTTCATCACGTAAGCGATCACTCTCAGCAAAATCTCCCAAACCTCTAGCCAATACTCTCTTCTCAAGTAATTCTTGCCCATATTGATCTAAAACCTTTTGTGTATTTTGCATTAATAGATTTAAACCAAAGAGATTATCCAAGATAGAGAAAACTTTAAATTTAGTTGAATCCTTAATTTCTTCAGATTTTTCAATAGTTCGCAATTTTTGCAAGGCACGTGGAGTATCAAGATCTTGCCTGAAATCTGCAATAACTTCAGCGATCAGTTCATTGGAATTTACTTGATCAACTGATGTGTCCCTTTTCCAGACTTGGATTTTCTCTCGCCATCTTTGAATTAATAAATGTGCCGCCTTTAAACTATCCCAACTCAAATCCATCTGACTGCGATATCTATTCTCCAAAAAGCATAAGCGAAGTGCTAGCGGATCAATGTGTTTAGAAATCAAATCAGACACCAATACAACATTGCCAGTACTTTTTGCCATTTTTCTACCTTCAAATAACAAGTGTTCACCATGCACCCATAGCGCAACAGATTCTTTACCGATTGCAGAGTTTGATTGAGCCCGTTCATCTTCATGGTGTGGAAATCTTAAATCGATGCCACCAAGATGTAGATCAACATACTCATCTAAATAATGCAATGACATTGCAGAGCATTCAACATGCCAACCCGGAAATCCCGGGCCCCATGGTGAATCCCAGATCATTTCTTTGCGCTCACCAGCTGCCTTCCATAGCGCCCAATCTGCATGAAATCTTTTGGCGCCATCTTCGGTGTATTCAAAACGATGGCCTGGCTTTAGTGAATCTAATCTATTGCCACTGATCGCTCCGTAAGTATCAAATGATTGTGCTGAGAAGTAAACGCAACTATCAGTACCAACATATGCATGATTTTTTGAGATTAATAAAGTAATTAACCTCTGCATTAAATCAATACATTCACTTGCCTTTGGATACTTATCAGCAGGAGTTATATTCAAATGTGCCAAATCTTTATGAAATCGATCCTCATAAATTCTTGCTATTTCAAATGGATCCTTAGACTCAGCCTTTGCTTGAGCTAATATTTTGTCTTCGACAAAATCTTCAGACATATGCCCAACATCGGTGATGTTTTGGATGAATTCAACCTTGTGCCCAAGTTGCTTGGCTAATCTGGTAATTAAATCTCCCAGAAGAAATGTGCGCATATTGCCAACATGGGCATCTCGATAAACTGTTGGGCCACAACTATAAATTCTTAATCTTTTTCCATCACTACTTGTTAGTGGTTGTAACTGCCTACTTTTGGTGTCAAAAAGCAGTATCTCTTCATTACTCATTTACTCGGCACAATCTTCCAGAGTGCAATTTTTGCTGGATCGAAGGTAACGACGGTGCCATCCTTTTTTCGAACTGTGTTTTCACTCTCTAAAACACCGAGAATATCCCGATAACCACCAGCAGGATCATGCAGGCGAATACTGACTCGCTGACCTACCTGTGCCGCAGATGGCTGCACTTGACCCCCTCGATTAAACTCAGCCCACGAAAGACCAATAGTTAATGGCAGTATTGTCTACCTATTCGGCGGATATAACTGTAAGGAGAAGCGTGACCTACATAATTGCTCAACCATGTGTTGATGTTAAAGATAAATCTTGCATTGAAGAGTGCCCTGTTGATTGCATCTATGAGGGTGATCGAATGCTTTATATCCAACCTGATGAGTGTGTTGATTGTGGGGCGTGTGAACCGGTCTGCCCAGTAGAAGCTATTTACTATGAGGATGATGTTCCTTCGCAATGGAAGGAATACAGCGAGGTTAATACTAAATTTTTTGTTGAGATTGGATCCCCTGGTGGTGCTGCAAAGTTAGGTCCGATTGGAAAAGATCACCAAAAAGTCGCAGCTCTTCCACCACAAGAAAAGTAGGCCGCACCTGAAACTGCCAGATTTCCCCTGGGATCTTTTGGCGCCCTATGGTGAGAAAGCAAAAAAATACACCGGCGGCTTTATAGATCTTTCCCAAGGAACTCCAGTTGATCCAACACCAAAATTTATTCAAGATTCACTAACGGCTGCAAGTAATTCACCAAGTTATCCAGTTGTTGCTGGCACCAAAGAGTTACAAGATGCAATCCGCACCTGGTCGATTAAACATTTAGGTGTAACTGGTGATTTTGATGTTTTGCCCTCAATTGGTTCAAAGGAATTTATTGCCTTACTGCCAACCTTCTTACAAAGTAAAAAAGTTTTGTATCCAAAGGTGGCATATCCAACCTACTTAGTTAGCGCAATGATGGCCTCAGCCCAAGCGATTCCAGTAGAGATTGATGCAAGCACTTGGCCAGCGGCAGATTTAGCCTGGCTTAACTCACCTTCAAATCCAACAGGTCAGGTGCAAAGTGATGAGCAGTTAAAGGCTTGTATTAACTGGGTACGTAAAAATAATTCAATCATCGCAAGTGATGAGTGTTATTTAAGTTTTGCCGACAATGCCAAATCAATTTTGGCCTTAGCAAATGGTGATAACACCGGCTTACTTGCCGTGCTTTCACTTTCAAAAAGATCTAACTTGGCCGGTTATCGCGCAGGCTTTGTAGTGGGCGATAGCAAATTAATTGATCAAATCAGGCAGGTAAGAAAGCATGCAGGGTTGATGGTGCCGCTACCAGTACAGCAAGCAATGATCACAGCTTTATCGGATGAGGTTCATGTAACCGAGCAGGCAGCTCGCTACCGCGCTCGCCGAGAAACTTTAAAATCAGCATTGCTTAGCCAAGGTTTTAAAATTGAACATAGCGAAGCTGGTTTATATATCTGGTGCACTAATGGTGAGGATGGGTATAAAACCGTTGATTACTTCGCCCAGCTTGGAATTTTAGTAACCCCTGGAGCTTTTTATGGCAGTGATAATTTTGTGCGAATTGCATTAACTGCAACTGATGAAAATATTAATAAGGCAGCAGCACGGATTAAATCATGAGTACTAGCGCAATTTTATTAGTAGGTGGAATGGGCACACGGCTTCTGCCGCTTACTTTAAAAACTCCAAAACCGATGTTGCAGGTTGCGGGCGTGCCATTTACTGAACACCAAATCAGAAAAGCAGCAGATGCTGGTATCGCTGAGATCGTGTTAGCCACATCTTATAAATCTGAGCTTTTTGAGCCTTACTTTGGCAATGGCGAAAGATTTGGTATCAAAATTAAGTATGCAGTTGAAAAGAGTGCACTTGGCACTGGCGGAGGCATAAGAAATGCAGCAAATTTATTAGCAGATTGTGATCAGGTTGTTATTTTCAATGGTGATGTATTAAGTGGTCATGATTTAAAAGCGCAATTAGAGTTTCACAAAAAACACCAAGCAGATATCACTTTGTACTTAACGCAGGTAGAAGATGCCAGAGCTTACGGCTGTGTTGAACTATTAGAAAATAAGCAGATCAAATCATTCCTTGAGAAGATGGAAAATCCCATCAGCAATCTAATTAATGCCGGTTGTTATATTTTTAATAGGCAGATAATTGATCAAATTCCGCAAGATAAAGTGGTAAGTGTGGAGCGGGATACATTCCCAAATCTTCTAGCTAATAATGCAAAGGTTTTTGGTTACCTAGATAACTCATACTGGTTAGATATAGGCACACCTGCTGCTCTAGTTAAGGCATCAGCAGATTTAATTACCGGAGCGATCACATCCTCTGCCACACCAAAGCACACAGGTGATAACTTAATTTCACAAACAGCCAAGATTGGCAGTGGTTGTGTGATAAATAATGGCTCAGTAATTGAATCTGCAGTTGTAGTTGAGAGTAATTGCCAAATTACTGGTTCAATTATTGGTAGTGGGGCGAAAATTGGTAGTAATTGCAAAATAATTGACTCAATAATCGCACCAGAGGCCCAAATTGAGGCGGGAATGGTGGTTTTGACCAATTATTTGGGCTTTTAATTTTGCCCAATTTGTACAATCTCAACTTGACTTAATCGAGTTACAAGCGTGTAATTCTCCTATTAGTGGGCACACCCTGGCCCTTAGGTACTCCAGCTAAATTGGATGAGTAAATAGGAGAGATATGTCAGATCAGCGTGCAGAGCTTGCAGCCCTTGTAGTTTCCTCAGAACAACTTTCATGGCAGGAGCGCGCACTGTGCGCTCAGACCGATCCAGAGGCATTCTTTCCTGAGAAGGGTGGCTCAACCCGTGAGGCAAAGCGTGTCTGCCTTTCCTGTGAGGTTCGTGCGGAGTGTTTGGAGTACGCCCTAGCTCATGATGAGCGGTTTGGAATTTGGGGTGGATTATCTGAACGTGAGCGTCGTCGCTTAAAGCGCCGTAGCGCATAAAATTACGGGTGGCTGAAAAGCAAAGCACCGGGACGCAAGTCCAACTTAAAGATCAATTTGTAACAGCAATAGTTGTTACTCATGATGGTGTCACCTGGTTAAGTGAGGTTGTCGCCTCCCTATCTTCACAAAAACATAAAGTTGATCAAATTATTGCTGTCGATAATGGTTCTAATGATGGCTCAGTTAAGTTATTAACAAACGCAGGTATTGAGGTAATAAAAAAATCAAGGCGAAATGGTTTTGGAGCAGCGGTTGCAGCTGCGGTAGCAAAACTTCCACCTGCAGATTATGAAAGTAATCAACAAGAGTGGTTATGGATATTGCATGATGATTGCGCGCCAGATCGTTATGCCTTAGCTAAATTGTTAGAGGCAGTAGTTGCCCGACCTCAAGTTGGTATCGCCGGTCCAAAGATTCTTGGCTGGTATGACCGCAAACATATTTTAGAAGCGGGTATCAGCATTACTGAAAATGGCACTCGCTGGACAGCCCTTGAAGATAGAGAACATGACCAAGGTCAACATGATGAAGTTAAAGATGTATTGGCGGTAAGCACCGCTGGCATGTTAATTAAGCGATCTTTATTTGAAGAGTTAGGTGGATTTGATCCCAGCCTTGAGTTGTTTCGAGATGATATTGATTTAGGTTGGCGAGCACATATTGCAGGCCACTCAGTAGTTTGTGTTGGCGAGGCGATTCTCTACCACGCAGAGGCAGCATCCTCTGAACGCAGATCTGTCGATGTTAGAGATGCAATCTTGCATAGACCACTGCTTCTAGATCGACGAAATGCAGCTTTTGTTTTACTTGCAAACTCAAGTTGGTGGATTTTACCTTGGGTTGCAATTCAACTTCTCTTCACTTCAATTGGTCGATCAATTATTTACTTGCTGGCAAAGTTACCAGGTTATGCAGCAGATGAGATTGCAGCAGTTGCACTTTTAATTTTTAAACCAGCAGATTTAATTAAATCTAGACGTTATCGAAAATCTAGCAAGGTATTAACGGCAAGAGTTATCACACCATTTATTCCAAGTCGTGGCGTGCAATTACGTTCAATCGTAGAGAGAATTTCATCCTCATTAGTGAATGCTTTTAAGCCAAACCGTGCTGATGGTGAAATAACTAGAGCTAAGAATTATTCAGATATCGGTGTAATTGATGAAAGTTTTGATGAGATCGAATATGCACCTAGTAAGAGCTTTAGCAAAATCCGTTCTCTAGTCAAGCAACCATTGTTATTGGGAATATTGTTAACATTATTTATTTCACTCCTTTACTCTCGAAATCGATTTGGATCTTTATCAGGGGGAGCGTTAGCGGTTGCTCCGGCAAGTGCATTTGAGTTAATCACCTCCTATGTAAACTCGTGGCACCTTGTGGGGCTAGGTAGCAGCGCAGCTGCACCAGCATGGATTCCAATTATTGGTATTGCATCATTTGTAACAGCAGCTAATCCACAAAGCTTTATAGCAGCATTATTCTTTTTAACTCCAACCTTATTATTTGTTCTTAGCTATAGAACAGCAAGACGCTACTCATTGACCAAGTACTCAAGTGTTTTTGTGGCCTTTATCTATGCATTTTCACCGGTGACACTTGCCGCAATAAATCAGGGCCGTATCGGCACAATTGTGATCGCACTATTGCTACCGGGATTGTTTACATTACTTGAGAAAAATCGAGGTTTAGAGAACTTAACCTGGCGAAAGATTTTTTCAATAACATTAGTTGCGGCTGTAGCTGGGGCATTTTCTCTGTTATTTCTACTCGCTTGGACCCTTTTCCATGTATCGGTACTTACCTATACCTATTTCACCTTATCAAAATGGCGCACTAGAAATTGGCAACAAATTTTGAAAAATCTTGATACAGATGAGGTGAAAAAGCGGGCCGCCTTAATCTTTACTCCACTTTTGATAAATGTTCCAATCTCAATAAATTTATTATTAAATCCGCTTCAGCAATTCGTGAGCCAGGGCTTTCAATTGAGTCAGCTAACCCACTTTCGATACTTTTCTTTAATCCAGGCGGACCAAGCTCACCTGCTCTATTTATTTTGGCACCATTTGTTCTTTACTTATTAATTGGGCTTATTTCAAAAGATCAACGTAAATCTGCAACTGTTGCATTATTTGCAATTGTATTAGCGGCAACTCTTAGCTCTTACTACATAGAGGGAAATAGCAGTAGTGCGCAGCGGATATACAGTGGGCCATTAATAGTATTTGCTCAGCTTTTAACTTTGCTATCAATATTTGCGATAGCTGAGCGAATCCTGCCGCAACTAAAACGCAGCAACTTTGGTTTTAAACATATTGCTTCAGTTTTAACCTCGGTAGTTACAGTTGTTTCAATGCTTTCAATCTCAATATGGAGTGCCACTTTGGGTGCTGATTCTTTGGTTCGATCAAACCAAGAGCAGGTAATACCTGCCTTTATAACTGATCTTGCCAGCACAAGTGAGCGACCTAAAACTTTAGTGATTAGAAAGAGTCCAGAAAGGTTGCAGTACTTTGTAACAAGGGGAAGTGATCTGCAAATTGGCCAAGCCGATGTTGCAAGTCAAACACCAGAACAGTTCCACAAAGCGATTGTTGATTTAGTAAATGGTGTTGGTGGCAGCAGCAGTCAAGTACTTGGACATTATGGAATCCAATATGTTTTTATGAAAAATCCGGCTGATGCTGGGTTGGTTCGAATAATCGATGGTATTGGCGGCTTCACTCGAAGCTCTGCAACTAAAGATGGTGTTGTTTGGAAGGTAGAGAAATCTCACGCACGAGTGACCTATCAAAATACACAAGGAAAGTTTTTTCCAATTAGTTCAACTGACAAAGCGTCAACCTCTTATGTCTCTGGACAGGGCGTTATTTTGTTAGCTGAAAAATACGATAAAGCTTGGCACTTATTGCTAAATGGAAAAGTAGTTCCGATAGAACAACATCCATTTGGTATTCCTATGTTTAAAATTTCAGAGCCTGGTGAATTCTCACTTACCCATGATGGTACAAACCGAAGAGCTTGGATCTCAATTCAGTTAATAGCTTTAATATCTGCGATTGTTTTGGCGTTGCCAGCTGGTCGACGAAAACGAGAAGTTCCGCTTAAGGAGCTGGTATGAAACAAAAACTCTTAAGTTCATATAATAAAAATGTAGTTAAATTAAATATTAAGGTTGTTGCGCTCTGCCTGGCGTTACTGATTTTGGCTGGTTTTTCATATTTTGCACCAGAACGTAGTGAGCAGGTTAAGTTAACTAGTTCTTATCCCGCCACAGTTTGTCCTGCAATTGGTAATAAGGTTTCATCAATTGCTGCGCTGACAAACTCTAAGGTAAATAGACGATCTATTGATGGCACCAGTAAACGATTAAACCCTGGGAAAAGCTCAGCAATTGCATTGAAAGATAATGCGATATTGGTTGAAGGTAATCCTGGTACATCACTTACCTTTGCAAATAGTGGCTGGAAAGCAGTTGTGCCATGTTCAATAAGCAATGGAGAGCAATGGTTTGTTGGTGGTTCAGGTGCGCTAACAAGTAAGTCTTATCTTTTTATCATTAATAGTGGCTTTAGTGAATCCTCTGTTGATATTGAGATTTTCACACCCAATGGTCCATTAGAGCCAAAAATTGTTTCAATTCCACAAAACTCAACTAAGAAGATTTCAATTGACTCCTTAGTTCCTGGCGAGGAATCAATTGCTATTGCGGTAAAAACTAAATCAGGTCGAGTCAGCTCCTATTTGTTTGATGAGCGGAAAAAAGGACTTAAATCACTCGGTGCTGATTTTGTTTCACCAGTTACGATCGCGCGCAAAGTTGTAACGATTCCGGCCATCACAGGCTTGTCAGGAAAACTAGCGAGTAATACTAATTCAGTCAGTCACACACTTAGGTTGTTAGTTCCAGCAACAATTGATGCCAATGTTGATGTGACTATCAATTCTAATGATGGCAATTTTATTCCAGTTGGGCTTTCCCAACTTGATGTTAAGAGCCAGAAAGTTTTGGACATTCCATTAACCTTCGCCAAGATTGATCAACCATTTTCCGTAATTGTTAATTCAGATCAACCAATTTTTGCTTCTGTGCTAAGTAGCTTTACTTACGGTAAAAGTCCTGAAATAGCCTGGGCAACGGGAGCAGATGAACTTAAGAAGTGGAGTGTTAACTTAACTGGCTCAAGACCAACTCTTAATTTTGTTGGCGATCGGATAAATGTCCAAATCTCTGCAACTGGGACAAATGGTAAGAAAATTATAAAGAAACTTTCTGCTTCAAACTTTGTTACTTGGCGAGCACCAGTTGGTTTAAATCGTCTAGAAGTTACGGCTAACCGAGATGGAATAAGCGGGGGAGTTATCTTTTTACCTGAGGTTGGAGGTATTGGCAGTAGCTACATACCTATGAATAATGGCGCTAACTTAGAAACTGCTGCTGAGCCAATCTCCGATGCCAGGGTAATTAGTAGAGGCTAAATCCCAACTTTTATACCTTTGTCGTATTAATCTGTTGGTATGCGAAAATCTGTAAGTCGCCGATGCTCAAGAGCAAGTTGCACAAGTGCTGCAATAAAAACTCTTACCTATATTTACTCTGACTCTACTGCGGTATTAGGACCACTTTCAACTTATGCAGAGCCACATAATTACGATCTCTGTGCTGCTCATAGCGAACGATTAACTGTGCCAGTTGGTTGGAATGTGATTAAGGAAGAGATTGTGGATCACCATACCGGTCCATCAGATGAAGACTTAATGGCAATTGCTAACGCGGTTCGAGAAGTGGCAAATACAGATATCGGTAACAAGAGCATGCAGCCAGAGCTAGGACGCAGAGGCCATCTGCGAGTATTACCTTCAAATTAATTTTTAAATTTACAAGCCAACCCCTAAGTTAAGGGCATTATGTTAGAGAAAATTATCAAGGCCTATGACATAAGAGGCTTGGTAAAAGATGAGATCACTCCTGATTTTTCATTTTCACTCGGTGTGGCATATGCCAAGTTTCTAGAACTAGAACGTGAGCCAGCAACAATCGTGGTTGGTGAAGATATGCGACCTTCATCCTCGCCATTAGCAGATGCTTTTTCAAATGGTGCAACAAGTCAGGGCATGGATGTTATTCGAATTGGCTTAGCATCAACTGACATGCTTTATTTCGCTTCCGGAAAATTAAATTTGCCAGGCATTATGTTTACCGCGAGTCATAATCCTGCTAAATACAATGGAATGAAGCTTTGCAAGAGTGGTGCCAGGCCAATTGGTCAAGAGTCTGGCTTAGTAAAAATTCGTCAGCTGATCGAAGAAGGTGTACCAATATCTAATCGACCTGTTGGAACAGTTCGAAAGCAGGATTTGCTTACCGAGTATGTTGATTATTTGCTGGCGAGATTTCCAGATAAAACTTTTACAAAGCGCAAATTAAAGGTAGTAATTGATGCTGGAAATGGCATGGCTGGATTTACTGCGCCAGCTGTAATGGAAAAATTAAATATTGATTTAGTGCCAATGTATTTTGAACTTGATGGAAATTTCCCAAACCATGAAGCAAATCCGATTGAGCCTGAGAATTTGAAGGCTCTTCAAAAGCGGGTTAAAAAAGAGAAAGCAGATATTGGCCTGGCATTTGATGGCGATGCTGACCGCTGCTTCTTAATCGATGAAAATGGTGATTTGGTAAACCCATCTGCGTTAACTGGATTGATTGCAGTTCGGGAGCTGAAGGTGAATCCGGGGGCAACCATTATTTACAACCTAATCTCCTCTAAAGCAGTTCCTGAAGTTATCTCCGAAAATGGTGGCACCGCACTTCGCAGTCGCGTTGGCCACTCATACATAAAAAGTTTGATGGCTGAATCTGGGGCAATTTTTGGTGGTGAGCACTCTGGACATTTTTACTTTGGAGATTTTTGGCGCGCTGATTCAGGAATGTTGGCAGCGTTATATGCATTGGCTGAGTTGATGGCTACTTCCAAACCCTTATCAAATTTGCTTAAACCTTATAACAGGTATTTTTCAAGTGGAGAGATTAATAGCAAAGTTAAAGATGCCAAGAAATCCATCAATCTAATTCGAGAAAAGTATCAAGGCAGTTATCAGGTGGATGAGTTAGATGGATTAACAATTACTGCAGATACCTGGTGGTTTAATCTTCGCCCTTCAAATACTGAGCCATTACTTAGACTAAATGTTGAGGCAAATACTGAAAAACAGATGGCCGAGATTAGGGACACAGTCTTAGCCCTTATTTAGAGGTGATAAATCATTTAGGACAGGGTATCTTTGCCCTCTAGCTAGAAGCAGATCAACCACAATTTAGTAGTCGAACTTAATAGGAGAATAAATGAGCACCACAACCGCGATTAAAAATGACATAGCAAATCCTGCATTAGCAAGTGAAGGAAAAAAGCGGATTGAATGGGCTGCTCGTAATATGCCGGTGTTGGCACAAATTAAAGATCGTTTCGCAAAAGAAAAACCTTTTGCGGGGGTTCGAATTGCAGCTTGTATGCATGTGACTACTGAGACAGCAAATTTAATGTTGGCATTAAAAGCAGGTGGAGCAGATTTAGCTCTTTGTGCATCAAATCCACTTTCAACCCAAGATGACACCGCAGCTGCGCTGGTGCATGAGTATGGGATTTCAGTTTTCGCACGTAATGCAGTTGACCGCGATGGATATTATGGACATTTAAATTCAGCTTTAGATATTAAGCCACAACTTGTATTTGATGATGGTTGTGACTTGGTAAATGTTCTACACACCACTCGCACAGAGTTAATTGATGGCGTAATGGCTGGTTGTGAAGAGACGACAACTGGGGTTATTCGTCTTAGCCAAATGGCCAAAGATGGCGCGCTTAAATTCCCGATGATTGCCGTAAATGACACTGATACCAAGCACATGTTTGATAATCGATACGGAACCGGACAATCCACATTTGATGCAATATTCCGTGCGACTAATACATTAGTTGCAGGAAAGATAGTGGTGGTTGCTGGTTTTGGTTACTGCGGTAAAGGTGTTGCCGAGCGCGCTAAGGGTATGGGCGCTGAGGTAGTTGTTACTGAAATTGATCCAACAAAAGCACTAGATGCTTTGATGCAAGGTTTCAGAGTTATGCCAATGACAAAAGCTGCAGCGATTGGTGACATATTTATTACTGTTACAGGTAACCGAGATGTATTGCGAGATGAGCATTTCAAGCAAATGAAAGATGGCGCTATTTTGGCCAACTCTGGACACTTTGATATTGAAATTGATGTAGCTTGGCTAGAGAAGAATTCAAAGCAAAAGAACTCAAAGATGCGCCATCAAACAGATGAGTATGTAATGGCAGATGGCCGCAGAATTTTGCTAATTGCAGAGGGACGACTTGCAAACCTAGGTGCTGCCGAAGGACATCCAGCATCTGTAATGGATATGTCTTTCTCAGACCAAGCGCTAACTGCTGAGTGGCTATTAAAGGCTGGCAAGGATTTAGCTGCAGGACTTCATAATGTTCCGGTTTCAATTGATAAGGATGTTGCTCGCTTGAAACTTGAGAGTATGGGATCAGCGTTAGATGTTTTGACTCCAGCTCAAGAGCTTTACTTGAACTCCTGGGAACACGGCTCCTAAATGCCATTAGTCATGGTTGTTGATGACGACCAAGACTTAGCAGAGATGCTTAGCATCGTATTAACCGGTGCCGGCATGGAGGTTGATTTAGTAAACCGTGGCGACCAGGTCATGGATCTCTTTAACACCCACACGCCTGATTTAATTTTATTAGATGTTATGTTGCCTGGAATTGATGGCATAGAGGTTTGTAAATTAATTAGAGAAAAATCCATGGTGCCAATTGTTATGTTAACTGCCAAAGGTGATACCCATGATGTTGTCTTGGGACTAGAAGCAGGTGCAGATGATTACATGGTTAAGCCCTTTAAGCCACAGGAATTAGTAGCAAGAATTAATACAAGATTAAGAAGAGTTGCAAAGGTTGGAACTCTTGGCATCTGTGATTTAGTAATTGATCAAATGGAACACAAAGTTATTAAGAATGGAAAAGAAATAGCACTAACCCGCTTAGAGTTTGATCTTCTTGCAGCACTTGCAAAAGAACCTGGTCGGGTCTTTACCCGAGAGGCACTATTGAGCGAGGTGTGGGGTTATCAACATGCAGCCGACACTCGACTAGTAAATGTGCATGTCCAAAGATTGCGCTCAAAAATAGAGAGTGATGCAGATAATCCTGAATATGTATTAACAGTAAGAGGTGTTGGCTATAAGGCGGGGGCGGCTAAGGTTTAGCCATGTTGCTTAGCAAAATTAAGATTAGACAATCTCTAAGTCTTAAAGTTCTGCTAACAAGTCTTGCATTTTCAATAATTATTGCTGCAGTTATCGGTATTTCTGTTCATAATCGGGTGGCAACCACCATCATTAACGAAAAAATAGCAATATCAAAAGTTGAAACCGCTAATGCTCTTTACCTAGCGCAAGGACACTTCAACATTGCAAGATTTCAGGATGATTCTGGCTTAAACAAAGTGGTGCAGGATTTCATTACTTCCAGCAGAGAAGATGGCTCCTTATCTGGACGCGAAACTGTAATTTTGCCCTTTGCCAAAAGTGGAAATGAACAGAGTGTTTATCAAACCGTTCCAACATTATTAGTTCTAGATTCAATCCCAAAAAGCTTTCGTGAGCAGGTTAGACAAGCTGATGAGGTTTTAGATAAACGAGTAATAATTCGATACTCAGATGGTAAAGAGTTTCCTGGCTTTTTAATTGGCGGTAAATTAAATATTCCCCGTACTGGTGTTTATGAAATTTACTACCTATTTAAATTAAATGCTCAATATCAAAGCATCTCAGTAATCACCTGGACCTTATTTGCTGCCGGGTTGTTGCTGGTTCTATTAATTGGCTTAAGCACTCAATTTGTAATTAGGCAGGTGGTTTCGCCAGTTCAGCAAGCAGCAGCTGTGGCTGAGAAATTTACCCAAGGTGATCTAACTAGTCGGATGTCTGTATCTAGCGAGGATGAGTTAGCAAGTTTAGGTAAATCTTTTAATGAAATGGCTGTTTCAATTCAACAGCAAATAGCACGGCTTGAAAACCTATCTATGTTGCAACAGCGATTTGTTTCCGATGTTTCCCATGAGCTAAGAACTCCATTAACAACTCTACGTATGGCAGCTGAGGTTATTTATGAGCAAAAAGGTAATTTTGATACCAATATTGCTAGGAGCAGTGAACTATTAATCAATCAGATTGATCGATTTGAATTGCTGCTCTCAGATTTGCTTGAGGTAAGTCGATTTGATGCTGAAGCAGCAGCGCTTGGAGTTGTTAACTTTGATATCTCTAACTTAGTAAAGAAAACTGTTGATTATTTACACCCAAGTAAATCAGCACTTTTTGAAGTTTCAATTCCTAGTGAGCCCATTGAAATTGAGGGAGATCCAAGAAGAATTGAACGAATACTTCGTAATTTGATTTCAAATGCAGTTGATCATGGTGAAGGCAAGAAGGTTCAAGTTCAGATCAAAACAAGTGAAAATGAAGTTGCAATTGGTGTTAGAGATTATGGATTAGGTTTTAATGAAGAGGATGCCCCTTATCTATTTGATCGCTTTTGGAGGGCAGATCCATCAAGAGCAAGGACAAGTGGTGGAACTGGGCTTGGACTATCAATTGCTTTAGAGGATGCAAAACTTCACCAAGGGCAATTACTAGCTTGGGGTAAACCGCATCAAGGTGCTCACTTTGTGTTAACTCTGCCAAAGCTTCACGGTAACTCAGTGCAATCATTTCCGATCGCTCTTGAACCAGATGACTTAATTTCAACAGCAAATAAAATCTAACAGTATTTACATATAATTCTGATATAAAGATTAGGTGCTTAAATCCCTAAAATCTTTAAAAGAATTGGTCTTCACCAAAGTATGCATCAGTTGCATGGCCCCTGGATATTGGCTCTGCCCATTATGTCTATCAGCTTGGAATACCAGCGTGAAGAAAAATTCTCTTGATAGTAAGCCAATTTATTTTAAGGGCGATTACACCAGTAAAACCGCTTCAGTAATTTTAGCTGCCAAAGAAGGTAATGACTTAAATGCCATTGCACTCCTAGCTTCAGCTATCTCTCAATCAATCGCTTTCTCAATTGCAGATCTTAGGTTAAGTGAGGTAATTACTCTCATAACAATTCCTTCAGCACCATCTGCGATTAGAAGGCGCGGGCGGGATCACATAAATACTCTTGCAGAGTATGTTCAAAGAGATTTGCAACAAAAATCTATCACTGCATATTACGCACCGATTCTTTTCCAAAAAAACAGTATTAGAGATCAGTCTCAATTGAGCAGCCAACAAAGAATGGAAAATACAAAAGGAAAGTTTGCAGTTAAATCCTGTGAAATTCCTCAGGGAGCTGTTTATTTGATTGATGATCTAATAACCACCGGCGCATCAATGCTGGAGGGGGTTAGAGCCCTATCCGAAGCCAAAATCACCATTGCTGCAGGTGTTACTGCGTGTGCGGTGGGGCGTATTTCTCTAATACCATAAGCCACTAAGCATTTTTCAAATAATATTTTAGAGGCCAGCGGAGGATCTTTGTGGGTTTATTAGACAAGGTATTGCGCGCTGGTGAAGGCAAGGCTGTAAAGCAATTAGCAAAAATTGCCCAAGAGGTTAACAAATTTGAAAATGAAATAACATCTCTTGACGACAATGCTCTGCGAAATAAGACAAATGTATTTAAAGAGCGATATGCAAAAGGTGAATCTTTAGATTCAATTTTGCCTGAGGCATTTGCTGTGGTTCGAGAAGCAGCTAAACGAACTTTAGGACAACGTCATTACGATGTTCAGTTGATGGGTGGAGCAGCGCTACATCGTGGAAATATCGCTGAAATGAAAACTGGTGAAGGTAAGACTTTAGTTTCAACATTGCCAGCTTATTTAAATGCTCTCACCGGCAAAGGGGTTCACATTGTTACAGTTAATGATTATTTGGCTGAACGTGATAGTGAATGGATGGGTCGAGTACACAGATTTTTAGGATTAAAAGTGGGCGTAATTCTTGCCAGTATGTCACCGGCAGAGCGCCGCGAAGCCTATGCAGCAGATATTACTTATGGAACAAATAACGAATTTGGCTTTGATTACCTACGCGACAATATGGCTTGGAGTTTGGCTGATTGCGTGCAACGAGATCATAACTTTGCAATTGTTGACGAAGTTGACTCAATTTTAATTGACGAAGCAAGAACTCCACTTATTATTTCTGGACCAGCAGATAAGGCAACCAAGTGGTATTTAGAGTTTGCTAATTTAGTTGGGAAATTAACTCTGGGGCAGCATTATGAAGTAGATATCAAAAAGCGAACAGTAGGAATTTTAGAAGAGGGTGTATCTAGAGTAGAAGAGGCACTTGGTATTGAAAATCTATATGAAGCTGCAAATACGCCAATGATTGGTTACTTAAACAATGCGATTCGAGCTAAAGAATTATTTAAGCGAGATAAAGATTATGTGGTTATGGATGGCGAACTGTTAATTGTTGATGAGCACACTGGCCGTATGCTGGCAGGTCGCCGCTATAGCGATGGTTTACACCAAGCATTAGAGGCAAAAGAGCGAATTGATATCAAGGATGAGAATCAAACATTGGCCACTATTACCCTTCAAAATTACTTCCGACTTTATGAGAAGTTAAGCGGTATGACCGGTACGGCAATGACTGAGGCATCAGAGTTTATGCAGATCTACAAATTAGGCGTGATACCAATTCCAACAAACAAAAAAATGCAAAGAATTGATCAATCAGACCTGATTTATAAATCAGAGGGAGGCAAATTTATTGCGGTTGCCAATGACATTGTTGAGCGACATAAAAAAGGTCAGCCAGTTCTAGTGGGTACGGTGAGCGTTGAAAAATCTGAAGAGTTATCATCAATATTGAAAAAACGTGGCGTGCCACATGAAGTTTTAAATGCTAAGCAACATGAACGTGAAGCAGCCATCATTGCTCGTGCTGGAACAATTGGCGCAGTCACAGTTGCAACAAATATGGCAGGTCGTGGAACTGACATCATGCTTGGTGGTAATCCTGAGTTTATGGCTGATTTTGAATTGCAGCGCAAAGGTTTAAATCCAGCTGATTCACCGGAAGAGTATGAAAAAGCATGGCCAGATGAAATTGCAAAACAAAAAGCTGCGGTCGCTAAAGAGCATGAGCAAGTTGTTTCATTTGGTGGCCTATATGTACTTGGAACAGAGCGTCATGAATCTAGGCGCATAGATAATCAGCTTCGTGGCCGATCTGGTCGCCAAGGTGATCCAGGTGAATCAAGATTTTATTTGTCTTTGCAAGATGACCTAATGCGCAGATTTAACTCTGGCTTAGTTGAAAGATTTTTGGGCGCAGCAGGCATGCCAGAGGAAACTCCGTTGGAGTCAAAGATTGTTAGCAATGCGATTAAGTCTGCCCAGACTCAAGTTGAATCCTTAAACTTTGAAATGCGTAAAAACGTATTGAAGTATGACGATGTTATGAATAAGCAGCGCGAAGTTGTTTACTCTGAACGTCGTAAGGTTTTAGAGGGTGTAGATATAAAGGAATTAGTGGAAGTTTCACTTGAGGAAACCATCACTGCTTATGTGGATTCAGCAACTGCCACAGGAGTAGCAGAGGATTGGGATCTAAAGACATTATGGAATGCCTTAAAAGTCCTTTACCCAATCTCCTTTACCGATGAGGAGATGCTTGCTGAAATTGGTGGTGCTGTTGCACTAGATAGTGAATATCTTCTCGAGAAGATTTTGCAGGATTCAAGAGCTGCCTATGAAAAACGAGAATCTGAGTTAACTCCAACAGTAATGCGCGAACTAGAAAGAAAAATTTTACTTTCAGTTTTAGATCGCAAATGGCGAGAGCATCTTTATGAAATGGATTATCTGCAAGAAGGAATCGGGCTACGTGCCATGGCGCAACGCGATCCTTTGGTTGAGTATCAACGAGAAGGCTTTGATTTATTCACAGCGATGATGGATGCTGTAAAAGAAGAGTTGGTAAGCTTTGTATTCCATGTTGAGGTTCAAGTTGAAGGTGATCAGGTTGGCGCTAAAGGCCTAACTCCTGCACCAGCCCCTGTAGCTGAACTTAAATACTCAGCGGCAGATATCGAGCCAAGTGCAGTTGGTGGAACTTCTAAGAATGCACCATGTCCATGTGGTTCAGGGAAAAAATATAAGAGATGTCACGGACAGTCTTAAAGCAAAGTTAATTCAGTACATATCCATTTTTTATCAACACCTTCAAATCTTAGTATTAAAGATCTAACTCGATCGATAACCCTGAGGGTTACTGTTACTTCAACAACACCTTCAATCGGTTGGTGAAAATAGAATTTTCTGATCTGACATTTTTGGGTCAAAGAACTCATCTGTAGATTAATTTTTTTCAATACCGATCTATGACAATTTCTTGAAAGCTGGGATAAGGCTCTTCGGCCAGACCAAACTTCCAAAACTTTAATTACAAAAGATTCACTCCATTGATGTAGCTCTGGTAAATCAGCTAAAGCTGAAGGCATTGGAGAAAACTTGGGGTGAAACCACTCTGATCCAAACTCTTTATCTACTGTTGGAACCAGGTAGAGCTTGGTCTGCTTACTTACATTCTCACTTTTTATTGGCTGAATAATTGTCATGGGCTCATACTGAGCAAAGCAGAAAGGGTAAGCATCATCCGTTCGGATGATCTTTTCCTAAACCAGTTAGAGTAAAAACTTGGTATGAATATTTCAAAGTTGGATATATTAAAAAACTCAAGACTGGCGATGGGATTAGCTTTATTTATAATCGCCCTAACTGCTGCAAGCTTGATTTCGAAAGAGGCCAATCGAACAGTATTGGTTTGGGCAAGTACCGGCGAGCTAGCCCCAGGCCAAATAATTGCGCAATCAGATTTAACCCCAGCCTCAGTTTTATTAGCACAATCGGCGAAAAATTATCTTTCATCCTCTGCCCAAATCGTTGGCACTACAGTTTTAACAAAAATTTCAGCTGGGGACCTAATTCCAGTGGCAGCAATTGCAAATGAAGTAGATGCTAATAATCAACGTTTAGTACCACTTAGTATTGAGATCTCAGATCTTCCCATCGCATTATCTCGGGGAGATGTAATTGATATCTATGCAATAGCCAAGACAAATGCAAAAGAATCAATCGCCCCAACCTTGCTTGTTAGTGCAGTCAGCGTTGAGCAGGTTTTAGAGCGCAGCAACTCAGGCGTCGTTAGTGTTTTAGTAATTTTAGACAATGATCAGGTGATTTCCACATTAAATTACCTCTCTGATAGCAGATTAATAATTGTTAGAAATCGGTGAACCTCGGCTCAATCTGATCACAGCAATTAGTAACAGTGATCAGGAGGAAAAGATTGCCGCCTTACTGCACTCACAAGGATGCAACATAATTTATCGAGCGCTCAATACTGACTTACTAGCTACATTCTTAGTTAGTAATCATTCGAAGGTAAATCTCATCTATACGCAAGATTTTATGAGTTCAGCAGAATTAAAGGAATTATCAACATCCTATGCAGGGCTTAGATTGATTCAAGTAACAGAGGATCTAAACAGTCAGGAATTGCTAAAACAATTAGCCCAAATATCTCGCCCACCTTTACTCCACCAGTTAACTAGAGCAAATAATTTAGTCGCCGTACTTGGAACACCTGGTTCTCCTGGCATATCAACAATTACAAATCATCTAGCGGTTTTCAAATCTGCTCAGGTAATTGCCGCAGAACACCATAACTTGCGTCCGCAAAGCAGAGCTAAAGTTGAAACAATTTTGGCCTCAGAGTTAGATAAGAAACTGGCAGCACTTGGTAGCGGATTGGCGATTATTGATGCAGGCACATCAGTTGCATTGACCAAAACAATCTCTGATCGAAGAATCAATGCTCTCTGGCTTAGTCATTCGTTGGCATGTGCTGGAAATCTAATTTATGTGCTTTCTGCCAACGATAACGGGATCTCATATTTAGCAGAATTTGTTTCAGATTTTAAAAATTTACTTAACCCACCACCTATTTTCTATGTCTTAAATCAGCAAAGGTTTGATCGCAGGGGTCAAAGTATTCAAAGTAAGTTTCTTGAAGTTGTGGGGAATTATCCCTCTTTTCAAATACCGCAGGACCACAGATCTATTCGCTCAGAGGCAGATGCAGCCAGGCCAAATCATTTCTGGCGCAGCACTACCTTTAATAAGCAGATACAAAAAATTGGTAACCAGCTGACCTGTTAGGGGCTCTACCATTAAGCCATGGCCACCCTTGCAGAGTTAGTTACTGAAAACTCTTCACTCACCGCAAATGAGGTGGAACACCTTGCTGACTTAGTAGCCGAATGGCGCTTACTTGCTGATCTTTCATTTGCAGATCTCCTTTTATGGTTACCAATACGTCGTGATGAAAAATCCTGGCCGCAAGGACATTTAGTTATTGCTCAAATTAGACCCACAACAGCTGCAACAGTTTTTAGCGATGATTTAGTTGGATCCCAAGTTAATTGGGGAGAGCGGCCGTTAGTAGATCAAGCATTATCTGATGGTGAGATTTTAAGAGATGCTAAACCAGAGTTAGTTGGTCAACTTATGATTAAAGAGGAGAGTATTCCAGTTATTTTGAATGGGAAAACGCTGGCTGTTATTTCAAGGCACCGTAACTCTGAGTTAATGCGCCAGCCATCAAAGCTTGAGTTAAATTATCGAGAAATTGCCCACAAAATTTATAAAATGGTTGCAGATGGAACATTCCCAATTAGAAATAGTTTATACAGCTCAGAATCAGCGCCCAGAGTCGGCGATGGCTTAATTAGATTAGATGTTAATGGCACAATCTTTTTTGCCTCACCAAATGCACGTTCTGCGCTAAGCAGAGTTGGATTTCAAAAGGAGTTGGAGGGTGAGAATTTAGGATCAGTTTTTGCAACTTTGCATAAGGGGGAGAATTTACCTACCGATGAATCTTGGCAAACCACTTTAAGTGGAAAATCTCTGCGCCGGGCAGAGTATGAAAGCCCAGCTGCTGTAATTGATATTTTAGTAATTCCACTAACTGAAGGTAATGATCGAATCGGTGCAATCGTTTTACTTCATAACATAACTGAGCTAAGAAATAGAGATCGGGCTTTGATTACAAAAGATGCAACAATCAAGGAGATTCATCACCGAGTTAAGAACAATCTACAAACTGTCTCCGCCCTACTGCGCCTTCAATCTCGGCGGGTAACTGATCCAATCGCCAGTGAGGCGTTATCTGAAGCAGTTAGGCGGGTGGCCTCCATTGCCTTAGTTCATGCGACTTTATCTAACCAATCCTCTGAGTTTGTTGAATTTGATCAAGTATTTGAGCAGATCGTAAAAAATGCTTTGGATTTGAATACTAGGAAAATTGAATTTAAAAAAGTAGGAGATTTTGGTGCTTTTGATTCAAAGACTGCCACTGCACTTTCATTAGTCATTACCGAGTTAATTCATAACGCCCTTGAGCATGGTCTAAATCAAAGTGGTGATAAGTTGATAGTTGAAGTCATTAAGAAGGGAAATAACTACCAAGTAAGTGTCTGCGATAATGGTTCAGGGCTTCCTTCTGACTTTAATATTGAAAAGTCAGCTAATTTAGGTCTACAAATTGCAAACACCTTAACTAAAAATGAGTTAAATGGAAGTTTGAATTTAATTCGAGTTGGAGATTTAACTAAGGGAGAAATTTCCTTTAGTTATAATTAAAAAGAGTTTTGATTTTCCATCTGACGGGCACGATTTCTAGCAGCACGTCGTTTCATTGCACGGCGTTCATCTTCAGATAATCCACCCCAAACACCAGCATCCTGACCACTCTCTAATGCCCAAGCAAGACATGGCTCTTTAACAGGACATCTTTCACAAATCTTTTTTGCCTCTTCGATTTGAGCCAAGGCTGGGCCTGTATTTCCTACCGGGAAGAAAACCTCTGGATCCTCTTCGCGACAAGCTGCTTCATGTCGCCAATCCATAGGGCAGCAACTCCTTCGATGAGTAGGTGTTAATTAGTAGTTAAAATAAAATCAACTGGCTTATTCTCTCCTTAATTTAATTAATAAACAAGGATATTTCGCTGAGAACTTAAAAATTTTTAGATTTATTTCAATTTCATACCGAGATTTCGCTCTCGGATGAATAAATCCTGCGCATTCGCCTGTGGCTGGTGAGTGCTATCCCCAGAGCTTTTCGGGGTGAATATCTAGGCGAAGGCCAAGATTTACAGCGAAATACCATTCATTACTTTGCCAAGAATTTGAGATTGCACAGTAGTAATCAATAGGAGAGAATTAGCCAATGAGCCAGACCGCATATTTTGCAACCGGATGTTTTTGGGGAGCAGAGCGAAGATTTTGGAATTTACCTGGCGTAATTCAAACTTCAGTTGGATATATGGGCGGAAATAAGCCGGATCCAACCTACAAAGAGGTTTGTACTGGTACTACAAATCATGCTGAAATGGTTGAGGTAATTTTTGATCCAGAGATTATTTCTTACCAAAGATTGTTAGCAGAATTTTGGGTTATGCATGATCCAACATCATTAAATCAACAAGGCGGAGATATCGGAACCCAATATCGATCATCAATCTTTACAACCTCAACAGAGCAGATGCAGCAAGCTCTAGCAAGTAAAGAGATTTATCAAAATGAATTAACTAAAAATGGCATGGATCAAATTGTGACGCAAATTTTGCCGGCAAGTGGAATTACTTACTGGCTAGCTGAGGATTACCACCAGAGATATCTAGAAAAGAATCCAAATGGTTATGACTGCCACTCCTCAACTGGTGTAGCTTTCCCAAATGCATTAGCGAGTAACAATGGATGAGATAACAGGTATAAATTCCAAAGGACAACCTTATAAAGTTAAGATTGATGAAGCTGAGTTAAAAAGCAAGGTAGATCCACTTTCATTTGATGTCTTACGTAAATCAGCAACTGAAACTGCATTTACTGGTGAATACACAGATAGTGAAACTATTGGCGTGTATAAATGTAAAGCTTGCAGCGCTGAATTATTTAGATCTGACACAAAATTCCACTCTGGTTGTGGATGGCCTTCTTTCTATGCACCAACTGCAGATGATGCCGTTGAGTTAATTGAGGATCGATCACTTTTCCCAAGGGTGCGCACTGAGGTTAGATGTTCAGCCTGTGGCTCACACCTTGGCCATGTCTTTTCCGGTGAGGGGTATGCCGTTCCAACTGATCAACGTTGGTGTATCAACTCAGTTGCACTTGTGCTTGAACCAAAGAATTGAAATTCAAGTAAAACTTCCCTTAATTTAATGGGTTAGGCTTTAGATATGAGTGAGCCAATGGATTTGGATAAATTAGCAACAGAATCCAAAGTTGTTGCAGCTGGCCGTCCTGCTAAACAACCAGATGGCGCTCTTAATCCACCAATTGCACTTAACTCAACTTTTCATGAAGGTGGGCCAGTTGGGTATGGCCGTTATGGCAATGAAACCTGGAGTGCTTTAGAAGAGGCGATCTCAGTTTTAGAAGGTGGCAAAACATTACTTTTCTCTTCAGGCATGGCGGCAATTAGCGCAGTCTTTTCACTCTTGCCAGAGGGTGCGGTAATTGTTGCAGCAAATAATGGTTATCAAGGAACTACAACATTATTAAAAAAACTACATGAAAGTGAAAAGCTAAAGGTTAGATTTGTTAACTTAGCTAATACTGATGAATGTTTGGCAGCAATCCCGGGTGCGCAAATGCTTTATTTGGAATCTCCACTTAATCCATTACTTGAAGTGGTTGATCTACCAAAAATTATTGCAGCGGGTAAGTCTGCAGGTTGCGGGGTAGCAGTAGATAACACCTTAGCCACACCACTTCTGCAAAATCCGCTAGCACTGGGTGCTGATATCTCAATGCACTCAGTTACAAAGTATTTATCAGGGCATAGTGATTTAATTCTTGGTTCATTAAGTACAAATGATCAGGCACTCTACGGTCGACTTGAACAATCAAGAAGATATGGCGGTGCAATTGCTGGGCCATTTGAGGCTTGGATTGCATTACGCGGCCTTCGAACATTTGCAATTCGAATGCAACGATCCCAAGAGAATGCAATGGAATTAGCTACTCGTCTATCAAAGGATTCACGCATTTCTAAAGTTAGATATCCAGGTTTGGCCACCGATGCTTATCATTCATTAGCTAAATCCTTTATGAAGGGCTTTGGCGCAATGATCTCCTTTGATGTAAATGCCAGCGTTGAGCAGGTTGATTTAATGTGTAATAGTTCAAAGTTAATTACTAATGCCACCTCCCTTGGTGGAGTTGAATCTATTTGGGAGCGACGTCGCAGATGGGCAACTGAGAGTGCAACTGTGCCAGAGAATTTAATTAGATTTTCAGTCGGCATTGAAAATGTTGATGATCTATGGGCAGATATTCAGCAGGCATTAACTGCTGCAAAGATTAAATAATGTCAGTAAAAATCAGATCAGCTGTTCAGGCTGACCTTCCTGTAATTCTGCAATTTATTCATGATTTGGCAGAGTATGAAAAAGCACCTGAAGAGGTTGAGCTTTCACTTGATGATTTAAAGGATTCTCTCTTTGGACCAAATCCTCAAGTTTTCTGCCTTATCTCTGAACAAGATAATGAAACCACTGGATTTGCAGTTTGGCACTTAAATTATTCAACCTGGTTGGGCAAGCATGGAATTTACCTAGAGGATCTATATGTGGACCCAAAGTTTCGCGGTCAAGGTCACGGCAAGGCACTTCTTCAAAAGTTAGCTCAAATTTGTATTGAAAATGGGTATAAAAGATTGCAGTGGTGGGTTTTAGATTGGAATGAGAGCGCAATTGATTTCTATAAGTCCATCGGTGCGCAGCCAATGGATCAGTGGACGGTCTTTAGAGTTTCTGGGAGTTCACTAAGAAAACTCGCCACCGAGGGAAATTAGTAAGGGTGGCAGTTTAAAAGATAGTAGATTTGCCCCATGATCAAAGCATTCAAAAGACTCTTCGCACTCCTTGCTGGAGTATTAGTTATTTTTGGTGCGATTAAATCTGTATTTAACTGGTTGGCTCGCTCTGAAAATGATGAGTATGAAGTATGGAGCGATGATGAACAACGAGAAGATGCATAGGTGAGCAGCGAATATATTGCAGGTGCTTGCAACATTGGTAAAGGTGAAATTCGCCGCCGACAATTTGTAGCGTTAATTGGTATTTTTTTAACCGTATCTACTGCCACAACCTTGCTAGCAACAGATCAAGCACGATCTGCTCGATTTTCAATATTTCTCCCAGCAATGATTTTTTCAGTGGGATTCATTCAATCTCGTAAGAAATTTTGCCTAGCTTATGGATTAGCTGGAACTTTTAACTTTGGAAAACTTGGAAGTATTACAAAGGTTCAAAGCGCAGAGGATCGAAAAGCTGACCGTAAGACTGCGATAAGTATTCTTGCGCAAGCTACATTTCTGGCAGTAGCAATAACTGCAGTATTTTTCGCCTTACCTTTATAAATCTTCGTAACTAGAAGGTAATTCACCAACATTTAAGAACTTCAAGTATTGCTCGGTAATATCTTCTGGTTTGCCGGAGGCCAACATTTTTCCTTTATGCATCCAAATTGCATGATCACACAGTTCATTAATTGAAGATAACGCGTGAGAGACAATCAAAATAGTTCTAGCCTCTTCACATAACTCTCGCATCCGGTTAAATGACTTTTCCTTAAAGGCTGCATCTCCAGCAGAGAGCGCCTCATCTAATAGCAAAATATCAGGAGTCATATTCACAGCAACTGCGAAAGCCACTCTGCTATACATGCCATTGCTATAAGTTCTAACCGGCATATCAATAAACCCTTCAGGCAGATCAGCAAATTGTGCGATTGAATCAGTTTGGCTTTCAATTTCAGCTTTGCTCATACCGGCTGCAAGTCCACCTAAAATAATGTTATCTCGGCCAGACAATGCTTTATTAAATCCAACACCGAGTGCTAATAATGTTGAGATTCTGCCATTAACAGTTATCTGACCAGTTGTTGGTGGCAAAATTCCAGCAATAGATCGCATCAAAGTAGATTTACCAGCACCATTGGCGCCAACAATTCCAACTACAGAGCCATGCGCAATATCTAAATTTAGATTCTTAACCGCTTCAACAGTTCTAGTTCTAACCCGCTCACCCTTACTGGCGCGCATGATTGCATTTTTTAAAGTTTTCTTGGACTCAACATTAATTTTGTAACTAATGGAAAGATCCTCAATTCGGATCGCTAAATTATCTGGCAAGCTCACTTTAGATGCGGACGGCAAAATCGCGCTCCCTTGATATGAAGAAGTAACCACCTAATAAAAATGAAAAGAGTGCCCAAAATAGACAGCCAATAAGTTGGGAGGCGGTTGGCAACAAGCCATCTATCCAAATTCTTGAGTTGGCAGAAAGTATCGGCCCTAGTGGATTTAGATAAAGAATCACTCGATACCAGCCATTTAACATATCTGGCTGCCATAAAACTGGGGAGGCGTATAGCCAAATTCTCATAATATATGAAAGTAATTTAGTGGTGTCTCGGAAGTAAACATTCATAGTTGCAAATAGCAATGAAAGACCAAAACTAGTAATAACAAGTAGTACAAATAAAATTGGAAGAAGCAGGTAATTTGCACTTAACCCTGGCAAAGTGGTGTCATCTAAAAATAGCTTGCCCCCAACAACTATTAAAATATAAATAGGAATAGTTGGGAAAAACTGTCTTGCCGCACTTATTGCACTAGATAGAGGCAATAGCGCCCGCGGAAAAGCCTGATTTAAAATCAAACTGCCACCTGATGTAATTGAAGAGGCGCCAAGTAAAATTGTGTTTTGAGCAAAGTAGAAGGTAAACAAACCAATCAATATATGAGCCAAAGTTGTGAAGCCACCACCTTGACCTCTACCACCTTGAATAATTGTGACAAGTAAAAAGTAAATTACTGCTAGAAATAATGGGTTTAAAACTAACCAAACTTTGCCCAACTTTGATTCTAAGTACTCAGCCTTATCGGAGAATTTAGAAAGCTCAGTTGCAAACTCTCGTCTGCGCCAGAAATCCTTAAAGTAAGGACGCAAAGGGGGTAGCGATGAGCTGTGTGGCTCAAAGACTTGAATCTTGTTAGCACCCTCAATCATGAGGGCTATTCTGCCACCTTTGATTTAGAACTTACGATCAGACTTGCAATCGTGGTGGTAACCAAGGTTCCAACAATCACAGTTAGCGAGAATTGAGTTGAAATCTCTGGGATCTCAACACCAAGGATTTTATGAATATCATTTCCATGGATTGCCTCAATAATTAGCTTTACGCCAATAAATCCTAAAATTATCGCCAAACCCTTGGTTAAATAAATAAGTTTGGTCATTAAGCCACCGAGCAAAAAGTAAAGTTGACGCAAGCCCATTAATGCAAATGCATTTGCGGTGAAGACAATATAAGGATCCTTAGTTAATCCAAAAATTGCTGGGATTGAATCAAGTGCGAAAACTAAATCAGTAAAAGCGATTGCCACCAAAACAATAGTTAGGGGAGATGCACCACGGTTTTTAAACCAGGTAATAACCTTTCCCTCTTTCCACTCCTTTTCACCAGATTCACTAATTAACTTATATGCGGTGTAAAGCAGGAAGGCGCCAAATATGTAGAAAACCCATGTGTATCTTGAAATAGCAGCACTTCCCAAGGCAATAAAGATTCCACGAAGCACCAGCGCCATAATAATTCCAACAAGTAAAACTAATTGCTGCTTGGTCTTATCTATCTTAAATCTTGCCAAAATTAAGATAAAGATAAATAAGTTATCAACTGATAATGAGTACTCAGTAATCCAACCTGCAAAAAACTCACCACGAGCCTGGGTGGTGTTCCATTCACCGAGTGAGTATCCAAAAATTATCGCAGCGCTGACATAGAAAATTGTCCAAGCAGCTGCCTCTTTCATCGAGGTCTCTTTGTTTCTGCGGATTATCGCTAAAGCTAAGTCAAAGGCAAGTACAGCCAGTAATACTGCGATTGTTACTTCCCAGACAGTTAGACTCATTTAGTTAAATACCTTCCCAGGATTTAAAATATTGTTTGGATCTAAAGTTTTCTTTATTGAGCGCATAATACTAACCGCCGGCGCTCCCGTTTCTGCCTCTAATGCCTGAATTTTTCCTGAGCCTATTCCATGTTCGCCTGTACAGGTGCCGCCCATTTCAATCATTTTCATAGTTATCTCATGAGTTATATGACGAACATCCTCTAACTCAGCTGGTTTAGCCGGATCAGTAACAATAAAACAATGAAAGTTTGCATCTGCAACATGTCCAAGTATTGAAAATGGATAAGGATGTTTACTAAGTATTTCCTCCGCCACCGTTACAGCTTGCGCAAGTTTTGAAAGTGGAACTGCAGCATCAGTACTAACTGCGCGCTTTCCTGGGTTTGCTGCAATTCCTGCCCAGTAAGCATTATGTCTTGCTTGCCATAATTTTCTTCTTGCACCTTCATCAGTTGTCCACTCAAAATCAGATCCACCAAACTCCTCCACTATCTCCTTTACCGAGGCTGCATCTTCGGCAACTCCTTGCGGTGAGCCATGGAATTCGAAAAACAAGGTTGGCACTTCAGCCAAATTAAGTCCATCATGGGCATTTACATTCTTAATGCACTTTGCATCCAAAAACTCACATCTTGCAATTGAGATACCAGATCTAACTATCGCAGTTGCAGCAGTTACCCCATCAGATAAATTGTTAAATCGAACAATGGCTGCTGCCATCTTCTCTGGAATTCCAAAGACGCGAAGGGTTAACTCGGTAATCACAGCTAATGTGCCCTCTGAACCAACTAGTAATCTTGTTAAGTCATAACCTGCTGATAATTTTCTTGTCTCCCGGCCAGTCTTTATAACTGTGCCATCTGCCATAACCGCGGTAAGAGCTAAAACATTGTCTCGCATTGAGCCGTATCTAACTGTGGTGGTGCCAGCAGCACCGGTGGCTGCCATGCCACCTAAAGTGGCATCAGCACCTGGATCTACTGAGAAAAATAATCCAGAGCTGGCTAACTTCTCATTTAGTGCAATTCGATGCACGCCAGGTTGAACTCGAACAATTAAATCATCACCTCTTACCTCAATCACCTTATTCATTTGAGTTAAATCAAGAGATACTCCACCAAATAAAGGCAAGACATGTCCTTCAAGTGATGAACCGGCGCCAAAGGCAACTACTGGAATCTTCTCGGCGTTGCAGTAAGCCAAAACTTTTGAAACCTCTTCAGTACTTTGCGGCATAACAACCGCTGATGGGCGCACTGGTGGAATCGCAGATTCATCTCTGCCGTGTTGATCTAAAACAGTTTCATTAGTTGACACTTGACCAGTAACTAAAGTTTTTAAATGCTCAATTTGCGCAGCAGTTAAATCAACTCGCTTATTTACCATGTATAGATAATACCTGCTTTTAAAAGTGGTAATTTAAATGGGAAAAACCATCTTTTTTGTTAACTTTTTGTTATTAAATAAATAATCATAAATTTACGCATGAAATTATCGTAGTTGCTTAAAAATTTAACTCTGCTAAACTACCTATGTAAGATAACGTTTGACTAGGAGAGTGCACGCCAAACTTAGGTCTATTAGGACCCTTTGACAGTACAAACCCGCATGAAAACACAAACGCACCACAACCAAACCTTCCGTTCGGTCCCAACACATTCAAAACCGCTTGATACCGCACGTCTTGAAAAATTATTTCAACAACAACTTGATTTGTATAAATCAAATCTTAAGAGTTCAAGTGATGAGTATTTAACTGCGTTAAAAACTATTCCACTGGGTGCGCATTCAACTTTCCAATCCTTTGATCCATATCCAATCTCAATTAAGTCAGCTAAAGGTGCCTGGATGGTCGATGTTGATGGCCGCAAGATGCTTGATCTATCCATGGGCTTTGGTTCAATGTTGGTTGGTCACTTAAATCCGCTAGTAATGGCTGAGCTAAAGAGCACATTAGATATTGGAACCCTTTACACCGCACCATCTCCAGATTCACGAGATGCTGCCGAACGCTTATGCCGTCGATTTGGAATTGATCAAATTAGATTTACTAACTCAGGCACTGAATCAACTATGTATGCAGTTAGAACAGCTCGTGCCTATACCGGCAAAGAGGGCGTAGTTAAGGTGGAGGGTGGCTACCACGGAAGTGGGGATGCTCTTATGGTTTCAACCAAACCATCCTTAGATAAGGCAGGACCTGAGGATGCTCCGAACTCAGTAATTGGCAACGCATCTGTTCCAGGTTTGTCATATGTGGTTCCTTATAACAATATCGAAGCACTTGAGCGGGTATTTGAAAAACACTCTGCCACTATCGCCTGCTTTATTGTTGAACCAGTTTTAGAAAATATTGGAATTGTTTTACCTGATGAGGGATACCTTGAAAAGGTTCGCGAGCTATGTGATCAATACAAAATTGTTTTAATTTTTGATGAGGTAAAGACTGGATTAACCGCCGGCCCACAAGGTGCTGCTCAACGGTTAGGTGTAATTCCAGATTTAATCTGCTTAGCAAAATCAATTGGTGGCGGAATTCCACTTGCAGCATTTGGTGGAAAATCTGAATTTATGAAGCCGGTAACTGATGGCCGAATGCCACACCTTGGAACCTTCAATGGTCATATCTTGGCAATGGCTGCAGTTAGAGCGGTAGATAAACTTTGCACACCAGAGGCATTAGCAAAGGCAGAATCCTTAAATATCCAAGCACTAACTAGAATTCGCGAAATTATTGATGAGTATGAATTACCTGCCCACACCGTTGGTTTTGGAGTTAAAGGTTGTGTTACCTGGTCTGATCGCCCGGTGAGAAATTACCGCGATTACAAAGCAACTGATTTCCAAGTTGCCGAGCTTTCATTCCTATGGTCGTTAAACCATGGAATTATGACGCCACCAGGATTAGATGAGCAGTGGTTAATCTCGCTGGCCCATGATCAAGCCGAGGTTGATTTTATGGTTAATGACTTTAAGGAATTAGCAAAAACTCTTCGCGGCTAATTTAAGTATTTTGTGGGAAACCTAAATTAATTCCACCATGGCTTGGATCTAACCATCTACTTGTAACAACCTTGCCACGAGTAAAGAAGTGAACACCCTCTGTGCCATGCGCATGTGAATCGCCAAATAATGAGTTCTTCCAACCACCAAATGAGAAGTAAGCCATTGGTACTGGAATCGGTACGTTGATACCAACCATGCCAACCTCAACCTCATTTTGGAAACGTCTGGCAGCGCCACCATCATTAGTAAAGATTGCAGTGCCATTTCCATATTGGTGATCATTTACTAACTTAAGCGCCTCTTCATAACTCTTTACCCGAATAACGCTAAGTACTGGGCCAAATATCTCCTCTTGGTAGATGCTCATGCTTGGCTTAACCTGATCAAACAAGGTTGGTCCAAGCCAAAATCCTTCACCATCTACAACAACTTTTCTGCCATCAAAAACAATCTTGGCGCCCTCTTTTTCACCAGCTTCAATATATGAAGCAACCTTGTCGCGGTGAACCTTGGTAACAAGTGGACCCATATCAGCACCCTTTGTGCCATCACCAGTTTTAATCTTGGTAGCTCGTTCAGTAATTTTTTCAATTAACTTATCGGCAATTGGTTCTACTGCAACAATTGCAGAGATTGCCATGCATCGCTCACCTGCTGAGCCAAAGCCTGCATTAATTGCGGCATCAGCTGCTAAATCTAAATCTGCATCAGGCAAAACAATCATGTGGTTTTTAGCTCCACCGAGTGCCTGCACACGCTTGCCAGCTTTGGTGCCATTTTCATAAACATATTTTGCAATTGGAGTTGATCCAACAAATGAAACTGACTTAATTCCAGGGTGGGTTAAAAGTGAATCTACTGCGACCTTATCGCCATGCACCACGTTAAATACACCCTCTGGTAGGCCAGCCTCTTTTAACAATTGGGCAACCAACATAATTGCACTTGGATCCTTCTCTGAAGGTTTAACAATTACGGTATTTCCACATGCGATTGCAATTGGGAAAAACCACATTGGCACCATTGCTGGGAAGTTAAATGGAGAAATTACTGCCACCGGTCCTAGTGGTTGGCGAATTGAGTAAACATCAACACCAGTTGAAACCTCTTCGGAAAATCCACCCTTTAGTAAATGGGGGATACCGCACGCAAATTCCACAACCTCAAGGCCACGTGTTACCTCACCAAAGGCATCACTTAATACTTTGCCATGCTCTTGCGTTATCAGAGCCGCTAATTTCTCTTTGTTTTGATTTACTAATTCACGAAAAGCAAATAAAACCTGGGTGCGCTTTGTTAATGAACTGTGTCGCCATGTCTGAAAGGCTTTGGTGGCAACATTGACAGCTAAGTCAACAGTTTGTGGTGTTGCAAAATTTACCTTTGCACAAATCTGACCTGTAGCTGGGTTATATACATCACCAGTTCGGTCTGACTTTTCATTTGATAATGCGCCATTAATCCAGTGTGAAATAGTTTCCATATCGCAACCATACCTCAAAGGTTTTACCGCCATGAAATTACCTCTTCCTACCAAAATAAGGGGATAAGTGATTAGATTGGGCCACATAATTAGGCCAGCCAAAAGGGAGCAATGTGAGTACCCCAGAAAATAATCCAGATAAAGCAGCAAAGGTTTTTGCTGATGATCGTGCCAATGTTTTTCACTCATGGTCGGCCCAAGCACAGATCTCGCCAATGACAGTGGCCGGTGGCGCCGGTTCTTACTTCTGGGACTTTAATGGCAAGAAGTATTTAGATTTTTCCTGTCAATTAGTTTTCACAAATATTGGCCATCAACATCCAAAGGTAATTTCAGCAATTAAAGAGCAAGCAGATATTTTGGCAACAGTTGCTCCGCAACATGCTAACGAGGCCCGAAATGAAGCGGCAAAGCGAATTACTTCAGTTGCTGGAGATAGTTTTAAGAAAGTTTTCTTCACAAATGGTGGCGCAGATGGAATTGAAAATGCGATCCGAATGGCCAGACTTCACACCAATAAACATAAAGTTTTATCAACCTACCGTTCCTATCACGGCAATACTGGCTCAGCGATAAATGCAACTGGTGATCCACGAAGATTTCCAAATGAGTTTGGCTTTGGACATGTTCACTTCTGGGGTCCTTATCTATATCGCACCGCTTTTTGGGCAAGTAATCAAGAAGAGGAGTGCCAGAGAGCACTTGAACATTTAGAGCAAACAATTATTTTTGAAGGCCCAAAAACAATTGCGGCAATTTTAATTGAATCAGTGCCAGGAACAGCTGGTGTGCTAGTGCCACCTGCTGGTTACCTAGATGGACTGCGGGCACTGTGTGATAAGTATGAAATTCTTTGGATTGCCGATGAGGTTATGTCTGGCTTTGGTCGAACTGGTAAATGGTTTGGCTTCCAGCATTCAAAATCAACTCCAGATTTAATTGTTTTTGCCAAGGGAGTAACTTCAGGTTACATCCCACTTGGTGGCGTGATAATTCCAGAGAAAATTGCAAAAACATTTGATGAGAGGGTATTTCCTGGTGGACTTACCTACTCAGGTCATCCAATTGCATGCGCAACTGCAGTTGCAACAATTGATGTGATGAAGAGTGAGAAGATGGTTGAAAATGCTGCCAGCATTGGAGAGAAGATTCTTGGTCCTGGCTTAAATGAATTAGCTAAAAAACATCAAGTAATTGGTGACATTAGAGGAGCAGGTGTTTTCTGGGGCGTTGATATGGTCACCGATAGAAAAACCCGTGAACCACTTGCACCATATGGTGCATCTAGTCCAAAGATGAATGAGATTGTGGCAACTTGTAAGAAGAATGGATTGATGCCATTTAATAACTTCAATCGCATTCATATGGTGCCACCTTGCAACATCTCTGAAAGTGATGCCAAGTTGGGCTTAGAGTTACTATCTAAATCACTTACTGAGGTTGGTCTATAGCATCTTGTAGTTTTAACTAAAGTAATCCACAGTTTTTCATTGGTGATTACTTTAGTTATTTAAACTCTTTATAGTTTCCAAACACAAACATTTTTGGAGCTATATGAATCCTTCACTGCAACTTATTAAGTTAAATCTATTTTTAAAATCAAAGGCAGCAACATTTATTGAAAAAGAAAGCCGCGGGGATGTCCCGGGCTGGGTATTAGTAGTTTTGATGACCACCGCATTAGTAACTGGAATTTGGTCAATTGCTGCGCCCAAACTAACCACAATCTTGCGCAACTCATTGGATGCAATGGGCGGTATCAGGTAGTTGCGCAAGCTATTACTTGCCCAAAGCCGTGGATCAGTTGAATCATTTCTAACCATACTTCCGCAAGTTTTTGTATTTTTAGTTATGTTTCAACTGATCTTTATGCAATTTGATGTGATGACTGATACCAACCTTTCCCAAGGAGAGGTATCAAAAATTGCGATCATTGGTGAATCTGGTGATTACCAAAGATTTCCATTAATTGGTGGTGGCTCAGTATTGGTTGCTGATCGAGTGG
Organism: Candidatus Planktophila sp.; assembly: GCA_003569185.1. Lineage (GTDB taxonomy): Bacteria > Actinomycetota > Actinomycetes > Nanopelagicales > Nanopelagicaceae > Nanopelagicus. The sequence continues at coordinate 14,434 of BGOJ01000006.1, read as the reverse complement.
AAAATACAAAAAAGTTTATTGATTTTGGCAACATATCAAGCCGCAGAGTATTAGCTATTGCAGTTGATGAGGATGAGAGTAATTAACTTTATAAATAAGTCAGATGAAGGCTCTGCAATTGCAGAGTTTGTAATCTTTACCCTTCCATTTTTCACAGCTTTTCTAATCCTCATCACCGCTATTCAAAATCAATCAATGGCTATTTCAGAGAGCAAGAACCTGGCAAGACAGAGTGTGCGAGCATTTGTAAGTAGCCCTAATGAGGAGTTAGCAATGGTGCGAGCTTTTCAAGTAATTGAGATCTATAAATCTAAACAATCTAGGGGTGCTAAAAAAGAGCGAGCGATTGAACTAAATCTAAGCTGCGCTTTTTATCCCTGTTTTATGCCAGGTAATTTAGTAACTGCCACAATCAAAGTAGGAAATGATCAAACCGCATCTGCTTCAGAGTATGTAGATCTATGGCGATAAAAAAGTGGCTCAAAGCTCAAAGCCGTGGATCATTGATCCCACTCTCATTTGGCTTCTTCCTGCTAGCGATGAGCTTGTCATTTATATCAATCAATATCGCATCTGCTTACTCAGTAAAGAAAGAGTTAACTAATGTTGCAGAGAGTGCTATTAATAAATCTGCGCAATCTATTAACTCAACTGCCTATTACGCGCAGCTCAACAGATTTAGTAATAACAAACGAGTACCCCTTGATTGCCTGGCAGCAAACATAAAATTCTATTCACTGATAAAACAGGTGCAGATCTCTGGAAAAAGTATCCAAGTTAGCTCATTTAGTTGCCAACTGTATGAAGTATCTGCCGAAGTTTTGATTGTTGGAGATCTGCCAATCCAGATTCCATTCATTCATAGTGAAGAGTTAAATAAAGTAACAATTACCACCAAGGTTGGCGCAAGTTCGGTATACATCCCTAATTAGATTACCCTTACCCCATGGCCGCCCGTGATTATCAAGATGAGATAGGCAAGGTTGATTTAACTCTTAAATCAATTGAGCAGGTCTTAAACCTGCCCAAATTAATCGAGACCGCTGCCGATCTAGAAAAACAGGCGAGTGTGCCAAATCTTTGGGATGACCCACAAGCAGCACAGGTAATTACTAGTAAATTATCTAGAGCCCAATCAATAATAAATAAGATCAACTCAATTAGATCAAGATTAAATGATCTCCCCGTCATGGTTGAGTTATCAGCGGCAGAAAGTGATAAGGCAGCTGCATTTAAAGATGTTGATAAAGAGTTAAATGAGTTAACAAAAGTAATTAATGATCTTGAAGTACAGACGCTGCTAAGTGGTGAGTATGACGAACGTGATGCATTGATGACTATTCGCTCAGAGGCTGGCGGGGTTGAGGCAGCAGATTGGGCACAGATGTTGATGCGTATGTATGTTAGATACTGCGAGCGACATAATTACAAAGTAGATGTTTTAGAAACCTCCTACGCCGAAGAGGCGGGAATTAAATCAACTACATTTAGAATCTCATCCCCTTACGCTTATGGCCGACTTTCAGTTGAGCAAGGAACACATCGCTTAGTTCGTATTTCACCCTTTGATTCCCAATCTCGCCGCCACACCTCCTTTGCCGGCGTTGAGGTTGTGCCAGTGGTGGAACAAAGTGATCATATTGAGATTGATGAGAAAGATTTAAGAGTTGATGTTTACCGCTCCTCAGGTCCTGGCGGCCAAGGTGTAAATACCACCGACTCTGCTGTGCGCATTACTCACCTGCCATCTGGAATTGTGGTCTCCTGCCAAAATGAAAGATCTCAAATTCAAAACCGTGCAACAGCAATGGCAGTTTTGCAATCTAAATTATTAGAACGTCGCAGATTAGAAGAGCGAGCAAAGATGGATGCATTAAAGGGTGATAACTCTGGCTCTTGGGGAAATCAAATGAGATCTTATGTACTTGCTCCTTATCAAATGGTTAAGGATTTGCGAACAGATTTTGAAGTTGGAAATCCATCTGGTGTATTAGATGGTGATCTTGATGGATTTATTGAGGCTGGTATTAAATGGCGCAAGGGGCGCGAGTAATCTCACATTTTGCGTTAATTCCCAGCTTTTAATTGCGAAAAGTAGTGGTAAATCACCAGATTAATCTGATTACTTATCTAAACTACTCTTAGTTGATCTACACACCGCATTGAAGGGTTTTAAATTGATTCGCTTTGAGAATGTAACCAAGTTATATCCAAGACAGGATAAAGCTGCCCTAGATGGTGTGAATCTGGAAATCTCTAAGGGCGAATTTGTTTTCCTAGTTGGATTATCTGGCTCTGGTAAATCAACCTTTTTAAGATTGGTATTACGCGAGGAGCGGCCAACCTCGGGTGTGATTCATGTGGCGGGTAAAGATTTAAATACGCTGGCAAACCATAAGGTGCCAGAGCTACGCCGGCAGGTGGGAACTGTTTTCCAAGATTTTAGATTACTGCCAAATAAAACCGTCTCTGAAAATGTTGCCTTCACATTGCATGTGCTTGGTTATTCAAATAAACAAATCAGTCGAGATGTGCCAGAGGTTATAGAGTTAGTTGGACTTGAAGAAAAAGGGGATCGAAAGCCAAGTGAGTTATCAGGTGGTGAGCAACAAAGAGTTGCCATCGCCAGAGCTTATGTCTCTCGCCCAACGATTTTGATTGCTGATGAGCCAACTGGAAATCTAGATCCAGCCACCTCGGTAGGAATTATGAAATTACTTGATCGCATCAACCGGGAGGGCACCACAGTTGTAATGGCAACCCATGATGCTGGAATTGTCGATCAGATGCGCAAGCGAGTTATTGAATTAGAAGGTGGTCATGTCATCCGAGATCAGGCTCGTGGTGTCTATGGCTATACCGGCTAAAGCGAAGATAAGAAAAGATAGGGTTACCAAATGCGCGCTAAATTTGTAATGAGTGAGGTGGGCATTGGCCTGCGCCGAAATCTAACTATGACATTTGCAGTAGTTGTCACAGTTGCAATCTCACTATCCCTGCTTGGTATTGGTTTACTTGCAAACTCTCAGGTGCGAGTAATGAAAGATTATTGGTATGACAAGATTGAGGTTTCAATATTTTTATGTGGCTCACTCTCGAAGGTCAATCTTGTGCCAATGGGGTAATCACACAGGATCAAAAAATTGGTATTCAAAAGGATTTGCAAGCGCTACCGGTTGTGCAAGAGGTTTACTATGAATCACAGAGTGAGGCATTTAAGCGGTTCCAAGAAAGATTTAAAGGATCTGCAATTGCGCAAAATGTCACACCAGATCAACTTCCAGAATCATTTCGGGTAAAGCTTAAGGATCCAACAAAGTTTGCCGTAATTGAAAGTGCATTTGCTGGCCGGCCAGGTGTTGATATTGTGCAAGATCAGCAGGCGATTTTAGAAAAATTCTTTAGATTACTTGGGGTATTGCGAAATGGCGCCCTAGCAATTGGCGCAGCCTCAGTATTAACCGCCGCATTATTAATTAGCAACACCCTACGTATTGCCGCCTTTAATAGAAGGCGTGAAACTGGAGTGATGAAGTTAGTTGGTGCCTCTAGTTTTTCAATCCAATTACCTTTCTTACTTGAAGGAGTATTTGCAGCTGTCTTTGGTTGGTTAGTTTCAACTGGATTTCTTGCTGGCTTTAAAGCAATTGTGGATTCCAAAGTGCGCCACTATTGACCTTTACCCAATTTTTCACCTGGAAAGATGTTTGGGTGGCAAGTGCTTGGTTACTTTTAACTGGCTTACTTGTCTCAGGAATTGCATCAGTACTAACCCTTCGTAAATACCTAAAGGTTTAACTACCACCAAACAATTTAGATTGGGGGTTGCTTGTGGTCAAAGAGTTAGGCAAGAAGGTAATTGCCCAAAATAAAAGCGCCCGTCATGATTACTTTATTGAAGAGGTCTATGAGTGTGGATTGGTATTAACCGGTACTGAGGTTAAATCCTTAAGAGCAGGACGCGCCTCATTAACAGATGGTTATGCAATGGCTAAAGATGGTGAGATCTGGGTAAGTGGTATTCATATTCCTGAATACAACCAAGGCTCTTGGACAAATCATCCACCACGACGGGATCGTAAATTACTTTTGCATAAACGCGAGATTGCACAAATTTCAGGTGTGATTAAACAAGGTGGCTTAACCTTAATTCCACTTTCACTTTACTTTAAAGATGGCAAAGCCAAGGTTGAGATCGCAGTTGCTAAGGGCAAGAAAGCACATGACAAGCGAAATACATTGATGGAGCAACAGATGACCCGTGAGGTTAACCGAGAGTTATCTCGTCGCACCACTGGAAAAAGTAGCGGTAAGCGCAAAAAATCTGATGCTGATTACGATTAGTAGCGTAATTAACAGTATTTAAAAATAGCCTGTAAACTACATCCTTCACACAACTAAATATTGAAAAAGTAATTTCGCTTTAATCTTGGGGGTGAACGGTCTCGACTTTAGTCGTTACTTCAAGGCAAGCGGGCCGAGGAAGCCGTGATGATCTCGTTAACCACAAAACATGGCAAACTATAAGCGCAAGTAAAACTGCCGCTGATTATCAACTAGCTGCCTAAGCTAGCTCTGTTATCCGTTACCCGAAGTTTGTTCTCGCCTTCGGATCTAACGTCGCCAGAGGACTTACCCCTAACCGTGTTACGGAGGTTAATGGGGACATAAATCTGTAACTGAGTCCGCAAACTACTTGTGCATGTGAGAGTTTGGACTGAGAAAGCGTTAATTGCACTACGCCCGTAGAAACTTTGAAATAGTGCTAGAGGACCCGGGTTCGATTCCCGGCACCTCCACCATTTATATCTTTGGTATTACCTTTATTACCCGATAGATCGCAATAATCGCAGTTGTAATTCCAAATACACCTATAACTCTTGCCCCAATTGAGTTCACATTAATCACCAGAAATACTCCAATAAAAATTGCAATCATTGCAATTAGGAATGAAAGAATTTTTATTACGGCAAGTGGAAGTAGGCGCTGCGGTAAGTAGGTCAGTGCAAGTGAGATAGGCCCACCTAAAGCTGTTAATGAAATAATTAAACTAGCTAATAGGGCTAGTGATTCCATGGATTAAGAGTATCTGATCAAATCTCTGCATAAATAGCAAAAGGACCAAGAATTTCTCTTAGCCCTTTTGCTTGCCTAATCTGAGAATGACTAACCTCGCTAAAAATATAGCACAAATAACTTCTAAATTGATGTCGATGAAAACTACAGATAGTAGTTTTTAGTTTGTCCACAGGTTTATCAAATCTAACTTTTTAAGTAGGTTTATAACTTATATTTATCAAGCACTTCTGTAGCTCAACGGATAGAGCTCGAGAATGACTAACTCGAAGATATGGGTTCGATTCCCATCAGAGGTTGATTGACGGAAAACTCGAACTTCTAGTCAAGGTTCGAGTTTTTCTAGCTGTTACCCAGAACCTTCAGTATTTCCTGCCTCAGCAGCAGTTACATCATTAATCTGATACTTCTTAATAGCTTTCTTAACCTTGCGCTTATTAATTACGCCCGATTTTTCTAATTGTGACAAGGCAGCTACTGCAATTGACTCAGCATCAACCTTAAAGTGACGGCGAAGTGCTCCACGAGTATCAGATAATCCAAAGCCATCTGTGCCAAGTGAGTAGAAAGGTTGCTTAACCCAAGGCGCAATTTGATCCTGAACTGATCTCATAAAATCACTTACTGCAATTACTGGACCTTTTTCCCGCTTTAACTTCTTGGTAATAAAGGCGCTCATCTTCTTATCTGGATTAAGTAGGTTATGGCGATCAACCGCTAAACCATCACGGCGAAGCTCATTCCAGGAGGTGACTGAGTAAATCGTGGCTGCAATCTTAAAATCATCATTTAGAAGTTTTTGTGCCTTTAGCGCCCAATTAACTGAAACACCAGAGGCAAGGATTGCCACCTTCTTACTGCGCCATCTAAGTGGTTTCTTAAGTAGGTAGATTCCTTTAAGGAGACCATCAACATCTAATTTTTCAGGCTCAGCAGGTTGTTGGTATGGCTCGTTATAAACAGTTAGGTAGTAGTAAACATTCTCACTATTTTCACCATACATTCTTCGAAGACCATCTTTAACAATATGTCCGACCTCATATCCAAAGGCTGGGTCATAAGAGATAACAGCAGGATTTGTGGAGGCTAGTAATAATGAGTGACCATCTTCATGCTGCAAACCCTCACCATTTAAGGTGGTTCGACCAGCGGTAGCACCCAATACAAAGCCTCTAACTAATTGATCACTTGCTGCCCAAAATGAGTCACCAGTTCGTTGGAAACCAAACATTGAGTAAAAAATATAGATAGGAATCATTGGCTCATCATGTGTTGCGTAAGAGGAGCCAACTGCGGTGAAGGAGGCAACCGAGCCCGCCTCATTGATTCCCTCATGCAAGATCACACCCTCTTTTGACTCTTTGTAAGAGAGCATTAACTCTCGGTCAACTGATGTGTAACTCTGACCATGTGGTGAGTAGATCTTTAAAGTTGGAAATAGTGAATCCATACCAAAGGTTCTAGCCTCATCTGGAATGATTGGCACAAATCTCTTACCAATATTTGGATCCTTAATTAAATCCTTAAGTAATCTAACAAATGCCATGGTGGTGGCAACCTCTTGGGTGCCGGAGCCTCGTTTTACCGACTCATAACTTTCATCCTTTGGTTGTGGCAAAGCTTTAGAAATACTTCTTCGTGCTGGCAGAAAGCCACCTAACTCTTTGCGACGAGCCATCATGTATTGATACTCAGGAGATTCAATTCCAGGGTGGCAATATGGTGGCAGCTTGGCATCTAACTCTTCATCCTTAATTGGGATAAATAAGCGATCTCTAAAGTTCTTAAGATCCTCAAGTGTCATCTTCTTCATCTGGTGAGTTGAATTCCTTGCCTCAAAGTGTGAGCCCAAGGTCCAGCCCTTAATAGTCTTTGCCAAAATTACAGTTGGCCTGCCATTGTGTTCACTAGCTGCCTTATATGCAGCATATAGTTTTTGATAATCATGGCCACCACGTTTTAGATTCCAAATATCATCATCACTCCAAGATGAAACCATCGCTGCAGTTCTTGGATCTCTACCAAAGAAGTTATCCCTAACAAATGCGCCATTTTCAGATTTAAAGGTTTGGAAATCTCCATCTGGCGTCTTATTCATTAAATCAACTAGCGCACCCTCACGATCTGCTGCCAGCAGTGGATCCCACTCTCTTCCCCAAACCACCTTAATTACATTCCAACCAGCACCACCAAAGACTGACTCAAGCTCTTGAATGATCTTGCCATTACCACGTACTGGACCATCTAATCTCTGCAAATTACAGTTAACTACAAAGGTTAAGTTATCTAAACCTTCGCGGGCAGCCAGAGAAATAGCACTAAGTGTTTCTGGCTCATCAATCTCACCATCTCCTAAAAATGCCCACACATTTTGATCACTTGTATCTTTAAAGCCACGAGCATCTAAATAGCGATTAAATCTTGCTTGGTATATTGCATTAATTGGGCCAATTCCCATTGAAACAGTTGGAAACTCCCAAAATTTTGGCATCAATCTTGGATGTGGATATGAAGATAAGCCGCCACCATCATGTGATAACTCTTGGCGGAAACCATCTAATTGCTTTTGGGTAAGGCGTCCTTCCATAAATGCTCTGGCATACATACCAGGGGAGGCATGTCCTTGGAAAAATATTTGATCCCCACCACCGGCATGCTCTTTGCCACGGAAGAAGTGATTAAAACCAACCTCATATAAAGAAGCACTAGATGCGTAGGTTGAAATGTGTCCACCAACACCAACACCAGGACGTTGTGCTCTGTGCACCATAACCGCGGCGTTCCATCTTATAAAGGCTCGAATTCTTCGCTCTAAATACTCATCCCCGGGAAAGGTTGGCTCAAGTGCAGGTGGAATTGTGTTTATGTAATCTGTTGTGCGAAGTCCTGAAACACCAACATTTTTTTCATTTGCTCTTTGCAGTAATGAGAGCATTAAGTAACGAGCTCTAACCGGACCTGCGTTTTTTAAAACCGCATCAAATGATTGGCGCCATTCAGCGCTCTCAGTTGGATCGGTATCAACTAATTGGTCCACCAAGTGGTCTGGGGCCTTAAAGTTTTCACTCACGGGCTTATTCTCTCTCCTAAAGGGGGGTTTGGTCATATTTTTGCCAAGCCACAGGCGTGATCTGTCTTAAATTGCGCATTTTCAGGAGTTGCACCAATAGCCAAAGTTGGGTGGACTACTCCTAATGAATTCAGCCCAGGCACCTGCTGCCACCGTTGAACGGCTTGGCATAAAAGTAGATCAACTAATTCTTGAGGTTGGTTTTGATCAATCAGATTGTGATCAAACAATTCGTGATGCAATAAATACTAAAACCGGAAACAAATTTTTAGATGCCACCTCACAAGAGGTAGTGGATGCGGTAATTTTATGGTGGCGAGATGGTGATGGTGATTTAGTTGATGAGTTAGTAGATGCCCTTACCTATCTAACTGAGGATGGCCCAATCTGGTTATTCACACCAAAGGTTGGCAGGGCTGGTTATGTTGAATCAAGTGATATTCAAGATGCCGCCCCCACAGCAGGTATGTCACAAACCACCTCATTTTCAGCTTGCGCTGATTGGAGTGCAACAAGATAATTGCCCGCCATGCTGGCAGTAATAAAAAGAAAAGTAAGTAAACCCCAACTAACAAGGAGAGATATAAATGGCACTGGCAATTGGAAATGCGGCACCTGATTTTGAGTTAGTAAATCAGCATGGTGAGAAGATCGCATTATCATCCTTTAGGGGTAAGAAAAATGTTGTCGTAATCTTTTATCCATTTGCCTTCTCAGGTATTTGTACTGGTGAATTATGCGCATTACGGGATGATCTATCAGCTTTTCAAAATGATAATGTTGAGTTAATCGCAATCTCTTGTGATCCAATGTATGCAAACAAGGTATTTGCAGAGCAAGAGGGTTATAAGTTTCAAGTACTCTCTGATTTTTGGCCACATGGCGCAGTTGCTAAGGCTTATGGCACATTTGAAGAGAGTCGAGGATGCGCCAAACGTGGCACATTTATCATTGGTAAAGATGGCAACTTAAAGTGGCAGATTGTTAACGGCCTTGGTGATGCTCGTAATATTGTTGAATATAAGGCAGCACTTTCAGCCTTATAGCTAGAGATAATTGGGAGTAATGCTGATTCACTAGTAATATTCCCACTCCCTCACCGGGTGGTTAGCTCAGTGGTAGAGCGCCTCGTTTACACCGAGGATGTCGGGGGTTCGAAACCCTCACCGCCCACATTTAAATCAATCCAAGGAGCAATATGAAGCCAGCCAAGATCGCAGATTATGGAATAACCGAAGAGTTTGGCTATTTGCCATCTTATGAACCTGCCCAATCACTCTCTGCTGGCAATGAGCAGTGGGATCAATTTGTAAGGATCTTCCTAAGTTATTAATGAGCACAAACTTTAGAGCAAAGGTTAAAGCACTCCCTAAATTTAATATTGACAAGTTAAAAGGTGATGCAGAGATTCAAAGAGCGATGCTGGTTTTAAGTTATATCGGGCAGTCATATCAGTGGAGTGAGAACACCCCTGCAACAGTAATGCCAGCAAATTTAGCTCTTCCTTGGTATCAGGTGGGTAAGTTAGTAGGAAGACCACCGATTCTTTCTTATCAAAGTTATGCCTCAGATAATTGGCGCCGCTTTGATAAATCTGGCCCAATTGAGTGTGGCAATATTGGCTTGGCCCAATGTTTCTTGGGCGGGCAAGATGAAGAGTGGTTTATTTTAATTCACATCGATATTGAGAAAAAAGCTGGTAAATCACTCAAAGCAATTGAAGATGCACAGGCCGCTGTTGCTTCAAATGATGCTGATCAGTTAGAGGCATCACTTACTAAACTACGTAATGCATTAGCTTCGATGTATCAAGTGTTGGGCAGAATGCCAGAAAGATGTGATCCATATATTACTTCCACCGGGTTCGTCCATATATCTTCGGTTGGCGCAATAACCCATCATTGCCAGATGGTGTGGTCTATGAGGGAGTGGATGAGTACAAAGGAGTAGGGCAAAAGTTTAGGGGAGAGACTGGAGCTCAGAGTGCGATTATTCCAGCGATGGATGGTGTCTTGGAATTGAACATGAGCGTGATGAACTTCGTGAGTATTTAATGAGATGAGAACTTATATGCCACCAAAGCATGTGGCATTTATTGAAGCGGTAGAGGCTGGTCCATCAGTGCGTAATTTTGTTACAACTACTAAGCGCACATCTTTAACCTCAGTATTTAATGAGTGTGTTGAATTAGTAGCTAGTTTTAGAGCAATGCATCTTGAGTATGCCGGCACATATATTCACGCTCAAGCACAAGCAACACCTGGTAATCCATCTGCAGTAGGAACTGGTGGCACACCCTTTATGACATATCGTCGCAAACACCGAGATGAGACCAAGAAGCAAACTGTCTAAGAACTCTGCAAGTTGGGTAATCTTGGCTTATGCTGCTTAGTAGATTAAACAATCATTTGCTACCTTTGGTTAACTAAATTAAATGATATTTCAAAGGGTAAGAGGATTGTAAAAAGTAGTACCTTGCAGTTTTACTCCGCCAATCGAAATATTGGTAATTATCTGCCGGTGCTGGCAATTCATCAGATGCTGGATGAAAAACTTGATCTTTGGAATATTCATAAAACTCCAGTTGATTGGGAGTTTGTGCATAAAAACTACACAGAGGTTATTGTCGGTGGCGCAGGGTTATTACACTCTGTCTTTGAAAAGTTTTGGGTTGATCTTGATAAAAACTGTAAGTTGCCAATCACCATTTGGGGTATTGGGTGTGCCTGCCAGATAATGATCAACTCAAAGGTGTGCCAAAAGCGGTAGTGCAATCAGTATTTGCTAAGGCAAAGCTGGTGAATGTAAGAGATGAGTTAACTAGGGATTTTTATCAATTAGATCCAAATACCTGCATCACCGCCTGCCCAACTTTGGTCTATATCGCTAATACTTTTTCAGTAGCAGCTAAAAGCAAGGATGGTAAAAAGATCCTGCACTCATCACATGTAGATTTAGAGCCAAAATCAACAACTCCACAAATTAAACAAATTATTGAATCAACCGGGTATGAGTACCTCTTCACAGAGAACATTGAAACCAAAAAAACACCATTAAAGAGGATTCTTAAGATGTATCAAGATTGTGATTATGTAGTTACCACCCGACTACATGGAGCCATAATCGCTTACGCATTTAAGCGCCCTTATATTGCAATCTCCTTTGATCCAAAGATCACTGCCTTTAATAAACTCTATGGCGGTGGGGTGTGCATAAGTGATCTCAACCAATTAGAGCAGGTGCTTGCAGGTGATCAATTTAAGGCACAAAGTGATTATCAAAGAGAGTTAAGTGCAGTGCGCAATTTTGGCGCACTTTATCAATCACAAATCTCCGGCTAGCCATAAGCTGGCTGTATCAGTAAACTCTAGCCAGAAGTACAACTAAAAATCTTTTAAAAAATATTCCCCCACTCAGGAGGTGTCAAGTGCAGGCATCTATTGAGCAGCAATCTTTTATCTTAGAATTACAATTACTAGATAATGAAATCATGCAGGCAAATACCAAATTAAAATCCTTGCCTGAGATCGAGCAGTTACTTCATATTGATAAGCGGATTACCGGCGCGAATGATGAGTTGAGTACGGTAAAAAGTGAGGCAGATCAAATTGCACTAGAACTTAGGCGCAGTGAGGTTGATGTTGAGACAGTTACTGATCGAATTAAAACAAATGAGACCAGATTATCATCTGGCAACGCAACTCCTAAGGAGCTTGAGCAATTACAACATGAGGTGATCACCTTAAAAAAGCGAGAAGGGGAGTTGGAGGAGATAGAGCTTGAAATAATGATCAGAAATGATGCAGTAATTGCTCGCCAGCAACACCTTAAATTACTGACCTTAGCTCACTTCAAACCCTAAAGGATGAGATCTCGGGCAGATTAAATAATGCAACCGCTGAGATAAATAAAGTAATTGGTGAAATAAAAAACTACTGCCCGAAATCTAGTTGCCAATAAGATTGAAAAAGTACTCTTAGAGCTCTATGAAAAGATTAGATATCAGGTGGTGGCGTTGGCGCTGCAGCATTAATTGGCAACCAGTGCGATGGCTGTAACTTGGCAATTAACACAGTTGAGATGGATCGGATTAACACTTGGCCAAAGATGAGTTGCTTAGATGTGAAGAGTGCAGGCGGATACTGGTGAGAATTTAATGGCTAGACATTTTGTGGTAACCGCTGATGGGGCAGTCGGGCAATCCTGGCAAAGCGGCATATGGCACAGTTATTTATGAAATGAGAAAATTATTAAGAGGTGGGCGCCTCTATTGGGGTCGCCTCAAATAATGTGGCTGAGTATCAAGGATTAATTGCCGGTCTTAAGGCGGGTAATGAGATTGATCCAACCGCCACATTTTGGTAAAGATGGACTCTAAGTTAGTTGTGGAACAATGAGTGGGCGGTGGAAGGTTAAGCACCCAAATATGCAAAAGCTAGTTAAACAAGCCTTTGCTAGCCATGATCCAACACTTGTTACCTATCAATGGATTCCGCGGGAGGAGAACTCACACGCAGATTCAATCCTGAATGATGTATTAGATAGCGGGATGTGAGCATTCCTAGATAAAAATATCTTCGGTATCATTGCCGATGAAGAGTCGTCTGGATCATCGCGTTATGAAAATACCGAGGAAAGTCCGGACTCCAAAGAGTGAGGTGATGGCTAACGGCCATCCAGGGAAACCTGCGGGATTAGTGCCACAGAAAATAAACCGCCATTAGCAATAATGGTAGGATGAAACGGTGGTGTAAGAGACCACCAGCATTTACGGCAACGTATATGGCTAGGTAAACCCCCCACCTGGAGCAAGACCAGATGTTGGCATTTGAGAGCTACTCGCTCGAGCCAACGGGTAGGTTGCTTGAATCTGTAAGCAATTACAGATCTAGATGGATGAGATCTCTCGCAAGAGAACAGGATCCGGCTTATAGGGCGACTCTTCTCTTACTGCATTTCGCCTGAAATAATCGAGCCACTGAAAAGAAAGTGAGGAAAACTTTGGAAGATAAGGCAACGATCCTCGATTCGGAATAGATGGCTAGTAGGGGCTCAGCTTGTTATCAATGCTCCTGCATCTGAAATCTTTGCAATTGTTTCTAATCCCAAATGCACCCACAGATTGATGGGTCCAAGATGGTGAAGGGCGGTATTACTGGTCCTGATCACCTCAAAATGGGAGATACTTTTTACATGCACATGAGTATCGGAATTCCTTATGTGATGCGCAATAAAGTTGTCGAGTACAAGCACAATGAAGTGATTGGCTGGAGACCCCTTGCTCGCCAATATCTGGAGATATGAACTTAAGCCCATTAGCTCCAATTCAACTCTGGTAACTCAATGGATGATGGACCGTAAAGCGCCCAAATTACTCATGAAACGCGAGATTCGATGGGCAGCTAGGCAATCGCTAAGACGCTGGTTAATCTAAGAAGATCGTTGAGCGCCACTGAGTAGACTCTAATGAAGTAAGTATTTTCTGATCAGAAATACTCTGAATTTAAGGAATTAGTTAAGTATGCAGATCTCGCGACTTTCTATTTAGCACGAAGTAAGTTTTCAATCCGGCTTATAGGGCGACTCTTCTTTTTCAAATTAATTTGGTCATGCACATGTGTCCTGGCTCAAGACATATTCGCCAAAAGCTTCGCAACTCTGATATCCGAGAGATTTACAGAGTTCGCTTGCAGGTTTGAAAGCTTTGGCTACTCAAAAGCGATATGTGCCATGGTGGTACGCAGGGGCGTGCGTGTCGCCGGCGGCCGTGGTCACTGACCTGAAGCGCATATACGCTACGTGCGGTACACTTCATCGGTTTCGATTTGGGATGGCGCTTCAACTGGCCTTTGGCCTCGAGGTCCAACTGAACCGTCTTCTGCCACCAACCTACCTTCTCGCCCATTGGCCAGAGGCGCTTCGGCAGGAGTGTTTCACCCTTTCCACCATCTCCGAGGCTGTGATGCCGGGCGCTTCATTCGGGGTGACTTTCAAGATCGCGGACTTCATGGCCTCGTATTTTCCGCGTCAACCCGCGCGGTACGGCCTGGAACGTTGATGTTGGCGATTTCAACTTTCTCCACGAACAAAAGTATACATCGAGGCGCTGGGTTCGTATCAGCATGAATGTTCAACGCCAGACGTGTTGACGTGGTGCACCTGTACGAGCTGATGAACACCACGTGGCACACCCCTTTGGTCACAAGGCCCGGCTGCAGATGTTCATGAACCCGGACCCGTTGCAGGACGACGAGGTGTGGGCCGCCGCCGGCACGTGGCATTAATTGT
>BGOJ01000005.1 GCA_003569185.1 Candidatus Planktophila sp. | reverse complement strand
CTCATCTTTTTTCCAGATGATCACACCCATGTTGAGCCGGTTAGATATGGCAAAGGCAGCAACTTTATGGGCTTACTTCAACAGTTATGACAGATAGTACAAATATTAAAGATCGCAGAAAGCAGTGGTTGCGTCAGGTTATAACAAAACCATCATTAGTTTTAAAGATTATGGATGTGAGAAAGTGGAGTGAGCGCACAGTAGTTGCATTGATTATGCAAAATGTAGATTCTGCGATCTCTGTTCGTGGCAAGCGTGGCATTTTTGGCTACCGATTAACATCTAAAAACGATTCATTGCATCCTAATGCTACCTATATTCCAGCTGCCAATGAGGTAGCTAGAAGAATTGCTGAAAATAACGGTGGTATTGCCGGTGGTCACATTGGAGATTTAGTAAACGCTCCATTTACCGCACACTTTGTTGGTGGTTGTGTAATTGGTGATTCAATTAATTCAGGTGTAATTGATCCATATCATCGGGTTTATAACTATCCAACTATGCATGTGGTTGATGGTGCATCAGTTACCGCTAACTTAGGTGTTAATCCATCACTAACAATTACCGCTCAAGCAGAGCGAGCATTTTCAATGTGGCCAAATAAAGGTGAGACAGATCCACGGCCTGCCCAAAATTCAAATTATCAAAGAGTTGCAGCTATCTCTCCAAATAAACCATTTGTACCAGCTGGCGCAGTTGGTGAGTTAAGAGTTTCTTAAGATCTTTGTTTGTCGTTTAGCTCTTCGGTTTGGCATCTTAGTAATTGGAAAATCTAGTGTTTTATAAAAATCTTTAATTACCTCTTGCATTAATTTAGTTTTCTCATGGACAACTCCGTGCGATGCTCCAGGAATAACAGCTAATCTGCCATTTGGAATCGCCTCATACATTTCAAAGGTCATCTTGCTATTAAAGGGTTCATCATCCCCGGCTAATACCAATACTGGGCATTTAATCTTCTTTAAATTAGATAACTTTAACTTTGGCTCACTTTCCCAAACTTTGAAAGCTTTTTCGCTTTATTTCAAGCAAAAGCTTTGGATCCTGCCCAGTCATTTTCACAAAGTTAGCGCTCTCCTCCTCACTTGCCTCAACTGTATTTAAATCAAATGAAAGTCCAGCATCCCAGGTGTAGTTCATACCGATGCCAACTAAAGATTTAATTAGATCTGGTCTTTTAATTGCAGCGAGTAAGCAATATTTCCACCATCACTCCAGCCAATGATGTGTGCTGGTTTTTAACTACAGTTTTAAGAAAATTTATTAACTCATTTACTTGAAAATCAAAGTGCATATAACCAGGACGAACCTTGGTGTAACCGTGGGCGGTGCGGTCATATGCAAATGGTTGATGAGTCTTTGCAACAGCTGGAAGTACTTGCTTCTCCCACTTCGCGGTATGACTTAAGCCACCGTGAAGTAAGACAACTGGTTGACCATTATTTTGCCATTTAACAGACCAGATCTGATGCCGATCTACCACAATATACTTTCGGTAGATTGGCTTTGGCATATTTACTTAATAAATCTAGTAGGAATCCATGATGTGGCGATTGCCGCGATCAAAGGTTAGGTAGTTCCAAGTCCAATCAGCCATTGTGCCTATTTTATTTCGTCCACCTAATAGATAAAACAGGTGCAGCCATAACCAAATAAGCCAAGCAATAGGACCAGCTATTTTTATCCCTTTTACTTGCACGATCGCTTTATTTCGGCCGATTGTTGCCATCGAGCCCTTATCTAAATACTTAAAATCACCAAGTGGCTTATCTGAAATCAAGCGGTTAATTTGTTTAGCAATAAATTTACCTTGTTGAATCGCAACTGGTGCCACCATTGGAAGTGGCCGGCCATCTTTACCTAATGCTCCGGCAATATCTCCTAACGCCCAAATATATGGATAATTTTTAACCTGCATTGTTGGCTCGACTGCAATCCGATTACCAACAGTTGGCAGATTTAATTGTGCTATTGCATCAGAGCCCTTAACCCCTGCTGCCCAGATTGTTATCTCTGAATTAAGTACTGAATCATCTTTAAGAATAATCTTTCGGTGTTCAATTGCCTTAACGGCGGTATTAAGCATTACCTTAACGCCAAGTTTTTCTAAATCTTTTTTTGTTCGCTCAGATAATGATGGCGCAAATGGTGGTAATAGGCGTGGGCCTGCTTCAATCAATCTAACATCAATATGAGCTGCCGCAGTTGCCTCATCAGATTTAAGTGGCCCACGAACTAACTCTGCAATCGCGCCAGCCATTTCAACACCGGTTGGTCCACCACCAAC
This sequence comes from Candidatus Planktophila sp., assembly GCA_003569185.1. Classification (GTDB taxonomy): domain Bacteria; phylum Actinomycetota; class Actinomycetes; order Nanopelagicales; family Nanopelagicaceae; genus Nanopelagicus. The sequence goes on along the minus strand of BGOJ01000005.1, from coordinate 12,396 downwards.
TACTGCGATTGAAAATCTAGTCTCATCCTCAAAACGACAAAGATCTTCAAACCTACGCATGATCTCAGCGCGAATATTCAAAGCTTCATGAACTGATTTCATACCAAGTGCAAATTCATTGACCCCTGGTATGCCAAAATCTGATGTTACTGAGCCAAGTGCCACAATTAAATGATCAAACTTTAAAACTTCACTGCTATCTAATTTAACCTCTTTATTTTTATGGTCAATTAAAATTGGTGAACCCATGCGAAACTTCACCGATGTCTTCCTAAGGCGCCCCGGATCGGATATGCCACATGATCTGCAGCAAGCCCGGCAGTTGAGACCTGATAAAGCAATGGCAAAAAAGTCTGAAATTATGGCGGTCGACCACCGTCACATCAGCAGTTTTATCTAGTGCCCTGGCAGCGGTTAACCCGCCAAAGCCACCACCTAAAATGACTACTTTTGGTTTATTCATCTGGTTAAGTCTACTGTTTCCACCATGAGCGATGCGCGCAAGATTTTAGTGACAGGTGCCTCAGGCTATGTTGGCGGGCGGTTAGTTACTTCATTACTTGAAGATAATGCTGATGTACGAGTATTTGTGCGAGATGCAAGTAAGGCCCAGAGCCATCAATGGGCATCACAGGTTGAAATTACAGTTGGCAACGCCTCTGATTATAAATCAACACTAGAAGCCCTAACTGGAATCCATACCGCTTTTTATCTTTTGCATTCAATTAACTTAGGTCCAAATTTTGATGAGATTGAATCAGCAATGGCGCGTAATTTTGCAAAGGCTGCTCACCAAAGTGGTGTAAAGCAGATTGTTTATTTAGGCGGGATTAATAATGACGCAAAGACCAGCAAGCATTTGCAATCTAGGGCCAATACTGGGAAGGAGTTAGCAACAACTTCAGTACCGGTAATGGAGATGCGAGCTGGAATCATTATTGGCTCAGGTTCTGCATCATTTGAAATGTTAAGACATCTAACTCATCGACTACCGGTGATGACCACACCAAAATGGGTAATGAACAAAACTCACCCGATCGCAATTCGAGATGTGCTTTGGTATTTAAAGAGTGCGGCAAAACTTAAAACCCCCGTCGCCGGTGTCTTTGATATCGGCGGGCCTGAAGTTCTAACTTATGCCGATATGATGCAAAAATTTGCTAAATTATCTGGATTGCGAAAGCGATTAATTATTAAAATTCCAGTACTGACCCCAAATCTTTCAAGTCTTTGGATTGGGTTTGTCACACCAGTACCAACATCTTTGGCCAGGCCACTAGTTGGTTCATTAATAAGCGAAGTTGTTGCCGACTCTAAAAAATCAATTTCACAATTAATTCCACCGCCAACTGAAGGGTTGATCGATGTTGCGGGAGCAATTAACTTAGCTTTAAGTAAGGTTTCTAGTAATTCAGTAACAACTAGGTGGTCAGATGCAGCGGCGATCACTGCACCATGGCAAAAAGCACAGAGTGATCCAGATTGGGCAGGTGAGGCGCTTTATAAAGATACTAAGGTGCGAATTACTAATGCCTCAATGGAAAGTTTGTGGCAGGCGATTGAAGAGATTGGTGGCGAAAACGGTTGGTATGGCTCTGACTTTCTTTGGTACGCACGCGGTTTAATTGATCGGATGATTGGTGGTGTTGGACTTCGCAGGGGTCGAAGAGATCCAGTGCATCTAAGGGTGGGTGACAGTTTAGATTTTTGGCGCGTTGAATCTTTAGAGAGTGGTAGTTCATTAAAACTTTATGCTGAGATGATTTTGCCTGGTAAGGCATGGTTGGAGTTTAGAATTAAAAAATTACCAAATGGTCAAAGTGAGGTAACACAGGAGGCCACCTTCTCACCCCGTGGTCTAGGCGGTCAGCTTTACTGGTTTGCGATATTGCCACTTCATATTTTTGTCTTTCCGACCATGATTCGAAATTTAATTCGAAGTGCAAATCGAAAAGATTACGCTGTAAGCAATGCATGAGTTCACCTCTGAGGTAGAAGAGTTAGCAAAAGAGGTACTTGAGTACTCATTAATTAGACTGCGAACTGATCCACCATTAGATGGCCCAAAAACTTTTGAGGAGTTAAATCAATTAGTAGGTAATACAATTACAAATAAGGGTTTAGGAGGTCATGAGGCATTAAAGTTATTTAAAGATGTCTTAGCTCGGGCTTGTATTTCAACAGATCACCCAAGGTATTTAGCATTTATTCCATCTGCGCCAAGTGAGTATGCAAACCTTTTTGATTTAGTAGTTGGTGCAAGTGCGCTCTATGGCGGCTCTTGGCTTGAGGGAGCTGGCGCTGTATTTGCCGAAAATCAAGCACTTAAATGGATCGCAGATTTAGCAGGCCTGCCAGCAACTGCAGGTGGGGTATTTGTGCAGGGTGGCACAATTGGAAATTTATCTGCATTAGTAACTGCTAGAAATACCTTTAGAGGAAAACGTAAAGATGTAACAAGATGGGTAATTGCAGCAAGTGCTGACTCACACGCCTCTATTAAATCAGCTGCTGAGGTAATGGATGTGGGCATACTTTTAATTAAGCCAGATAAGGATGGCGCGTTGCAAGGTGATGCATGTGCTGCTGCAGTAGATAAGTACCATAGTGAAAACCCTGGCCATCAAGTATTTGCATTAGTTGCAACCGCCGGCACAACCAACCTTGGCATTATTGATAACCTGCAATCAATTGCTGCAGAAGCTAAGAAGCGCAGTATTTGGTTTCATATTGATGGTGCATATGGTTTAGCCGCGCTTTGCGCCCCATCAGTCCGCCCATTATTTGATGGCGTAGAGCTGGCCGATTCTTTAATTGTTGATCCCCATAAATGGCTCTTTGCTCCCTTTGATGCATGTGCTTTGATATATCGCAATCCAAAACTTGCCAAACGCGCCCACCTACAAAAAGCGGCATACCTTGAAACGCTAGATGAAGATAATGAGTGGAATCCATCTGATTATGCAATTCATTTAACTAGAAGAGCACGTGGCTTACCATTTTGGTTTTCACTAGCCGCCCATGGCACAGATGAGTATGCCAAAGCGATGGAGCGCACCATGAGTGTTGCAAAAGATGCTGCCGAGCAGGTGCGCAATCATCCAAATTTAAAGTTATTAATTGAGCCAACCCTTTCCATCGTGGCCTTTGAAAGAGTTGGTTGGCTAGCTGCTGATTATGAAAAGTGGAGTGATAAATTATTAGCTGATCAGATTGGCTTTGTTACACCCTCATCTCATAGAGGAAAACCAATACTTCGTTTTGCCATTGTTAATCCATGGACCAAAGAATCTGATATCTCAGAGATTCTCGCCACGCTCTAACGCAAGAAGAGCATATTTGTCAGTGGCATCTTTTAAGATAGCCCCATGTCTGAATTCTTAATGCCTGTATCTGATCCAGCTAATGCTGGCTTATCTGAGCTTGAAATTAAGATGCTTGATTTTGAACGAGGCTGGTGGCGTTATGCCGGGGCTAAAGAGAGTTCAATAAAAGAGTTATTTAATATGACCCCACCTGCCTATTACCAAGCCTTAAATAATTTAATTGATCGTGAGGTGGCACTGCTTGCGCAGCCAATCTTGGTTAAGCGGCTACGTCGCCTACGTGAGGGTCGTACCAGCGCTCGCTCGGCCAGCAAACTCGGCTTTAACCTTTAATCCACCCCTGCCCGCAGGCGCTCATTTGGCGCATCTGGAATAAATCCTCTAGATTTGGCTTTAGCACTCTATAGGTGTGAGTGATAAAAACACCTGTTTTAACTTTAAGCAATAAATCATAAATAGAGAAGAGAGAGAAAAATATGGCAAAGATGATTGCCTTCAACGAAGAGGCCCGACGCGGATTAGAGCGCGGTATGAATGTATTAGCTGATGCGGTCAAGGTAACCCTTGGGCCCCGTGGCCGAAATGTTGTGCTTGAGAAAAAATGGGGAGCACCAACAATTACTAATGATGGTGTCTCAATTGCGAAAGAGATTGAATTAGATGATCCATGGGGAAAAATCGGTGCTGATTTAGTTAAGAGGTTGCTAAGAAGACTGATGATGTTGCCGGTGATGGCACCACAACTGCCACCGTACTTGCGCAAGCAATGGTTCGGGAAGGGCTACGAAATGTTGCCGCTGGTTCAAACCCAATGTCACTTAAGCGTGGAATTGAAAAAGCGGTTGAGGCGATTGCCGCTGAATTATTAAAGATGGCAAAGCCGGTAGAGACTAAAGAGCAGATCTCTGCAACTGCATCTATCTCAGCAGCTGACACCACAATTGGTGAGATGATCGCTGAGGCGATGGATAAGGTTGGTAAAGAGGGCGTAATTACTGTTGAAGAGAGTAATACCTTTGGGCTTGAGCTAGAGCTAACTGAGGGAATGCGTTTTGATAAGGGTTATATCTCAGCATATTTTGTAACAGATACTGATCGCATGGAAACTGTTATGGAGGATGCTTATATCCTGATTGCTAACTCAAAGATTGCCAATATTAAAGATCTAGTACCAATTCTTGAGAAGGTAATGCAAACTGGTAAGCCGCTAGTAATTATTGCTGAAGATGTTGAGGGTGAAGCCTTATCAACATTGGTAGTAAATAAGATCCGTGGCACATTTAAATCAGTTGCCGTAAAGGCTCCAGGTTTTGGTGATCGCCGTAAAGCTATGTTGCAAGATATTGCAATTTTAACTGGCGCAACCGTTATCTCAGAGGAGGTCGGGCTAAAGCTTGATCAAACTACTGTTGAGTTATTAGGAAGTGCACGCAAGGTTGTTATCAGCAAAGAGGAGACAACTATTGTTGAGGGCGCAGGAGATGCTGAGCAGATCAAGGGACGAGTTAATCAAATCCGTGCTGAGATTGAAAAGAGTGACTCTGATTATGATCGAGAAAAACTACAAGAGCGCTTGGCAAAACTTGCCGGTGGTGTTGCAGTTATTAAAGCTGGCGCTGCCACTGAGGTTGAGTTAAAGGAGCGCAAGCACCGGATTGAAGATGCGGTGCGTAATGCAAAAGCAGCGGTGGAAGAGGGAATTGTCGCCGGTGGCGGAGTTGCACTTCTGCAAGCATCAAAGGTTGCATTTGCTAAGTTGAAATTAACTGGAGATGAAGCAACTGGTGCCAAGATTGTTGAGTATGCAGTTGAATCTCCGCTTAAGCAGATTGCAATTAACGCCGGCCTTGAAGGTGGCGTAATTGTTGAGAAGGTGCGCGGATTAGAAACTGGTTTTGGCTTAAATGCTGCAACTGGTGAATACGTGGACATGATCAAAACTGGAATTATTGATCCAGCAAAGGTAACTAGATCAGCTCTGCAAAATGCTGCATCTATTGCTGCTCTCTTTATAACAACTGAAGCGGTAATTGCTGATAAGCCAGAACCAAAGAGTGCAGCACCAATGCCTGGTGGCGACGGTGGCGGAATGGATTTTTAAAACCGCTCTTAAATTAGAAAAATCCCCCGCGTAAAAACGGGGGCTTTTTCATTTTAAACAGTTGCAGATTACAATCTACTTATGGCAAAAAAGAAATCTTTATTTAAAAAGCTGCGTAAAGGCAGCAGCTCATTGGTAGCAGAGCCTGAGGCACCAGTTGATGAGGCGATCCTAGAAGAGATTGCTCACCCTAAAGTTCAAGCACCAGTTACACCTATTATTGTGCGCAAGCCATATATCGCTCCGAAGAAAACCTATCCTGCAGTTACTGATATTGAAATAAATAAGACCGACATCTTTGGTGCTGTTGATATTGCAAAGCAGGCTGCGATTGAAGATGCTGGCAAGAGTGATTATGTTGGTGATTTTTACTCAGTTGATTCTGATGAAGAGCGAATTGCAACTTACCTTTTTGAAGCCAAACTTCCTGGTTATGTTGGCTGGCGATGGGGCGTAACAGTTGCCAAGGTTGATGAAGTAGCAAGCCAACTATTTGCGATGTAGTTTTATTACCCGGCACAAAAGCATTACTTGCCCCAAATTGGGTGCCTTATAGCCAGCGCATTCAACCAGGTGATCTTGGTGTTGGCGATGTCGTACCAACTGCGCCCGATGATGAGCGGTTAACGCCAGCTTATGCTTCATTACCAGGGGATGAAGATTTAGATATTACTCAATTGTTTGAGTTTGGTTTAGGTAGAGCAAGAGTTCTTTCTATTATTGGTAGAGATGCTGCGAGTAAGAGATGGTATGAGGGTGATCGCGGACCGCGCACACCAATTGCACAAGCCGCCCCTAAGCCATGTTTATCCTGTGGTTTTTTTATTCCAATCTCAGGTTCCTTGCGAACCGCCTTTGGTGTTTGTTCAAATGCAATCTCACCTGAGGATGCCCGGGTAGTTTCAGTAGATCATGGCTGTGGCGCACACTCAGAGGCGCTAATTAAGGCGGAGTAACCCACTGCCAGCATCTGCCTAATTGGGTTAAACTATCCCTCTGCCCATCCAACTGGTGGCCTAAACGAATACTCAAAAATTTGAAAGGAGATCCCAATGCCTAGTGGTCGCGTTAAATGGTTTAGTTTGGAGAAAGGTTTTGGCTTTATCTCCAATGATGAGGGCGAAGATGTTTACCTTTCAGCAGAGGCACTTCCTGCTGGTGTAACAACTGTTAAGCCTGGAACAAAGTTAGAGTTTTCAATTGCTGATGGTCGTCGTGGTCCACAAGCACTTTCAGTCTCAATTGTGGAAGCACCACCAACAATGGCTGGTAATTCTCGTGGCAAAAATGATGATTTAGCGGCAATGATTGAGGATACGATCAAAATATTAGATCGTTATGGCAATGGTCTTCGTAGTGGGCGTAGCTCATCATCTGCTGATGCAGAGCGGTTAGCTAAAGTTTTGCGTGGTATTGCAAGCCAAATCGACGGTAATTAAAGTTACTTTCCCCTGCTGCGAGCGATGGTGTAGCGAAGCCCAATTGCGCCAAGGGCAGCACCAGTAACACAGATCCAAATTATTTTACTTTCTGCATTCATTACAATGGCAAAAACTAGCGCCACAATCCAAAGCACAATGCCCATGGCTATTACAAAGATTGCTTCCTTCATATATTAATCCTAACTCTAGAGTCCACTAATTAATACCATCGCTACCATGCCAATTAAAATAGCAATAGTAACTCTACGCCGAAATTTTGCACTCATCATTTAGCTATCCGCTCGACCACATACTCAATGCATTTAGTAAGTGCATCAATATCAGATGGGTCAACCGCTGGGAACATACCAATCCGTAGTTGGTTCTTTCCTAACTTACGATATGAATCAGTATCCACAATACCGTTTGCACGTAAAATCTTGGCAACCTCTAATGCATCAATTGCTTCATCAAAATTAATTGTGCCCACAACTTTAGAACGCATCGCAGGATCTGTGACAAATGGTGTGGTGTAGGAGGTTTTCTCAGCCCACTTATATAGCCGAGATGATGAATCCGCACTGCGTCCTGCAGCAAACTTTAAACCACCATTTGAGTTCATCCATTGAATCTGTTCAGATAACAAAATTAATGTAGCAAGCGCTGGCGTGTTATAGGTTTGATCAAGACGAGAGTTTTCAATTGCAATTGATAGATCAAAAAATGCTGGCACCCACCGGCCACTTGCCTTTATCTTTTCAACTCTAGCAATAGCTGCTGGGCTCATAATTGCAATCCAAAGCCCGCCATCGGAGGCAAAGGATTTTTGGGGCGCAAAGTAGTAACAATCAGATTGCGTAATATCTAAATCAAGGCCGCCAGCAGCACTTGTGGCATCAACTAATACCAAAGCACCCGCTGAACCCGCTGGCCTAGTAATTGGCATCATCACACCAGTACTTGTCTCATTATGGGTTAGTGCATAAACATCAACACCGGCTTCAACTACTGGCAGTGGATGTGAGCCAGGCTCAGCCTTAATAACAGTTGGTGCACCAATCATTGGCGCATCTTTTGCAGCTGCAGCAAATTTAGAGGAGAACTCACCAAATACTAAGTGTTGTGATTTATTTTCAATTAGGCCAAAGGTTGCAATATCCCAAAATGCGGTTGAACCACCATTACCAATAATTACTTCATAACCATCAGGCAGTGAGAATAAAGATTTAAGGCCACCTCTTACTGCACCAACCACCTCTTTAACCGGCCGTTGTCGATGGCTTGTTCCTAATACATTTGCATAATTGCTAGCAAGATTTGCAATTGAGGTGGGAAGAATTTTTGATGGCCCGCAGCCAAATCTGCCATCTATTGGCTTTAGATTATCTGGGATCTTAATTTCACTCATTGGTAGATATTAGGGGTTGAGCCGTTTAATCTGCCAATTATTATTTTTTTCTCTCACATATCGGATTCGATCATGAAGACGGGAGTATCTGCCCTGCCAAAACTCAATTGATGTGGGATAGACAACATAGCCACCCCAAAAATCTGGACGTGGAATCACCGAACCTGCTGGCCATTTATTTTCAAACTCGGCATAGCGCTTTTCTAATTCAGCTCGGGAAGATAATTCTTCAGATTGTGCACTTGCCCAAGCACCAATTTGTGAACCACGTGGCCGAGATGCAAAATAACTATCTGACTCTGCCTTACTAGTTTTAGTTGCACTACCAATCACAATTACCTGGCGCTCCATCGGATACCAAGGGAAAAGTAATGAGACATTATTATTTTCTAAGATCTGCTTAGCTTTACGGGACTCATAATTTGAGAAGAAGGTAAAGCCCTGATCGGTTAGATCTTTAAGTAAGACAGTTCTACTAGTTGGCTGATCATCAATTTCAGTTGATAAGACCATGGCATTTGCCTCAACCACAACCTCATTAGCAGCGGCCTCTTTTAACCAAGTGTTAAATAGTTCTATTGGGTTTGCTGGCAGTTCGCTTTCAATTAAGCCATGCTCACCATACTGCCGGCGCATTGCAGCGATATCATCCCGATTTACCATACCTGTATCCAACCTTACATCCCTTGGGTTTGGTTGATTCCCGCTCAGGTAGCACAATAGGAACCATAAATCACCGATGTTAAGGAGCTTTTAAGTGGCAGATGATTTTAAGCCAGGCCTTGAGGGTGTAATCGCTTTTGAATCAAAGATTGCCGAACCCGATAAAGAGGGAAGTGCACTTAGATACCGCGGCGTTGATATTGAAGATTTAGTTGGCCGAGTTACCTTTGGAAATGTTTGGGGATTGTTAGTAGATGATGAGTTTAATCCTGGCCTGCCGCCGGCTGAGCCATTTTTAATTCCAGTTCACACCGGAGATGTCAGAGTTGATGTGCAATCTGCGATTGCCATGCTTACTCCAGCTTGGGGATTAAAACCATTACTTGATATCTCAGATGAAGAGGCACGAAGTAATTTAGCTCGGGTTTCTGTAATGGTACTTTCCTATGTTGCCCAATCTGCTCGGGGAACTATCGCTCAGGTAATTCCACAATCAGAGATTGATAAAGCACATACTGTGGTTGAGCGAATGATGATTCGTTGGCGGGGTGAGCCTGATCCAGTACATGTGCGAGCAATTGATGCCTACTTTGCATCTGCGGCCGAACATGGTATGAACGCCTCAACCTTTACCGGCAGAGTTATTGCATCAACTGGTGCTGATGTTGCAGCATCTATATCAGGTGCAATTGGTGCGATGAGTGGACCATTACATGGCGGAGCTCCTGCAAGAGTTTTAAATATGATTGAAGCGGTTGAAAAATCTGGGGATGCGCTCGGTTATGTGAAATCAATTTTAGATAAACATGAGCGGTTAATGGGATTTGGTCACCGGGTTTATCGAGCTGAGGATCCACGTGCTCGCACACTTCGCCGCACCGCTAAAGAATTAAACGCACCTAGATATGAGGTTGCACTAGCTTTAGAAAAAGCAGCACTTGCAGAGTTAAAGGAGCGTCAACCAGATCGAGTACTGGAAACAAATGTTGAGTTCTGGGCGGCAATTGTTTTAGATTTTGCCCAAGTCCCTGCAAATCTATTTACCTCAATGTTTACCGCAGCTAGAACCGCTGGATGGTCTGCACACATTTTAGAACAAAAGCAAACTGGCAGAATTATTCGTCCATCTGCAAGATATGTTGGCCCAGGTCCTAGAAAGCCGAAGGATGTTAAAGGCTGGGATCCATCAGTTGAGTCACTTCACTCATAATTAATATAAACCTGATTTAACTGGCACGATATACCAATGAGCAGCAGATCAATTATCTGGTTTCGTAGAGACCTGCGAGTATCAGATCATCCAGCGTTATTGGCTGCAATTAGTGAAAGTGAAGAGATAGTTCCAGTATTTATATTAGATCCTAAGCTTATTAAAACAGCTGGTAGTAAAAGATTGGCATATCTTGGCCAATCACTTCACCATCTAGATGATTCATTAAGTAATAATTTAAATGTAATTGCAGGTGATCAGATAAGTGTTCTTAAAGATCTACAAAAACAATATGGGGCAGAATCTGTACACATCTCAACAGAGTATGAGCCATATGGCGCCAAGCGTGATCAGGTAATTGAAGATTCAGGAATTAAATTAATTAGAACTGGGTCACCATATGCAGTAGCACCAGGCAGGGTCCTTAAACCAAGTGATAACACCCCTTATCGGGTTTACACACCATTTTATAAAGCCTGGTGTGCTCATGGCTGGCGCAAGCCTGCAGAAAGACCAAAAGAGATACCGGCTGTTAAACCTGCAAGTAATGCACGAAGCTTTCCAGATTGGAAACTTCCAGATAATGTAAACATTACTAAGGCTGGTGAATTAGCAGCAATTGAGCGATTTAAATACTTTCAAAAAAATGGCTTAGATAATTACGACCAGGGACGAAACCTGGCTGCAATCGATGGCACCAGCAAGATGAGTGCTCACTTAAAATGGGGAGAGATACATCCAAGAACACTTCTTGCCGCTCTTGGCGAAAGTAAGGCTCATGATGTTTTCCGCAAAGAGATCGCTTGGCGAGAGTTTTATGCCGATATTTTATTTAATAATCCACATACAGAAACGCAATACTACGCACCACAGTTTTCCAAAATGCGTTATGACGAACCAGGGATAAATTTAAAGCTTGGTGTGAGGGCAAAACTGGATATCCATTTGTGGATGCAGCCATGCGGCAATTATTACAAGAGGGTTGGATGCACAACCGCACCAGAATGGTGGTGGCATCATTTTTAGTAAAAGACCTGCATCTTGAGTGGCAGTTAGGTGAGAGATTTTTTCGAGAACATTTAGTTGATTATGACGTAGCATCAAATGCTCATGGTTGGCAGTGGACCGCTGGTTGCGGAACTGATGCATCTCCTTATTACCGAGTGTTTAATCCAATCGAGCAAGGCAAAAGATTTGATGAGAATGGAGATTATGTTCGCAAATATGTGCCAGAGCTTGCGCACCTAAATGGAATTGAAATTCATGAGCCATGGAGTGTTTTAGATGGTTATCTAAAAGATTATCCGCAGCAAATTGTTAATCATGCGGTGGAGCGAATTGAATCTTTAGCAAGACTTGAGGAGATAAAAATGGCTAAAAAAGAATTTACTGGAAAGTAGTAATGAATTCATTTGATGTGGTAATTGTAGGTGCAGGGCATAACGGCTTGGTCGCAGCATGTTATTTAGCAAAAGCTGGCAAAAAAGTCTTAATGTTAGAGGCTAATAGTGAGGTTGGTGGTGCTACTACTTCAGTTTATGCATTTAAAGATTTCGATGCTCGTCTTTCTAGATACTCATACCTAGTTTCACTGTTACCAGATAAAATTATCTCAGATTTAAATCTAAATTTTGAATGTATATCTAGAAAAGTATCTTCATACACTCCTTACTCTAAAGATGGAAAAGATGATGGATTATTAATAAATCGCACATGGGATAAAAGTAATGTTGAATCATTTAATAGATTAACTGGGTCAAACACCGAAAGTGATAATTGGCAGAGGTTTTATGATGAGGTAAGTAAATTTGCTCGTATTATTGCTCCAACTCTACTAGGACCACTTCCTACAAGAAGTGAGCTAAAAGCTAAATTAAATAATGATCAAATTTGGGATATGTTAATTGAGCAACCTTTTGGAAAAACTTTAGATCAGTACTTCACCGATGATCTAGTAAAGGGATTGGTTTTAACCGATGCATTAATTGGAACCTTTGCTTCAGCTTATGAGATGCAGCAAATATCTGTTTTCTCTACCACTTAATTGGCAATGGCAGTGGTGAATGGAAAGTGCCAAAGGGCGGGATGGGCGAATTAGTAGATGAGCTTTATAAGTTAGCTCTTGATTTAGGTGTAGAGATTCGTGTTAACTCTAAGGTTAAATCAATTAAAGGTGGACAGAGTCTGGTAGAGGTCGTGCTTGAAAATAACGAGAAATTAACCGGAAATTTTCTACTATCAAATGCAGCCCCACAAGTTTTGGCCAA
>BGOJ01000004.1 GCA_003569185.1 Candidatus Planktophila sp. | reverse complement strand
ACTCAGTTAATGGATCAGAGAAAGTTTCAACATGTCCGGATGCTTGCCAAACCTCACGAGCTAAAATTACGCAAGAATCTAATCCGACTACATCATCTCTACCTTGCACCATTGATTTCCACCCACTGGCGTTTAATATTATTTTTTAACTCAACTCCAAGTGGGCCGTAATCCCAGGATGCGCGAAGTCCGCCATAAATTTCAGATGATGGGTAAACAAACCACGTCGTTTGGCTAATGAAACAATTGTCTCTAAACGATCTTGGGCCATTTGATCTCCATCCGGCTGGCTGTCGGCGGCTTGCTATTGGCTTAAGTGTAGAGCCAAGACATATCTATCTAGCCAAAGGCGAGGGTTATGGGCAAATCTAGGCTTGCAGGAAATGATATTGATAATCATTCTCATTTATGGTACTTTTATTTTATGAACATAGCCATCGCTTTAGCCGCAGCCACCGCAGTAGCAACTGCCCTTGGCGGCGTAATCGCACTTCGATCTCGTGATCGTCTACACCTAGTTTTAGGTTAGCCGCAGGTTTACTACTTGGCCTAGTTGCCTTTGATCTTCTTCCTGAAGTTTTTGAGATGTCCTCCACCACCCTCCTGGGTGCGCCAAGTGTTTCAGTGGCATTAGTTGGTGGCTTTTTACTATTACATCTTTATGAGAAATTTTTTGGCTCCATGAACCAGCTGAATCAGATTATGGTCATGATCATAAGCACACAGCAAATATCACCGGCAGTGTGGGGGCATTGGCGATGGGCTTACATGTATTTCTAGATGGCCTGGCCTTAGGAGTGGCATTTTCAATTGATGAAAAGTTAGGAATTGCCGTATTTGTAGCTTTACTTGTTCACGCATTTAGCGATGGTCTAAATACCGTAGCAATGTTGGTCAAAACCAATAAGTGGACAAAAAAAGGTGTTTGGCTACTAGGAGTCGATTCAATTGCCAGAATTAGTGGCGCTGCGATTGGATCTAGTTTGGCATTATCTGAAAACATTACCCGCTTTATACCTTGCAGCATTCTCTGGAATTGTCATTTACATAGCAACAAGTCACATCCTGCCAGAGGCTCATGCCAGACACTCATCACGTTGGACATTAGCTGCAACCCTTGGTGGAGTAGCAATTATGTGGGCATTAGTTAGTCAGTTAGAAGCAGTACATGTCATAGCCATGATGATGCCGCTCACTCAGAAATACACCAGGAAGAGGGTGTGCATGAGGATAAAGATCATGCGGAAGAGGGGCATCACCACGAAGATGAAGATCATGATCATGCCGAGGAGGGCAAGTAAGTGGTACAAGATCAAGCCCTAATGAATAAATCTGAGGTTAAGGTAATTGGAGCGCTTAAGCGGGCAGGAAAATTTGCTAGCGCACAGGCGGTCTATCAATTACTACGAAAAGATGGTGAATCAACTGGCCTGGCAACGGTTTATCGAACACTGCAAAAAGCTGCTGCTCGAAATACTGTTGATGTTTTGCGCAAAGATGATGGTGAGGCGTTGTACCGCTTATGTGAAACAGGACATCACCATCATTTAGTTTGCACAAGTTGCGGTAAAACTATTGAGGTGGAGGGCAGCTCAGTTGAAAGATGGGCCAATACTATTGCGAAAAACAATGGTTTTAGAAAGGTCTCGCATGTAGTTGAGCTATTTGGCTTATGCGCTAAGTGTTAATTATGGGTGACTTTCGAGGTATTCCAACCCCAGTATGTCCAGCTTGTGGTGGCAACTTAATAACGATTACTGCAAGCTTTGATCCAGATACTTATGAGTTAGATATGTATTTATTAGATAACGCTCAATGTGCTACTTGTCAGGCACTTCTTACCGCACCAACACCTGCTGATTACACAGCTGCTTAACTTACGCCTTACCAAACCGTCTCTCGCGTTCAGCATAAATCTCTATCGCCTTCCATAGTGTTCTTCGATCAGCATCTGGCCAAAGCACATCAAGAAAAACCATCTCAGCATAAGCTGATTGCCACATTAAGAAATTGCTGGTTCGTTGCTCACCGGATGATCTTAAAAACAGATCCACATCCCTCATCTGTGGGGCGTAAAGATACTTATTTAAGGATTTTTCAGATAATGAATCAGGCTTAATCTTCTTTTTCACTGCATCCTTTGCAATAGCAACCGCGGCATCTAACATCTCAGCCCGGCCACCATAATTAACACACATATTCAAAGTTAATACTTTGTTATTTTTAGTTAACTCCTGCGCCTCTTTTAACTCTTTTAAAACTCCACTCCATAATCTTTTTTCCCGGCCAACCCAGCGAATCTTTACACCCAGATCATTCATCTCATCACGTCGCTTGCGCAAAACTTGGCGATTAAACTCCATTAGGAATTTCACCTCTTCTGGCGAGCGCCGCCAGTTTTCAGTTGAGAAGGCGTAAGCACTTAACTCTTTAACACCAATTTCAATTGCGCCATGGACCATATCAAGTAGCGAGGCCTCCCCTGCTTCATGTCCTGCTGTTCTTGGTAATCCTCGTTGCTTTGCCCATCTGCCATTGCCATCCATTACGAGGGCAACATGATTTGGAATTTGTTTTGGATCTAATTTAGGCGGTGTAACACCGGTGCGATGGGGAGTAGGTGGCGTAACTTTTTTACGCCGGCTTACCTTGCTCTTCTTTTTAACCACGACTTATTCTCTCAACTAATGGCAGGGAACGTAAACCACGTTCTAAGTGCCATTGCAGGTAGGCGGCAATTAAACCTGATGCCTCATTCCTATTCTTCCCTTCACTTTTAACCGCTTGCTCCCAATCCCCCGTTAACAAATCTGCCATTAAATCTAGAGTTGCCTGGGATGGCGCAGCAGAGGCAGATGGCTTACAACTTAAACATACTGAGCCGCCACCTTGTAGTGAGAAGAATTTATGTGGACCAGGTGCATCACATCTTGAGCAAAGAGTTAATGAAGGTGCGTATCCGGCAACTGCTAATGATCTAAGTAGATAGGCATCTAATATCAAAGATGCGTCATATCTTTTTTCAGCTAAAGCTTTTAATGAGCCACTAACTAATATAAATTGCTGTAGCGCTGGTTCATGCTCTGCTTGGGTAAAGCGCTCAGCAGCTTCTAAAATAGCGCTAGCAACAGTCCAACTTTGATAATCACTAGATAAGACATCACCATAATTTTCAATACTTACTACCTGAGTTATAGTGTCAAAGGTGCGACCGGTGTATAACTGAAGATCAACATAACTGGCGGGCTCAAGACGCGCACCAAATCTTGATTTAGTCCTGCGAACTCCCTTTGCTACCGCTTTAATCCGACCATGTTCTTTTGTGAACAAGGTGATGATGCGATCTGCCTCCCCTAATTTTTGGGTGCGCAGCACAATCGCCTGATCGCGGTATAAAGACATACCCCTAAGTTACTAGAGGAGTAAGACAGAGGCAGTTAGCGAACTGCTCGATTGATTGAGGAGATAACCGCTTTTAGCGCAGCAGTTGTTGTGCTTGGATCAATTCCAACTCCCCAATAAACCTGGCCCGCAATCTCACACTCTAAGTAGGCAGCAGCTTTTGCATCCCCACCAGCAGATAAAGCGTGCTCGTAATAATCTAAAACACGAAGTGCAAGTTTTGGCTCATGAGCATTAACAATTGCCACAAATGCTGCAATTGGACCATTGCCCTTACCAGTTAACTTCTTTGAAGCACCTTTATCTAGTAACTCAATGCTTAAATCAACATCTTGATCCATCTGCGATGTTTGAGAAAGCGCAGCTAATTTAAAGCGGCCCCATTGATTATCTTTAGCTGGCAGGTACTCATCTTCAAACTTATTCCACATCATCTCTGGTGAAACCTCACCACCTTCAGTATCAGTTAAAGACTGAATAACTTGGCTGAACTCAATTTGTAATCTACGGGGCAGATCTAATTGATGCTCATGCTTCATTAAATAAGCAACCCCACCCTTACCAGATTGGCTATTGACGCGAATTACCGCCTCATATGAGCGGCCAATATCCTTTGGATCAATTGGTAGGTATGGAACTGCCCAGGTGAATTTATCCTTTTCTACCCCAGCGGCGGTGGCATCTTTTTCCATATGCTCAAAACCTTTTTTAATTGCATCCTGATGTGAGCCAGAAAATGCAGTAAAGACTAGATCTCCGCCATATGGATGACGTTCTGGCACACGCAATTGATTGCAGTACTCAACTGTTCGCCGAATCTCATCAATATCTGAAAAATCAATCATTGGATCAATTCCATGAGTTAATAAATTAAGACCAAGAGTAACTAAGCAAACATTTCCAGTTCGCTCACCATTACCAAATAAAGTTCCCTCAATTCGATCAGCCCCGGCTAAGTAGGCAAGCTCAGCTGCAGCAACACCGGTGCCACGATCATTATGTGGGTGCAAACTTAAAATCACGCTATCGCGATACTTAAGGTTTCGATGCATCCATTCAATTGAATCTGCATAAATATTTGGTGTTGCCATCTCAACTGTTGCTGGTAAATTCATAATTGTCTTCCAGGCAGGTGTTGGCTTCCAAATATCATTGACCGCATTACAAACCTCAACTGCAAACTCCAGCTCAGTTCCGGTATATGACTCAGGTGAGTACTCAAATGAGACCAAGGTACCTGGCACAGTTTTAACTAAATCTAAACAGATCGCAGCACCTTCTGTTGCAATCTTTTTTATTCCCTCTTTATCTTGGCCAAAGACAACCCGGCGTTGCAAGGTTGAGGTTGAGTTATAAAGGTGAACAATTGCCTGTTTTGATCCTTTGATCGATTCAAAGGTTCGCTCAATTAATGGCTTTCGTGCTTGAGTTAATACTTGAATAACCACATCATCTGGAATTAACTTTTCTTCAATAATTTTGCGGATGAAATCAAAATCAGTTTGGCTAGCAGCTGGAAAGCCAACCTCAATCTCTTTGTAACCCATCTTTACCAACAACTTAAACATGGCAAGTTTGCGATTGGCATCCATTGGATCAATTAAGGCTTGGTTGCCATCGCGAAGATCAACTGAGCACCACTTAGGGGCTTTGCTCATTTTCTTACCTGGCCAGGTTCGATCAGTTAAGCCAGCTTCATTTGGAAATGGATTAAATGGGGCATAACGCGATATAGGCATTGCCGATTTACTTTGTTCTGGAAAGTTACTCATTTTATTTCTTCTCCTCGTCGGTTAAAAGTGGTCTACCGGTGTGACCGACCTCCGCGACGAGGGGACCGGTTACTTGGCCCCGCCGCGGCAGATAAGAAGGAGTGATGACAGGCGCAATGAAGAGTTAAGTAAAGAGGTGGCACCTGTGATTAACATGGCTAAAGGTTAACTCACCTCTTAGAAATTAACCAAATTAGATCAATTGGGCCATTCATTTTCAGGTGCAAAGTGCCTATCGTTTAGCCATGGCGTTTGCGACTTCTAAGCCTTACTTAGCCCCACGTCCAACTGAGTACGCACAAATTCCAGATCCAATCTTTCGAAAAAACTGGTTTGGCGATACAAATCTGCCAGGACCAAATCCAAAATTTTCAGATTTAATAACTGCCACCTTCATGATTAATACGCCAAAGTTTTTACTTGGCATGCAAAGAAAATTTGGTGATAACTGCTCATTTTTTCTATCTAGAAGATTATTTATTGGTCTGTTCTCCCCCAGCGCAGTTCATGAGGTAACAGTTGCCCAGCAACATAATTTTGTTAAAGGTGTGGGCTTTGCCAGAATGCGAAAAGTTTTAGGTGAGGGCTTATTAACTAATGAGGAGCCAATTCATCTAGCTCACCGAAGAATGATGCAACCACCATTTCATCATGGAAATTTAGATTCCTATGTTGCCATTATGCACAACCTAGTTAGTGAACACACCAAGGCTTGGGAGGGCAAAAAAAGTATTGAGTTAGCCCCGGAGATGATGGCGCTAACTTTAGAGATCGTCTCTCGATGTTTATTTGGCTTAGATTCTCATCAATACACCCAAGCGATTGCGGAGTCGATGGAGGTAGCCATTGATCGAATTGAACGAACCATGCTGCCTGGCCTAGATCGTTTTGATAAATCTGGGATTAAGTACTTCAAGGAGTTTGAGCTTGCCTCAAATCGCTTAGTTGAAATCGCTGAGGCGATCATCAATAAGCGGATGCAAAGTGGTGAGAAGAAAGATGATGATCTACTGGGAATCTTGTTGCAGATGCGAGATCAAATCTCAACTGATCATATTCGCGATGAGGTTTTAACCTTGATTTTAAGTGGCCATGAAACAACTGCCAATGTTATGAGTTGGGCATTTTCCTACTTAGCTAAAAATCCTGATGTGAGAAAGCAACTTGAAGATGAGGCAGATAATGCCTTGTGGATTAAAGAAAATCGCACACCTACCTATCAAGAGTTAGAGGAGAGTTCTAAAGTTGCTTCCGCTGTTCTGCAAGAGACGATGCGACTTGCTCCCCCAGTTTGGGTAGCACCCCGAATTGCCACCACTGATTGCATCATCGATGGCGTAAAAATTCCAAAGGGTGCACATGTTTTAGTTAGCCAGTATGTGACTCATCGAAATCCAAGATACTTTCCAGAGCCAGAAAAGTGGCGGCCAGATCGTTGGTTAGATTCAATCTTTGAAAAATCACTGCCCCGCGGTGCTTACTTCCCATTTGGTGGGGGAGGTAGGAAATGTTTAGGTGAGTACTTTGCAATTGCTGAAGCTAGATTAATTTTATTAATGGTTGCAAAAAACTTTAGATTAAAAGGTGATTTTCCTAAAGCCCAACCTCGGGCGACTTATCGCCCAAAGGGTGGGGTTAAAAGTAAGGTTTCGCTGCGTTAGTTAAGTGAAAAAGATGGATACTCATCTGTTACTAATAACAGCGCATATCCATAAAGGCGATTCCAGTAAGCGATTACCTTAATTACCTCTTCCGCTTTTTCCTCTGGGTAATGTCCTTTGCTGATTACGGTAATCCAAGCAACCAGTGTTAGCGCTAGCGCATAGATCGCGTAGATAACTCCAAGTAAGAAAAGTGGGATTGCTAAAAACCACTTAACTAGTGGCATCCAAGGTGAGAGCTTTTTACCGCCCTCAATCTCTGGATAAATCAAGCGCACCTTTTGATTAGCTTCAATTGATGGATACTCATCTGTTAATAAAAGTAGGTAGGCATTAATTCGATTACTTAACTCAAGCAGAGCTTTGTTAAAAGCTAAAACATATGATGGATAAACATTTCTAAATAGCAGTGAGAGCACTACTGGTAGAACTAGGAAGCCACCAATTACTCCTGGCAGGTTATCGGCAAACTCAGAGAAGCTGCTTAGGAAGATCAAAACTGGGAATGCTAAAAACACTCTAAACAGGGCGGTGTTTTTATCCCGGTTATCTAGATCTACATGAATCTCAGTAAGTATTTGATTTGTCATAAGTTGATCCTACCTATAAAACTGGCAAATACCGGTTTAATTCATATGCACTAACCTGCTTGCGATACTCATCCCACTCACTTCGCTTATTGCGAAGTACATACTCAAAAACATCATCACCTAATGTTTTTTTCACTAACTCACTCTTTTCCATCACGCTAATTGCTTCTGCAAGATCAGTTGGAAGCGGAGCTGGCTTTGAACTCTCGGTTAATTCATAACCACCCTCTACCCCTGCCATGCCAGCAGCAATAATTACTGCAAAAGCAAGGTATGGATTACATGCAGAGTCTGGGGATCTAACCTCAATTCGAGTTGAGGCCTCTTTCTTTGGTTTATAAGTTGGAATTCTCACCATTGCATTTCGATCAACCTGTGCCCAATTTGCATAGGCAGGTGCTTCACCACCACCACTTAATCTCTTATATGAGTTAACCCATTGATTAGTAATTGCAGTTATCTCAGATGCGTGCTTAATGATTCCGGCGGTAAATGATCTACCAACCTTTGATAATTGCATTGGTGCACCCTCTTCATAAAATGCATTTTTCTCACCCTCAAATAAAGAGATGTGGGTGTGCATGGCAGAGCCAGGATGATTAGTAAATGGCTTTGGCATAAAGGATGCATAAAATCCTTGATCTAGTGCAACCTCTTTAACTACATGTCTAAAGGTCATGATGTTATCTGCGGTGGATAACGCATCGGCATATCGAAGATCAATCTCTTGTTGACCAGGACCGCCTTCATGGTGGGAGAACTCAACTGAGATTCCCATTGCCTCTAAAATCGTAATTGCTTGTCTTCTAAAGTCATGACCAACCACAGATGGTGTGTGATCAAAGTAGCCAGCAGAATCAACTGGAATTGGCTCTTGTCCTGGCTTTGGTTCATCTTTAAATAAGAAGAACTCAATCTCAGGATGTGTGTAACAGGTGTAACCAAGCTTTGCTACTTTTTCTAAGGTTTGGCGTAAAACTCTTCTTGGATCAACTGATGCTGGTGTGCCATCGGGAAGTGAAATATCACAAAACATTCGAGCCGCCCCTGGCGATTCAGTTCGCCATGGCAAAATTGAAAAACTTGCTGGATCTGGTTTTGCCAACATATCTGCTTCAGTTACTCGCGCAAAGCCTTCAATTGCTGAGCCATCAAAACCAATACCTTCAGCGAATGCATTTTCTAACTCAGCTGGTGCGATTGCAACAGATTTTAAAAAGCCTAAAACATCGGTAAACCAAAGGCGAACAAATCTAATGTTGCGCTCTTCTAATGTGCGAAGTACAAAATCTTGTTGTTTAGTTAAATCACTTGGGGAGGTCATAGGCAGTATTAAAGCCAACGCTGGTTACGGCTATGTTAACTGGCAAAAATCTGCCCAAGGCAAGCGTGATTAGATTGCGAAAAACTCCGATGAATCCACTGAGGTTTGCGCTGGCACACTCTTGGTAACCACCATATTGGCAGAGACTTTGGCGCCTTCGCCCACAGTGATATCACCAATAATTCGAGCACCCGCTCCAATCACAACCTTATTTCCAATTGTTGGATGGCGCTTGCCGGTGCCACCAGCTCTAGCTCCCAATGTCACATCATGATAAATCATTACATCATCACCAACTATTGCAGTGGCACCAATGACTACACCCATGCCATGGTCTATAAAAAATCTTCTGCCAATCTTGGCTGCTGGATGAATCTCAACCCCGGTTGCTGCGCGAATCCAATTTGAATAAATCCGCGCCAAAAGTTTAAGTTTTACCTGCCATAAGAAGTGCGCAATTCGATACCCCCAAACTGCGTGCAGCCCAGGATAGGTAAGTAAAACCTCTAATCGATTACGCGCAGCTGGATCCTTAGCTAGCGCAGTATCGATATCTTCAACTATGCCTCTGATCATTTAATCTGCTAAATCTTGATACAAAACAGTTGAAAGATAACGCTCACCAAATGAAGGAATGATTACTACGATATTTTTTCCAGCAAACTCAGCTCGCTTTGCCACAACGGAGGCTGCCCAAAGCGCAGCACCTGATGAGATACCAGCCAAGATTCCTTCTTCACTTCCGGCACGGCGAGCATACTTAATTGCATCCTCTGCCGAGGCATCTAAAATTTCATCGTAGACATTTCGATCCAATACTGGTGGCACAAAGTTTGGACCAATTCCTTGAATCGGGTGTGAGCCTGGTGCGCCACCATTTAAAATAGGTGATGCGGCTGGTTCAACACCAATCACCTTAATGCTTGATTTGCGCTCTTTGAGAAGTTGTCCGGTTCCGGTAATTGTGCCACCGGTTCCAATTCCAGAGATTAAAACATCAACTGTGCCATCAGTATCTCGCCAAATTTCTTCACCAGTTGTTTGGCGGTGAATGATGGGACCGGCAGCATTTTCAAATTGGCGAACCATTACCGCGCCAGATTTTCCTAGCTCCTCAGATCTTGCAACCGCGCCCTTCATTCCCTCTGCAGCTGGAGTTAAAATCAACTCAGCTCCGTAGGCTCTAATTAATTTACGACGCTCCTTTGAGACAGACTCTGGCATCGTTAAAATTACTTTGTAACCACGGGCAGCCCCGACCATAGCCAGTGCCACGCCAGTATTTCCTGAGGTTGCCTCAACAATTGTGCCACCAGGCTTTAATTCACCACTTTTTTCAGCGGCATCAACCATGGCAATCGCAAGACGATCTTTAACAGTTGCAGATGGGTTATAAAACTCAAGCTTTGCCCAAACATTAGCGGCGGCGCCATCCATAATTTTATTAATTTTAACTAGCGGGGTATTTCCGAATATCTCAGTGATGTCGTTGTAAATCTTCATTTATTTCTCCTAAAAATTAATTGGTTGATTGAAAAAAAGGGCAAAACAGGATGAGGTTAAAGAAGTTATTAGCAGCTACAAGATGTTGCAAGACCAAAATCAATTACCCGACGGCGCGTAAACAGCCACTGCTGAATTGATTTAATCATGTGCTAAATCTAAAGTACCAATTGAGTTAAGGCTAATTGCAAATCATTTGCGTGTTTTAACAACTACGCTTAAAAAAGATTAAGACTCATTCCAATGTGATGTAATCGGCAATCTGCGATCCTTACCAAAGGCTCGATTTGAGATCTTTGTTCCTGGTGGATACTGCCTTCGTTTGTACTCAGCACGGTCTACTAAAGCAACCACCTTGTCGACAACAGCTGCATCAAAGCCGGCTGCGAGCGCAGCTGGCCGACCACCATCTTGATCAATATAGATCTCTAAAATCTGATCCAATACTTTGTAATCAGGCAAAGAGTCAGAGTCCTTTTGATCAGGACGAAGCTCAGCACTTGGCTCCTTATTTATTGAGTTAACTGGAATAGGTGGAGTTTGCCCCTGCAAGATTGCTAACTCATTGCGCCACTTAGCTAATTGCCAAACCTGGGTTTTATATAGATCTTTAATTGGGGCAAAGCCACCAACAGCATCCCCATACAAAGTTGAGTAACCAACTGCTAACTCAGATTTATTACCGGTGGCTAAAACCAGATGCCCCTCTTGATTTGATAATCCCATCAAGGTAACTCCCCGCACACGTGCCTGCAGATTCTCCTCTGCTACTCCTGCCAGATGCAGATTTTCAATAAAGTTTGCCACCATTGGAGCGATCTCAATGATTCGATAATTCAATCCAATATTCATTGCTAACTCTTTTGCATCAGCTAATGAGTGCTCAGATGAGAACTTACTTGGCATCGCCACACCATGAACCCGGCTTGCCCCAATTGCATCTGCGGCCAAAGCTGCAACAACTGCTGAATCAATTCCGCCAGATAGGCCAAGGATTACCGATTTAAAATTATTTTTCTCAACATAATCTCGAAGACCAATTACTAATCCCTGCCAGATCTGCTCTAACTCCCCCAGCCTTCTTGCCACACCAGCCTTTATCTTTTGATACTTCAAAATTGGTGGATTAGAGATAATTAAATCTGGATCACTAGATGCTAACTTCACATCAAGATCAATCACCATTAAGCCATCTTCAAATTGTGGAGCTCTGGCAATTATCTGACCAGTTTGGGAGGTGATGATTGTGTCGCCATCAAAGACCAAATCATCTTGTCCACCAGTCATATTGACATAGGCAAGTGGGGCGCCGATCTCAATAGAACGTTGTTGCACAAGGGCTAATCTGGCATCATCTTTATTTACCTCAAATGGGGAGCCATTTGGAACTAGTAGTAATCCAATATTTCGCTTAGCCAGCTCGGCAACTGGTCCACCGTTTTGCCAAATATCTTCACAAATTGCAATACCAATATCAACCCCACAAACTCTAATAACTAATGAGTGATTTCCAGGGGCAAAGTTTCGATACTCATCAAAGACCCCGTAATTTGGCAGGTGGTGTTTGATATAGGTCGCCATAATCTCACCGCGATAAATAACTGCCACACAGTTTTGCGGCCGTCCACCCTCGCTTTGGCCTAAGTAGCCAACTAATAAAGTTAAATCTCCATTACCTTCACTATTAATTCGAACTGCAAGTTTTTCAACTGCAGCAATGGAGGCAGCTCTAAAGGATTGCCGATTTGCTAAATCCTCAACTGGATAGCCGGTTAAAACCATCTCGGGATAAACCACAACTACTGCGCCGGCATTGGCCGCATCAAAGGCGTACTTAGAAATTAGATCAGCATTTTTACTTAGATCACCAACAGTTGGGTTGATCTGGGCAAGGGCAATTCTGATTTGGCCGGTATCACTCACTTTTCAAGAGTACCTCAGGTGGCGCACCTGGTGGGAGTTAAGTTAAAGTAAGCGCACCTAGTAAAGACAGGGACCAGAAATGGCCTTGATCTAAAAGGAGAGAAGCAATGAGTAATGCTCATACCTCACGTATTTCTATCGCCGATTTAGCCGCTAAGAAAAAGGCTGGCCAAAAATGGGCAATGCTCACCTGTTATGAACAGATCACCGCGGAGATCTTTGATCAAGCTGGTATTCCAGTTCTGCTAGTTGGTGATTCTGCTGGTAATAATTTCTTAGGTTTTGAAAACACAATCCCAGTAACAGTTGATGAGTTAATTCCACTTGCCAGGGCGGTAGTCACCGCCAGCCAAAAAGCGATGGTGGTAGCAGATTTTCCATTTGGCTCCTATGAGAGCTCCCCTGATCAAGCACTTGCCACGGGAGTTAGATTTTTTAAAGAGGCAAAGGTCGGGGCGGTAAAGCTAGAAGGTGGTGCCAAGGTTGTGCCACAGATTGAAAAATTAATTGCTGCCGGAATTCCAGTAATGGGTCATCTTGGTTTAACCCCACAATCTGTTCACGCCCTTGGTGGTTTTAAGGTGCAGGGCCGGGGTGAGGATGGGCAGCGAATTATTAATGATGCAAAGGCGTTGCAGGCAGCGGGAGTTTTTGCGATTGTGTTGGAGGCAGTTCCTGCAGAGCTTGCTGCGCAGATTACAAAGCAACTTTCAATCCCCACCATTGGTATTGGCGCTGGTGTGAATTGTGATGCCCAGGTCTTAGTTTGGACAGATCTAATGGGATTGACAGCAAAGATGCCAAAACTTGCCAAGGCTTATCGAAATTTACGTAAAGAGATGAAGGATGCGGTGGCTGAGTTTGCACAAGATGTGGCAGCGGGTAGATTTCCTACCGCAGATCAATCTTTTAATTAATCCAATCTGCACCGGAGGGTGAGTGAAAGCAAATCTAGCAATAGATTTTTCACCCCTTAAAAAGTATCCAGATTTTAGAAGGCTCTGGCTCTCTGGGCTGATCTCCTACTTTGGTTCGATGTTTACCTACGTCGCACTTCCCTTTCAAGTAAAAGAGTTAACCGGCTCCTATTTGGCGGTTGGCTTAATTGGATTAGTTGAGATTATTCCGTTGGTCATCTTTGGCCTCTATGGCGGAGTGCTGGCAGATCATATGGATCGCAAAAAGATGATCTGGGCTACTGAGTTTGCCGCCCTTTTCTTATCGGCGATTTTATTGATTAACTCACTCCTTCCCTCACCTAGTCTGGCGCTGATTTATATTGTCGCCGCACTCTTTTCAGCAGTTGATGGTTTGCAGCGACCAAGTGCAGATGCGATTTTGCCTAGATTAGTTGAGCATCAAGATCTACCAGCAGCTAGTGCGTTGATGAGTTTGCGTTGGCAAATGGGAATGATTGCCGGTCCATCCTTAGCCGGAGTTTTAATCTCAATCTTTGGAGTTAGTGCTGGTTTTATTTTAGATATTGCCACCTACTTTTTATCATTAATTATTTTGATAAAGGTGAAGAGTGTGCCGCCAATTGAAATCAGTGAAAAACCCTCATTTTCCAGCCTGGTGGCTGGGGTTAAATATGCAACAAGCCGCAAGGATTTGATGGGCACATACCTGGTTGATTTATCAGCAATGTTTTTTGCAATGCCAACTGCACTATTTCCATTTTGGGCAGAGGAAGCAGGGGCTCCTTGGGCACTTGGTTTGTTCTATGCCGCCGGAACTATTGGCTCTATCTTGGTAACACTGACAAGCGGTTGGGTTAAAAATTACTCCAAACATGGTCGAGCGATATTTTTGGCAGCTTTGGGATGGGGTGTGGCAATAACCATTGCCGGATTAGTTAACAACCTCTTTTTAATTCTGCTATTTCTTATTTTGGCAGGGGCTTCAGATATGGTCAGCGCCCTTTTTAGATCCACATTATGGAATCAATCCATCCCAGATGAATTCCGGGGCAGATTAGCTGGGGTGGAGTTAATCTCTTACTCAGTTGGACCATTAGGTGGGCAAACTCGCGCCGGTTTTACCGCCGAACGCACCTCACTGCGCACCTCTGTTGTCTCTGGTGGCCTACTTTGCATCGGTTTTGTCCTCTTTTTCACCGCTTTACTGCCAGATTTTCGAAAATATGACAGTAAAAGTAATAAATTTGCAGTTTCAGAGGCAAAAAAACGTAAAACTGCACCAAATAATTAACTCACCAGTACTTTTTTACCAATTTTGACCAAAAAATTGGGTAACTTTTATTAAAAAATGCATAAAAAATTAAATAAATAAAGTTGCGACACGCATCAATATTTTTGCCAAATAAGTGGAAAGTTTTGGCATTTAGTGCCACGCTTATCCATGAAACAGGTTCGGTGACGGATCGAACCACTTTGATAGGAGATCTACGTGGCTGCAAAGCGTCGTAAGAAAGCAGCGAAAGCTGCACCAAAGCGTCGTCGTCGTAAGGCTGCTAAGGCTGCCCCAAAGCGTCGTCGTCGTAAGAAGGCAGCTAAGGCTGCTCCAAAGCGTCGTCGTCGTAAGAAGGCAGCTAAGGCTGCTCCAAAGCGTCGTCGTCGTAAGAAGGCTTCAAAGTAAGTTATTAACTAAAAAATCCCGCCAGTCAAATGGCGGGATTTTTTATTGCCCAAAAGTAATTTAAGAAAAGATAAGGTTGGCCCATTATGAAAAGCGGCTTAGACCTATCCCATATTGATCAGGCAGTCCGCCCGCAGGATGATCTATTTAGATTTATGAATGGCAAGTGGTTAAAAGAATCCACTATCCCAGCAGACCGTGCCAGTGATGGCGCCTTTTATTGGTTATATGAGCAGGCTGAAAAACAGGTTAAACAAATCATTTTAGATCAGGCAGATAGCAAAGCCGCTACTGGCAGTAACGCCCAAAAATTGGGGATTTATATAACTCATTTATGGATGAGGCTGGCATTGAAAAATTAGGGTTATCTCCAATTGCAAATGATTTAGCAAAAGCAGCTGCCATTAAAACGGTTGATGATTTTCTAAAAACCTTAGGTGAGTTTGAAGCCCGAGGTTTATCTGGTCTTTTTTATACCTACGTCTCAACTGATAATAAAGACTCCACTAAAAACATTGTCTACCTAGGTCAATCAGGACTCTCACTACCCGATGAGGCCTACTACCGCGAGGATGAGTACCAAGAGATTCGCCAAGCATTTTTAAAACATGTTGAAAAGATGTTTGAGTTGGCAAAGCTGGAAAACCCAAGCCAATCTGCTGCCCAAGTTCTTGAGATAGAGACGCAGCTTGCCGCCTGCCACTGGGATCAGGTGAAGGATCGGGATGCTGAACTTACCTACAACAAGAAAAGCTTCACCGAGCTAAAGCAATTAGCAGCGAGTTTTAATTGGCCACTTTGGATTCAATCCTCAAATACCCCAGCCAAAGTTTTAGATCAGGTAATCATTAGGCAGCCCTCCTACCTAGAAGGGTTATCAAAGTTATTAGCAGCCTTTGATCTGCCTAAGTGGCGCAGTTGGTTGATCTGGCATGTCTTATCTGGGGCTAGTCCTTATCTAAGCTCTGAGTTTGTTAATGAGAACTTCAACTTTTATGGCACTACTTTGTCTGGAATTCCAAAGCTTAAGGATCGATGGAAGCGTGGGGTTGGTCTAGTTGAGGGGGCTCTAGGGGAAGCAGTTGGACAGATCTATGTAGAGCGCCACTTTGGTGAGATCGCTAAGACCAAGATGGTTGAACTAGTTGCCAATCTAATTAAGGCATATCGGGTAAGTATTGAAGGACTTTCTTGGATGAGCCAGGAGACAAAGGAGCGAGCATATATAAAGCTTGAAAAGTTCACACCCAAGATTGGTTATCCTGATAAGTGGCGGGATTATTCAGCACTTGAAATAAAGGCTGGTGATCTAATTGGCAACCTAGCCCAAATTGCTAAGTACTCCCAAGAGTATGAGTACAACAAGATTGGTAAGCCGGTAGATAAATCAGAGTGGTATATGACCCCACAAACAGTTAACGCTTATTACAACCCAGGGATGAATGAGATTGTCTTTCCAGCCGCTATTTTACAACCACCATTTTTTGATGTTAATGCCGATGATTACGCCGCCAATTACGGTGGTATTGGTGCGGTGATTGGGCATGAGATTGGACATGGCTTTGATGATCAAGGCTCTAAATATGATGGTGATGGCAACCTAGTTAATTGGTGGAGTGATATTGATCGAAAAGAGTTTGAAAAGCGGACTAAGAAATTAATTGATCAGTATGACCAGCTATCCCCAGCAGCAGCCCTGATGTGAAGGTCAATGGCGCATTAACTGTGGGTGAAAATATTGGCGATCTTGGCGGCCTAACCATTGCCTATAAAGCTTATGAGATCTCACTTAATGGCAAGCAGCCACCAGTAATTGATGGTTATAGCGGAGCGCAACGATTTTTTATGGGCTGGGCGCAATCATGGCGGGGTAAGTATCGAGCCGAGGAGGTTAGAAGGAGGATTGCAACTGATCCCCACTCACCTGATGAGTTTAGGTGCAATCAGATTGTGGCAAATTTAGATGAGTTTTATCAAGCTTTTTCTGTTGGTGAAAATGATAAGCACTTTATGAAGGCGGATGAGCGAGTGCGAATCTGGTAATTACTCCGGGAAGTGACAGGCAACCTGGGATTTACCAACAGTTAATAACTCAGGGGTCTTGCTTCGGCAGATCTCCTGCGCCTTCCAACATCTAGTATTAAATACACAACCTGCTGGTGGATTAATCGGTGATGGAAGATCTCCTTTAAG
Organism: Candidatus Planktophila sp.; assembly: GCA_003569185.1. GTDB lineage: Bacteria > Actinomycetota > Actinomycetes > Nanopelagicales > Nanopelagicaceae > Nanopelagicus. Next base: position 12,260 of record BGOJ01000004.1, on the reverse strand, counting down.
AATGATTCGCTCTCTAGTTCGCTCAGATCTTGGATCTGGTTGTGGAACAGCTGATAACAATGCGGTGGTGTATGGGTGGTGTGGGGCGGAGAATAGATCCTCTGTCTTGGCAATCTCCATAATTTTGCCCAAGTACATAACCGCTACTCGATCAGAGATATGTTGAACCACAGATAGATCATGGGCGATAAAGACAATTGAGATGCCATCTGCCTTTTGCAGATCATCAATTAAGTTAATTACCTGGGCTTGAATGGAAACATCTAAGGCAGATACTGGCTCATCAGCGACAATTAACTTTGGCTTAAGTGCAATCGCTCTGGCTATGCCAATGCGCTGACGTTGACCACCTGAGAACTCATGTGGGTAGCGGTTGTAATGCTCTGGGTTTAAGCCAACCCGCTCCATAAGCGCTGCAACCTCTTTTTTAACTCCACCCTCTGGTGTCACCTTTTGAATCTCAAATGGGGCGGCAATAATTTTGCCAACTGTTTGGCGTGGATTTAAAGCTGAGAATGGATCTTGGAAAATAATCTGCATCTGCGCTCTAAGTGGCGTCATTAACCCTGGACGAAGTTTGGTTATATCTTTTCCATCAAAAACAATCTCACCTGCAGTTGGCTCAATTAACTTCAAAATTGTTCGACCAGCTGTGGTCTTTCCGCAACCTGACTCACCTACCAGACCTAAGGTCTCACCCTTCATTAAATCAAAGGAGATGCCATCAACCGCCTTAACTTGCAGCTTCTCTTTTCGAAAGCCAACATTTCGGCTAGTTGGAAAGTACTTTTGTAGATTTCTAACACTTAATAATGGAGTACTCATTAGGCACGTGCTCCTTTGATCTCAGCAGCAAATGTTTTATCCCGCTTATCTTCAGGCACATGACATCTTGATTTATGCTCACTATTACTTCCTAAAAGCTCAGGCTTTAATGATTCACATGAACCAGCAGGGGCAAGTGAGATGTACTCACACCTTGGCGCAAATGCGCATCCTTTTGGCAGATTAATTAATGATGGCGGCTGGCCTGGAATTGCCTTTAGCCGTTCAGAGCTTTTTGCCCCGATTCTTGGCACTGACTTTAAAAGCCCGAGTGTGTAAGGGGCGTGTGGTGAGTAGAAAATATCATCAACACTGCCCTGCTCAACAATACGACCGGCATACATAACTGAAACTCGGTCAGCAACCTGTGCCACCACACCAAGATCATGGGTAATTAGCAAAATTCCCATATTTAATTTCTTTTGAAGATCCTTTAATAACTGCAAGATCTGTGCCTGCACCGTTACATCAAGTGCGGTAGTTGGCTCATCGGCAATTAAAACTGCTGGATCATTCATCAACGCCATCGCAATCATTACTCGCTGGCGCATACCGCCGGAGAATTGATGTGGATACTCCTTCGCTCGAACTTCTGGCTCTGGAATACCAACTAATGCCAACATCTCTAACGCTTTTTTATGAGCAGCCTCTTTTTGTCCTGGATTGTGAACTAAATAAGCTTCAGCTAGTTGACTACCAATCCGATAGTAAGGGTGCAGAGATGACATTGGATCTTGAAAGATCATTGAAACTACTCGGCCACGGTAACTTCTAATTTTGTCTAATGGAGCGCTGACAATATCTAAGCTCTCATCCTTATCCTTAACCAAAATAGAGCCTGAGATCTGGGTGACCTTGCGGTTATGTAAGCCGATTACTGAAAGGGAGGTAACAGTTTTTCCTGAGCCAGATTCACCAACAATTGCAACTGTCTCCCCTGGAGCAACTGAAATAGATACCCCATCAACCGCCTGGACAAAGCCATCATCAGTTGGAAAGGTGACCTTTAAATCTTTGATCTCAAGTAAGTTTTTCACTTCATTCTTACCCTTGGATCTAAGTAGCCGTAGGCAATATCGACAATTAAATTCATAGTAATAACTACTGCTGCTGCCAAGATAGTGGTGGCAACTACAACTGAAAGATCAAACTCATAAACTGCTTGAATAGTCATTCGTCCTAAGCCAGCAAGATTAAAAATAGATTCGGTAATAATTGCGCCACCAATTAAACCGGCAATATCTAATCCCGCACTTGTTGTAATTGGCGCAAGTACTGCGCGCATAGTGTGCTTGAGTAAAACCACTCGTTCACTTAATCCCTTAGCTCTTGCAGTTCGGATGTAGTCCTCACCCAAAGTCTCTAAAACTGTTGCTCTGGTAAATCTGGTGTAAAAAGCGGCGTAGGCAATGGCTAAGGTAATCCACGCCAAAATAAAGTATCTGAAGTAACCAAGTGGGTCATCAAAGAGAGATTTATACCCTTCTAAATTCAGCGGAACAATTTTCCATTTGATAGAAACATAGATTAAGAAAAATAATCCAGTTACGAAGGTTGGCAGTGAGGTTCCAAGTAATACAAAGACTGAACTGGCAGTATCTGGGTAGCGACCGCGGAATTTCGCAGCTAATAAGCCAAGGCCAACACCAACAATCATCCAAATCACAAAGGCACCAATTGCCAGGTTAATTGTGATTGGTAATGCCTCTTTGAGCATATCTGTGACACACATATTTTCATTAAATGAATAACCAAAACTTGGAGCGGGGCAGGTGAATTCAGCAGAGCCTGCGCCATAAGTTCGCCCTACAAAGATTCCTGATAAAAATAACCAGTACTGCTCCCAAAGTGGTTTATCAAAACCTAATCGAACCCGGTTTGCCTCAATTACTTGCGGCGTACATTTTTGTCCGCAGGTAAGTGCAGCTGGATCAAATGGCAGTAGGGAGAAAACTCCATAAACCACCATCGAAACTAATAAAATTGTGATAAGTGCGAAGTAAGCCCGACGTAATATAAATCTTGGCACTTACTTCCCCTTTTTAAAATGATTTATTTTTACAAGCCTATCGCAAGTAAATGGGACTCGCATTGCTGCGAGTCCCATTTAGCTATATTGCTATTGGATTATTGATTAATCCACATCTTGCCGTATGCAGGATTTCCTTGTGGAACCCAGAAGAAGACGTTTTGGACCTTTGAGCCCCAAACCTCTTGAGCCTTACCAAACAATGTTGGTAATACCCAGAAGTTCTTCATTGCTTCTTTATCAAGTTCCTTCCAAAGTGCTGCCTGCTTCTTACGATCAGTTGTCTTCATCGCAAGATTTACCTTGTCCTCAAATGCCTTATAGGCAGGATCCTTTGAGTTTTGGCTTAGGTTAAATCCACCAGCAGTTGTGAACAACTCTGGAATAACTGTTGAGGCGTTAGCCCAGTCAGCTCCCCAGCCTGAAGTTGATAGATCACTTTGCTTTGCAGCATTCATAACTGTTGGGTAGTAACCACTCTTGATGATGTTGTAGTTAACCTTAATTCCAACACGAGCAAATGCTTTCTCATTTATTGGAATGGTGTCATTAAGAGTTGATGACTGGCTCACATCGATTGTGATTCCAGTTGTGGTTGCTCTGGTGTATTCAGCAGGACACTTGGTCTTTGCTGCATCCATTGCGGCTTGCGCCTTGGCCACGTTACCTGATGGCTTGAAACCAGTTGTGGCGTCAACAACATCAGAGGTGTTCTTGTAATCAGATGGTCCAACCACCTTAGTGGCTTCGAAATCTGTTGCAAGAAGTGGGCTAATTACACCGGTTGCATATGAACCTGCATAATCTGGACCACCGGCATAATCAAGAAGTGCCTTGGCATCACGTGCGTAGTACATCGCCTGACGGATCTCAAGACATGGCATCTTGGCAAGGTTAAATGCCAAGTAGCGAGCGTAAGGGTCAGAGTTGTTCATACGGCGGTCTGCAAATTTTGCATCCTTGAAGAACTTATCGCGGTTGGTTGGAAGTGGTCCACCAAAGTTAACAGCATTTGGAATTGAATCTTCCAAAATAATCTGGTCAATTACCTCTTCATCCAAACCGAATTGGATAATTACCTCATCTGGATAAGGAGTGCGAACTGGGTCAGATGCCTTGTTCCACTTGGTATTACGAACCATACGAAGTTGAGTATTGCTGTTTTCAACAATCTTGTATGGGCCAGTTGCTTGTGGGTTAAGGTCATACTTATCGCCAGTGTCCTTCTTCTTCTGAACTGGTGAGATAACTCCGTAAGTTGCTAGGTAGTTAAAGTCAGCAATTGATTTGTTCAGATTGAAAGTGATGGTACGGCCTGAACAGGTAACAGCCTTATTGAAAGCTGCAACACCAGCTGCGGTGTTCTTGTATGGACCGGTATAGATTGAATTTCCCTTGTCATCCTTAGGAATATCAAGCCATGAAACTAGATATTGAGGTCCATCGGTAATTACATCGGTAGCGAATACACGTGAAGCACCGTACTTAATGTGCTCACAGGTAATTGCAACGCCATCTTCAAATGTAGTTCCTGGACGTAATGTGAATTTCCAAGTCTTAGCTTGATTGCTTGGTACACCAGTGTTGGTGGCAAGGTCAGGAACAAGATCTGCTCCCTTTTCGCCTGGAACTGGATTGTAAGCAACAAGTGTTCGAGTGTGGAATGAGTTCATGAACGCTAGATCGCGACCAGTATAAATTCTGGACGGATCGTAGTGATCAAGACGTGGTGTGTGCTCTAGTAAATAAAGCGTTCCACCAGCCTTTGGTGTTGCTGCATTTGCTGCAGATGTGGCGCCAACAGTAATTACAGTGCTGACGAGTGCACCTACAGAAAGAGCAGCTAGCACGCGAGTGCTAATTGCATTTTTACGCATTAAATCCTCCTAGGGGATTTGAGGGCGGTAGCCCGGTGGGGCAATATTGTCAGTAATTGCTACTTTTGAGTAGCCCGTCTTATCCCTTGGGCAGTAGCAGGGGTGATCTCAGGCAGTAGTTTCGAAGAAAAGTGCAGTTATGTAACTTTTTTGTTAGCGCTCAGATCTTGGATCTAACGCATCCCGTAAGGCATCTCCTACCAGGTTAAAGGCGAGTACTACTAACACCAATGAACCGGCCACAATCAAAAAGAAGTTTGGATAGACCGTTACAAATCTCCTTGAGTTATCTAACAAAATTCCCCAAGTAGTAGCCGGTGCTTGAATACCAATTCCTAGAAATGAAAAGACCGCCTCTGCTGCTAAATATCCGGGCAGCGATAATGAGACCACCACAATTACTGGCGCCCAAAGATTTGGCATTAACTCTTTAAAAACAATTCTTCTTCGGGAAGCTCCCATAGCTTGGGCAGCGGTAACAAAGTCGCGCTCGCGCAAAGATAAAACTTGTGATCTAATCAATCGTGAAAATCCTGGCCAACCAAAAAATGATAAGAAGAAAATTAAGAAAATAATTCTTGCGCCATTTCCTTGGGCAATGCCAGTCTCCTGAATTCTTGCCACCATTGGCTCGGACAGAGCTACAATCATAAAAAATGCTGGAAATGCCAAAAGGAAATCGGTAAATCTTCCTAAGTAATCATCAATTCGACCACGGAAGTATCCACCAACGATTCCAACTATTAAACCAATAAATAAGGTAAGTGAAGTTGTAAGAATTGCCACCATAAATGAGATTCGGGAGCCATAAAGTAAGTTCGCTAAAAGATCTCGACCTGTTCCAGGGGTTAACCCAAGTGGGTGCTCACGAGATATCCCACCATTTGGAAGAGTTGGCACACCAGCACTATCTAATACATCTAAATTTAAATCATCTGGATTAATACCAAGTAATTTGCAGACCAGGGGCGCAAATAGGGATAGCAAGATCACTGTTATAGAAATTATCGCTGCAACCATGCCAACTTTGTTGCGCTTAAATCGCATCCATGCAATCTGGCGAGGGCTACGACTTACAATCTGACCAGCATTGCTTGCATTATCAATTTTGGTAGCAGAGACCATGGCCCACCCTTTCTCAACATCTTTAATCAGATTAATTTCAGTGGTAAAGGTAGCCTATTTCGGCCAATTAGATAAAGAGTTGGGCCTACTAGCCCAACTCACCCAGTCTGTATCACCCATCTTATTTAGTAGTATTTGCTCTATCGGAACTGGCAAAAGCCAATAAGGATTGTGAGAGTAGATATGACAAAGAGCGAAAAGTTTTCAAAATTTGCAGCACTAGCAGTAACTGCGTTGCTTCTTTCAGCATGTGGTGGTGGTAGTGGCGATACAGATTCAACCGCCTCTGAAGAGTTAATTGCAGCACCAGAGCAAGAGGTTGAAGCATCTGGTGGATTTAATTCACCGGTGAAAATTGCTTCCGGTGTCTCATTTACATTATCTGAGCCAACTGGTTTTAAGCCAGGAAAGTTTGCTGCCGGCCAGTTGCCAGGACAGCGCTACCAACAATTTAAAGTAGATATTAACAATGGCTCCACAGCTGCAGTTGATCTAGCAACTTTAATCGTTGCCGGTAAAACAACCACTGGAGTTTGTGTTGATGTTTTTGATGGTGATAACGGCATGGAGGGTGCGCCACAAGAGCCACTTGCTGCTGGCAAATCAATCTCATTTAACTGGGGATTATCCTGTGATGGAAAATCTGGTGAAGATCTGTCACTAATTCTCTCTAATGAGGGCGTTGCAATCATTGAGGTTACTGGCAAACTTGCTTAACTAAGTTTTTTAAACTTAGTTGTAGTAGTTGCTAGTTAAATATGTCTTTTTCCTTTAAGGTTGAAAAAACTTTAAAGGGCGCCCTAGGTCGAAGTGGTGTAATCACAACCCCTCATGGGCAGATTAAAACTCCAGCTTTTATCCCAGTTGGAACCAAAGCAACCTTAAAATCTGTTCTGCCTGAATCCTTATCTGATCTTGGCGCGCAAGCAGTTTTGGCAAATGCCTACCACCTTTATCTGCAACCAGGGCCAGAGATTGTTGATCAAGCAGGTGGCCTAGCTAAGTTTATGAATTGGCAAGGGCCAACCTTTACCGACTCTGGTGGCTTTCAAGTCTTATCCCTTGGTGTTGGTTTTAAAAAAGTTATTGCTATGGATGAAAATACCTTTCAAGCAGATGATGTAATCGCAGATGATAAAGAGCGGCTTGCCCATGTCGATGATGATGGCGTCACCTTTAAATCGCACCTAGATGGCTCACTTCACCGCTTCACCCCAGAGGTTTCCATGCAGGTGCAACATCAAATTGGCGCAGACATAATTTTCGCCTTTGATGAGTGCACCACTTTGCATAACACCAGGAGTTATCAAGAAAAAGCGCTAGAGCGAACTCGGCTTTGGGCGATCAGATGTTTAAAAGAGCATGATGTGTTAACTAAAAAGCGTGCAGATAAGCCCTACCAAGCACTCTTTGGTGTCTTGCAAGGTGCGCAATATGAGGATCTGCGGCGCAAGGCGGCAAAGGATTTAGCATTGATGAATGTTGATGGGGTTTCCTTTGATGGCTTTGGCATCGGTGGGGCGTTAGATAAACAAACACTGGGTGATATTTTAAAGTGGGTTAATGAGGAGCTGCCGCAAGATAAGCCAAGACACTTTTTAGGAATTGGTGAGCCAGATGATTTATTTGTTGGTGTTGAAAATGGCGCAGATACCTTTGATTGTGTTGCACCTTCTAGGCAAGCTCGGACAAGTTCAGTCTTTACCAAAGATGGTCGGGTAAATATCTCAAATGCCCCACATAAAAATGAGTTCTTTCCAATTGAAAAAGATTGCAGCTGCTACACCTGCCGCAATTACACCCGGGCATATATTTGCCATTTATTTAGAGCCAAAGAGATGGTGGCAGCCACCTTGGCCACAATCCATAACCAGCACTTTATTGTTGGCTTGGTAGATCAAATGCGCTTAAGCATTGAAGATGGCACATTTTTTGATTTTAAGGCTCAATTTATGGCCAGGTACTACGGAAAGTAATTTGGAGGTAGATTAAAGATATGAATGATGCTCGCAAACCACTTCGTATTGGAATATTAGGCGCTGCCCGAATTGCACCTAGCGCCATTATTTTTCCAGCCCAAGCAACAGGTCATCTTTTAGTTGCAGTTGGCGCCAGAGATAAAGGACGGCTACTGAGTTTGCCAAGCAGTATCAGATTGAAAAAGCTTATGGCTCATACCATGAGGTAATTGATGATCCAAATGTGGATGTTGTTTATAACGCATTACATAATGGTGGCCATGGACCTTGGAATATCAAGGCATTAGCAGCTGGTAAACATGTATTAAGTGAGAAGCCATCTGCTAGTAATGCTGCTGAGGCGAAAGAGGTGGCAGCTGCGGTAAGTAAATCTGGCAAGGTATTTATGGAAGGCTTTCATTATTACTACCATCCAGTTTTCCAAAGATTACTTGCGATTATTAAATCTGGTGAGATTGGTGAGGTAATCAAGGTTGAATCCTCTCTTTTAATTCCTCGCCCAGATGAGAGTGATTTGAGATTGAAATTTGATCTAGCAGGTGGCTCCATGATGGATGTTGGCTGCTACGCACTTCATAGCCAGCGCATGATTAGTCAGCTAATTGCAGATGGTGAGCCGACAATTGTGAAGGCAGAGGCAAATGCTGCTGATGGAAAAACTGATACCAAGTTATATATGCAACTTAAGTATCCAAACGGGGTGGCTGCCCTTGCTAAAGGTGATTTTGAAGCAGATGTAATGCAAGCACCACTTACAGTTACTGGATCTAAGGGAAGTGTTCACCTACCTAACTTTGTAGTCTCTGGTTGGGATCCACGGGTAATTGTTGAGCTTGCTGGTCAAAAACGTGTTGAGCACCTGCCATCTATCTCCACCTACACCTATCAATTGCTCGCCTTTGCCGATGCAGTAGATCTAGGTAAGCCAATTAAAACTGATGCAAAGGATGCATTAATTCAAGCGCAGTTAATCGATTCGGCATATGAAGCCGCTGGCCTGCCACTTCGGCCAACTTTTAAGATTTAAACCAATAACTTAGCTTTTGCGATTTCGGCTGCTTGCTTGCGATCATTAACCTCAAGTTTGCGGTAAATATTTCTTAAATGAGTTTTCATTGTATTTTTTGAAATATGCAGAGTTTTGCCAATTTGCTCAATTGATTTATCCGCACTTAGGTATTTCAATACCTCAATCTCACGGCTAGTTAATTGCTCACCTCTGAATTCCAATAAAGTATTGCGTTCTTTTATTCGCTCTAAGCAGGATCTACTTAAAGACTCCAACCATTGTGAATTTATCGACTTCGCTAAATTAACAATTGCTTCCAATGTTGAGTTTTCTTGTCTTAGGAAGATCTCTCGTGCTCCCACCTGTTCACCTTGATTTACCGCCAATTTAAGGTACTCGCGCTGCTTTTTAACCCCTTCATCTTTAATCTTGGATAACTCCAAATTCTTTCTGATCACCTGAAATGGTGTTACCTCTGGCAGAGTTTTTAAGGTATTTGCATTTTAACATTAGGTCGCTTGAGGATGCTTTGGCCCAACTTCTGTATGTAATTTGCCTCAGGATTTCGATTAACAATTGTGTTAATCCGAGCTAAATCACTTGATGCGCCCTTGACAAAAACTTCAGCTAAATCCACTAGCCAAGTCATTGATTTAGCATTTGGATTTAGCAGGATTTCATTTCTAAGGCTCTCAATTTTGCTAGAGGTTTTAGATTGATTGTTGGGGGTGCGAGATAAAATTCTAATCTGACCCACCTCACACAAAGATTTGATAAAACTAGATTTTTCTCTTGTGACTGAATTCTTAAATTCTCTAGCTCGTTAAGTGCCTCATCAACTAATGAGAACTCATATAAGCACCGAATTAATACAAACTGACAATCAAACGGGGCGGCAATACCGGTGCGCCCTGCAGCCTCCTCTAAACTAATGCAAGCTTTTGCTAACTCATAAGCTTTTTTGAACTCCCCATTTACTAAAAGCTGCATGGCGTGAATTGCAGATTTTGCTTGATGCAAAACATTTAACTCATCTGGATTGTCAATTTGATTTATCTCTTCGGCGCATTTGTCTATTCTTTTAGAATCTGAGGTGATTAAACTTATGCAGCAGACCAATCGAATTAATCTTCCCTTATCCATTGGGTCTAATGTTCCGCTGTTAATTGGTGAGCTAAGAGAGATTTCTGCATACTTCAAAGCTGATTTGTAATCTCCAGTATGAAAATTGATATATGCCCGACAAAGACTACTTATTTGATCGACCCAAACTTTAATCTCAAGATCTCGCGTAATCTCTTCTAACTCATCAAGAGTTTTCGCGCATTTAATAAAATCTAAATCAATTAAGCTGCCAATAGCTTCAAAACCTTTAGCCATAAATAAGCTTGCAGGTGATTCATCAAATGCACTTTTTGCATGTTTAATAAACTCTTTACCCTGACCATTTAATGACAACTCAGCCATTCTGGTTAGATAAAGTCGATAGAAAAAATCTAAATCATTACTTTTAATTGCGTTATCGATAATTTTGTGAACGCCATCGGTAAAACCAGGTAGGGGTGATTTACTCTGCTCTTTGTTCACCCCTTAAGGGTGATACACCTAAGGCGATTTTCCAAGGTGATTTTGAGCGTAATGGGGTGAGAAGAAAGGGGATTTAATCTGTTCCACTGGCCCAGGGCCTAAATTTGAGCGCAAAATTCTCACCCTTTGGCTGGGCGGTTAAAATCAAGTTATGGATCTTCCAAGGTAATTCTTTACTACATCTTCACGCCATTATCTGATCCAGCTGCGATCAAACTGTGGCAAAAAAATCTATGCCAAACTTTAAATCTTAAAGGGCGAATCATTATCTCCCCCCATGGAATAAATGGCACATTAGGTGGGGATATAAATGATGTTAAGCAGTATGTTCGCCAAACTCGCAGGTATGAGGGCTTTTCCAAAATTAAATTTAAATGGTCTGATGGAACTGGTAATGATTTTCCAAATTAAGTGTGAAGATTAAACCTGAATTAGTCGCCTTTGGCCATCCAGATGAGATTAAAGTTGATAAAAATGGTGTAGTTGGTGGTGGTAAACATTTAAAGCCAGCTCAAGTTGATGAATTAGTAGCCAAACGTGGTGATGATGTTATTTTCTTTGATGGCCGTAATGCATATGAGGCACGGATGGGCAGATTTAAAAATGCGATAGTGCACAGGTGGAGACAACTCGAGATTTTGTAAATGAGATTGATAGTGGAAAGTATGACCATTTAAAGGATAAGCCAATTGTTACCTACTGCACTGGTGGAATTAGGTGTGAGGTTTTATCCTCAGTGATGAAGACACGTGGATTTAAAGAGGTTTATCAAATTGATGGTGGCATTGTTACCTACGGTAAAGAGTTTGGTGATGATGGCCTATGGGAGGGCGCTCTTATACCTTTGATAATCGGATGTCGATCGAGTTTAGTGGGAAGACAAAATCAATAGCTAACTGTGAAAAATGTGATGCGCCAGCAAATCGGTTTTATGATTGCCCAAAGCCGCCATGTAACTCTTTGAATTTATTGTGCACTGATTGTGCTGAAAAGATGAATGATGAGATCTGTAAACACCCGCAACGAAAGTACTCTAAGGCTGAATTAATCGGCTAATAACTGATTTGCGTGATCCCTTGGGTGATTTATATAGGATGAAAACCACTTTTTAAGATCATAAGCACCAGATTCAGTATGGACTCCAGCATTTGATAGTTGAGCAACCTCTAATCTCTTAATGATCTCAAGACTTGCTGCCCTAGATGTTTTGTATAAAGCAAGTGAATTCTCAACTGGTAGCACGGTGTAACCAAGGTGGTGTTTTGGGCCCAGATATTTTCATCATAACCTTGAATTGTTGTGCCAGGTTCTGCAACTAATCTTTTAATCGAGCACAAGATTGGGATTCAGAATCTGCTAAATGGTGAATTACCTGCCTGGCATTCCACCCATCTTTTTTAGGCTTATCTAAATCAGCCAGGTTTACCTTTTTAAATGCTTCAAGAAATACATTTGTAGCCGCTTCATACTCAGCAGCTAATTTTTCAATCTCAGGATTACTCATCTATTTATCCTACTAGCGGCGCAGGAAGGAGCGAAGGGCAAAAAGAATCTTTCGATACAACCGGCTGGTCTGCTTAACTGGGGATATGCCAATTAACTTGGCGCTGGTTGGCTCCCCTGGTGTTGTAACTGAGTGCAAGGCGGGTGAGCTCTCATCTAATGAGTTAGCGATGATCTTCATCTGCGAGACGATGGCAATGCACCTGACAAATTGGCTTCGAGGCAGCTTATCTGCCATTGCAATTAACTCCTCAGTTAAATTATCAGCTGCTTGCCGCAAATCTCTGGCGATATTGTCAATGATTCGCTCTCGATTTGAGGATTGC
>BGOJ01000003.1 GCA_003569185.1 Candidatus Planktophila sp. | reverse complement strand
TGCCAGCTTTAATCTTCGCTTGTCATCTTCTAGTGATACGCCACATTTTAATTTAATTAATTTAAAGCCATCAGATACTGCTTGTTTGGCTAATCGAACCATTTTCTCATCTGTGTAACCAAGCCAACCTGGTGTAGTTGTATATGCAGGTAGACCATTTGCAATGAGGTTTGCTTCAATTTTTAGCTCGGCTTGATTGAGCCTTGGTAGAATTTCTAGTGCTCACTGGGCGTAATTGCATCTGAGATATATCTAAAATCAACTAAATCAACTATTCTTGCGGAGATAAATCTGAAAGATGCTTCCAAAGTGGCTTTCCACTTACTTTGCAAACAAGATCCCAAGCAGCATTTATTACCGCTCCTGCCGCCATATGTGTTAAACCTTTTTCTGGCCCTAGCCAGCGCATCTGTGAATCTCGAACCAAAGATTTGCAAAATCTCCCATTGAGTAGCTAAATCTGAGACCTCCCGACCAACTGCATAAGTTGCTAATAAATCAATTGCTGCACATTGCAGATCATTACCTCGCCCGATTGTGAAAACTAAAGCCATACCCTGACAATTAGGATCATCTGTTTTTAGTTCTAAATAAGCAGCTGAGTAATCTGGATCTTGGGTTCATGGCATCTGAGCCATCTAAACCACGTGAGGTAGGAAAGCGCACATCAGTAGTCTTAAATCCGATTACCTTTGGCATCTGCTCCCCTTGTAAATAATCTGACCTATTCGTTTACTGCTTAAAATCCTATACGATAATCAAATAAGGAAAGGGATAACTTGGAAATTAAAAGAATTGGTTCAGTCATGGGGTTAAGCCAGATCAGATTACAGAGTATGAACGAATTCATGCCGATGTTTGGCCAGGGGTTTTAGCACACTTAAACGCGCCAATGTCACAAAGTTTTCTATCTTTCGTCATGAGAATATGCTTTTTTCTTATATGGAGTACAGCGGCTCAGATTATGAAGCTGACATGGCAATGATCGCCAGCTTGATCCAATTACCCAAGATTGGTGGAAAGTCACCGCCCCTATGCAAAATCCAGTGCCACAAAAAAGTGAAAATGAATGGTGGCATGAAATTCCAGAGGTTTTTCATCTAACATAAGTTATTGACCAATACAGAGAGCGAGTCGGCAATGAGAATTGATTCACACCATCACGTATGGGACCTATCAGTGCGCGAGCAAGGATGGATGGTTGCGAGGCTCTAAACCCAATTAAGAAGAATTTCTCAATTATGATTTACGCGAAGCGATTACCGGATGTGGTATTGATAAAACAGTAGTGGTGCAAACAGTTACAAATTATGATGAAACTCCAGAGTTACTTGAGCTTGCAGATACAGATGATTTAGTTGCCGGTGTAGTTGGATTCTTAAAATTGATGCCGAGGATGCAATCGCCCACCTAGATTCATATCAACCTCTGCGCGGATTTAAATACTTAGTTGGCATCAGAGATATTGCACATGATTATGAGGATGTTAAATACCTTTCAAAGCCACAAGTAATTAAAAATGTGCAAGAGCTTGGCAAACGTGGTTTGGTATATGACTTATAACAAAGACACCACACATGAGAGCTGCGATTGATCTAGTTAAAGCATGTCCAAATACAAAGTTTGTTTTAGACCACATCTCTAAGCCATATATCGCAAAGGCAGATATGCAGCCTTGGGCCGATCAAATCACTGAGTTAGCTAGTTTTGAAAATGTGGTGGTTAAGGTTTCTGGCCTATTCACCGAGGCAGATTGGAAGAACTGGAAGAAGGAGGATTTCTGGCCGTACTTAGAGCACATAACTAAATCCTTCACGCCAAACCGAATGATGTTTGGTTCAGATTGGCCAGTTTGCTTACTTGCTGCCACCTATAAACAAAGTATTGATTTAGTTGAAGAGTTCACCAGCAAATTTTCAGAGAGTGAAAAGAATGCTTTTTGGGCAGGTACTGCAAATAAGGCTTACAGTTTAAATCTTATTTAATTAGGCATACCTGGCGTGAAGTGCGCCATCGACCATTAAATCTGCTCCACTTATGAAGGATGCATCCTTTGAAAGTGCAAATAAAATTACATTTGCAATCTCTTCAGGGGATCCAAATCTGGCATTTGGTGCAACTGATAAAGCGTGAGCTTTTTCAGTTGGAAACTTTTCCATATAGCTTTTTAACAATGGTGTGGCAGTTGTGCCAGGAGAAACAGAGTTAACTCGAATTCCATACTTACCTTCATCAAGGGCTAAGTTTCTAGATAAACCAATAATTCCACCTTTAGCAGCAGAGTAAGGGAAGAAGTTTGGTCTAGACATACGGCCATGAATAGATGAGATGTTAACAATTGATCCATACTTTTTCTTTCGCATATCTGGCAAACATAGTTTTGCTAGGTACCAGCTAGATTTTAAATCTAAGGCAAAGAAGTCATTCCACTCTTCCTCGGCATACTCCACCGCATCGGCGTAGGAGTTTCTTCCGGCATTTGATACTGCCACAGTTACTGGGCCAAAGGTGGAAACTAATTTGTCATATCCAGCTTTAAAGGTATCAAATTTTGAAACATCAGCCTTTTGGTACTGAACCTGATGGCCTTGGCTAGTTAGTTTTTCAACTAAGGCATTTGCTTTGGCATCATCAATATCTACAAATGAAATCTTGGCGCCCTCTTTAACGCCACCTAAAACAATCGCTTCACCAATTCCGGCAGCCCCGCCTGTTACAAATAAATGCTCGCCTTTTAATATCATGCGCTTCGCGCTCCCAATCCGCCATCAACTGCCCAATCTGAACCGCTTACATAGGTAGATTTGTCGGAGAGTAAAAATGTCACAACCTTTGCTACTTCATTAGGTTCACCCATGCGCCCTAGTGGTTGAATTGAATTAGCTTTTTCAGTCCGTCCAGATTCTGCCGCCAACCAACCCTTTGTTAAATCGGTAAGTATGTAACCTGGTGAGACTGCATTGACTCGAATCTCATGTTTGCCTTCATCTAAAGCTAAGTTTCTGGTTAAACCAAGAACTGCTGATTTTGCTGCGCCATATGGGAAAAAGCCTGGATAGGTAAGTCGGCCATGTATTGAGCAGATATTCACAATTGAGCCACCTTTAGCTTTTCGCATGGCAGGTAAAGCCAACTTTGCAGTTAACCAAACCGGCTTCATATCTACTGCAAAAAAATCATCCCACTCTTTATCAGTCATGGTTACAGGATCAGCGTGGGAGTTAACGCCAGCATTGTTCACAACGCCAGTAACATCACCAAATTTACTAACTGCTTGATTAAACGCACTCTTTAACTCTTCAAAATTGGCAACATTTGCCTTTGCAAAAAATGCTTTCTTTCCTGCACTATTTAGTTGCGCTGCTAATTTTTCACCAGCTGAAACATCAATATCTATAAATGAAACCGCGGCGCCTCATCAGCTGCATCTTGAACAATTGCAGCGCCAATTCCTTTGGCACCACCTGTTACAAAGATATGTTTATTGGCTAACTTCATGTTGATAAACTACCTTACTAGCCTGGTCAATTGCACTCCTAAAAGCCAAAACATTTTTCCGCACCCCGGCTGCACCATCTTTAGTTAGTGGGCCACCTAATCCAACTAAGTCTGCGCCAGCCTCAAACCACTTTGGAATGGATTCCAAGGTGACGCCGGCGGTTGGACACCAGCGATTATTTGGAAATGGCTCTCTGATAGATTTTAGGTGAGCAGGTCCTAAAACTGATGCTGGAAATAATTTCAAAATATCAGCTCCTGCATCAACTGCGATGCCAACCTCAGTTGGAGTTGATACACCCGGCATTGAAACTAATTTCAACTTCTTAGTCGCTGTGATTACATCCTCATTGGTATCGGGAGAGACGATAAACCGCGCTCCAATTGCTTCAACCTTCTTAACATCTTTAACTGTTCTAACGGTTCCGGCGCCAACCAAGAGATCTTTATTCTTTAAAAGTTTTTCAATAATTTTAAGGGCGCCCGGCGTCGTTAGAGTTATCTCAATAACTTTCACGCCAGCATCAACTAACGCGTCCGCCATTTCCTGGCCTTGCGCTTGCGTATTACACCTAACTAAGGTCATCATCTTTTCAGCAAGTAATTTATCTACAGTTTTCATTAATTACCCCTTACCTTTTCAATGATCTCTTTATCAATCACACCATCAACTCCAGTTGGTATGCCAGTCCAGTCCCCAAACATACTTGCAACTAACGCACCGCAGATACTTCCTTGCTCAAGTGCTCCCTTAGTACTCATGCCACTTAGCAATCCAGCAATAACACCACCAGTGAAAGCATCTCCGGATCCAACTGGATCAACTGCGACAACCTTGGGAGGTGTGATCTCTTCATAATTTCCATCAATGCTAAAACGCATTTTTTGATCACCCTTTGTCATAACAGCAATCTTGCAACCTCTTTTATTAACCTCTGCCAAAATTTCCTTAGGATTTGCTGCTCCAAAAACTACCTGGTACTCATCCTCTCCCCCAATTAATAGTTCAACATCACGAGCAAGTGGTTCTAAAACTTTTCGTGCCTGCTCTTCACTCCAAAGCTTTCTCCTTATATTTAAATCAAAGCTTGATTTGATCTTTAATTGGGCAGCTTTTTCTAAAGCGTGCTTAACTGTTCTAGCACCGCTTTCAGATATTGCGCAGGTAATCCCAGTGGCATGGAGCCATCTGGTGGATGAAATATATGTATCTAAAATGTCAGATGGTTGGATAGTTGAGGCGGCTGATCCTTTTCTTAAATAACTTATTTCAACTGGTGCAGATTTACCAGGATTTCTAACCATTGCAGCGGTAAATGAATCAACTCGCTTTGCAAGGGAAACATCAACTCCTTCAGCTTCAATATCGGCCAGCATTACCGAACCTAATTGATCATTACCAAATCTTGAAAAATATTGGGCTTTTAAACCAAGGCGAGAAAGTGCAACGGCCACATTAACCTCAGCACCTGCAGTTACTCGCTCAAATTTCGCTGCACTCATCACCGAGTCGGTATCACTTGAAATAAAGACAGAGAGGGATTCACCAAATGTGAAAAGATCGGTGCTCAATTAAGCACCAAATAGATTAGTTTTTTTACCAACAACTCCTGGAGATGCAATGAAAATGAAGCCTGATTGAGGATATTGATCTAAATCAATTTGCTCCCCAGGATTTCCAACTGCTGAGGTAATAACCAATTTGTCTAATTTCTCACCTGCAAAGACGCAAGAGGTTATTTTCTGGGCTGGTAATTTGATCTCATCAAGTAGTTTGCCGGTTTTGCCATCAAAGCATCTGACACAGGATCCAAGCCAAAAAGCTACCCAAAGATTGTCATTTGCATCAGAGCACATGCCATCTGGATACCCCATGCCATCTGTTATTTGAACTAAAGGTCTGCGATTTGAAATCTGTCCATTTTGATAATCAAATTGGTCTACTCGCATAGACAATGTGTCGATATAGAACATTCTAGATAGGTCCACCGACCAATCCATTCCGTTTGAAATACCAACTGATCCAAAAAGGTTTTCTAATTTCTTACCATCTTTATTAAGTCGATATAAAGAACCTTGATCTTTTTGATTTTCATAAGCCATCGAACCTAAGAAAAGGTTTCCATCTGGTGAAACCTTTGCATCATTCCAGCGCATCACGCCAGATCGATCGTCGCCATCAACATCTTTTCTAGTTGGCAACTTGTGAAAAGTACCATCTGCATCTCTTAATACTGGGCCATCAGCTGTACCTAGAATTTCACCGCCAACAGTTCGTGGAATTTGAAAGCCAATGTGTTGATCTGTGAAGTACTCATCAATTTTTCCAGTTATAAGATCACGCGATCTAACAGCTTTGCTATAAATATCACACCATTGAACATGGCTGTTCTTATCCCCTGTTGCAGTAGGGCCTTCACCTAATTGATTGCGCCTTGAATCAAAACCTCAACTGCAATCGACATGCTTAACCCTTTAGGGAGCCGGAGAGCAATCCTCGTAGGAAGTAGCGACCTAGGAAGATATAAACAATTAATGTTGGTAGTGAAACAATTAATGATGCGGTCATATTCACACCGTAATAAACCTGATTTGATGAGCCGGTAATAAAATTAAGTGCAGTTGTAGCAACAGATAACTTAGGTGAACCTCCGGTTAAGAAGATCGCAAATAGGAAGTCATTCCAGGCTGAGGTGAATTGCCAGATTAAGACCACCACAAAGGCTGGCACCGATAGTGGCAATATTAATGAGCGATAAATTCTTACCATCGAAGCCTTATCAACTCGGCCAGCTTCAATTAACTCATTTGGAATTGCTTCATAGTAATTTCGGAAAATTAAGGTACAGATTGGAATACCATAGATAACGTGAGCTAAAACCAGTACATAGATCGATTTATTCAAATCTAATGTGGTTGCAATTCGAACCAATGGAATCATGATCGCCTGGTATGGAATAAACATTCCAAATAAGAACAAGGTGAAGATAAAGTTTGAGCCTTTAAACTTCCATTTCGCAAACACATAACCGTTAATTGATCCGATCACAGCTGAAATAATTGATGATTGGATAACAAAGAAAAGGGTTCGTCCCATAGATTCAGAGATTGATTGTGGGAAGTAATCAGTTCCACTCCAAGCAACCGACCAGGCTGAGAAATCTAACTTTTCCGGTAACTTAAATGCGTTTGTTAAGTAAACATTTTTAACACCTTTAAGTGAGTTAATCACCATTACATAAATTGGCATAACCACTAAAAACCAAATAAATGCCAGAGATACATACCGGAAAATCAGCCAGAATCTCTCCTTGCCATTCAATTTGCGCTTTTTGTTTCGCACATCATGTTTGGTGGTAATTAAATCGACTAAGTCTTTACTCATCAGCGGTACGCCTGTTGTTTGTTGTTATAACGAAGGTATGGCACAACCACAATGGCAATCATAATTAATAGCACAATCGCAATTGATGTTCCCTTGGCATAATCTCTTGCATCAAAGGTTGACTCCCACATATAAACAGCTACCACCTGAGTTACATAGGATTTTCCGTTAATACCAATGATTAGATCAAAGGCCTTCATCGAGATATGTCCCAAAATAATTAAAATTGTAAGAAGTGTTGGGGTTAGCTGTGGGAAGAGAACATGACGATAAATTTGAGATTCACTAGCGCCATCAACTCGGGCCGCCTCTCGTAAATCATCTGGAATACCGCGAAAGCCAGCTAAGAAGAGTGCTAATACATAACCTGACATCTGCCAGATTGCCGGCAGCGCCATCGCATACATCGCACCTTTTTCAGAGACATACCAATCATTTTGTAAGAAACCTAAACCTATTTTTTGCAGAGCAAGATTTAACCCGCCTGCCTCTTCATCTCTGGCTGAGTTAAGCAGCCAGTTAAATACAGTTCCCATTGCAATAAATGAGATTGCCATTGGATATAAATAAAATGAGCGGAAAAATCCCTCACCCTTAATTCCTTTTTCAAGCAGTAATGCCATGATAAATCCAGTTACTAAAGCACCTAAAATAAATACGATTGTGAATTTCACTAAATTTGATAGTGAGTGTGTAAAGCGCTCATCTTTGATTAGATCGGTGTAATTCTTCAGCCCAACATACTCAATGGCTTTTTTGCCGCCAGAGTTTTGGTTAGTTAATGAGACATTTACCGACCAAAGGATTAAGCCGTAAACAAAGATAATTACGGTGATTATTGAAGGTAGTACGAAAAATAAGCCACCAACGCGAGTGCTAAAAGATCGTTTATTCTTGGTTGTTTTACTCACCGAAGCGATCCCCTCATCTTTATTAGTAGCAGGTGGTGGAGCCTAGCGATTGGTTATCTAATTAGAAAACTTTGGTGGGCAATTACTTGCCCACCAAAGTTCTTGTCCTGCGTTGTTGCTATTAAGCCTTGCCTGCTTCGTAAGCTGCAGCAAGATCCTTAGCAAGTCCGGCGTTATCTTTGAATCCGCCTGAGAAATACTTACCAACAGCTGCGTTGTACTTAGCCATCAGTGCGTTATTTCCATTTACTCCGTGAACTGTTGAACCGACTAAGCGATCCTTTGACCAGTCAGCAGAGGCTGATTTTAGATAATCATCGTATAGAGATAGATCAGCATCTGTACGAGCTGAGATAGATCCCTTCTTTGGATTAAATGCATCCTGTCCAGCTTGAGATCCACAAACCTTCAACCATGCAATTGCAGCGTTGCGGTGTGGAGCACCAACTGGAAGTGTGAATGAATCTGATAGCCATTGGTATGTACCAACAGTTCCTGGAGCTGCTGCGAATGTGTAGTCAGTTCCAAGCTTTAGACCATCTGATTGCCACTGAGCAGAAGCCCAGTCACCCATGATGAAGAATCCTGCTTTGCCAGAAGTTACTAACTTACCTGCATCTGGCCAATCAAGATTTCCTGCACCCTTATTTCCATAAGAAAGTGCTTTCTGGAAGTTCTTAATACCGGCAGCAACCTCTGGACCTGTCCATGAAGTTGATCCGTTGTATAGACCTTCGAACTTATCTGCACCCATTGATGCTAGAAGCATCCAGTCAAGAAGGTGAGCAATCGCCCAGTCTCCCTTTCCTGCAAGTGCTAGACCAGTTACGCCAGCCTTCTTAAACTTCTCAAGATCTGCAAAGAATTCATCTAGAGTTGCAGGAGCCTTAGTGATACCAGCCTTTGTTGCAGTTGCTGGATTCCACCAAAGCACATTTGCTCTGTGAATGTTTACAGGTACTGAGTAAATTTTTCCATCTACAGTAAGAGTCTTAATTAAGTCAGCTGGGAATATCTTGTCCCAACCTTCAGATGCGTACAAAGAAGTTAAATCTTCTAGTTGTCCGCCCTTTACATAACCATCAAGCTCCATACCAGCGTGTGCTTGGAATGAATCAGGTGGCTCGTTAGCATCTAAACGGCTCTGTAGTACAGCCTTTGCGTTTACACCAGCACCACCGGCAACAGCAGCGTTAATAAACTCTGTGTTTGGGTTTTGTGCTGCGTAAACATCGATCATTCCTTGTAGGCCAGCAGCTTCGCCACCAGATGCCCACCAGGTAAAGATTTCAAACTGAGTGTCTGTATTTGCTGCATCATCAGATGATGATGAACAACCAGTTACCGCAAGGGCAATAGCTGCTGCAGCTGCAACAAGACGAAATGAACTTTTACGCATTCATTTCTCCATTTCTTCTTATATATATAAGTGGCACAACGAGGATCGTCGAACCTGAGTGAATCTTTGTACTGACCAGTTAGGTAGTCAATCAAGGCGGGCTAACTTTTACTTAATAATCACTTCTTTATCGAAAAGTTATAAATACCCACGCCCAATGCCTCAAGTAGTACTTAAGGGTCTATAAGTAAGTGGAAAAAGCCCCTAATCTTTAGGCCATGGCCAATAAAGATTATGATTTAGCAAAACTCTCCACCATCTTTACCGCCGCCTTAGCCTCTGATTGTTTAGATCATATGGATTTGCGCAATCAAGTTTTAAAACCAGATATCCAAATGCTTTCTGGTGATGGTGTGATGATGGGTTACGCATTTCCAGTAAGAGTTGAAGCAGTTTTTGCGGCCCCCGATGTGCCATATGTTGGATTACTTAAAGCATTGGATGCAGTTGGCAAAGATCAAGTTTATGTAACACCATCTAATCGAAATAATGGCGGTAATCATCCAGCAGCATTTTGGGGTGAGTTACTTTCAACTGCTTGCAAACATAAAGGTGTGGCCGGTGCGTTAACTGATGGGCCGGTAAGAGATACCACCAGAATGCAGGCGTTAGGTTTTAAAGTTTTTGGTGTGCAAACCTCACCCCTTGATATTAATTCCAGGTATGAAGTAGTCGAACATAATGTGGCAGCTGAGATTGATGGGGTAAGAATAAATCCAGGAGATTTAATTGTTGGCGATATTGATGGTGTGGTAATCGTGCCAAAGGATGCAATTGATGAGGTAATTGCCCGAGTTGAAGAGAAAAACTCTGGGGAGAATTTATTTAGAAAAGCGGTTAAAGATGGCATGGCCCCTAGTGAGGCATTTGCAAAGTATGGAGTTTTATAAGTGAAACCGATTGTGCAAGTTTCCTTAGATCTAACTGATATCAAAGAGGCGATGGAGATGGCACACACTGCAATGCGCGCTGGTGTTGATTGGTTAGAGGCTGGTACACCATTTATTTTGGCTGAAGGATTACATGGCGTGCGCGCCCTTAGAAAAGAGTTTCCTAATACTCCGGTAGTAGCAGATTTAAAAACTATGGATGGTGGATATTTAGAGGCGCAGATGATGGCAAAGGCAGGGGCCACTCATGTGGTGGTAATGGCACGAGCGCACCCTGAGACAATTAAAGTTGTTGTGCAAGCTGGTAAGGATTACGGCATAACTGTTATGGGAGATAACTTAGGTTGTGAAGATATGGTTGATGGTGCTCGTGTACTTGAAGATTTAGGTTGCGACATGATCATTCACCATATTGGTTATGACGAACGCCGTGGCATTGCAGCAAGGGGTGAGGTAGCGCCAAATCCACTTGATCAATTAAAAGCTGTTGTTGATGCAGTTGGTATTCCAGTCCAAGCAGTTGGTGGGTTATCACTTGAACAAGCAATCGCTTGTCCTTCTTATGGCGCACCGTTAGTAGTAATTGGTGCACCTCTTGCCATTGATGCTGATTCTTTTTCAAAGGGTGCTGGAAATGTGGAAGAGGTACTTAGAAAAATTTGTGAAAAGGTTCATGCATATGGAGATATTCCAATTACGCCAAGGGTTAGGTGAAAAAATGAAATCTCTAGCAGTTGTTAACTTCTCATCAAAGCCAGGCAGTGTTGAATTGCACGAGATTGAGTATCCCCTCTTTGGTGATGATGATGTAATCATGCAGGTGGAGGCGGTAAGTGTTTGTGGCTCAGATCTACATCAATGGCATGGCACAAACTCTTGGGAGGTTAATTACCCAGTTGTCTTAGGACATGAGTTTTGTGGCGTAATAAAAGAGTTAGGTAAAAATGTTAAATCTGCTGGCAAATGGCAGGTTGGCGATCGAGTAGTAACTGAGACTGCAGCGGTAATTGATATCGATTCACCATTATCTAGGCAGGGTAAGTACAACTTAGATCCATCTCGAAAAGGATTTGGTTATGGTGTTAATGGCGGCATGACTAGATATGCCAAGGTTGCAGCCCGCTTACTTCATAAAATTCCAGCAAATATCTCATTTGATTATGCAGCAATGACTGAGCCTTGCGCGGTTGCCTATAGCGCAACCATTGCACCTGGTTTTGTTAGACCTGGAGATCGAATTGTGGTTTACGGACCTGGACCAATCGGTGTTTTATGCGCTGCCATGGCCAAATTAGCAGGAGCAGAGGTTGCATTAGTTGGCTTAGAAAAAGATAAAACTAGATTAGAGATTGCAAAATCTTATGGCTGTGAAGTAATTATTGGCGATGCAACAGCTTGGGCAAAAAGTGTTGATGGCTTAGGTGCTGATGGTGTGGTGGATGCAGCAGGTGTTAGTGCCTCATTAAAAAATGCCTTAACAGTTATCAGGCCAAATGGTTGGATCTCAAAGGTTGGCTGGGGACCTCAACCATTAGATTTCTCGCTTGATCCATTGGTAGCAAAAAATGTGACACTACGTGGAAGTTTTTCTCATAACTGGCCGATGTGGGAGCGGGTTTTAAGATTATTAGAAAGTGGCAAGTTAGATTTAAAACCAGTTTTAGGTGGAGTATTTCCAATTAAAGATTGGCAGGTTGCATTTGAAAAGATGCAATCTGGTGAAATTCTAAAGTCAGTAATTAGGCCTGAGTAATTATGAGGTTAAAAGATAAGGTAATAATCATTACCGGTGCTACCTCCGGTATTGGTAAAGCAATTGCCATAAGAGCGGTCAAAGAGGGCGCTAAAGTTTTGGTACATGGGATTGATCAAAGTGAGGGACAAAAGGTTGTTGACCACTTGGGAAAAAGTGCCCTCCTTTGTATTGCAGATTTAGCAGATCCATCCGCTCCTAAAAAGATTGCAGATGCTGCCATCTCAGCTTTTGGCCAGATTGATGGCTTGGTAAATAACGCAGCCATCATTGAACGAAATAATCTTTTGCAGTTAACGCCTGAAGCCTTTACAAAAACTATTACCGTAAATTTGCAATCAGCACTTTTTCTAATTCAAGCTTGCTTTGAGCAGCTTAAAAAGAGTAAAGGTGCAGTCTTAAATATTGGTTCAATCAATGCCTACAGTGGTGAGTCATCACTTCTGGCATACAGCATTGGCAAAGCAGGTCTGCAAACCATGACTAGAAATTTAGCTAATGCTCATGGCGTAGATCAGGTTAGATTTAATTTGATTAATCCTGGCTGGATTTTGACTGAGCGTGAGTATGTTGATCAAATTAAAAAAGGAATGCCAGATAAGTGGCCAGAAAAATTAGGAAAAGAAAATATCCCCTTTGGTGTTATGAGCACACCAGAGCAATTAGCTGCAGCTTGCATTTACTGGTTAGGTGATGAATCCAGGCCATTTACCGGTTCCGTTGTTGAGTTAGAGCAGTTCTCAATTATTGGCAGAAATCCTGAGAAGTAATGCCTAAGTTAGCCGCCTTTCCAAAAGGTTTCATTAAGCAATTAGTTTCAGGTGAAATGAGTATTTATGAGTGGATTAAATTAGGTGATGAATTAAATGTTGATGGCCTTGAGTTTTATAACAACTTTGCTGATGTGAAGGATCCAGCTAACTGGGCAAAGGTTCGAAGAGCTGTTGAAGATACCGGCATGGTAATTCCAATGATGTGTGCCTCCCCTGATTTCACAATCCCAGATGAGAGTTTGCGAAATAAGGAGATAGAAAAAGAAATTTTTGCAATCGAAATGAGTGCTGCCCTTGGTGCTAAATACTGCCGCGTCTTATCGGGCCAGAGAAGAAAAGATATAACTCGCCAAGAGGGAATGAAATATGTTGTAGATGCAATTAATGCATGTATTCCAGCAGCCATAGAACATGGCGTGACTTTGATAATTGAAAATCACTACAAAGATGATTTCTGGACCGAGCCAGAGTTTGCGCAAATGATGGATGTCTTTGTTGATTTAGTCTCTCGGATAGATTCACCACATTTTGGAGTTAATTTTGATCCATCAAATGCAATCGCAGCTGGCGAAGAGCCACTTGAGTTATTAGAAAAAGTAAAGCACCGGGTTTTAACTATGCACGCCTCTGATCGATATCTGGCCAATGGCACCATTGAAGATTTAAGAAAAGCAGAGGGTGGAAGCGCCGGATATGTTTCATTTTTTAAACATGGTGTAATTGGTAA
This sequence comes from Candidatus Planktophila sp., assembly GCA_003569185.1. Lineage (GTDB taxonomy): Bacteria > Actinomycetota > Actinomycetes > Nanopelagicales > Nanopelagicaceae > Nanopelagicus. Next base: position 17,509 of record BGOJ01000003.1, on the reverse strand, counting down.
AGGGTTAAATGATTATGATGCGATTTTTAAGACATTAAAAGATGTCGGCTTTGATAGTTGGATATCAATTGAAGATGGCGTGGATGGCATGGAGCAGATGCACGAAAGCGCAGTTTTCTTACGGGAAAAGATTAAAAAGTATTGGCCTAATTACCAGCCACGATAACATTATTTAGCGGCTTATCTTCTGCCAATAAATTTAGCTGCGATTCAATTAATCTTCTAGCCCGCTTATCAAAAGCTGATGAGTTGCCGCCAACATGTGGTGAAATCAGCACTCCCTTTGCAGACCAAAGTGGATGACCCTTTGGCAGTGGCTCTGGATCGGTAACATCTAAAGCAGCGGTAATTCGACCAGAGTTAAGCTCTTTTACTAAGGCATCGGTATCAACAATTGGACCGCGAGCAACATTTACCAGCAACGCACCATCCTTCATTAAGGATAGCCGGCGAGCATCAAATAAATGTTTACTCTCTTTAGTTAATGGCAAAATCAAAATGACTACATCAAGTGATGGTAGGTGCTTATCTAAATCAGAAATCGCAATGGTGTTGTCTCGACCGCTTTGGGTGAAGGCAACAATTTCAACTGAGAAACCAGAGAGCATTCTGGCAATAGTTGAGCCAATTGAGCCGTAGCCAATAATTCCAACTTTGCGATCATTAATTGAGTTGTAGGTTTTATTTACCCAGTCACCCTTATCTTGATCTCTAATAAAGGTAACAAAGCCGCGCAAGGAGGCGATGGCAAGGGCTACTGCTAATTCAGCGGTTGAATCATCATGAATGCCACGGCCATTACACAAAGTAATTCCAGGCCTTAGAAACTCCATCGCATCGTCGTAACCAGCATTTGGAACCTGTAAAACTTTTAACTTAGGCATTTTTTTAGTTAACTCAAGGGCTGGTCGGCCACCCATATATGTTGGAACATAAAAAGTTACCTCAGACATGTCTCCAGTTTCAGCTGGAGTATTAGCAGGTGATAAACGCTTAAATTTACTTGGAACATTTAAATCATCCCATTGCGTCCAAACTACATGTTCACTCATTATTTAATCCGATCGTTGATATCTTCAGGTGTTAATGCAACTTTGTTAACTAAAGTTCCAATTTGATCAACGGTAATGGTAACTACATCCCCTGCCATTAGAGAAATATCAAGGGGCGGCACAATTCCCGTTCCAGTGGAGAGAACTACGCCAACTGGAAAGTGTTGGCATTTAAATAGGTAATCAATTAAGTCATCAAAGCTTCGGTTTAGAGATTTAAGTGAGGTCTCCGCCTGCCAAACAATTGAACCAGCTCTTTCAATCTTGGCATAAATATCTAGCTTCTCATGATCAACAATCTCCCAGATTGGTCTAATCATGGGACCTAATGCATTTGATCCGTAGTAAATCTTTGCTTGGGAAAGGTAAAGCGGATTTTCTCCCTCAATATTTCTTGAGGTCATATCATTACAAATGCTCATGCCAATTAGCTCACCAAATTTATTCATCACAATTGCAACCTCAGGCTCTGGCACAGAGGTTTGAGCATCGGCTCGAATTCCAACTTCACCCTCATGGCCAACAGTTCTGCGAGCGGTTGCTTTAAAAAATAACTCTGGTCTATCTGCTTCGTAAACTAATTGGTAAACATCTGGAATTCCGCTCTCCTCTTTACGAGCATCCCGTGAGCGTTGATAGGTAACGCCGGCTCCCCAAACCTCAGTATCGATTGCAACTGGCGCAACTAATTTACCTTTTACTTCAGTGCTGCCTGCTGCATCGTAGGCTTTTCTAAAATCTGCCATGTGTAATGACAATGCATCAGATAAACTCTTAATTTTTTCTATTTCAAAGTACTTGCCATTTATCTCTTTAACTAAGTGATAAGGATTAGATTGAGTTTGAATTACCGCTAAATGACTCATCTATTAAAGTTCAATTCGATTAACTAAGCCAGACTCCTCAAGGGCGTCCCACACAGCGGCAGGAATATCACGATCAAAATCGGCAATATTTGAAGTTAACTCTTTAACTGTTCTAGATCCAGTCAGTACTGAGGTAACGGCTGGATGGCGAAGTGGGAATTGAATTGCTGCTGCGGTAAGTGGAATGTGGAAATCAGCTAGTAGTTGCTTGATTTGCTGCGCACGCTTAATTAACTCATCACTTGCTGGTGCGTAATCAAATGTTGCACCGGCGACTGGGTTTGCCAAAATTCCTGAGTTATAAACGCCACCAATTACTACTGCAGTGTTTTTCTTTTTACACTCTTTAAATAACTGCTCCTGGGCTGATTGATCAAGGAGTGAGAATCTGCCAGCAATTAAAATAATATCTAGATCCATCTCTTTAACTGCTCGAATTGAAGGTGCGCAGTAATTCATACCGACGCCAATTCCTTTTAACACTCCCTGGGAGCGAAGTTCATCAAGCACTCCATAAGACTTTTCGATCGCTTCCCCAATTCGATCATCAGCATCATGAATATAGGCAATATCAAAAGAAGTTACATTTAAACGCTTTAAGCTATCTTCAATTGAACGAAGAATTCCATCTCTTGAAAAATCAAAAACTGGGATTACATTTGGATCAATATCGGCAAAGCTGCCCAATGAATCATCAATTACTGGTTTGTTTGGATCAATTTTTTCAAGGACTCGGCCAACCTTTGTTGAAAGCACAAATGGTTTACCAGATTTATTTAAGGCAGCACCTAATCTTTTTTCAGCAATTCCATAACCATATAAAGGTGCGGTATCAAAGTAATTAATTCCGGCATCAACCGCTGCCAAAATTGTGGACTCCGCTTCTGAGTCGGCAACTGATGTGAACAAGCCACCAAGGGGTGCGGTTCCTAGCGCAAGCTTTGTAATGTAACGATCTATGCGTGGAATTTTTACTAATTCGCTATGACGGGCCATATTCACCATAGTATAGGAGCGTGTTGGAATAGTGAATACTGTTCGCCTAGTGAGATAGCAGATCGGAAGATAAAGATTATGGATAAAGAGTTTGCAGGCTTAACCGCAATTATCACCGGTGCAGGCTCTGGCATTGGCCTTGAGGTTGCTAAAGGACTTAAAGCGCGAGGTGCAACTGTCTTTGGCTTTGATATTAATCCAGGTGAAATGGCCGCTTATGCAACTTATATTAAGTGCGATATCGGCGATGCCGCATCTGTTGAATCAGCTTTTAATGAGTTTAAGAAATCAAGTAAAGGTTTAGATATCTTAATTAACAATGCTGGAATTGGATCGCTCACAACAGTTGAGCATGAAACAGATGAGATGTGGCATAAAGTTTTAAACATCAACGTAGTGGGAACAGCGCGAGTATCTAAACAAGCAATTCCATTACTTCGTGCCAGTCAGCATGCCGCCATTGTTAATACCGCATCAATTGCTGCAACTGACGGAATTCCAAATCGCGCAGCTTATAGTGCGTCAAAGGGTGCGGTTATGACATTAACTCTTGCAATGGCAACTGATCATTTAGCAGATGGCATCCGGGTTAATGCGGTAAATCCAGCAACAACAGATACACCTTGGGTTAAGCGATTATTAGATCAATCAGAGGATGCCCAAGCAGCTCGGGTTGCTCTAGAGGCAAGACAACCAATGGGCCGGCTTGTGTCTCCGGCTGAAATTGCTAGTGCAATTATATTTTTAGCAAGTCCCCTTCAAGCATCAGTTACTGGCACAGCAATCAGTATTGATGGCGGTATGCACTCATTAAGAATTCCTAAAAAATGAATCCAATAAATAATTACCGATTTGGTTCTTATGCAATTTTAGCGATGGGCTTGATTAATCTCCGGTATCAAACTGGAAATGATGCAAATCTTTCTAAAAGTTTAGTTTTAATAATCCTTGGCGCAGTGGCATTTAGTGCAACATTTATCCCAGCACTTAAGGCTCTTTTACTAAAGCGAGTGAGCAAAATGGTGGCAATTATCATCTTGGTCTTAGCAATTGCATATGGATTTTTAATCTAATTAAATGCAACTTGAGGATATAAAAAGCCGCTGGAATGAGGTTTTAGATCTTCTCTTAGAGATAGATCGAATTACCTGGCTTTCATTCTTTGACGCCAGATTGGTTTCATTTGAAAATAACCAATTAACCTTAGATTTTGCTGATAGTCAAAAGTTTGCAAACCCTCATGATTTTAAGAAAACTCGTAATCCATCCCACACTAAATCTTTAATTGCAGCGATTGAAAGGGTTTTTGGCTTTACACCCACAATAATAGAGCGGTGAAAAGAGTTGCATTCTTCTTATCTCTAGTAGTAATTGCTACTGGCTTTAATCCGGCTGCAAATAGTGCAACTGCAAAAACTTCTCTCACATTAAAGGTTGAGAGCACGCCAAATGCTGGGGAATCTTTGGTTACCTTTTATGGTCAGGTGAAACCGGCGGCAAAAGGTTCAATCACAATTGACACCTTTGATGGTGTGGCATGGAAGGCGACGCCATTAAAAACAACATCAGCTGCAAGTGGGGCTTGGCGAATCACAACAGTTGCCACCGCGATTAAGGCAGAGGGGCAATATCGAGCTCAAGTAATCATTGGAAAAAAGAAAACACTTTCTAAAAATGCAAACTTTAAGGTTGATTTAACAAAAACCTTTGCCACAACTGATGATTTATTTATTCCAACTGAAACCGGCAAATTAACTGGCGGGCGTATTCAAGGATCAGATGTCAGTCGCTGGCAGCACCCAAATGATCAACCAATTGATTTTAAGCAGATGTTTGATGCCGGTATGCGCTTTGTTTTAATTAAAGGATCAGATGCCCAAGAAAAGGCAGATATTGAAACGATGCGATGGTTGGTTGGCGATCGAAGCGCAGCACAAGCTGCTGGTCTATATACCGGTATGTATCACTTTGCTTATATGCCAAATAGCACCGATGAGGCATACATAATTCGTGATGCTAAAGCACAAGCTCAAAAAGTTTTATGGCGTCTGGCATCCCTTGGTGGTTATAACGAACGTGATCTGCCAGTTGCACTTGATTTAGAGAACAACTGCGTTAAGAAAAACTCAGCAGGTAATTGCATTAAAACTCTACCAAGAAGTCTGGTCACCTTATGGGCTGAAACTTGGTTAGAAACTGTTGAAGAGAAAACTGGTAGAAAACCATTTTTATACTCATACGCGCAATTCTTAGAGGGTGCAATGGAACGAAGTGAAAAACTTAGACAGTACCCACTTTGGTTAGCTCACTATGGAATTCATCCAGCAGATCCAATCTCTAAACCAGGACAGCGAGCAACCATTGGTTGCTTTGTGCACTCATGGAGTACGGCAAATTGCTCATCACAGTGGCAAATTTGGCAGTACTCATCTTGTGGAATTGGTAAAAAATATGGAGTACCTAGCGCACGTCTTGATCTAAATGTTTTTAGAGGAACACCAGAGACTTTTCTTTCATTAATTAAGGGCAAATGGCAGCCAGAGCAGGTTGACCTTATGCCAGTAAATGAGCCAACCAGATTAAATTTAATCTCAGTTACCTCAACTGATACCAATAAGCCTGTACTTATAAATGTTGAAGTTTTCAGGTCAATTGGTACACCAGTTGTTACCGGAACTGTTGTTTTTAGACCAACCGATCCTAAAATTAAAATCAAAAAACAAACCCCTGAACGAAATGCCAGCGGTAGGTGGGAAATTAAGATTGAAGGTCTACCAGCAGGTGCTACCGCTGGAACTTTGAATTATGTAGATATTTCAAAAACACATGCTGATAATGAGGTGCCATTAATTATCAATTTAGCGCAAGGGCCAGATTTACCTACGCCAACACCAACTCCAAAGCCAACAATTACTAAAAAACCAACAGATAGCTGCGCTAAACAAATAAAGCACTAATTTTTTGCACTACCCTTAACCATTATGGTCAAACAATTATCGGGTGGGGTTTTCCGCTCTGATTTGCAATTAGCAGATGGCCGGCAAATCTCTTACTACGATAGTAAAGAGGTAGCACGCACTGCAGAAGACAAAAGAGATGATAAAGCTCAACCTGGCATTGGACACTTACGTCTTGATCCATTGGTTAATGAATGGATTGCAGTTGCCTCCCACCGTCAACACCGAGTATTTCTGCCACCAAAAGAGTTATGCCCACTTTGCCCAACAGTTGATAGCAAATTAACTGAGATTCCAGATAAGGATTATGAGGTTGCTGTCTTTACCAATCGCGCACCAGCACTAACTACTCCAAGTAGTAATTGGAAACTTCCACAAATTACTGGCCTTGATACCCCAAATGCAGATGCAGCAGGTGCTTGTGAAGTTGTTTGTTACACCCAAGATCATGGCTCTAGCTTTGCAAAGTTAAGTACAAAACAAATTAGAACTGTGTTGGAAGCCTGGAAAGATCGTGACACGGCCCTTTCTAAACTTTCATTTGTTGAGCATGTATTTCCCTTTGAAAATCGAGGCGAAGAGGTTGGCGTAACCCTTTCTCACCCACATGGGCAGATTTATGCTTACTCATTCCTGCCACCAAGAATTGAAAAAATGTTAGATGCTGCAAAATCTCATCTAGCTAAAACTGGCAGAGTATTACTTGATGATGTGATTGCCCGTGAGATTAAGGACAAAAAGCGAATCATTTGTGAAAATACTGAATGGATTGCATTTGTGCCATATGCAGCTAGATATCCATTTGAAATTCATGTTGCCCCTAAGCGCACAGTTGCCGCCATGGCAGATTTAGATGAAGCACAATCTGAGTTATTTGCACCGATCGCTAAAGAGGCTTTAACTAGATTAGATGGCGTATTTGGAATTGAAATGGCCTATATCGCCTCTTGGTATCAAGCTCCAGTAAATGTTGGTCGAGATTGCATGCGTTTGCACTGGCAGATAGTTTCAGTAAGACGCCAACCTGGAAAGTTAAAGTATTTATCTGGTTCAGAATCTGCAATGGGTGCTTTTATAATGGATTTAGAGCCAGAGCAATCGGCAAAGCAATTACAAGAAGTTAAGTATTAATCCACTGGAGTAATTGAAATTACCTCAACCCCACCGATTGAAGTTAAAACATTTACTAAATCTGTTGGATCACTGCCTGGAACTGCAATTGTGATGTCATCAATTCCCCGGCCATTTTCACTGCGAAGCACAACTAAGCCACGAATATCTCCACCGGCAAATCCAATTGCAGATGCCACCGCACCAAGTGAACCTGGACGGTCAGGTAGTGAGACCTGTACTCGATATAGCGCCATGCTCCCTGACTTGGACTCGAACCAAGAACCTGCCGGTTAACAGCCGGCTGCTCTGCCAATTGAGCTATCAGGGAATACATCAATCTAATTAAAGATTGGTGAGGGCAAATAGTATCGAAAAAATTAAGCCACTCAAACCTACGCCTAATTTATTCGCTTTTTAACTCTCTCCTAATGCTAATTCTTTTTGCACCCGGCGGGCTGCCTCCATGCCAACTAACTGACCAAAGATCTCTTGGTACTGCGCATCATTTTCCACCGGATTTAATCGTTGCAAAGTGGATTTAATCTCAGCAATTGATCTGCTTAATGCAACCTCGCGCAAGCGAGCAAAGATGCTGGTGATATAACGATCTGACACCTCACCATCAGTTCGGATTGGTTCAACTGTTAGTTCAGTAATTAAGGATTTAAGCTCTTCACTTTCAGCCTTATCAATTAACTCTTGAATATTAAACTCTGCTTGATTATCAATAGCAGCACGTAATTGATTATAAAGTGGGAAGGAAAATGCGGTTGGCTCAAGATCAACCCAGCTATGAGAAAGTGTTGGCAGTTGCAGACGGACCTTTAAAACCTCACGCTCTAGAACTAAAACAGGATCGGTTAAATTGATTCGCTTATCACTCGTTGCTGAGTTTGCACCACCACTTCGTTTTACCGCAGTTGAAACAATATCTACCTCCATGCCAAGCCAGCCAGCAAGTAAGCGAACATACTCAGGGCGAAGGGATGCATCTCGAATTTTTCCAATTAATGGCGCAACCTGATTTAAGGCATTTACTCTGCCTTCAGCAGCGGTGATGTCATAGTTTGCAATTACAGATTTAATGGCAAACTCAAATAGCGGAACTCTTCTTGCAACTAAATTACGAACGGCGTCATCGCCATGTGCTTGGCGCAACTCACAAGGATCCATGCCATTTGGCTCAACTGCAACAAATGTTTGGGCTACAAACTTTTGATCATCTTCAAATGCACGAAGTGCTGCCTTCTGCCCCGCAGCATCTCCATCAAAGGTAAAGATAACCTCACCTCTAAATGCGTCAGCATCCATTAGTAATCTTCTAATGATTCGAATGTGTTCATCACCAAAGGCAGTGCCACAGGTTGCCACCGCAGTTGTTACCCCAGCTAAATGGGCAGCCATTACATCGGTATACCCCTCCACAATCACAACTTGGCGATTTTTTGCAATCTCTTTTTTGGCCATATCTAAGCCGTACAAAATTTGATTCTTTTTATAAACTGGAGTTTCAGGTGAGTTTAAGTACTTAGGTCCAGTATCTACCTCATCACTTGCTAACTTTCTTGCACCAAATCCAACAACATCACCAGATATATCTTTCACTGGCCAAATTAATCGATTTCGATATCGATCAATCATTCCCTTGGTGCCTTCTTTAACCAAGCCAGCAAGATTTAATTCTTCATCGGTAAACCCTTTACCTTTAAGGTTTTTGTAAAGGCCATCCCATTCATCTGGGGCGTAACCAACATTAAAGTTTTTCGCAGCATCCCGATCAAAACCTCGCTTAGTTAAGAAATCTCGACCATGTTGAGCTGCTGGAAGTTGTAATTGTTCCTGATAAAAAATTGAAGCAGCGGTGTTTGCAGCAACTAATCTTGAGCGATTAATTGATGGACCAGTGCTGACTCCTCCTGATTCATAACGAAGTGTGTAGCCAATTCGGTCAGCTAAGCGCTCCACCGTCTCCATAAATGTTAAGTGCTCTAACTTCATAATAAATGCAATTACATCACCCCCTACTTGGCAACCAAAGCAGTGAAAAAATCCCTTACTTGGTGTCACATGAAATGAAGGGCTCTTCTCATCATGAAATGGACATAAACCTTTTTTCTGTCCGCCACCTGCATTTTTTAGTTGGACATAGTCGCCAACCACATCATCTATTGGTGAGTGATCGCGGATGTATGTGACATCCTCATCTTTAATACGCCCGGCCATACTTCCTATCCTAGTTTCATTTGGGACAACTCAAACTATCCCCTGTTAATAAGCCGTTTATGTAGTGCAACCGCACCTGGGTCAGTCAATGATGCCACCTGATCAATTACTACGCGAAGCCGTGCTTGATCAGTTTGAGCATTTTGCCAATCTTGCAGGAAAAAACTTTCTAAAGTAGTTGGAGCACTCTCTAATATCGCCTCCACCAATTCAGTTAACAATCTCTGTTGCTCGCCATACCTAATCTGAGAATCACTTGCGTTAATAACATAATGCCCAGCCATAGATTTAAGTAATGCCACCTCAACACGTTGGGCTCTAGGAACTACTAAATTTGCGTTATATCTAGTTAAATCACCATCGCCATACTTTTCTTGAGTTGCAACCTCAGCAGCTTGGGCAAAGCGGCCAATTAATTGGCTGGCTAGATCTTTAAGCCGAGCAAGTGAGCGATGAGTGCCATCGTAATAACGAGGCCAGCAAGATAATTTCTGCAACGCTGCTAATGCTGATTGCATCTCACCTTCAGTGATATCAGCTAAATACATCTCTTGCGCAACTTTAAACAACTTAGGTAAATCACTACTTAATTGATCTAATTTAATTTGACCAGAGACTAATGAGTCCTCTAAATCATGAACGGAATAGGCAACATCATCAGACCAATCCATAATCTGCGCCTCCATAGAGGTTTTGCCAGATTCCACTCCACTTCGATACCAATTAAAGATCTCAAGATCATCCTCATACACGCCAAACTTTCTAGCATTTACTGCCCGGCTCCATGGATATTTTGTGGCCGCATCAAGGGATGCTCTAGTTAAATTCAAACCAATAGATTTGCCATCAGGTAATACTGTTTTTGCCTCTAATCTAATTAACAATCTAATACTTTGTGCATTACCTTCAAAGCCACCACATGATGATGCAATTAGATTTAATGCCTCCTCCCCATTGTGACCAAATGGTGGATGACCAATGTCATGAGCAAGACAAGCACCTTCCATTAAATCTGGATCCGCACCGAGGGCAGCTCCTAATTCACGACCGACCTGTGCGCACTCAAGTGAATGTGAAAGTCGTGTTCTTGGAAAATCTGTTGCCCATGGAACTGCTACTTGAGTTTTTGCAGCTAAGCGGCGAAGTGCAAAGGAGTGAATGATCCTTGCACGATCTCTTGCAAACTCAGTGCGTCCACCACGTTTTGCAGGCTCATCTAAAAATCTTGCACGATCAAAATCAGAGTATCCGGGATGCTCTTGTGCTGCTCTGATAACCATTTGGGAATCCTACCTGCCAACTGTGGGGTTGGTAATTTCGCTTACTTTTAAGCCTTTTTATTAGAGTTAAATTTAGGCAGATGCAGATCAAAATAAATTGAGATGATTCTGGTAATTACAACCACTGCCGCTCCGATTACTGCAGATAGAGTTAAATCAACATCTAGTTGTTGCAACCAAACAAAAGTTATTGCACCCACCAATGAAGATGTGCCGATGGTTTCACGGTGTAAAAGTACTGGCTCAACCTGACATAAAACATCACGAAGTAGGCCACCTGTTACTGCGGTAATTAAACCTAAAATAATTGCTGCGAGCCAAGAAACCCCCTGTTGAAGAGCAAGATGTGAGCCTGAAATCGTGGCAATTGCTAAGCCAAAGGTGTCCATTACCAGAAGTGTTTTTCCAATTCTGGTAACTCTTCTAAAGACCAAAGTTGTTAGCACCGCACTTAAAACTGCAACTGTTATCCAGGGATCACTGATCCATACTGGTTTTAATCCGAGGAAAACATTTCTTAATGTTCCACCTGATACAGATGCCACCGCTGCGATAAATGCTATGCCGCCATAATCTAAGCCTTTATCTGCAGCAATTCTTGCGCCAACTAATGCAAAAACTAAGGTTGATAAAAGATCTAGAAAAGGTAGTAACTCCATGGCTTAAGAGTATAGATCTCTTGCAATTAATCGATCACTTAACTTAATACCAAGCCGGCCAACTGTTATATAGGCCAGATACGCACCAGTCTCTCTGGCTAAATACTTATACCCTGAGTTTGTAACTGAAGCTGGACCAGTTTTAACTGGATCACAGCTAGCAATTAATCCTAAATCGGTAGCCATCTTTACTGATCGATAGCAGTGATAAGGATCTGTCACAATAATTACCGAACTATGTTTTGCCTTTTTCATTGCCGCTGCATATGCCTGAGTGCTACTTAAAGTATCTCTGCCTTTTGTGATGGATAAAATATTTGATTTTTTAACGCCATTATCAATCAACCAATTCTTACTAGCAGCAGCCTCAGTGGTTCTATCTCCCGGAGCACCAGATCCGATTGTGTAAATTCTTGGCGCAAGCCCTGATTTATATATTTGTAAACTTTCTTTTAATCTTGATTGCAAAATATCACTGGGCCGGCCATCAAATTGGGCTGCACCCATCACAAGTATTACATCAGATTTTACCGCTTCAGAATTTCTAGCTGAGTACCAAATACTGCCTGCCACATAAAGTGGCACAACAATTATTAATAGCAATATAAATGAGATTACTCTTCTAATAAATCTAAAAATGAACAATTACGTTAGCCACCTGAAATTGCATCATCAATTGAAATTGTTGCCAGCTCATCTGGATCATTTAGCCAACCATCTGGAAGCTTTACCTCACGGCCATGGCTGGTTCGACCTCGCGGTCCATCGCCAACTGATTGTGGGTATGGTTGATCAGAAAGATGAGATAACAACTCTTGCATTTCAACTAATGATGAAACCATCCCCAGGGAGGATCTAATCTCTCTAGGTACTGAAAAACCCTTTAAATACCAAGCCATATGCTTTCTAATATCGCGCATTGCACGATCTTCATTTTCAAAGTATTCAACAAGTAATTGACCATGACGTAACATAATATTTCTTACCTCAAATAAATTTGGATTAACTCTTTTATTTTCACCATTTATTGAGCTAACCAAATCTGCAAATAACCAAGGCCTACCTAAACAACCTCTACCTACCACCACGCCAGCACAGCCAGTTTGATTAATCATTCTTACTGCATCTTCACCTGACCAAATATCACCATTACCAAGCACTGGCACATCACTGCCGGAAAGATGTTCAACTAAATCTGTAATTTTATTCCAATCAGCACTTCCTTCATATAACTGCGCAGCAGTTCTAGCATGCAGTGCCACCCAAGTGACGCCTAAATCAGCTGCAGATTTTGCTGATTCCAAAAAGGTGTGATGATCTGAATCAATTCCAACTCGCATCTTTACCGTTACTGGTATTCCATACTTACTTGCACTCTTTACCGCTGCTTCAACAATTGCTGAAAACAATCTTCGTTTAAATGGCAATGCTGCTCCGCCACCACGGCGAGTTACCTTAGGTACTGGACAACCAAAATTTAAATCAATGTGATCTGCCAGATCTTCGCTACCTAGTAAATCAACCGCTTTGCCTAACACAATTGGATCTACGGCATAGAGTTGAACAGATCTTGGTGACTCACCAACTCCTGGCTTAATTAATCTAAAGGTCTCCTCACGTCTTTCAATTAAAGCTCGCGCAGTAACCATCTCTGAAACAAAAAGTCCTGCGCCTTGCTCTCGGCATAACCTTCGAAAAGCAGCATTAGTTATACCTGCCATTGGCGCTAAAACAACTGGAGTACTTAATACAAACTCATTATTTTCAAATCTGCCATTAGAAATTGGCAGACGAAGTGGTTTAACCTGCGTTAACAATTAGCAGCCTAATAATTTAGGAGCTAAGTAATTTTGAACCTGATCAATTGCAATTCGAGATTGTGCCATGGTGTCACGCTCTCTAATTGTTACAGCTTGATCATCTAAGCTTTCAAAATCAATTGTGATACAAAATGGAGTACCAATCTCATCCTGTCGGCGATAACGTCTGCCGATTGCGCCAGCATCATCAAAATCCACATTCCAATGCTTGCGAAGAGCGGTAGCTAAATCCTTTGCTTTTGGTGATAAATCAGCATTTCTAGAAAGCGGCAGCACGCCAATCTTTACTGGAGCTAATCGATAATCTAATTTCATTAATGCTCGTTTTTCCATCTCACCCTTTGAATTAGGTGCTTCATCCTCGGTATAAGAATCCAACATAAATGTAAGTGCGCAACGATCCACACCAGCTGCTGGTTCAATTACATAAGGTGTCCATCGCTCATTTTTTCTTGATCAAACCAGGTTAAGTTTTCACCAGATGCTCGAGAATGTGATTTCAAATCAAAATCAGTTCGATTAGCAATACCCTCTAACTCACCCCACTCAGTACCAGCAAACTCAAACTTATACTCAATATCTGCAGTTCGCTTTGAGTAATGAGAAAGCTTCTCTTTTGGATGCTCAAAAATTCGAAGCCGATCTGGATTAATTCCAAGATCTTTATACCAAGCCAATCTGGTATCTATCCAGTATTGATGCCACTCTTCATCAGTTCCTGGGACTACAAAAAACTCCATCTCCATCTGCTCAAACTCACGAGTTCTAAATATAAAGTTTCCTGGCGTAATTTCATTTCTAAAAGACTTACCAATCTGGCCAATACCAAATGGCGGCTTCTTGCGCGAGGTTGATGCCACATTATCAAAGTTAATAAAAATTCCTTGCGCAGTCTCTGGACGTAAATACGCCAAACCAGATTCATCCTCTACTGGACCAAGATAGGTCTTTAGTAATCCAGAAAATTGTTTAGGAGCGGTGAACTTTCCTTTAGTGCCACAATTTGGACAATTAATTTCAGCAAGGGATGCCGCTTTTTTCTTATGCTTATTTTCATAAGCCTCTTCTAAATGATCAGCACGATATCGCTTATGACAACTTGTGCACTCAGTTAATGGATCAGAGAAGGTTTCAACATGTCCGGATGCTTGCCACACCTCACGAGCTAAAATTACGCAAGAATCTAATCCGACTACATCATCTCTACCTTGCACCATTGATTTCCACCACTGGCGTTTAATATTATTTTTTAACTCAACTCCAAGTGGACCGTAATCCCAGGATGCGCGAAGTCCGCCATAAATTTCAGATGATGGGTAAACAAAACCACGTCGTTTGGCTAAGGAAACGATTGTCTCTAAACGATCTTGGGCCATTTGATCTCCATCCGGCTGGCTGTCGGCGGCTTGCTATTGGCTTAAGTGTAGGGGTTAGACATATCTATATATGCGAACAACCTCAGATGGAGCTACTCAACATGGCCATAAGTGATATTGATAATCATTCTCATTTATGGTACTTTCACTTTATGAACATATCCCTCGCACTTGCCGCAGTAACTGCCATAGCAACCACCGCAGGTGGCTTGCTCGCTATTCGTTCAAAAGATCGGCTTCACTTAGTACTTGGTTTAGCTGCCGGCCTGCTCTTAGGTCTTGTTGCATTTGACCTACTTCCAGAGGTTTTTGAATTAAACACTAATGAAATCTTGCACGCACCTGCTGTATCGGTGGCATTTGTTGCAGGTTTTATGTTGCTACATCTCTTTGAAAGAGCACTTGGCTCCCATGAACCAAGTGATTCTGAGTACGCACATGATCATAAGCACTCATTTAACCTAGCCGGCACAGTTGGTGCCTTAACAATGAGTGGGCATGTGTTTTTAGATGGTGTTGCCCTTGGCATAGCATTTCAGGTTAGCAACTCACTTGGGTTTGCAATCTTTGTCGCGCTCTTAGTTCATGCCTTTAGCGATGGACTTAATACAGTATCAATGCTGATTAAAAGTGGTAATTGGAGTAAGCGTGCGATTTGGTTGTTAGTAGTTGATGCGGCAATGCGAATTGGTGGCGCTGCATTTGGAAGTTACATAACTATTAGCGATCCACTACTTGGTTTATACCTTGCAGCCTTTGCGGGAATGTTAATTTACTTAGCAACCTCGCATATTTTGCCAGAGGCACACGCCAAGCACAGCTCGAAATTAACCATGATTGCAACCTTTGTTGGAATCATTGTGATGTGGCTAGTGGTAGCCAATTTGCCGCATGAGTAAATCTCTTACTGCTGTAATTACCACCCTTGAGCGCGCAGGAGGTTTTGCTAGCGCGCAAGAGGTATTTCAATTGATGAGAAAACAGGGTAAACCCACTGGGTTAGCAACTGTTTATCGGGCCTTACAAAAGGCTGCAACTGAAAATACTGTGGATGTGATTAGAAAAGATGATGGCGAAGCTTTATATCGTTTATGTGCAACGGGACATCACCACCATTTAGTTTGCACCAGTTGTGGCAAAACAGTTGAGGTTGAAGGCAGCGCAGTTGAAAAATGGGCAAATACTGTTGCGAAAAACAATGGGTTTAAAAAGTTTCCCATGTTGTAGAACTTTTTGGCTTATGCCAAAAATGTTAAGTTAAGCCTTACCAAACCGTCTCTCACGTTCAGCATAAATCTCTATCGCCTTCCAAAGAGTTCGTCGGTCTGCATCTGGCCAAAGCACATCAAGGAACACCATTTCAGCATAAGCTGATTGCCACATTAAGAAATTGCTGGTTCGCTGCTCACCGGATGATCTTAAAAACAGATCCACATCCCTCATCTGTGGGGCGTAAAGATACTTATTTAAGGATTTTTCAGATAGTGAATCAGGCTTAATCTTCTTTTTCACCGCATCCTTTGCAATAGCAACTGCGGCATCTAACATCTCAGCCCGGCCACCATAATTAACACACATATTCAAAGTTAATACTTTGTTATTTTTAGTTAACTCCTGCGCCTCTTTTAACTCTTTTAAAACTCCACTCCATAATCTTTTTTCCCGGCCAACCCAACGAATCTTTACACCCAGATCATTCATCTCATCACGTCGCTTGCGCAAAACTTGGCGATTAAACTCCATTAGGAATTTCACCTCTTCTGGCGAGCGCCGCCAGTTTTCAGTTGAGAAGGCGTAAGCACTTAACTCTTTAACACCAATTTCAATTGCGCCATGGACCATATCAAGTAAGGAGGCCTCCCCTGCTTCATGTCCTGCTGTTCTTGGTAATCCTCGTTGCTTTGCCCATCTGCCATTGCCATCCATTACGAGGGCAACATGATTTGGAATTTGTTTTGGATCTAATTTAGGTGGAGTAACACCGGTGCGATGGGGAGTAGGTGGCGTAACTTTTTTACGCCCGGCTTACCTTGCTCTTCTTTTAACCACGACTTTATTCTCTCAACTAATGGCAGGGAACGTAAAACCACGTTCTAAGTGCCATTGCAGGTAGGCGGCAATTAACCTGATGCCTCAATTCCTATTCTTCCCTTCACTTTTTAACCGCTTGCTCCCAATCCCCCGTTAACAATCTGCCATTTAAATCTAGAGTTGCCTGGGATGGCGCAGCAGAGGGCAGATTGCTTACAACTTAAACATACTGAGCCGCCACCTTGCAGTGAGAAAAAATTTATGTGGACCTGGTGCATCACATCTTGAACAAAGAGTTAATGAAGGTGCGTATCCGGCAACTGCTAATGATCTAAGTAGATAGGCATCTAATATCAAAGATGCGTCATATCTTTTTTTTCAGCTAAAGTTTTTAATGAGCCACTAACTAAAATAAATTGCTGCAAGCGCTGGTTCATGCTCAGCTTGGGTAAGCGCTCAGCAGCTTCTAAAATAGCGCTAGCAACAGTCCAACTTTGATAATCACTAGATAAGACATCACCATAATTTTTCAATACTTACTACCTTGAGTTATAGTGTCAAAGGTGCGACCGGGTATAACTGAAGATCAACATAACTAGCGGGCTCAAGGCGAGCACCAAATCTTGGATTTAGTTCTGCGAACTCCCTTTGCTACCGCTTTTAATCCGACCATGTTCTTTTGTGACAAGGTGATGATGCGATCTGCCTCCCCTAATTTTTTGGGTGCGCAGCAACAATCGCCTGATCGCGGGTATAAAGACATACCCCTAAGTTACTAGAGGAGTAAGACAGAGGCAGTTAGCGAACTGCTCGATTGATTGAGGAGATAACCGCTTTTTAGCGCAGCAGTTGTTGTGCTTGGATCAATTCCAACTCCCCAAATAAACCTGGCCCCGCAATCTCACACTCTAAGTAGGCAGCAGCTTTTGGATCCCCACCAGCAGATAAAGCGTGCTCGTAATAATCTAAAACACGAAGTGCAAGTTTTGGCTCAGGAGCATTAACAATTGGCCACAAATGCTGCAATTGGACCATTGCCCTTACCAGTTAACTTCTTTTGAAGCACCTTTATCTAGTAACTCAATGCGTAAATCAACATCTGGATCCATCTGCGATGTTTGAGAAAGCGCAGCTAA
>BGOJ01000002.1 GCA_003569185.1 Candidatus Planktophila sp. | reverse complement strand
TTAGCTTTGGCAAATAATTCACCACTTTTTTTATGCGCCTCTAAAAAGCGCTGATCTTCTAATTTGCGCAAAGCTGCGAGAGTGCTTCGTTTAATCATGGTTAAAACTTAATGGTTAGCAAGTAGGAAACCCACTTACATAACAGGAAGTGCGGCTAAAGCAGCCTCAAAATCCTTCTCATTAATAGCTGAATCAACCATATTGCCATTCAAGAAAGCATCGTAGGCGGCAAGATCAAAGTGTCCGTGACCGCACAGTGCAGTCAGAATAACCTTCTCTTCACCAGTTTCTTTAGCCTTCAATGCCTCTGCAATGGCAACTGCAATTGCATGTGTTGGTTCAGGTGCTGGAACAATTCCTTCAGTTCTTGCGAATTGAACAGCTGCTGCAAAGCACTCTTTTTGACCAACACTTTCTGCAGTCATCATTCCTAATTCATAGATGTGTGAAATGAGTGGTGCCATACCGTGATAGCGAAGACCACCAGCATGAATTGGGTCTGGAATGAAATCATGACCCAAGGTGTGCATCTTCATAAGTGGTGTCATACCTGCGGTATCACCGAAGTCATAAGCATATTTTCCTCGAGTAAGTGATGGGCAAGATGCTGGTTCAACAGCGCGAATCTCTGGATTCATCTTTCCTTTTAACTTCTCCCGTATGAATGGGAAAGAAAGTCCAGCAAAGTTTGAGCCGCCACCTGTGCAACCAACCAATAGGTCTGGAGTTTCACCCACTTTTGCAAGTTGTTTTAACGCCTCCTCACCAATAATTGTTTGGTGCATGAGTACGTGGTTTAAAACAGAGCCAAGTGCGTAAGCCACAGTTGGATCAGTGACCGCTGCCTCTACCGCTTCTGAGATAGCAATACCTAAAGATCCAGAGTGATTTTTAGGATCAAGTGCTAACTTGCGACCAGCTTCTGTTAATTGTGATGGTGAACGGTGAACATTTGCACCAAAAACTTCCATCATCAATCGACGATATGGCTTGCATCATAGGAACCGCCGACTTGCCAAACCTCACACTCCAAATCAAATAGTGAACAAGCAAATGCCAAGGCAGTTCCCCACTGTCCAGCACCTGTTTCAGTTGTAATTTTCTTTATGCCAGCCTTCTTGTTGTAGTAAGCCTGTGGCACAGAGGTGTTAGTTTTATGAGAGCCTGCTGGTGAAACACCTTCATACTTGTAATAGATACGAGCTGGTGTATCGAGAAGTTTTTCTAATCTTCTAGCTCTAAACAATGGTGAAGGCCGCCAAGTGCGGTAAACATCTAATACCTCTCCTGGAATATCAATATATGAATCAGTTGAGACCTCTTGCAAAATCAAGTCCATTGGAAAAAGCGGCGCTAGGTCTGCTGGTCCAACTGGTTGATGCGTGCCTGGATGCAAAGGTGGTGGCGGTGGTGATGGAAGGTCAGGAATTATGTTGTACCACTGGGTGGGCATTTCACTCTCATCCAAAGTAATCTTGGTAAAGCTCTTAGCGTCCTTACTTAATCCCATTTTTTCCTCCAGCAGTTATTTCGGGTAAGGCTAGGGGCTCAGGTCAATCGGTGGCAAGTAGTTTAAAGACACTTTTTCTTTATAATTATTAAAGAGTAATCAAGATGGTTATTATCCCTTTATGGCAATTGCAAAGTACTCACTCACCGCTTTAGATTGTCCTGATCCTGTGGCACTAGCCAATTTCTATGCCAAGATCACAGAGTTTGAAGTTGTGGTGGCCCACTTATCTAAAGATGGTGATCCGCTTTGGGTTGAGCTAGTTGATAATGGTGTCACTAAAATTGCTTTTCAGCGGGTAAAAAACTATGTAAGACCGACTTGGCCAGAAGGGCCCATTCCGCAACAGGCTCATTTAGATTTTGATGTTCCTAATTTAGATATTGCCGAGGAGAAATTACTTGTGATTGGAGCAGTGAAATCACCAATTCAAACCTCAACTAATCCCGCTGATAATTTCAGAGTTTATTTTGATCCCGCTGGACATCCATTTTGTTTGGTAAGCAACACCTCAATAACTGATATTTAAAAGTTTTAAATCAGTTAAGATTGCTTCATGAATGATGCAGTCACCCTTTCAGCCTTAACATTTGGCGCACAAGCCTTCGTAACTTTATTTGTTATTTTAGACCCACCAGGTGCTGCCCAATCTTTTTAGGCCTGGCCTCAGGCAAATCAATCAAGCAACAACGACGGCTTGCTTGGCAGGCAGCTGCGGTATCACTTTTTGTAATTGTCTCCTTTGCACTCTTTGGAAATGCAATCCTTGATTACCTAAATATCTCACTCGCCGCACTTCAAGGTGCTGGTGGAATCCTGCTACTTATCACCGGACTTGGGTTACTCACAGGCTCACTAACCGATAGTGACTCAGCTTCAACTCAAAATATTGCTCTAGTTCCACTTGGCACACCTTTACTTGCTGGGCCTGGCGCAATTGTGACCACCATGCTTTATGTTCAAAAGCAGATGGCAATGATCAACTAACCGCTTTAGCACTTGCAATTTTTGCAGTTCACTTCCTTATTGGTTTGACCTTTATGTTCTCGACCAAAATATTGGCAGTGATTAAAGATTCAGGAGTGGATTTACTTGCAAGAATCGCAGGTTTACTGCTTTCTGCAATTGCAGTGGAGATGATTGTTAGCGCAATCAAGGCTTTTTTTAATCTCTAACGCGAACTAATCCCACTGTCGGATCAGGCTAGTATCTTTTAGCCATGGGCGCATTACTCCAAGAAACCACCTTTGTAGTTGTTGATTTAGAAACTACCGGTGCATCTCCCAAAAAAGGTGCTGCTATCACTGAGATTGGCGCAGTGAAAGTTAAAGGCGGTGAGGTTATTGGAGAGTTCAAATCATTTGTAAATCCACTTTCACCAATTCCTGAGTACATAACCGCAATGACTGGAATCAATGACTTGATGTTGGCACATGCTCCAGTAATTGATGAGATATTTCCTACTTTTTTAGAGTTTGCAGGAAATCATAATGAGGCTGTTTTGGTAGCACATAACGCCCCATTTGATTTAAGTTTTCTTAAAAGTGCCGCCAAAGAATTAGATTACGAATGGCCAAAGTATAAAACGCTAGACACAGTAACTATTGCTCGACAGCTGCTTACAAAAGAAGATGTTAGAGATTGCAAATTAGGCACTCTCGCGCAATTTTTTGGAACAAAAACTGAGCCAAACCACCGCGCATTAGATGATGCCAAAGCAACCACAGAAATCTTGCATGGGTTATTTGAGCGGCTTGGTTCAATAGATATTACAACCTTGGATGAATTACTTGAGTTTGCAAAAACTGCTGCTCATATTCAACGTCAAAATTACTGGGGCTTATCCTCTATCTAGCTGAAACAATTTCATTACTCAGTTCAACCCATTTTTAAGTACTGATTGGGCAGCGCCAGAATCAATTGCCTTATTGGCTAACACAAATCCATTAGCAATTTGAGTTTGCAGCGGTAAATCGAAATCTGCCTTAAATGCTGCAATCGCAAAGGCGGCATTCAAAGTTACTGCATCACGCATTGCCCCAGATTTTCCTGCAAATATTTGATGTGTCATTTGTGCATTGTATTTGGCATCCCCACCAGCGAGAGCAGTAATTGGCGCAGTTGCGATTCCTAATTCAGCTGGATTGAAAACCTCTTGCTTTAATTTCCCCTTACTTATCTGAATTACGGTGGTTGTTGTTGAAAGTGATACCTCATCTAATCCATCATCGCCCCGGAAAATAAATCCCTCTTTGCCTTGGTCAAGTAGAACTTGCGCCATTAACGGCAACAACTCAACTCTTGCTACTCCAATAGCTGCGGCTATTGGTTTCGCTGGATTTGCCAGCGGTCCCAAAATATTAAAAACTGTTGGCACACCTAGCTCTTTTCGAGCGGCAACTGCATGTTTCATTGATGAGTGAAAGATCGGCGCAAAACAAAAACCGATCCCAATTTTATGGACAGTCTGTTCAACCTCAGCACCAGTTAGATCAATCTTTATTCCTAAAGCCTCCAATAGATCAGCAGAGCCAGATTTTGATGAGGCGGCGCGATTGCCATGCTTAACAACTCTTGCGCCAGCTGCATTGGTAATTATTGCTGCAGTTGTTGAAATATTAATTGTGTTTGCGCCATCACCGCCTGTACCAACTGTATCGACGGCACGTTCAGTAATATTTATCGGAGCAGAGTATTTATACATCTGCGCTACTAAGGCCTCAACCTCCTGCGCACTTTCACCCTTTGCTTTTAATCCAATTAGGAATGCCTTAATATCTTCATTGCTGGCAGCACCTTCTAAAATTTGGGACATACCCCAGGTGACTTGTTCATTTGAGAGATCTTTTTTATCTGCCAATGCGGCAAAGATTTGATCCCACTTCATACGCGTTGCCTAATTAATTTGCGAGCGCAGAATTAGCTTTTAACAACGATGCGCACTTACTTGCAATCGTAAATGGATCAATTGGATGTAAAACTGTTGCCTCAGCCTTAGACCAAGTGGCCAACCAATTATCCGATGGTCGTGCTGTTATTAATAAAACAGGCGGACAATTAAAAACCTCATCCTTTAATTGCCTAGCAACCCCCATGCCACCTTCTGGAACCGCTTCCGCATCTAAAATAAATAAATCAACCTGTTTCTTACTATCAACATAAAGACGTAACGCATCGGCCGTGGCAAACTCTTTGATCTCATGAATGGGTAGATTCTCATCTAGCTGTTTGCCAAGGGCTGCGATAACAGTTTTTCGGACTGATGAATCATCTGAGTAAAGGGTGATTACCAACTTTTGCATGGTGATAATCCTACCTAGCCAGCAAAGTTGGCCTTCCACCGATTTATCCCCGACTTTGGTGATCAGATTCACCAAATAGTAGGGCTGCTCCCCCATACCTAAATGAGGCATTCCCATCTATTTCGGGAATAATCTGCCATATGAGTACCTACGCCAGCCCTGTGGTTAAAACCAACCGACCTAACCTGGTTGCTGTCGGCACCATTGTCTGGCTCTCCTCGGAGTTAATGTTTTTTGCCGCATTATTTGCAATGTACTTCACCACCCGCGCAGTACAAGGTCCGAAGGTTTGGGCTGAATCAACTGAGTTATTAAATATTCCCTTTGCTGCCACTAATACAACTGTTTTAGTTCTCTCCTCCGTTACCTGCCAATACGGCGTCTTTGCAGCCGAGCGCTTTCAAGCTCGACGTGAAGGAAGTTTGTGGCAATTTAGTAAGTGGGGAATGCGGGAGTGGTTTGCTTTAACATTTTTAATGGGCGCCTTCTTCATCGCAGGTCAAGTTTATGAGTACGCAATGTTGGTAAGTGAGAATCTATCTCTTTCATCAAATGCCTACGGCTCAGTTTTTTACATGACAACTGGTTTCCATGGTTTACATGTAACTGGTGGTTTGATCGCATTTTTAATAGTTTTAATTAGAGTATTTCGAGCCCAAAAATTTGGGCACTCCCAAGCAACCACAGCGATTGTGGTCTCCTACTACTGGCACTTCGTAGATATTGTGTGGATTGCACTCTTTTCTGCGATTTACCTAATTAAATAATTATGAAATTTTTATCTAAATACCGTCGCCATAAGTTGGCTACCCCACTGCTTTTATTATTCGCACTCTTTGGCATCGGCTTAACCTTTTCAGTTGCCAGTGCAACTGAGGCACCAAAGGCGGTTAATGCCCAGGCTAAATCAACTTTAATTGAAGAGGGCCAACAGATTTTCTTAAAAGGTTGCTCCTCCTGCCATGGTTTAAATGCGGAAGGTGGCGCAGTTGCTCCATCTTTGATTGGTGTGGGCGCTGCCTCTGTAGATTTCCAAGTAGCAACTGGTCGTATGCCAATGCAGGATATGAGCCAGCAAGCAATGCGAAAGGCGCCGGTTTATAACGAGGAAGAGGTAGCAGCACTTGCTGCTTATGTTGCATCTTTAGCTCCGGGACCACGTGCTTACACAAATGAGGAGATCACTTGGGAGCGCGATGGTAATACCGCAGAGGGTGGTGAGTTGTTTAGAAATAACTGCGCGATGTGCCATAACTTCGCCGGCCAAGGAGGGGCATTAACACAGGGCAAGTACGCGCCATCGGTAATGGGTGTAGAGCCAAAACATATTTATGAAGCGATGATTACTGGACCACAAGCGATGCCAGTATTTTCTGACAAAATTATTACTCCAGAGGAAAAACTTTCAATTATTAAATGGATCAAGGCAGCTGAGAATGAGCCAAACCTAGGTGGCGCCGCACTTGGACGAGTTGGCCCGGTAACAGAGGGTCTATTAATCTGGACATTTGGACTTGGTCTGCTCATTGGTGTTGCTGTCTGGTTAACTGCGAAGGCAAGGTAGAAAAATGTCTAAAGAGTTAGAGCCATTAGCAGATCCAGGATTGCCTGAACATATCCATCGCAAAGCTGATACCGATCCAATTGCAGCTAAGCGAGCAGAGCGACAAGTTGCCGTTTTATTCTCACTCTCCGCCTTTGGTACATTGTTATTTATCTACTCATTTTTCTTTGTTAAAGAGGATCAATTTATATTTTTGCCAGTTATGGGAAGTACTAACGCCCAACAATTAGGTATTGGAATTGGCATGGCGATGAGTCTTTTGTTTATTGGTTTTGGCGCAGTACATTGGGCAAAAACTTTGATGCCAGATCAAGAGGTAATTGCATACCGTCATGAGATGAGATCTGATGATGCAGATCGAGGCGAGTTTGTTAAAGCAGCTAAAGAGGGCGCTGAGTTGGCTGGTCTTGGCAGAAGGCCATTAATCAAGCGAAGCTTGGCTGCAGCTGCTGGACTTGCTGGTTTACCTGCAATTCTTCTGCTGCGAGATTTAGGACCACTGCCAGGAAATGCGTTAAATGAA
This sequence comes from Candidatus Planktophila sp., assembly GCA_003569185.1. GTDB lineage: Bacteria > Actinomycetota > Actinomycetes > Nanopelagicales > Nanopelagicaceae > Nanopelagicus. Next base: position 137,731 of record BGOJ01000002.1, on the reverse strand, counting down.
ACTAGTTGGAAAACTGGTACTCGTTTAGTTACAGATCCAGGTGATCGCCCAATTAAGGCAAGTGATTTAGAGGTGGGCGGTGTTGCTCAAGTAATGCCAGAGCTGCCAGCTGGAAAGAAGCGCACCTTAGAAGATATTGCCAAGGATGCTGTGCTGTTAATTAGGTTACGTCCTGCTGAGTTTCAATTAGATCCAGAGCGCCTATCTTGGACACATGAAGGCATAATCGCTTTCTCAAAGATCTGCTCTCACATGGGATGTGCAGTAGCTCTTTATGAACAAACAACTAAACACTTACTTTGCCCATGTCATCAATCAACATTTGATGTGACTCGTGCTGCAAAGGTTATTTTTGGTCCGGCAGCAAGACCGCTGCCACAATTAGCAATCACCGTCGATGCTGATGGTTACTTGATAGCTAAACAACCATTTACTGAAGCTGTTGGACCTAGCTTCTGGGAGAGAAAATCATGAGTGCACGGGAAAGAATTGCTGGCAATGTAGCTAATTACGTTGATGAGCGAACTGGCGCTGCTGCTTGGATGAAGAAAAACCTGCAGAAGGTTTTCCCAGATCACTGGTCATTTATGTTAGGTGAGATTGCACTTTACTCATTTTTAATTTTATTGCTCTCTGGCACCTTCTTAACATTCTGGTTTGATCCATCAATGCGCCATGTGGTTTATGAAGGCAGCTATCAACCATTAAAAGATGTTGAGATGAGCGCAGCTTATGCCTCAACATTGCACATCTCATTTGATGTTCGTGGTGGCCTACTAATGCGCCAAATTCACCACTGGGCAGCTTTAATTTTCATGGCAGCGATCGTGGTTCACCTGCTTCGCGTCTTCTTTACCGGTGCTTTCCGTAAGCCTCGTGAGTTCAACTGGATCTTAGGAATTGCACTTCTAACTCTTGGAATTGTTGAAGGCTTCCTTGGTTACTCACTACCTGATGATTTACTTTCAGGAACTGGTATCAGAATCGCTCATGCGATTATTCAATCAATTCCAGTAGTTGGTACTTATCTCTCATTCTTTGCATTTGGTGGGGCATTCCCAGGTGAGGTATTTATCCCTCGTATTTATATCGTGCACGTATTGCTATTGCCTGGAATATTCCTAGCTTTAATCACTGTGCATTTGATGTTGGTTTGGTATCAGAAGCACACTCAATACCCAGGTCCTGGTAGAACTGAGAAAAATGTTGTTGGGTATCCATTAATGCCTGTTTATATGGCAAAGGCCGGCGGATTTTTCTTTATCGTATTTGGAATTACAGCTTTCCTTGGCGCAGTGGCATCTATTAATCCAATTTGGTTATACGGTCCATATACGCCCGGTCAGATCTCTGCTGGTTCACAACCGGATTGGTATATGGGTTGGTTAGATGGACTAGTACGTATGGCTCCCCCAATTGAAACCTATCTTTTTGGATATACAGTCTCTTGGAACATTTTGATTCCTGGATTAATTCTTCCTGGAATTATCTTTACCGGTATGGCGCTCTACCCATTTATTGAAAGCTGGATGACTGGTGACAAACGAGAGCACCACCTATTAGATCGACCTCGCAATGTGCCAAACCGCACCGCATTAGGCGTTATGTCATTAACATTTATGTTGGTAGCGCTTATTAATGGTGGAAATGACATTATTGCCACCCATTTTGATTTAACTATCAATCAAATTATGTGGTTTTCACGAATTGGCATCATAGTTTTGCCACCACTTGCCTTTGTAATTACCAAGCGCATTTGTCTTTCTTTGCAACGAGCAGATCGTGAATTGGTATTGCATGGCAAAGAGACTGGACGTCTAGTAATGCTGCCGCATGGTGAGTTCATCGAGATTCATGAGGAGCTCTCCGATGCAAAGAAATTCACTCTCACTCAACATGAACAACCAAAAGCTATTGAGTTAGTGAAAGAAGATGCACGTGGTGTTCTAAATCCAAAGGGCATCCGGGCAAGACTTCAAGCTCGCTTTAGTGCGGCGAATGCTGAAAATATAGCAAAGCCAACTGCTGCTGAGGTGAAGGAATTAGAAAGTGGCCACCACTAATTAAATAATTGCTGACAAGAATTTGCTTAAGTAAATTCTTGTTTTAGTCAGTGGCAAGCTCTTTCTAGGCACATTTCAAGGTAAACCCCCATTTAACATGAGTGGGGATTTATCATTTATCCCAATATTTGTGAGTCAATAACTACAATGCCATTATGAACAAATCACTCTGGCGCGGAGATGAGCAGATTGTCAGCCGTAAAACTATCTCTGCAAATAAATCTTTTGATGTTGCCATAGTAGGTGGTGGTTTCAGTGGATTGTGGAGTGCTTATCACTTAAAGCAAATACAACCTTCCTTAAATATTGCTATCTTTGAAAAAGATTATGTTGGCTTTGGCGCTAGTGGTCGAAATGGTGGGTGGGCGTCAGCTGAGTATCCAACCTCCAGTGCCCGTCTGATAAAAGAACATGGGTTAGCGGTTTATCAAAATTTACGAAAGAGCTTAATAGAATCTATCGATGAAATCGGTCAGATTGCAAAAAGTAATAACTGGCAGATTGAGTATGCAAAAGGTGGAAGTTTAGTATTTGCCACAAATAATGCTCAGTTAAGTAGAATTTCACAAGATCTTGATAATGAACATAATTTCTTAAATACAGTTGAAGCTAAACAGCTACTAAATGTTCAGAATATTAAAGGTGGTCTCTTTACCCCACACTGCGCTGCATTAAACCCTTTTAAATTAACAAGTGCTCTGGCGAGATACTTGGATGATAAAGGGGTTGAGATTTTTGAAAACTCTAAGGTTGATCAGATCTCTGATAAAAAAGTTGTGGTAAATGGCTTTGATATTGATTGCGAAATATCAATCAGAGCAACTGAGGCATTTACGGCTCGTAAATGGATGAAAAATCAACAGATTCCGATCTACTCATTAATGGTAGCAACCGAGCCATTAACCTCTGATCAATTAATCCAGGTGAGAAACATGCAACGAGCAACTTTTCAAGAAGCATGCCATTTGATCACCTACGCTCAAATAACTGGTGATAATCGATTAGCAATTGGCGGACGAGGCGTTAGATATAAATTGTTCTCACGCCTTTCTGAACGCAGTGAGGTGGATAATCGTATGCACTCTGCCCTTGAGCGAAGAGCACTTCGCTGGTTTCCACAATTAGAGGGGATTAAATTCCAATACAGATGGGGTGGGCCGGTTGCTTTAACTAGAAGGTGGCAAAGCTATTTAAATTTCGATCAAACTTCCGGCCGAGCCGCAATTGGTGGCTACGTGGGTGATGGCGTCACACTTTCATTTTAGCCGCCAAAACACTTGCTCAAAAGATAAATAATATAAAAATCGTTGATCTTCCTTTTGTGGATAAAAAGATTGGAAGGTGGGAGCCTGAACCAATTAGGTACCTTGCAGTTAATGCTGGTTTTAAGGCAACTGTTGCCGCGGATATGGAGGAGAGAATTACAAATCGGCCTAGCTTAATTGCGAATTTAGTTGATCCACTTATTAATCGATGAATTTAAATCTTTAAACCTTCACAAATGGGTTTGGGTCCGGCATTAGTATTTCCATAACGATGTTGAGTGATGGAGACACTCTGTTCTAAGAACCATCTTGAGATTTCAATATCACCCCGAGATGTAATTGGCCTCCGATCACAGGAGATGCCATTTTTCATCAACTCATAAACTGGCGGTACTTCAGCTGATAGCCATCTAACCCTGTCAAACTCCATTGCATGGTGTGCAAACTCTTTAGCGCTTTCCACTACTAAATTAGCTAAGCCAGGAATGAGTGAATCACTGCTAAGCCGAGTCATTATCCCAAGATCGATTTTTAACCAATTTAAAAAATCTAACTCATCTTTACTTGTTCCACTTTCAATTCTTACAAGAAAACCTCTTTTGAATCTGCGATATCTTTGAATGTTTTGTTCAACGCTAAGACCTGAGTGATCTACTGCCATTTCACCAGTTGATTTTAGCCACTTATTTGCCGCCTCCTTCATTGGCAGAAAATGTTTCATCTGATTCCAGTTACGAAGAGTTGCAACATAATTTGGACCACCAGCTTTTGCCGTTGCTCCTACTGAACTACGACGCCAGCCACCAAATGGTTGTCGGTTCACAATTGCACCTGTCACGCCACGATTTACATATAAATTTCCAGCCTCCACATTTTCAATCCAATACTCACACTCTTTTGGATCTAGAGATTGAATCCCGGCAGTCAATCCATAATCAGTTGCATTTTGCCATTTAATTGAGCTCTCTAAATCAGGTGAGACCATAATGCCAAGGACAGGCCCAAACCATTCATTAAGGTGAGACCAAGAACCAGGTTTAACACCTGTCTTAACTCCTGGTGACCATTGCAATCCAGCTTCATCTAATTGCTCTGGTTTTAGCAGCCACTGCTCACCCTCATCTAATTGAGTAAGAGCACGCTGCAGATTACTTTCCGCACTTTTTATTATTGGCCCAACCATAGTTGAGTAGTTATAACCTGCACCTACTTTTAAAGATTTAACCGCATCAATTAGCTGCTTTTTAAAGTTCGGATTTTCATAGATATTCTTATCAACAATTGCTAAAGATGCAGCAGAACACTTCTGCCCAGCATGTCCAAAAGCTGACTGAACCAGATCTTTAACTGCAACATCAATATCGCAACAAGCCGTCAAAACCATCGAATTTTTACCACTTGTCTCAGCCAATAAATTCAACTCATTTCTCCAAGAGGAGAACAACACAGCTGTGCTATATCCACCAGTTAAAATAACTGCATTGACCTCTTCATGAGAAACCAGTGCCTGTCCAACCTCATCATCTTCTGTTGAAACAAATTGCAGTACATTTTTTGGAACGCCAGCTTTCCATAATTGATTTACTAGGTGCCATGAGGTGGCAACAGTTTCGGGTGCTGATTTGAAGATAACTGTGTTGCCTGCAGCTAATGCCGCACATATGCCACCTGCTGGAATTGCATATGGAAAATTCCAAGGTGGAACAACTACCACGACGCCAACTGGTGATGATTGTCTTTCTAAATCCAATGAAACAGCAGAGAGTGCGTAGTAATTGGCAAAATCAATCGCCTCTGAAACCTCTGGATCAGCCTCTGAAACTGTTTTGCCAGCATCGCGAGACATAATCGCGATCGTCTCTTCCTGTTGGTCATGCGCGATTTGGCCAAATCTTTTAAGAATTACTGCCCGAACATTTGCACCAATTTCGTTCCAGCTTTCTACACTTTTTTTGGCTACTTTGACCGCGGAATCAATATCACCTGATTTAGCAACACAGTATTTATACCAAACCTTGGCATTGTCTCCAGGATCATTTCCTTCAATTTGAGTCCGATCAAAGATCTCTTTACCATCAATAACTATTGGAATCTCGTTGATTGGAAGTTTTAATACTGCTGAGATCTCTTTATCAAGCTTGTTTAGAAAATCTAATTTAGTGATATCGGCATTAGGTGCGTTTTCAAAACTGCCATTAATTTCGAATTTGTGATTTTTATGACGAATACTCTTGGTTGAAATGTCATGGCGCTGGGAAGCGCTGGCAAGAAAACGATCAGATTGTTCTTTAAATTTCGCTGGATTGCTTCCAATTTCAAAGGATGAACGTAAATAGTTTTCAGGTGCTGTGTTTTCATCCAATCTTCTCACCAAGTACGCAACAGCGGAGGCAAAATCATTTGCTCGGGTTACTGGTGCGTAAAGAAGTATTCGCATAGATCTTTTGGCAATCGCTAAAGCTTCTGGATTTGCCATACCCTCGAGCATCTCAAGATCTAATTGATCCATTACATTTCGTTTCTTAGCAATCTCAAGAGCAAAAGCAATATGGAAAAGATTATGGCTGGCAACACCAATTCTCACAGCTTTGGCATGCTCTGATCGAAGTGCGGTATCTAGCAATCTCGAATAGGAAGCATCAACATCTGCTTTTGACTGATAAGGGGCTGCAACCCAGCCATGTAATTCAGCCTCGGCCTTTTCCATCGCTAAATTAGCACCCTTAACTAATCTAATTTTCACTACACCACCAGATTGTTTATAACGTTCTAACGACCATTCAACTAGTTCAGCAAACACTTCATGGATTCTGGTAAGTAAGCCTGCAGTACCAAGCCTGCATAGAGATTCTTAAACTCACCTTCATTTAATACAAGCTTAAAAGCATCGACAGTTAAACGAAGGTCCCTGAACTCCTCCATATCTAAATTAACAAAGGTATTTGTAGCGATAGAGGTGCGATAAATATGGCGGAGTTTTTCACTTACTCGCTCTAATGTGCCTTTGCGGTCCAATGAAATGATTTGGCTAGCAACTGAGGAGAGTTTTACGGAAACATAATCTACCTCAGGACGTTGCATCATCTGCATTACCCGCTCAAATCTTTCATTCGCTTCATCTTCACCTAAAACAGCTTCACCTAAAACATTTATGTTTAATCTAATTCCTTTTTTGCTCTTTTTTTAATTTGCCTAGAAAGTTTTTTGCTCTCAGCGGGTAAGATTATTCCTTTAGATAAGAGTTTTACTTGGGTATGGACGGCAAATAAAACCGGTTTTGGAAGTACTCTCGAGATAGAGGCGATTAGTTTCAAACCAAAAGTATTAACAAGCCAATCCAGCAACTGTGGAATCTTTAGCGGCCTTCCTTAAAATTCGAACTGAATCCTTTGCAGAGGTGATTCGCATAACCTCATCTGTTAATGAGACAGTTACTGAGATCGCCTTTGGATCTTTAAATAATCGGGGTAAATCGCTTTCTGCTTGCCTTGTCATACCTTTTTAGATTGGGTAGTGATTCAGCAATTAATGACTCGAGCATTTTCAACTGCTGCTACCGCTAACTTATCAATAGCTGAATCAGTTTGGATGGGTTGATTCATCCTTGCATTAGCCCTTTTAATTTGACCAATGTTTTAGCCATAGCCTTAGGCACCCAGGTACCTGAGTCACTAACCCACCATTTTGAGCGAACTTTGCGGCCATCCCAGCTTTCGGTAACCAAAGTTGTGTTGGCATCAATCTCAACTAATTCATACCGCCAGACATTGTGTAACAAATGTTGCCAAGCAATTACTTTATTTTCTTGAAACTCAATGACTTGGCTTTTGATCACATAAGGAATACCAAGTTTCATTCTCATCCCAAATTTAGCGCCAAGATAAAGCTTAGATGGACCTTTTATAACTCCCTTAACCATGCCAGATCCATCCATGAGTCTGTGGTTTGCAGGATTGGAGATGAAATCAAATATCTTTTTTGCTGGCGCCTTTATTTCAATCTGGGCTTTAAAGAAAAGCGGAATACCAGTTTCTAGTATCTGCGCTCTTTCTTCATAATTAGTGAGCAGTATTTGAGGGGCGCTCGTATTGCAAAACTAAACCGAGAACTGAAATCAATAAGCTACCGACTCCAATTAGTACTAGCCACCAACCAATTATTAAACCTAAACCAAGTGTGCAAGCAGAAAGTGCTACTGGAAGTGGCCACCATGAGTGAGGTGAATAAAACCCGAGCTCGCCAGCAGAATCAGCTATCTCTCCTTGCAAATTATCCTCTGGTAACACATTTCCTAATCGACGAGATGTAAACCAAAGATAAAAACCAATAATTAAAGCTAAGCCACCACTAAGTGCAATTGCGGTAACTCCTACCGGCTCGCCACCTAGCAGCCAATAAATTACAGTCATGATTGCATAAAAGATTGATAAACCAATAAAGAGCAACCAACTGGTTTTCATTAGTGATTTTCCTTCTGCGCCATATGTGGATAGTGAAGGTCAAAAGCTGGACGTTCAGATCGAATTCTTGGAATTGATGTGAAGTTATGTCGTGGTGGTGGACATGAGGTTACCCATTCAAGGGATGAGCCATATCCCCAAGGATCATTGCTACTTACCTTTGGCGAAGTTCTAGTTTTCCATACCGCCATAAAGAATGGAATCATCGAAAGTGCTAGCAAGCCAGAGCCAACAGTTGAAACCATATTCATGAAGGTGAAGCCATCAGATGCTAAGTAATCCGCATATCTGCGTGGAAATCCCTTAATGCCCAACCAGTGCTGAATTAAAAATGTTAGATGGAAGCCAAAGAATAAAGTCCAGAAATGGATCTTCCCAAGGGTTTCATCAAGCATTTTGCCAGTCATCTTTGGCCACCAGAAGTAAAAACCAGCGAACATTGAAAACACCACTGTGCCAAACAAAACGTAATGGAAGTGTGCAACCACGAAGTAAGAGGCAGAGACAGCAAAATCCAGAGGTGGGCTAGCCAAATAATTCCAGTTAAGCCACCGAAAAGGAAGGTAATTAAAAAGCCCATCACAAATAACATCGGTGTTTCAAATGTAACTGAGCCACGCCACATAGTGCCAATCCAGTTAAAGAACTTAACGCCAGTTGGCACACCGATTAAAAATGTCATAAAGGAGAAGAACGGCAGCAGTACCTGTCCGCTTGCATACATATGGTGCGCCCAAACTGCAACAGATAATGCCGCGATTGCGATCGTTGCTGCAATTAATCCCTTGTAACCAAATATTGGTTTACGACTAAATACCGGCAAAATCTCGGTTGCAATTCCGAAGAATGGCAGCGCCAAGATATACACCTCCGGGTGTCCAAAGAACCAGAAAAGATGCTGCCACAACATCGCACCACCATTTGCTGGATCAAAAATATGAGAGCCAAATAATCGATCAGATTCAAGGGCTAGAAAAGCTGCCGCAAGTGGTGGGAATGCGATTAAAACTAATATTGAAGTTAGAAGTACGTTCCAAGAAAAGATAGACATTCTAAACATCGTCATGCCTGGTGCGCGCATAGTTAAAATTGTGGTTACAAAGTTAACGCCACCAAGAATCGTGCCCAGACCACCAATTGCAAGTCCTACCAACCAAAGATCTGCACCAATTCCAGGTGAGTACTGAGAATTAGACAGAGGTGCATACGCAGTCCAACCAAAGGATGCTGCACCACCTGGTGTAATAAAACCAATAAAAGCCATGGTGCCACCAAACAAGTACAACCAATAAGAGAGCATATTTAATCTTGGGAAGGCAACATCTGCTGCGCCAATTTGCAACGGCATAATCACATTTGCAAATCCCACAAATAATGGGGTTGCAAACATCAACAACATGATGGTTCCATGCATAGTAAAGATTTGGTTGTACTGCTCATTACTTAAAAATTGCATTCCTGGGCGGGCAAGCTCACCTCTAAGCAGGAGGGCTAAAAGTCCAGCAATTAAGAACCAAGCGAATGATGTAATTAAATAGAGGTAGCCAATTGTCTTGTGATCAGTTGAGGTTAACCACTTAACTAACAATCTGCCCTTAGAAGATGGCGCAGGCGCTGCAGGTGAAGGTGAAATTACCGGACGTTGGGCGTAGGTGGTCATGCAGTTGCTGCTTTCTCTTCGGCGACTAGATCATTAATGTATTTTTGATACTCACTCGGTGTTACAACCTTTACCGTAAAAAGCATCTGAGCATGGTTTCGTCCGCAAAGAATGTTGCATCTTCCAGGGTATGTACCCAACTTGTTTGCAGTGAACTCCATCTGATTTGTTACTCCAGGCAAATTTTGCATTTGCATCATAAAAGCTGGAATCCAAAAACCATGGACTACATCATTTGCATCTAGGGTGAATCTAACCTTCTCACCTTGTGGCAAAACTAAAGTTGGTGGTTGGGCTGGAGTTCCAGTAACAATTGCACTCTTAAACTCACCGGCATCCTTGTACTTAAACTGCCAGGACCATTGAAAACCAACTACATCAATAAAGTGTGAAACTTGAGCATCGGGAGAGATTTTTACAATTCTGGATTCTCTTTGTGCTGTGAAATAGAAAAGTACTGCCACAATGATGAAGGGAATTACCGTGTATGCAACCTCAACTGGAATGTTGTATTGAGTTTGTTTTGGAAAGCTTTCATCTTTTTTGCGGTGAAAAATTGCTGGCCATAAAATTAAAATTAAAGTGAATAGACCAACTACTCCTGCTGCAATCCAAGCACCTTGCCAAAGCGATAATGAAGCGTCATTAACGCTTGAGATTCCCTCTTCAAAGCCAAGACCTGGCACATCTTCTTTGGCGCACCCTGCCAATAGTGGGCTTAAAGCCAGTAAAGGGAGAAGAGATTTTCGGTAAGGCATACGCATGGGCTTAAGGATAACCTTCTGCCATAACAATGTCGCATGCAGGCGGTTGGGGGTAGAAGGTGGTTCGCATCACAGCCGATTTTCAGCAGGAAAGAGTGCTACACCCTGCAGCAATGGCCTTGTTAAATCAGTACTTTTCTAAAGGATGGGCTGACCCAAATAAGTTAAATCACAATTCAAGGCAAACAGCAATTTTGCTCCAACAGGTTCGAGAAAAATTTGCTGAGCTATTAAAAGTTCGCCCCGATGAGTTGGAATTTTTAGGTGAGAGTGATCTGGGTTTTCATTTAGGTATTTCTGGATTGTTAAAACCTGACAGTAAATTATTTTATTCAAGTATTGATCGCCAACGAGTTTTTGCTGTTGCAGCTAATGAAGAAAACAAAGGTAGGCAGGTTAAATGTCTACCGGTTAATAACAATGGCCAGATTGGTGCGTTTTCAGCAACCGCTAATGATGTACTTGTTTGGCAAGTGGCCAATGGCGAAAGCGGAAATCTTCAATCAAATCCAGTTACCCAAGCAGCCATCTTTGCTGATTGCACTGCAAGTGGAATTGATTACCTACCTACTTTTGATTATCAAACTGCGTTATTTGATAGTACAAGCTGGCAAGGACCTGCTGGCTTTGGCATATTAGTTATAAAACAGGAAAAGGATTGGCGAAATCCGCTGCCACATAATGATCACACCAGAGTGCCTGGTGGGTTTTCAATTCCACTTGCGATCGCAAGCTCAGTTGCTTTAGAGGGTTACTTAGCCGATAGCGATATCAGGGCTAAGTTAAAGGAGCAGATTGTTAACTTTATAAACTCAGAAATACCGGATCTCGATATTGCATCCTCTCTTGATGGCTTATCAAAGTTTTTGTCATTTTCAATCTCTGGCATTGAAGCTGATCGCCTTCTACTAAGCCTTGAAGATTTAGGATTTGCCGTTGATTCTGGTTCTGCATGCAAATCAGCAGATATGCAACCAAGCCATGTGCTGGCAGCAATGGGTCGTCCAATAGCTGGAAATATTCGATTAACCCTGCATAAAGATATTACAGAGCAGATGGTGAAAGAGTTTTGCCAAGCATTAAAAAGTTGCGTTGAAAAATTACGGATTAACTAGCCAGCTAATCGCACATTTAGATGAGGTCTAACCTCATCAGCTGCAGCCTTTCCATAAGCAATTTCAAATCTATTTAAGAACTCATCCTTTGTGAATCGATACTCCTGCGTGCCAGTTGTCTCGATGCAGTAAGTAGCAAGCAGTGAACCAAGTTGACCACATCTTTCATGACCTAATCCCCAAGAAAGGCCTGCGATAAATCCAGATCGGAAGTTATCTCCTACGCCAGTTGGATCCAACTTCTCTTTTTCTTTTGGCACTCCCACATAAATTGTTTCCTTGCCATGCTCCTCTATCTGCGCACCCTTTGAACCAAGTGTTACAACACGAACCTGTACGCGATCAAATAACTGGCGGTCAGTCCAGCCAGTTTTTTGAATTGCTAGCGCTAACTCATACTCATTTAAGAACAAATACTTAGCCCCTTCAATTAACTGGGCAATCTCCTTGCCATCCATTCTTGCCATTTGCTGTGAAGGATCTGCAGCAACTGGAATCTTTAAAGCTCGTGCCATCTCTGAGTAGCGCATCATTGCTTCAGGATCATCTGGTGAAATAACTAGAAGATCAAATTTTCCAGTCTTTGCCATTATTGGCTCTAACTCAATATTGCGCGCCTCACTCATAGCTCCTGGAAAGAAGGATGCAATTTGATTTAACTCAGTATCAGTTGTCACCATAAAAGTTGCGGTGTGAAGTTTGTCTGAAACTAATACATGTGAGGTATCAACGCCATGGCGCTTTAGCCAAGCTTCATAATCAACCCAGTCACGTCCAACCGCTGCAATTAGAACTGGATCTAAACCAAGGGCGCCCATGCCAAAAGAAATATTTGCACCACACCCACCACGCCTGATTTCAAGAGTGTCCACCAAGAATGAGAGTGAGACTTTGGCTAATGAGCCAGCTACTAGTGAATCGGTGAACTTGCCACCAAAACTCATGATGTGGTCGCCACCGACTGAGCCGGCAACTGCCACCTTCATATTTTTATTTAACTTAGATTAGTTAAATGAATCGCCACAAGCACAAGAGCCTTGGGCATTTGGATTATCAATTGTGAAGCCTTGCTTCTCAATTGTGTCAACAAAATCAATTGTGGCACCCATCAAATATGGTGTGCTCATTTTGTCAGTTACAACCTTAACTTTTTCGGCACCAAACTCAGTAATGGTGTCGCCATCAAGGGCTCGATCATCAAAATAAAGTTGGTAACGAAGTCCAGAGCAACCACCAGGTTGAACTGCAACGCGAAGACTTAGATCATCTCGGCCTTCTTGCTTAAGCAGTGATGAAACCTTTTGTGCTGCAACATCAGATAATGCAATGCCAGCAGTTGTTGTCGTTGTTGTTGTCTCTGTGCTCATACTCACTTACTCTCCAATACCTAACTTAGGCTCATAGGCTACTAGTTCTAGCCAAGGATTTCTGCACCAAAACCTGTGAGCGTTTACACTTGCCCACATGGGAATAAGTGATCTGCTGCTACTTGGCAGTGAATCTGATCTAAATAGCGAGCGGGGCGTCTCCTGTGATGGCCAACTGCCTGCTGCAAGTGATCCGCAATTAGTAGATCGAGCCACAGCCGCCCGAAAAGCTTTAGGCGCTAAAGCGATGGTGCTGGGCCATCATTACCAGCGAGATGAAGTAATTGCTTTTGCTGATATCCGAGGTGATTCATTTAAATTGGCGCAAGCAGCAGCTGAAAACTCTGCCGCTGAATTTATTTTCTTCTGTGGTGTGCACTTTATGGCAGAGAGCGCCGATATTTTAACAACCAAAAATCAAAAAGTTATTTTGCCTGATCTTGCTGCCGGCTGTTCTATGGCTGACATGGCTACGGCATCACAGGTGCAAGATTGCTGGCAGGTCTTAGAAAAACTGGGTGTAGCCAAGAAAACTATTCCTATTACTTATATGAACTCATCAGCTGCGATTAAAGCCTTCACCGGCAAAAATCACGGAGCTGTATGCACCTCTTCAAATGCTGCTAGAGCGATGAAGTGGGCATTTGAAGAGGGTGAAAAGATATTGTTTTTGCCAGATCAACATTTAGGAAGAAACACCGCTGTTTTATCTTTAGGTATCAATTACTGACTGCGTGGTTTACAACCCATGGAAACCAAATGGTGGGCTGACTGATGATGCGATCAAGAATGCCAAAGTAATTCTTTGGCGGGGTCACTGCTCAGTGCATGGCAGATTTACAGTTGGAAATATCAATGATGTTCGAGTCAAACTGCCTGGAGTGAGGGTGTTAGTTCATCCTGAGTGCCAACATGATGTAGTTTCAAATGCTGATGTGGTTGGTAGCACGGAGATGATTATCAAAACTGTAGCCCAATCCCCGGCTGGTGCTAAATGGGCGATTGGAACTGAATTAAATTTGGTTCAGCGCCTTGCTAATGAGAATCCCGACAAGCAGATAGTTTTCTTAGATAAAACTGTGTGTTATTGCTCAACCATGAATCGAATTGACCTACCTCACCTTGTTTGGGCAATGGAATCGTTGGTGAATGGGCGGTTGATCAACCAGATAAAGGTTGAGGACGAGATAGCAAAGTACGCAAAAGTTGCATTAGATCAAATGTTAGCCCTACCTTAATCTCATGAGCGAAAAAAAAGGTAAGCCAACTCCAAAGCGCAAAGAGAGCGAAGCGAAATTAAAGCTCTCTCCACTTTCACCAAATGCAAGTAAGGCAACAAAAAAAGTGTTGAAGGAGCAAGCCCGCCAACGTCGCCTAGAAGCAAGAGCGGCTTATATGCGCGGCGAAGAAAGTGCGCTACCAATTAGAGATCGTGGTGAAGCAAGAAGATTTGTTAGAAATTATGTTGATGAGCGAAAATCAGTTACCGAGTACTTTTTAATTATCATTATGGTGGTTTTAATTTTAACCATCATCCCAATTCCGGCTGTGCAATTAGCAGCAGTTGCTGTTATGTACTCATCCATGATTTTTATAACCCTGGATGGAATTTTGTTATCCAGACGTATAAAGAAAATGGTTAAAGAGAAGTTCCCAAGTGAGCCAACCAGAGGTATTGGAATGTATGGCTGGATGCGGGCTACTCAACTTCGCAGATTACGAGCACCTGCACCGCAGGTTTTGATCAATAAGCGAAAAGGTAAGTAAATACTAAGCCCGTGGTTTTGGGCTAACTGTCTTACTTGGATCAGCTGTGACCACACCAGTTAATACGCTATCGATCTCATCCATGATGGATTTATCTAATTTAACACCCGATGCCTTCACATTCTCTTTAATTTGAGAAGGTTTAGTTGCTCCAATAATTGCACTAGATACATTTGGATTTTGAAGCACCCATGCAATTGCGAGTTGGGCTGGGCTTAAATCAACCTTGGCTGCGATTGGGATCAGCTTTTGCACTTTACTTAAAATCTCATCCTTCATAAAGCCAGAGATCATATTTGCGCCACCTTTTTTATCAGTTGCGCGAGATCCAGCTGGTGCTTTTTTGCCTGGCAGATACTTTCCAGTTAAGACACCTTGGGCGATTGGTGACCAAACAATTTGGCCAATCCCCTCTTTTTCAGAAAGTGGCACAACCGCAGATTCAATAACCCGCCACAACATCGAGTATTGAGGCTGGCTTGAGATAAATCGGTAGTAACCCTTTTGATCTTGAATCTTTAGCGCGGCTGCTATTTGCTCAGCGTTCCACTCAGAAAAACCAATATATAAAACCTTTCCGCTTCGAATTAAATCATCAAAAGCACCAAGGGTTTCCTCAAGTGGTGTTTCATAATCAAATCGATGTGCTTGATATAAATCCACATAATCTGTTTTCAATCTTTTTAATGATGCGTTGCATGACTCCATAATATGTTTGCGGGAAAGCCCACGATCATTTTTTCCAGTACCAGTTGGCCAATAAACCTTGGTAAATAACTCATATGACTCTCGCTTAACACCCTTGAGTGCTTTGCCCATTACCGATTCAGCACGGGTGCCGGCATAAACATCAGCGGTATCTAAGGTTGTAATTCCAAGATCTAATGCAGCTCGCACACATTTAATCGCTGCTTGCTCTTCTACTTGGGAGCCATGGGTTATCCAGTTTCCGTAGGTAATCTCTGAGACATACATTCCAGTACTGCCAAGGCGTCTATATTCCATATTCCAACAATAACTAGATCGGGCATGGCTTGCAATGTGCGTGGTGAGTTGCTAATTCTCCGCTTTACCAGCAGAATCCGCCTACAACTTAATAACGAAAGCAAAACGAATGTGACTGGGGGAAGTCGGTGTAAATCCGACGCTGTCCCGCAACCGTGAGAAAGATTTCTTTTCAAGTCGGATTACCCAACACATTTTATTTTTTTACCACCCGTCGAGGATTGCGGGGCGGGAATTCTCATTTAGTTGAGTTTTTTCGCTTACGTGAAACTCTCTAATTGAGAGGCAACACATGTTCAGTAAGTACTTTATGGCAGGAAAGAAATTCATACCTGCAATCGCAGTAGTAGCGCTGATAATTGGTGGCATCACCTTTTATTCAGCTCAAACTACAAAAAATTGTGTAAATCTTGTAATTGATTATGGTGTCTTAGATCCAAATAGTGAGCCATATGAGAAGTGTCTAGCCACAGATAATGAAATCACGGCGCTAGAGCTAATGAAAAGTGCCAACTTTAAATTAGAAGGTACTGACAAATATGGTGATGCAATTGTTTGCAGATTAAACAATCTTCCTAAATCTGATGAACCGATAGGTATTAAGGGTCATGAGGATTACATAGAAAGTTGCAAAGATATGCCTGCTGAGTTTGCCTATTGGGCGGTCTTAGAAAAGCGCAAGCAACCACTGCCAAATCCAGCTGATCTAAATGCTAAGTGGGCATGGGCCCAGGTAGGTGTGGCGGAGTTAGCATTAAAACCTGGTGATTCACTCGCCTTTGTTTTTGCCGATAATGGTAATGTTAAGTTTCCTGAGTAGGAGTAATAATGTTATCTAGCCATCAAGTGCCTGTGATTGTGTCGGTAAAGAAAACCACCGCCCCTAAATCACTGTTTGCAAAAATCTTGGGACTCTCCGCTCACATCGGAATTCTCTACATCGGCACGACTATTGCTGAGTACGCCTGGCGTCTATGGGGTGCTTGCTAAAAATCGTCAGTTAAAAGCTGGCTTGGCTTTATCGAACTTTAGATGGCACAAATGGCAAAGAGACAACCTTAAAGGTTGAGTCATTGCCCCGGATATCAATCAAAACCTGATCATCCTTTTTGACATTTGAATCGATCAAAGCCAAGCCAATTCCCTTTTTCAAAGCGGGCGAAAAAGTTCCGCTGGTTACTACACCGATTATCTGCCCCTTTAAATCCTTTACCTGCATATCTTTTCGTGGAATACCGCGATCTGTTGCAATAATCGCTTTTAACTTTAACTTGCTACCACTCTCTGTTTGCTTGAGTAACACATTCCGGCCTCGAAACTCTGCTTTACTCCAACCAACTGCCCAACCTGCACCTGCCTCGACAGGTGTGATTGTTAAAGATAACTCATGACCATGAAGTGGATAACCCATCTCAGTACGAAGAAGATCTCTTGCCCCTAAACCGCAAATGGCACCTGAGAATTGGCTAACTGCTAAAACTAATTTGTCCCATACCTGCTGCGCATCTTTCCAAGCCGGGATAATTTCAAAACCAAACTCACCGGTGTATCCAGTACGGCACAAAATAACTGGATAATTGTCAATCTTGGCATGAACAAATGACATGTAATCTAACTCTGCTATTACTCCAACCTCACCTAAAACCTTAGCTGAGTCTGGTCCCTGCACCGCAAGCACAGCAAAATCTTTATGCAGATTTGTTACCTCAATACCAGCAGGACAATTACTCTGTAATATTTCAAAAACAGAGGTTGTATTTGAGGCATTTGGAATGAGAAATAGATCTGAATCTGAATTACGATAAATAATTAGATCATCCACTACCCCGCCATCCTCATTGCAAAGCAAGGTGTATTGGGCTTGTCCCGTAGTTATTTTGGTCAAATCATTTGTAACCATTTTATTTATGAAATCAACACTGCCCGCACCAATTACTGAGATTTTCCCCAAATGTGAAACATCAAAGATACCGACTTGTTGGCGGACTGCTGTGTACTCGGCAATTGCACCAGTTTGAGGATATTCAATTGGCATCAGCCAGCCACCAAAATCAGCCATCTTTGCATTAAGAGCTAAATGTCTATCAGCCAGTGGTGATTGGTTCATGACCCAAACCTACACGCCTTATTTATGGAAATCACTCATTGGTTCTGCCCATAATTATCACCTTTTATCAGAATCCTTTAGGCTTATCCCGGATATAAGAAACTGCGATTTTGCTAAAACAGGAGTGCAATGGCCAAGGTGAAATTAACTTCTAAAGTAGATAGTGAAGTTTTAGTTGTTGGTCTTGCTACCTCCAATAAGAAGTTACAGATTGAATCTGGCGCTTCCCAAATTGATAGTGCCTCACTTCTTGCAACATTAAATGCCATGGGTGCAACTGGCAAAGCAGATGAAGTTATTAAGTTACCTGGCAAAAATACAAAACTAGTGGTCTTCACCGGTTTAGGTGATATTAAATCCGCATTTGATCCTGAGAATTTAAGACGTGCAGCAGGGGCAGCCGCCCGAGATCTAAATGGTAATAAGAGTGCAACCTTTGCACTACCCCATAAATCAGTTGTCGAACTAGCAGCTATTGCAGAGGGTGCTGCACTTGGCGCCTATACCTTCACAGAATTTCTAGGTAGCAGTAAGCAAGATCAAAAAGAGCCGCTTTCACAGGTAAGTGTGATCTCTAAATTTGCCGATACCGCCCAAGCTAAAGTAGCTGCAAAACGTGCTGAAATAATTGCTGAACAAACTTATTTAGTGAGAGATTTGATTAATACGCCACCAAGTCATTTAACGCCAGATTCTTTCTCGCAACAGCTTAAAAAACTATCTACGAAGTACGGCGTTAAGGCTGAAATTTTTAATGATGCTACTCTTAAAAAAAGTGGCTATGGCGGAATCATTGGTGTAGGTCAAGGTTCGGCAAACCCACCACGGTTACTGCATGTTTCGTATTCACCGGCTAAAGCCAAAAAGCGATATGCATTTGTTGGCAAAGGCATCACCTTTGATACTGGTGGCCTTGCGCTAAAACCTGCAAATGGCATGGAGGCGATGAAGTCAGATATGTCGGGGGCGGCTGCGGTGGTCGCAGCAGTCTTTGCCATCGCACAACTTAAATTGCCGATTGCAATTGATGGCTGGGCGCCACTTGCTGAAAATATGGTGAGCGATAACGCCACCAGACCTAGTGATGTCATAACAATTTACGGCGGAAAAACTGTTGAGGTTTTAAATCCAGATGCTGAAGGTCGATTGGTTTTAGCAGATGCGCTTGTTAAAGCTGCTGAGGTGGGCAAGAAGGCTGGTGGCTTAGATGGAATTATTGATGTTGCAACATTAACAGGCGCACAAGTAGTTGCTCTTGGTACACGAACCTCTGCAGTTATGACAAATAATGATGAGTTTAGTAATCAGTTTTTAAAGGCTGCTGAAATTGCAGGTGAATCTTTTTGGCCAATGCCACTTCCTGTTGAACTTCGCGCTTCCCTTGATTCACCAGTTGCAGATCTTGCAAATATTGGTGATCGAATGGGTGGCATGTTAGTTGCTGGAATATTCCTAAAAGAGTTTATTGATCCGCAAACACCATGGTTGCACTTGGATATTGCTGGTCCTGCCTACAACGAAAAAACTGCACATGGCTATACACCAGTTGGTGGCACCGGAATCGCTTTGCGCTCACTTGTGCAATTAGCTGAGTTGGCTTCCTCACAGTCATAGTGTCGATATTTTCATTGGTTTATCAAGGGCAACGATTCGTGGCAGGATTACCTCATGGCCGATTTTGATCTAGTAATTCTCGGTGGCGGTAGTGGTGGTTATGCAGCAGCACTTCGTGCATCCCAGTTAGGTCAAAAAGTAGTTTTAATCGAAAAAGAAAAACTAGGCGGCACCTGTCTACATAAAGGTTGCATCCCAACTAAGGCTCTCCTTCACGCCGGTGAGATTGCAGATAGCACCAGACATGCAGCAGATTTTGGCGTTAAAGCTGATTTTCACTCTATGGATATGGCAGCGGTTAACACCTATAAAGATGGTGTGATTGCAAAGCTTCACAAAGGTTTAGAGGGATTAGTTAAATCTAGAAATGTTACCTATGTCCAAGGTAGTGGAAAGTTAGTTTCAAACAACACAGTTGAAGCCAATGGCACAAAATACACTGGCAAGAATGTAATTCTGGCAACTGGTTCTTATCCAAAAACTCTTCCTGGACTTGAAATTGATGGCAAGCAAATCATTACCAGTGAACAAGCAATCAAACTTGATTACGTTCCAAAATCTGTAATAGTCCTTGGCGGTGGAGTAATTGGATGTGAGTTTGCATCAGTATGGAAATCATTTGGCGCCGAGGTAACAATCATTGAAGGACTTAACCACTTAGTGGCATTAGAGGATGAATCTTCTAGCAAGCAATTAGAGCGAGCCTTCCGTAAACGTGGAATTAATTTTGAACTTGGAGTTAAATTCAAATCTGCTGAGCGCGGCAAGAAAGATGTAAAGATCACCTTAGAAGATGGCAAAGAATTCTCAGCTGAAATACTTCTTGTTGCTGTCGGTCGTGGACCAGTATCAGCAGGTCTTGGCTATGAAGAGGCTGGCATCAAGATGGATCGTGGTTATGTGCTCGTCGATAACAAATGTCGCACCAATGTGGCTGGTATTTGGGCAGTTGGAGATTTGATTCCAACATTGCAATTAGCTCATGTCGGATTTGCAGAGGGAATTATGGTGGCAGAGGAAATTGCAGGGTTAAATCCACGAGCAATTAATTACGATGGCGTTCCACGAGTTACCTACTCAGAGCCTGAAGTTGCTTCCGTTGGATTAACTACTGCTGCAGCAAAAGCTGCTGGAAATGATGTAGTTGAGTTAAATTATGATTTAGCTGGAAATGGTAAAGCTAATATTCTAAAAACTGCTGGTTCAGTTAAATTGGTAGCCAAGAAGAATGGTCCGGTATTAGGTATTCACATGGTGGGCTCTCGCGTAGGTGAGTTACTAGCTGAGGCTCAGTTGATCTATAACTGGGAAGCAGATGCTGCCGATGTTGCCCAACACATTCATGCCCATCCAACCTTGTCTGAGGCAATGGGTGAGGCACACTTAGCCCTGGCCGGTAAGCCATTGCATGCTCACGGATAATTTGAACATGGTTAATAGAAAGGTTGAAAGATAAATGACATTTTCAGTAACCATGCCAGCACTTGGCGAATCTGTAACTGAAGGAACTGTTACACGTTGGCTTAAAAAAGAAGGCGATTCAATTGCTGTAGATGAGCCATTACTAGAGGTTTCAACAGATAAAGTCGATACTGAAATTCCATCCCCAGTTGCCGGCGTATTACAAAAAATTGTTGTGCAAGTTGATTCCACAGTTGCAGTTGGCGCAGAGCTTGCTGTAATTGCTGAATCTGGTTCTGCTGCTAAGCCTGCAGCACAAACTCCTGCACCAATTGCTACACCGACCCCTGCACCAGTTGCTGCGCCAGTAGCAACTCCTGCTCCAACTCCAGTTGCACCTGTTCAAGTTTCAAACCAACACCTGCGCCAGCAAGTAGCGGTGCCACAATTGTTTCAATGCCAGCATTAGGTGAATCTGTAACTGAAGGAACTGTTACAAGATGGTTGAAGAAGGTTGGCGATGCTGTAGCTGCTGATGAGGCATTACTGGAAGTTTCAACAGATAAAGTTGATACCGAAATTCCATCTCCAGTATCTGGCACCGTATTAAGTATTGATGTTCCAGTTGACTCCACTGTTGCAGTTGGTGCTCGCTTAGCATCAATTGGAGTCTCCGGCTCAACCGCACCTGCTACTAAACCAACTCCTGTAGCACCTGTTGCAACACCTGCGCCAACTCCAATACCAACGCCTGCACCTGTTGCACCTGCTGTTATGCCAGCGCCAGTTATTGCTCCTGCTCCAGTTGCAGCTGCGCCGATTAGCTCATCTCGCGCAGATGATGCGTATGTAACTCCTATTGTTCGAAAGTTAGCGGCAGAGGCTGGTGTAAATCTGGCAACAATTAAAGGAACCGGTGTCGGCGGAAGAATTCGTAAAGAAGATATTTTGGCAGCAACACCACGCGCTGCTGCAACACCAACTGCAACTGTGATGGCTTCAACTGCTGCCGCTCCACGTGGACCGCTTGCGGTTTCACCACTTCGTGGCACAACTGTGAGTATGTCCAGACTTAGAAAAGTTATTGCAGATCGAATGGTTGAGTCACTTAAAATCTCTGCGCAGTTAACTACTGTAGTTGAAGTAGATGTTACAAAAATTGATCGATTAAGAAATGCTGCTAAGGCCTCTTTTGAATCAAGAGAGGGTGTGAAGTTAACCTTCCTGCCATTTTTTGCAGTGGCAGTATGTGAGGCATTAAAGCAACACCCAGTTCTAAACTCCTCCGTTGAGGGTGATCAAATTACCTATCACGGCTCTGAGCATCTTGGAATTGCTGTTGATACTGACCGCGGATTACTGGTGCCGGTTGTAAAAGATGCAGGTGATTTAAATATGGGCGGTGTTGCACGCAAGATTTCAGATGTGGCAGCTAGAACTCGAGAAAACAAAATTACTCCAGATGAATTAGGTGGTGGAACTTTCACCATTACAAATACAGGATCTCGTGGTGCTCTTTTTGATACCCCAATCATTAATCAACCACAGGTAGCAATTCTTGGTTTAGGTGCGGTTGTTAAGCGTCCAATGGTTGTTAAAGGTGCTGATGGCGGTGAAACTATTGCGATTAGATCAATGGTTTATCTTGCACTCTCCTACGATCATCGAGTCGTCGATGGCGCAGATGCTGCACGGTTCTTAGTTACATTAAAAGAAAGACTTGAAGAAGGCCGTTTCGAATCTGATCTAGGTTTGTAATTTGCCACGTTCTAAAAAAATAGCAGTTACTGGTGCATCTGGCTTAATTGGTAGTGCACTTTGTGCGCAACTAAAAAGTGATGGCCATCAAGTTTTAAAGTTAGTTAGAAGGCCAACTCGATTATCTGATGAGGTTACCTGGAATCCTGTTAAAGGTGAGATCGATTTAAAACCACTAGAGGGAATTGATGCGGTATTTCATTTAGCAGGAGCTGGTGTTGGCGACAAGAGATGGTCTGCTGCATTTCGCTCTGAAATTCTAAATTCTCGATTACTTGGAACAACCACAATTGCTAATGCCTGTGAACAATTACAACCAGAGGTATTCATTTCAGCTAGCGCAATTGGCTACTACGGAGAAACTGGAAATCGTGCTGTGGTGGAGACAGATCGAGGCGGCGAGGATTTTCTCTCAATTGTTTGCCGCGAGTGGGAGGCAGTTGCAAACCTGGCGCCTAGTGTTAGAACTGTAAAGCTAAGAACTGGTTTAGTCCTTGATCCAACTGGTGGCGCCCTTGGAAGAATGATGCCAATATTTAAATTTGGTTTAGGTGGAAAGTTAGGCTCTGGCAAACAATGGTGGTCCTGGATAACCCTGCATGACCAAATTCGAGCAATGACCTTCCTAATGAACTCAAAAATTGAAGGAGCAGTCAATCTAACTGCGCCAAATCCAGTCACTAATCAAGAGTTCACCGCCGCATTAGCCCGGGCATTAAAGCGACCAGCATTTTTTCCAGCGCCAGCATTTGCAATCAGAGCAGCTCTTGGTGGATTTTCAACCGAGGTACTTGGATCTAAAAAAGTTATTCCTAAAGTATTAATGGACAATAACTTTGAGTTTGATTACCCACATCTGCTTGCAGCACTTACTGCATTAGTTGATTAATCGCCTTCGCAGCTAAATAACCACTTTTCATCGCACCTTGTTGGGATGGTGTTGCCATATGATCACCGGCGACATAAATACCATCTGCTACAAATGGATTTTTAGATTTACTCTGTCCTGGCAAATGTGCTGGTAGTGACTGTTTGATCTCATAATTAGCAACATACTGCCATTGCTGAGTATTCATCTGCCAAATAGCAGCTAGATCTTTCCTAAACACACTCTCAGTTATTGGCGAGAGTGATGTTGCACTAATTAAGTGCTGACCTGCTGGAGCATATTTTGCCGACACCTGACTAATTACAATTGAATTTACTAACTTTGAGTTTGAAGAGATGACTAGATTTTTCCCATCCATCGGTAGCTCAGAGGTAGCAAAGTATGCGGTGGTTGATTCAAACATTTTTGGAAGAGAGATTCCTGTAACTAATTGTGCGGCAATAGTTGGATCGGTGGCGACAATTATGAACCTAGCGCTGTACTGCCCAGAAGTTGTTACAACTTTTCCCTTAGT
The DNA here is from genome assembly GCA_003569185.1 of Candidatus Planktophila sp. Classification (GTDB taxonomy): domain Bacteria; phylum Actinomycetota; class Actinomycetes; order Nanopelagicales; family Nanopelagicaceae; genus Nanopelagicus. The sequence goes on along the minus strand of BGOJ01000002.1, from coordinate 113,982 downwards.
CACCAACTCAACCCGCTCATTTAATTTCAGGTTCGCAACCCGTGCTGCCAAGGCCTGGGAGAACTGGCCAACTCCCCCAGCAGGTATGCCAGGTAGAGATTTAACAAAACTGCGCAAAATCTCCTGCGCAACATCTGCGCCAATATTTTTTGGATCACTTAGAAATACACCAGTCAAAAACGGTTTTAAGACCCGCTCATACAGTGTTGGAAATGAGGTGGTGTAATCACCAAAACTTTTTAAATTACTCACCCTTGGATTAGCAACAAAGCCAAGCAGGTTTAACTTCTCACCAACTGAGCCGAATCTGGAAGAAAATGTGGCAAATGAATATCCAACTTTTCTTTGATAATCAGCCAATCTAATTTGACCTGAAATATATTTAAAATCTAAACTTTTTAGAACTCCGCTTCTTGCAACCTCTGGGTATTTTGGATTGATTACTTGAAAGCCACGATCACAGATAAATCCATCAATGTAATCACTTTTAACTCGGCCGCCTACAGAATCTGTGGCCTCAAGAAGTAATACAGATTTTCCAGATTTTTCTAACTCTCGCACAGCACTTAATCCAGCTAACCCTGCGCCAACAACTATGCAATCAAAACTCATTCTTATCTGAAAGAGATCTCTCTAGCTTGATCGATAATTTTCGCTACCGCTAAAGCTTCTTCAGTACTTACCGGCCACTTACCGCCAGCTAACGCATTTTTCACCTCTAGGTAATACTGTGTGTAATTTCCATCAACTGCTTGATATTCAACAACTTGATCACCGGTATGGATGTATGCCGCACTCTTTGTGCTCTGTCCCCACTTGCCATCTTTTGGCTTGACTCCGCTTCGCAATAAACTCTCTTGCGGGTCTAAATCTTTGATTACCAATGTGGCTTTATCACCAACTAATCTGATTCGAGGACCAGCAGAGCCCATAATCGCACTTGCTGATAAATATGAATCAACACCGCTTTGATGTTTAAGAGTTAACACAATGTCATCATCAGATCCACCGCGGATCGCTCTAACAGAGGCGCTCATTAATTGTGCTGGACCAAACCAATCTAATGCGGTTGAAATTAAATGTGGCTGCAGATCAAGCAGATTTCCACCACCCTGCTCAACATCCTTATTCTCTCGCCATCCACCCTTTAATTGCGGACGGAAAACTTCAAATCTAGACTCTAAGCGAAAAATTTTACCCAATACACCTTCACTAATAATCTTTTTAATAGTTAAAGCATCTGAATCCCATTTGCGATTGAAATATGTTGAAACACCAACTCCAGTTTGCTTTGAAACTGCAATTATCTCTTCAGTCTCTTTTAAGCTCCGCCCCATTGGTTTATCAACCACAACTGGAATACCCGCTTTTAATCCGGCGATTGCTTGTTCGGCATGAGATTGATTTGCAGAAGCAACAACTAATAAATCAATCTTGGTTTTAAGTAGATCTTCAAGTGAATTACAAATTTGCGTATTTGGAAAATCAGTTTTTGCATCCAGAATTCTCTGTTCATTTCTGGTTAAAATCGATGCGATCTCAAAGCCGGCACCAACAAGTAAGGGTGCGTGAAAATATCTCCCCGCTAATCCGTATCCTGCGATACCAACGCGGGGAGCCATATTTAAATCCTACTTCTTATTCTCATATTGCAGCTTTGAAGGCCACCAGATCTTTGGTCCAATTACATGAACCAGCGCTGGAACCAACAAGGATCGAACAATAATTGTGTCCAGCAAAACTCCAAAGGCAACTGCAAAGCCAAGTTCGGCCAGGAACACCAATGGCAAGACACCTAGAACTGCAAAGGTTGCTGCCAAAACAATTCCAGCTGAGGTAATCACGCCGCCTGTAACTGTTAAGCCCTTGATAACACCTTTTCGCGTACCAATCTTCATCGACTCCTCGCGAACTCGAGTCATCAGGAAGATGTTGTAATCAATACCTAATGCCACCAAGAAGATGAAGGCGAAGAGCGGGAATGATGCATCTGCGCCAGCAAAGCCAAAGACATGCTCAAATACAAGTTGGCAAACGCCAAGTGTTGCCATGAAAGAAAGCACCACTGTTAGCAAGAGAAGTCCTGCTGCTAAAACGCTACGTAGTAACAGACCTAGAATAATTCCAATAATTAACAATACGATTGGAATGATCAATCGATTGTCATGACGTGATGCCACATCGGTGTCATATTGAACTGCTGTTCCACCGCCAACCAATATATCTTTGTCGACCTCTTTCACAGCATTTCGAATCAATGGAATTGTATTTCTAGCATCAACTGAGTCTGGTGCAACCTTTAACGTGGCATTTAAAAGTACTTTGCCCTCTACCACTTTGATTGGCGGAGTAGGTTGTCCTGGAATCTTTTGACCGTCAACAATTGGTTCAACAAACGCCACATTAGAAACACTCATTAGAGCTGCAGTTGCAGCGGTAACATCATTTTCCTTTACAACTATCTCAACCGGTGATCCTTCACCACTTGGGAAGTGCTCCCCTAATTTTTCAAGTCCGATTACAGAATCAGTTCTAGTTGTGAATGCCTCGGTATTGGCCAATCCATCTGCCTTAAGAGTGAATGAAAAGCCTGCCAAAATTGTTAATAGCAACGCCGTTGAAATCCAGATTCGCTTTGGATTCTTTTCAACTGCAGCACCAATTTTTGACCAAGCACCACTTAATTGTTCATCCACATCATCAAAGCGTGGAATTTTTGGCCAAAAGATCCAGCGACCGAAAACAACTAGAAGGGCTGGTAAGAAAGTAAGCACGGTGATCATTGCTGATGCGATTCCAATTGCACCTACTGGCCCTAAGCCTCTGTTTCCAGATAATTGGCTAAGCAGAAGTACTAATAGACCGGCAATAACTGTTGATCCTGAAGCCAGAATTGGTTCTACTACACCTCGTAATGCGATTTTCATCGCGTCATATCTTGATTCATGATGGTGCAACTCTTCTCGATATCTGGCAATCAGCAACAAGGCGTAGTCAGTTGCTGCGCCCAAGACCAAAACTGAAAGAATTCCCTGCGACTGTCCATTCAAATCTATTGTTCCTGCCTTTGCTAGGAAATAAACCACAGTTCCAGCTAATGACAATGCAGTAACTGCGGTAAAGAGAGGCAAAATCCAAAGGAATGGAGAGCGATAAACAATAATCAAAATGATAGATACAACAATCAATGTTGTTAAGAGCAGGGTTGTATCAATTGAACCGAAAGCACCAAACAGGTCTGCAAAAATTCCACCAAATCCAGTTACATGGGTAGTCAGATTCTTGGCTTCAAAGTTTTCCTTTAAATCCTCGCGAATGAATTCAACAAGAATGGGTAGGGTCGGCTTCTCTTCAATATTTTCTTGTGCAATATCAGAGTTAAGTGCGATATTTGCAAGCGCCGCCTTTCCATCCTCAGATGGAATAGCTTGGATTGGAAATCCTGGAACAATATAAGAACTAATTGGTTTGCCAGATTCTGGCAAAATCTTCTCACCCAATTTATTTAAATAGTTTTGAATTTCACCCAGTTTGGCTGGATTCTTCTTTGGATCAACATCACCTAGAAAAACCAATAAGGTTGGGATTTGATCATTTGAGCTGTCTGAGAATTTAACAGTTACCTTGCTAGCCAAAGTAGATTCGGCGTTATCTGGCAGGAATGCAGCGTTATCATTTTCTTGAACCGTTGAAAGTTTTCCAAATGTTGGTCCTGCTACTGATGAGATGCCTAGCCAGGCGATGATGGCCACAATTGCAATCCAAAGTGGTTTGCGGCCCTTAACTGAGCCTTTTGATTTGGTTTTAGTAGCCATAGGAAAATGAGCCTTTCAAGGTGTTTGGTGAGGGGTGAAATCTATCAGCGATGCCATTTTGCTCACACCAAGCCTGCGCTTCTGATGCAAACTTTCGCTAAATATTAAGGTGGCAATTAGGCTAGGTATGTGAGTTCAACCATATCTATTGTTAAAAGCCTTAAAGTTGAAGAGCTTGGCGTGGTTGATTATCTATCGACTTGGGAATTGCAAAAACAGATACAAGAAAAAGTTGCAAACAATCAAATTGAAAATAGATTACTAATGCTTCAGCATCCATCGGTTTATACAGCAGGGCGCAGAACTCAATTAGCTGACCGCCCAATTGATAACACACCAGTAATTGATGTTGATCGCGGTGGGAAAATAACCTGGCACGGTCTTGGCCAGATTGTGGGCTATCCAATATTGAGATTAAAGAATTCAACTGATGTAGTTGGCTTTGTGCGAGAGTTAGAAACTGCATTGATTCATGTTTGTGAACTTTTTGGAGTTAAAGCTGATCGTTACTGCGAACGCAGTGGAGTTTGGGTAAGAGATCAAAAGGGAGATCGAAAGATCGCTGCAATTGGATTGCGTGTTGCTAAGGGCGTAACCATGCATGGCTTTGCTTTAAATGTGAATCCAGATCTTTCTGCTTACTCCAAAATCATTCCTTGTGGCATTGCTAATGCGCAGGTTACATCTTTAGCAAAAGAGCTAGATCGATCCATAACTGTTGATGAGGTTATGCCAACTTTAATTAGAGAGTTAACCCCAGTTTTAGAGAGGTTATCCCAATGAGTATTGATCCAAATGGAAGAAAGCTGCTTCGAATTGAAGCTAGAAATGCTCAAACACCAATTGAACGAAAGCCAGAGTGGATTAAAACTCGCGCCCATATGGGACCTGAGTACACAAAACTTCGCTCACTTGTAGCTAAAGAAGGTTTGCACACAGTTTGCCAAGAAGCGGCCTGCCCGAACATTTTTGAATGCTGGGAGGATCGAGAGGCAACATTTTTAATTGGCGGTGAAGCTTGCACCAGAAGGTGTGACTTCTGCAATATCGATACTGGTAAACCATTACCGCTAGATCGTGATGAACCTAGAAGAGTTGCCGAATCAGTAAGAAGTATGAACTTAAAGTATGCAACTATCACAGGTGTTGCTCGTGATGATTTAGATGATGAGGGTGCTTGGTTATATGCCGAGACGATTTCACAAGTTCACCAATTAAACCCTGGTGTAGGAGTTGAAATGTTGGCCCCAGATTTTAGTGGCCACCCACATTTATTAAATCAAGTCTTTGAAACTAAACCTGAAGTTTTTGCCCATAACCTAGAGACTGTACCAAGAATTTTCAAAGAGATTAGACCTGCATTTAGGTATGAGAGATCTTTAAATGTAATCACGCAGGCGCGAGATTTTGGTTTGATTACAAAATCAAATTTAATTCTTGGAATGGGTGAAACTCGAGAAGAGATTACGCAAGCACTGGTTGATCTTCGTGGTGCTGGTTGTGATTTGATTACAATTACTCAGTACCTGCGGCCAACTGCAAAACACCATCCAGTTGTGCGCTGGGTTAAGCCAAATGAGTTTGTGGAGTTGAGCAAAGAGGCGGAGGAAATAGGATTTCTTGGCGTTATGAGTGGTCCATTGGTACGTTCTAGCTATAGAGCAGGTCGCTTGTATAACCAAGCGATGGCTGCCCGGGCAGTTAAGTAAGGGAGAGATATGTTTGGCAGAAAGAAGAAAAAAGAAGAGGCAGCTGCAAAAGGTGATGCCCCTAAGAAGCAATCGCAATTAGCTGTTGTTAAGGATGCTTATCGGTTAGTTAAAAAGGATTCCCCACTTGCCGTAGTTTGGTGTTTAGTTATATTTGTTTTGGTTTTAACTTTTGGCATAATTATTGGCAATAACTTAGGTCACCCAATCTATGCTGGTTTCATTACATTGCCAGTTGCTTTCTTGGCCGCATTCTTTCTTTTCACTCGTTATGCCAACACCGCAGCATTTGCTTCTATTCAAGGACAATTAGGAGCTGGTGCAAGTGTTTTGATGTCAATTAAGCGAGGCTTTGTTACCACCCCTGCTGTGAATGTTAACCGCGATCAAGATATGGTTCACCGAGTATCAGGTAAGGCTGGAATTATTCTGGTTGGTGAAGGCGGCTTTGGCGTTAAATCATTGATGCAAGATGAAAAACGTAAGATGGAACGTTTCCTATCTGGTGTGCCAGTAACTGAAGTTATGGTTGGTGAGAATTCAGGCCAAGTTTCAATTAAAAAATTACATAAGCATCTTAAGAAATTGCCAAAGAAATTAAACACTGCTCAATTGCGCGAAGTAAGAGCAAGATTGCGATCAGTTGGCGGATTAAACCTGCCAATGCCTAAGGGGCCAATGCCAACTAATGTAAGGATGCCACGCAGGTAAAAAGTTAGTATCTCTCTCTTACTGTTTGGCTGTTTGCAAAGTGATCATGAAGTGGCCGGCCGTTATTTGTAAAAACTGCCGGTAGCACCAAACAAATTAACAAAGTTCTTAACACAATTCTGCCTACTTTAACCCGCTGTTGATCTGGATATGTCACAACCTTAATTGCCATAATCCGTTGGCCAGCCGATGCGCCAAATGCAATGGTGAAAAGACAAACTTCAATATAGAAAATAATTAAGGTTGAAAAGGCATTGTCTGGAATTACCGATGGGCTGAGTAATCCAGCGATCAGCCGGCACATAGTCCAATCAATAACTAGGGCTAATAGCCGTCTGCCTAGTGAGGCCTCCGGCAGTAAATTTGGCGTACCTTCCCAACTCATGCGGGCAACCCTAGCCCAAAGGGGAGAAAGTGAAACATAGATGTAACACGTGCTTTACGGCTTTTTCATTATTTTCTACTAGGTTTTACCCATCTGAAGCGGAGCAAAGTCGCCCTACTTTCAGCAATATTTATCTTAGGAGAATAGATGTTTAAGAATTCCGCAGAGATCTTCGATTACATCAAGAAGAATGATGTGAAGTTGATTGACGTTAGATTTATTGACCTACCAGGTATTCAGCATCACTTTAATGTGCCAGTTGAATCATTTGATGAAAGCGTATTTAAAGACGGATTAATGTTTGATGGATCCTCTATTAGAGGTTTCCAATCAATTCATGAATCAGATATGAAGTTACTTCCAGTTCCATCCTCTGCATATCTTGATCCATTCCGAAAAGAGAAAACTTTAATAATTCTATTCTCCGTTCATAATCCAGATGACAACACTGCCTACTCAAGAGATCCTCGTGGAATTGTTGCTAAAGCTGTTGATTTCATGCGAAGCACCGGTATTGCTGATACCGCATTCTTTGCACCCGAGGCTGAGTTTTATGTCTTTGATCGAATTAGATTTTTAACAGGAATGAACCAAGCATTTCATCACATTGATTCATATGAAGGTGCTTGGAATACTGGAATTGAAGAGGATGCTGATGGCACACCAAACCGTGGTTATCGCACCCGAATCAAAGGCGGTTACTTCCCAGTTTCACCAACTGATCAATTTGCCGATCTGCGCGATGAAATGGTTATGAATCTTGGCAAGGTTGGATTACTTGTTGAGCGTGCTCACCATGAAGTTGGAACTGCCGGACAGATGGAAATCAACTACCGCTTCAGCGATATTTTGACAGCTGGGGATGAGTTAATGAAGTTTAAATACATCATTAAGAACACTGCATGGGCAGCTGGTAAGACTGCAACCTTTATGCCAAAACCTTTGTTTGGCGATAACGGTAGCGGAATGCATGTTCACCAATCACTTTGGAAGGATGGCAAGCCATTGTTCTGGGGAGATGGTTATGCAAATCTTTCTGACATGGCTCGTTGGTATATCGGTGGTTTGTTAAAGCATGCGCCATCGCTTCTAGCATTTACTAACCCAACAGTTTAACTCATACAAGCGCTTAGTACCAGGGTATGAAGCACCAGTTAACTTGGTCTACTCAGCTAGAAATAGATCAGCTTGTATTCGTATTCCAATTACTGGATCTAATCCAAAGGCAAAACGAATTGAGTTCCGTTGCCCAGATCCATCTTCTAATCCATATCTTGCATTTGCAGCGATGTTAATGGCTGGAATTGATGGTATTCAAAACAAATTGAGCCACCAAAGCCAGTTGATAAGGATCTGTATGAATTAGAAGGCGATGAGGCCAAAGCAATTCCACAAGTTCCTGGCTCACTTGATGCCGTTCTAGATAATCTAGAACGCGACAATGAGTTCTTAACTCGTGGTGGAGTATTCACCAAAGATCTAATTGATACTTGGATTGATTTCAAGCGCAAGCAAGAGGTGGATTACGTGAGATTGCGTCCACATCCAGCAGAATTTGAACTTTATTACGATCTATAGGAATTTACGAAAATACCCCAGCCATTAGCTGGGGTATTTTTATTTGGTGGTTGCAATTACCCTTGACATTAACATTCCAGTGAAAACAAATATTCCACCCATAATCACCCATCCAATTGGCCCAGACCAATTGCAAAGAAAATAACTAATGAAGGCCCAATAACATTCATACCCCAAAGCCCATTCGCCATAAACCCTGATAGGCACCTTGGCGATTTTGATCTGCTAATTCGAACGCAATGCTCCAACTACCAGTTGAAGCAAGTAGCTCCCCAATAACATGCACAACCATCGCCAAATCAAAACCGCAGCGGCAGTTGCTGTGTCTAATCCTTTTGCAGAAACCATATAAAAAACAAGCAACTGCAATATAAAATCCAGCTTGCCTAATTGCTTCGCACCAAATTGGGCAGTTGAAGCTCCTTTACTCATTCGCACTTGGAAAAGAACTACTGCAATAGTATTAATAAACATAATTACAGATACCCACCACCTTGGTGCGTTTGTGTCCTTAACGATCCAAACAGGAATGGCAATATTTTGTAATATAAAATGCATTGACATAACACCGCTCAAAAGCATCGCCTTTATATATCTAAAATCTCTTAAAATACTCCAGTCAAATTTTTCATTCGCAGAAAGCGTAGGTTTTACGTTTGGTACTCTCAAATAAGCAAAAGCAGCTAGAAAGAAGGTTAAGGCATCTAGCGCGATCATTGATTGTAGGCAAAAACTGTATTAATGGCAAGTGCAAAGCCAGCTACGACTGTGCCAAAGGCAATGCCGAGATTTGTTACCGCTCTGGTGTACGCCCTAATCCTGACTCTTTCCTCACCTTCACCAATACGGGCAATCATCGCCATTCTGGCGTTTTGTCCAAATACTTCAAATATTGAATCTAGTGAGAGCGCAATCAATAGCAACCACCAGCTTTGAATAAAGATTAAGGAGATTGCACAAAATCCCATTCCGATAAGAGCTGAGAATGCGATTAATCGCGGTGGATATCGATCTGCAAAATGTCCAGATGGAATACTTAAAAGTAGAGAGAGTGCTCCAGAAGGGAAAATGCGAGTGCTACTTTCTGCGCCCCTAATCCAACAATCAATGAGAAATAGATTATTCCCGTAGTCATAAACAGGCCATTTCCAAATGTGTTAATAAAAGTAGAAAGAGTAATCTTTCTAATTAGTGGATCAGGTGAAACAACGTTCTGGTAATTCTCTTTTAGAAATTCCCTTAAGTTTTTGGCTTACTAAACTCAAAACTATCTATTCCTACGTCGGTATGAGTAGATGGCAAAAAACAAACCTGAGATTATGAAAATAGCAGATGCTAAATAAATCCCAATTGGATACTCAGCCTCTTCGTTATCTTCCACCCCCTGCGCTGTAACCTCACCAACGCCATAGGTGAACTTGTACTCCCCCTCAACTGGATGGCCATCACTTGAGACCACATGATAGAAAACCAGGACTGGTCCTTTAACCTCATTGGCAGATAGGGTGACTGTGATGGAATTTCCTGAAATCTGCTCATCTGTTTCACTAACCTGATCGCCAACTGCATTATTTACTACGACAAAGTTTGCTTTCTCATCCCCTAGATTTTGTAACTCCTCATCAAACTCAAGGGTTATCGAGGTGGGCCAGCTATCAATCTCACTTGCGATATCTGGAGTGGCAAGAAGCAACTTGGTGTGAGCCATGGCTTGTGGCTGCTGAGTGAATAGAAGTAGAAGAAAGGCCAAAAGTAATGCTGGGATTGTTTGCTTATTACCTTTGATAGCCATGTAGACACCTTATCAACTCCTCTTTCAAGGTACTTGCAGATGCGAATCATTTGCAATAACCTTGTTCAGTGAGTAAATCAACGCAATTGCGCCAACACCTGCGCTTTACCAAACATGAGATCCCCACCCTTATTGGCGTCTTCTCCGTGGTCGCCTTCTTGCATATTGCAGGTTGGGGCTTATTCATTCACTACAACTCAAATCCTGCTTATAGCTCACTAACAGATTCAACTGGTGCCTTGGTTTATGCAGGTGCTGGTGCCTTGGCCTACTCATTTGGCTTACGCCACGCATTTGATGCCGATCATATTGCCGCCATTGATGACACCACCAGATTAATGCTGGCTAAGGGAAAGAATCCATTAGCACTTGGTTTATTTTTCTCACTCGGTCACTCAACAATTGTTTTAGCTCTTTCAGTTGGTATCGCATTTGCCGCTCGTCAAGCTACTAAATTTCAGCAAGATTTCGCAGAGACTGGTGGACTAATTGGCGCCTCAGTTTCAACAATATTTTTATACCTAGTTGGAATCCTGAACTTAGTAATTTTGGTTGGAATTATTAAGGTTTGGAAGCAGGCTAAAACTGGAAAATTCTCCCATGAGCATTTAACTGAGTTGTTAAATGAGCGAGGGTTAATGCGCCGAGTATTTCGTGGTGCTTTTAAGAAAGGCTTTGATCATTCTTGGCAGCTATACCCAGTTGGTGTTTTATTTGGTCTTGGCTTTGATACTGCTACTGAGGTTGCACTGCTGGCACTATCTGCGACCGCCGCAGTTGGCACAGTTGGCGGCTTTCTACCACCGCTTGCAATTATTGCTCTGCCCTTAATATTTGCCGCCGGTATGTCCTTAATGGATTCATTAGATGGCATCTTTATGACTAAGGCTTACGCCTGGGCATTTACCTCACCCCTTAGAAAGATCTACTACAACATCACAACTACTGGGCTTTCAATATTTGTGGCTTTTGTGATTGGCACAATTCAATTTATCGGGGTGTTAGCTGAAAAAACAAATATTGATAATTACCAACCATTTACCGTAATCGCAGAGGTTGATTTAAATCGAGTGGGCTTTTTTATTGTGGCATCCTTTGTGGGCGCCTGGTTGCTCTCTGTTTTAATCTGGCGAGTTGGCCGTTATGAAGAGCGTTACTCCTCAGGAATTGCTGAGACTGATCACCAACATACTGAGTTTAAGCTTTAATCAACGTATAGATCTTTTATAAACTCTTTTGTTCCAGGAACCACTGCATACTTATCTAAATCAATAATTCCCTCACTAGCTAACACCTCATCATCAATAAAGAAGTTTCCGCTGCACTCTTTGCCTGGCCGATTTAAGATTATGTAGGCCGAGTCAGAGATGATCTCAGGTGTACGGCAAAAGTCAGTATCTACGCCAGGAATCATCGCAAGGGCTGCGGTATCGATAGCAGTTCTTGGCCAAAGTGCGTTCACACCAATGCCATCTCGCTTTAACTCATCAGCTAATCCCAGTACACACATACTCATTCCATACTTTGCCATCGTGTATGCCAGATGGGGTTTAAACCATTTGCCCTTCATAGATAAAGGTGGTGAGAGCATCAAGATGTGTGGATTGCGACCCTCCTGCGCACTCTTTTTTAAGTACGGCAGGCATGCTTGTGAGGTTAAGAAGGTGCCACGGGTATTAACGCCCATCATTAAATCAAATCTTTTTGCAGGGGTGTTTTCGGTATTAGTTAAATTAATCGCAGATGCATTGTTAATCAAGATATCAATGCCACCAAACTCATTTGCAGCTTGCTCAACTGCTTGTGCTATTTGATTTTCATCTCGAATATCGCATTGAATGGCAAGTGCTTTGCCACCTGCTGCCTCAATTTCTTTTGCTGCAGTGAAGATTGTGCCAGGCAATTTTGGATGAGCTTCGGCAGTCTTTGCAGCGATTGCAATTGATGCACCATCTTTTGCAGCCCGCAATGCAATTGCAAGTCCAATGCCGCGAGAGCCACCAGTAACAAAAATTCTCTTGCCAGCTAAGCTCATTACTTGACCTTACTCTTTTTCGCTAAGAAATTCATAAATGCAATTTGAGCTTCATCTGATTGAGTAGCCATCTTAAACAATTCACCCTCTGCCCGAATCACCTGATTTAAAGCTTCATGAGAGCCACTCTTTAATAATGCCTTGGTATTTATCACTGCAGTTGGTGGTTGTTCTGCAATCTCTTGGGCAAATACCATCGCAGCAGCTAACTCATCCTCTGCAATTTGATTAATCAAACCCATGCTTAATGCCTCATCAGCAGAAAATGTTCGACCGGTAAAAAATATCTCAGCAGCCTTTGCATGTCCGACCAGGCGAGGAAATAGGTAACTAGAACCACCCTCTGCTACTAAGCCAAGGGATACAAATGGCATAGAGAATTTTGTATCTGGATTTGCTGTGACTAAATCACAGTGCATCAACATGGTGGTGCCAATTCCAACCGCTCTTCCCTTAACCGCAGCGATCAATGGCTTTGGAAAGTTATGTATAGCAAAAAGGAAATTAAATACTGGTGATCCCTCATCCATCTGCGGATCATTTGCAAAATCATTGATGTCATTGCCAGCAGTAAATGAATCACCACTTGAACAAATCACTACCGCCCTGATGCCAAAATCTGAAGCCGCCTCATTGATTTTATTTGCCAAGCTTTGATACATCTCTTGGGTAATTGCATTCTTCTTTTCGGGCCGATCTAAGGTAAGGCGCAGAACCGCACCAATTTGCTCAGATTTAATAAAACTCACGGCGCAATAGTAGGCGCAAATCGTCAAACTTTGCATCTAGTTGAGAAATACCAGCAGCAGGTCCACAATAGGGATTAGATCATTGGAGAGTGGCCTTGGAAGTTAATATTTTATTGCGCGAGCTAACCCCCTTTGAAAAATTGGTTTGCGAACATCTATGTGATGGTTTAACAAATGCAGCTATAGCTAGGAATACCTCCCACACCGAAAAGGTTATTGAAAATACCGTATCCCGCGTTGCCCATGCATTCTCCATTAAATCAAATGGAGAGGTTAATGTCAGAGTATTACTAGCGTTGGCATACCGAGCCCATTTTGGAGATAAAGCATTTGATAAATTAGGAGTTGCTTGTTCTCACCTAGTCATTGGACCAAATGGCGAGCAGATTTGCGCAAAACATACTGAGTAGGTTTTTCTTTAAATTTAGTGATTTAAATCTAAGTGCTACCTCTTATCAAAATTGGGTAAGTGCTACCCCCACCCACATCATCTTCTACCTACCTCATTCAGGAGTATTAATAGCGGTGAGAAGTACATAACTTTTCAACGCATTACAACTGGAGAAATTAGGAGAAATTAATAATGAAACGTCGCACCTTCGATCGAATCGTCAGCTTTGTCGGTTTGGGCCTTTCTGTGTTCTTATTTGTTGCAGCAGCACTTCTAAACTGGGGAGCATCTTTTGCAGATGAATCTGTTGCCACTCAATTATCACAACAAAAAATTACAATGCCAGATAAAGATAGTGCTGGATTTAAAGCATTATCTGACGAGGCGCAAGCAGCTCTTGCACCATTTTCAAATATGCCATTAACAACTGGCAAGCAAGCACAGGCTTACGCCGACTTTTACATCGGCTCTCACTTAAAAGGTGTTGCTGGTGGCAAGGTTTACTCAGAGGTTAGTGGTGCGGCATTAGCAGCCGCTGCTAAATCAAAAGCTGATCCAGCAAATGCCGCATTAGCTGCTGAATCTGCAAACTTAATGGGACAGCGAACAACTTTATTTATGGGAGAAACATTGCGTGGACTGTTGCTTTACTCATTTGCATTCTGGCAAATCGGCCAAATTGCAATGTATGCAGCTTGGGCCGCAGCAGTTGGCGGTTTGTTAATGCTCGTACTTACCCTACTCGGCTTTGCGCATCTTCGTCGCGTAGAAGCTGACGCGACGATTTAAGGCCCTCACTCTCCAAGAGGGCAAAAACCCCTAAGGCTTAAAACACCTTAGGGGTTTTTACTTGCTAACTTATTTTTATCTTTCGATATTTCCTTCGATGAACTGCTCAACCTTTTGGTAAGCCTGCTCATCGGTGTATTGAATTGGCGGAGATTTCATAAAGTAGCTAGATGGTGAAAGTAATGGGCCACCAATTTTGCGATCTAGTGCAATCTTGGCGCAACGAAGTGCATCAATAATTACACCAGCTGAGTTTGGTGAATCCCATACCTCAAGCTTGTACTCAAGATTTAATGGCACATCCCCAAAGGCACGTCCTTCTAGGCGAACATATGCCCACTTGCGATCATCTAGCCATGGAATGTAATCAGATGGGCCGATGTGAACATTTTTCGCACCCAAGTCATAATCTAATTGTGAGGTTACTGATTGGGTCTTTGAGATCTTCTTAGATTCAAGACGATCACGCTCTAACATGTTTTTGAAATCCATATTTCCACCAACATTTAATTGGTAGGTGCGATCTAAGTGAACACCGCGATCTTGGAATAGCTTGGCCATAATTCGGTGAGTGATAGTGGCGCCAACCTGAGATTTAATATCATCGCCAACAATTGGCAGGCCTGCCTTTGTGAACTTCTCCGCCCACACTGGATCAGATGCGATAAAGACTGGAAGTGCGTTAACAAAAGCACAACCGGCATCAATGGCGCACTGAGCATAAAACTTTGCCGCCTCCTCTGAACCAACTGGTAGGTAGCAGATTAAAACATCAACCTTGCTCGCCTTTAACTCTGCGACCACATCAACTGGGGCAGCATCAGATTCTTTAATAGTCTCTTTGTAGTACCGACCAAGACCATCTAATGTGGTTCCGCGCTTTACCGTCACACCTGTTTTAGCAACTGTGGCAAATTTAATTGTGTTGTTCTCACTCGCCCAAATGGCATCAGCAAGATCTAAGCCAACCTTCTTAGCATCAACATCTAGTGCTAATACGAAATTAATATTTTTGATGTGATAACCACCAAGGACTGGGTGCATCAAACCAGGAATCTCGGTTTCGTTAGTAGCATCCTTGTAGTAGGTAATCCCTTGGATTAAAGAGTTGGCGCAGTTACCTACTCCAACAATTGCTACCCGGATTTCACCTTTATTTTCTACGCTCACGAGCTCTTCCTTTCGGTTTTTATCATCTTTTCCAGCCAAGCGATTTCGCGCTCTGCTGATTCCAATGAGTGACGGCGCCACTCAACTAAGTAGGTATCAATACCTTCTGGAATTTTTGATAGGTCTTTGCGGATTACCTCCGCCTTTTCAACTAAACGTCGGTGGCGTCCTTCTAAAATTCTGACGCGATTATTTCTAGGGGTTGGACCAAAAAATGCAAAGCGAACCTCAAAACCTTCATCCTCAAATGAATCTGGTGAAGCATTTTGCATTAGTGAAGAAAAGCGCTCACGCCCTTTTGCAGTTAACTCATAAACAATCCTTGATCTTCTAGATAAGCCGCCAGCATCGGTGAATGATTGCTCAATTAACTTCGCCTCCACCATCTTTCTTAGCTGGGGATATAAAACAGAGAAGCTCAACGCACGAAATGGACCGTAGATTGCACTCATTCGCTTACGTAACTCATATCCATGAAGGGCACCTTGTGAGAGCAGGCCAAGGAGAGCGAACTCAAGGGATTCAGACCGAGAACGCATCGCCAGCTCCTATCTACTAGATATATCGAATCGATACTATCGAGTATTAAAACCTATTAACCCCCAAATAGGCAACCCATAGGATTAGCGCGTGTTCACCTCAGATGCCATCCCCTCACGCCTCTGGGAGTACTTAATAGCCACCGTTTTGATCATTCTGGCTCCTGGCCCATCGGTGCTCTTCACCATCGCCCGGGCGATCGCCTGGGGCAGAGTGGCAGCAATTGCCACTGTGATTGGCAATGCCTTCGGCATGTTCTTAGTTTCAGTTTTAGTTGCATTTGGTTTAGGCCCACTTTTGCAAAGCTCAAAACTTTTTTATAACAGTATCCAATGGGCAGGTGGTGCTTACTTAATCTACTTAGGTTATGCCGCAATCGCCGCTAGCAGGGTTGATGCGCAGGGAATGCAAAAAACTGAGGGAAGTAAACCCTCATTTTTCACATCCTTAAAAAATGGTTTTTGGGTTGGTGTCTTAAATCCAAAATCTATTGTCTTCTTCGCTGCGATCTTGCCTCAATTTGTTGATCAAGAGAAAAATAATGTCACAGCCCAATTACTGTTACTGGGCGCAATCTTTGCCACCATCGCCCTCATTTCAGATGGCAGTTATGGATTGTTAGCTGGCACGGTTCGAAGCTGGTTGGCTGGGGATGTTAAGCGGTTAATTTTCATGCGCAGATTTGGTGGCGTAGTGATGATTGGCCTTGGCATTTTCACCATCTTCTCCGCCTTAATTATTGGCTAACTAGCCACTCGTGGCGTTAGCGCAGATTGTCAGTGGCAAGGGGCAGACTTGCTCCTTAAGAGGATCAAACTAGGGCACTTATAAAGTGCGTAACGAAACGAGAGATCATGGCTTCATCAAATGCAGTTGGAAATGCTAGAGAGTTTATTTCACCATCAGATTTAACCTTTTCTTGGGGATCATGTCATCGCTGCCTTTGGCTTAATTACAACCACGGCTTGCGCACACCAGGGTTTATGCCATTGGTGGGAGATCTTGCAAATATGCAAGAAAATTACTTTGCCGGTAAAACAACTGCAGATATCGCACCTGTGCTGCCTGAAGGTAAGGTGGCAGATCTTGGTGGTTGGGTTAAATCATCATTTATCAATGTAAATGGCGCCGCTACAAAGTATGCCATCCGCGGCAAGTATGACTTATTAATTGAGTTTGCCGATGGCACATATGGAATTATTGATTGTAAATTCCAAGCAAAAGATTCTGATAAAACAGATCTCTACCAGCCACAACTTGAAGCTTATGCATTTGCCTTAGAAAACCCAGCCTCCGGGGCTGCAAAGAAGGTTTCACTTATGGGATTGCTGGTCTGGTCACTTCTTGAGCCAGCTGGAGATGTAACAAAAGGATTTGGTTTGAAGTTAAAACATACTTGGCGGCCAATTGAGCGAAACCCAGCAGCCCTTGCAAGCAGACTTACTGATTTTATTACGGTGGTTAGCTCAGATATGCCAGCGGCAAAAGATAATTGCGATATGTGTAATTACTTAACTCAGCGCCGACAATTTATTGGTGCTCAGTAGTTAAACATCATCCTCTTCAAAATCAATTTTTTCCTTTAAGCTTTTTTTGATTGCATCTTTAGCATCGGATGCATACATATTTGGCACATACTCCTGCTTAGATAACTCAGCTATTTTTTCCATTAATTCATTGGTAGCACTTCTTAAAACTGCTTGATCAGATGAATCACCAGAGAAGTACATCGGCTCACCAAAAACCATCTCAACTCTTCTAACCTTTGGCACTACCTGCCCAGTTGGTTGAATCTCTGCCGTGTTAAACATCGCAACTGGAATCACTGGGGCTCCTGACTCAATTGCCATTCGAGCAATTCCAGTTCGTCCTTTGTAAAGCCGGCCATCTGGTGATCTAGTTCCCTCTGGATAAATTCCAACACAATGATTCTCACGTAGTAAGCGAAGGCCGGTCAAAATTGCCGCCTCACTTCGTTTTCCGCCAGAGCGATCAATTGGAACCTGGCCCAAAGCAATGAAGGTAATTTTTTTGATGAATCCCTTAAGTCCTGGGGATGTGAAGTACTCACTCTTGGCTAAGAAGGTGACATTTCGAGGAACAACTAGCGGCATAAAGATTGAATCACTAAATGAAAGATGGTTTGAGGCAATAATCACCGGCCCATTACTTGGCACATGGCGCAGCCCAGTTACCTTGGGTCTAAAAATAAACATCAACAGCGGGATTAAAAAGGATTTCAAAATCTTGTATGGCACAGGGCTAATTTAGTGGCTAAGCCAATCTATGACACCATTCGAGCGTGAATTCCATTCCAAACTCAGCTGGTTTTACCTTACCTGGTGGAAAAATTGGCGTCTTGGTTATTCACGGTTTCACCGGCTCACCAGTAAGCATCGCGCCCTGGGCAAAGTTTTTAAATAAATCTGGTTACACCGTCAGTGCGCCATTACTTCCCGGCCATGGCAGCAGTTGGCAGCAGATGAATCAAACCTCTTGGCAGGATTGGTATGAAGAGGTGGAAAAATCTTTTTTAGAGTTAAAACAAAGTTGTGATCGAGTTTTTATAGCAGGTTTTTCAATGGGCGCAGCCTTAGCACTTCGCTTATGCCAAATAAGAGGCAGTGAGGTTGAAGGATTAATAGTTTTAAATCCATCAGTGCATGATCGCAGATGGTTTATGAAGTATGTTCCAATATTAAAGTTCATACTTGCATCGGTAGCAAAGGGTCCAACTGATATTGCAGCACCTAATCCACCTATTCATGCATATGATCGCACCCCACTTAAAGCTTTAGATTCACTACGTAAGTTATGGGCCTTAGTTGAGCGAGATCTTTATCTAATTGATCTACCAATTATGGTCGCCTACTCGGTAAATGATCATGCTGTTGATCCAGAAAATGCAATGACGGTAATAGATAATGTCTTTTCCGTAGATATTCGTGAAGTGGTATTTGAGAACTCCTTTCACAATGTGGCGCTAGATTTTGATGTTGAGCAGCTAAATATTGAAAGCAAGATATTTATCGAAGATGTTTTAAGTGGCGCAGTTAAACGAGGCTCTGATTTTAATGAGAATGATTTAGTAAATGCTGAGTTTGATTCAATTGTTTCTGGTCTCTCCCTAGATCAATCATCCCCCACCACATATTTAGATGAGTTGGATAAATTCAGCCAAGCCGATCGGTTTCGGCAGCCAAATCCTGGCAAGATAAACCTAGATCAAATGCAACGGTTCTCAGCGGTGACATTTGTTGGTTCATTTATCTATCTAATCTTGTTTTGGTTAACTGATTTTGAATTCTTTGGTGCTTGGCCAGCAGTGCTTGGCTTTATCTCTTCAGTTGCCACAATCATCTGGCGTACTGCCCGCAAAGAGGATGATTTCGATGATGGAGCTAGCCTCTAACTAAATCTGCTGCGCCAATTAAGCCAGCATCATTTCCAAACTTCGCTGCAATAATTTTTGGTAGTAAATGCGTGCCCGCAAATGGCATGTATTTCTCCATCGCACTTCGCACCGGTGTTAAAAACAATTCACCAGCCTCAACTACCCCGCCGCCGACCACAATTGCTTGTGGGTCTAGCAGTAATGTGTAAGAGGCGCAGGCACTACCCAACCAATCTGCTTGTTTATTAAAAGCTGCCAGTGCCATCTCATTACCTTTTTTTGCTGCTTCAGTTAATGCTGAACCAGTTAAGTTAGAAAGCTCTACGCCACAAAGATCTAATAGCTCTTGCCCCTTAGCCGGGTTTGATGCAATCGCCTCTTTGGCATAACGCATTAAGGCACTTCCTGATGCGTACTGCTCAATACAGCCATACGCCCCGCAGCCACACTGCACACCATTTGGTTGCACAATCATGTGACCAAACTCAGCGCCAATTCCATTTGCGCCTCTAAACAATTTGCCATCAATTACTAATCCACCACCCATGCCGGTGCCGATAATAAAAAAGATAACTGGATTTAAACCTTGCGCATTACCAAACTTAAATTCTGCCCACATCGCAGCATTTGCATCATTTTCAGCAATTACAGGCATATTGAAAACTTTTTTAATCTCAGAGACAAAATTTAATTGACTTAGATTTGCAATATTTGGTGCGCCAACAATTGTGCCCTGATCTTTTGAGATTAATGCTGCAACACTGATGCCAATCCCTGCGATCTCATGTTTGGCTTGAAACTCTTTTACTAAATCAATTATGGTTGCAACTAACTCTTTACCACCAGCTAATGGTGTTGGCCTTCTGGCGGAATCAATTATTTTTCCGCTGTTATCGACTACCCCACCTAATACTTTGGTGCCACCGATATCAATCCCAATTGTTAATGCTGAGCTATTAATTGTGGTGCTCAATTAGTTTTCCAGTTTTTCCTTTAACTGCTTTAAGGTCAAATCAATTGTGGCTTTCTCAGCCTTTGTGCGCATCATCTCTGGCACTGGCATTGAAAGTGCAACTGTTAGTTCAAAGGTGACCTCAGTTTCATCACCATTATCTTTAACAATATAAGCACCAGTCATATCTGTTAACAAATCAGCATCCTCAAGTGAGTAATCAACTCGATCTGGATAGGCAGACCAATCAAAATTTAAAGTTGGCTTATCTTTTAAGGCACCAGCATCAACGCTGAGTTTTGCCTGAGTAGGCCTGCCATCACCATTGGAGGCAAGCACTGTTACAGATTTAAAAGATGTTGACCAGGTTGGAAAGTTTGCGATATCAAAGAGCACAGCTCTTACATCATCTGCGCTAGCGGCGATACTTACCGTTGAAGAGGTTGGATTAGACATGGGGGTAGGTTACCCCGAAGTAGCATCACTTTTTTCCCAGCCCACCAAAAAAATAGGCGGGTTCTAGCGCAAATAAGTGTGAGCCAGTAGCGTGGGGCCATGAACGAGATAACTATTCCAGCCATCATTCCAGCCGCAGTTGCGGGCAACTTAACAAATCTAATTTCTGAGCGGGCCCACTTTGAGCCAGAGCGAGTTCTAGTTTCAAGGCCAATGGGTGATCGTTGGCAGGCAGTTACCGCAAAAGAGTATGAAGAAGAGATCAAAGCGGTTGCAAAAGGATTTATTGCAGCAGGTGTTGGTTTTGGTGATCGTGTTGCGATTATGGCAAAAACTCGTTACGAGTGGACGGTTTTAGATTTTGCAATTTGGTATGCCGGCGCTGTTCCAGTCCCAATTTATGAAACATCAAGTGCTGAACAGGTTGATTGGATTTTAACTGACTCAGCAGCGGTAGCAATTGTGGTTGAAACTCCAGCACTTGCTGAATTAGTTCAACCTGTTATGCCAGCTACCTGCAAAAACATTTGGAATATTACTTACAACGCACTTGCCACATTAACCCATGAAGGAAAAGGTGTTAGTGATGATGAGATTACAAAGCGACGAGAAAAGTTAAAACCTGAAACTTTAGCTACTTTGATCTACACCTCCGGCACCACTGGAAAGCCAAAGGGCGTTCAACTTACCCATGGCAACTTCTTATCTGAGTGCGGAAATGTTGTTAATGGTGCAAGTGATCTCTTCTTAAAACCAGGCGGATCAACCCTTCTATTTTTACCAGTTGCTCACGTCTTTGGACGTATGGTGCAGATTGGATCAATCACTGCAGGTCTTCATCTTGCTCATTGCAGTGATCTAACAAAATTACCAGCAGATCTTGCCTCCTTTAAACCAACCTTCGTTCTTGCAGTGCCACGTATATTTGAAAAAATCTACAACGGTGCTGAAGCCAAGGCAGAGGCTGCTGGTAAAGGAAAAATTTTCCACAAAGCAGCTGAGGTTGCAATTGCATACAGCAAGGCACTTGATACTAAAAAGATTTCACCACTTCTTAAATTACAACATGGCTTATTTGATAAATTGGTTTACTCAAAAATCCGTGCAGGTTTAGGCGGTCGAGTGGAGGCAGCGATTTCAGGTGGTGCGCCATTAGGTGAGCGACTTGGACATTTCTATCGCGGAGCTGGTGTTCGCGTATTAGAAGGTTATGGTTTAACTGAAACCACAGCCGGTGCGACATTAAATCTAACCTCATCCCATCGAGTTGGCTCTGTTGGAAAGCCAATTCCGGGCACAACAATAAAAATTGCCGAAGATGGTGAAGTTTTAATTAAAGGCCCAATAGTTATGCAGGGTTACTGGCAAAATGATGCCGCAAACAAAGAGGTATTTGACTCCAATGGTTACTTTAAATCAGGAGATCTTGGAAAGATTGATGAAGAAGGTTACTTATCAATTGTTGGCCGAAAGAAAGAGTTGATTGTTACCGCAGGTGGTAAAAATGTTGCACCCGCCGTCTTAGAGGATAGATTGCGATCACATCCATTAATTAGCCAATGTATGGTGGTTGGCGATAACAAGCCCTTCATTGCCGCACTTATCACTATTGATCCAGATGCAATTAAGCCTTGGGCAGTTGCTAACAAAAAGAGGGCGCATCTATTGCTGAATTAGCCAAGGATCCAACACTGCAAGCTGTTATTCAGACTGCAGTGGATGAGACCAACAAGGCAGTCAGTAGAGCAGAATCAATTAGAAAATTCATTATCTTGCCAGTTGATTTCACAATCGCTGGTGGTCATTTGACTGCCAAGCTTTCTGTGAAGCGACATGTGGTATCGCAGCAATTTGCTCGCGAGATTGATGAACTCTTCGCCTAATTCTGAACGAACTCGACTTGCTCGAGAGCTTCATGATGGTTTGGCCCAAGAGTTAGCTGCCTTTGGTTATCAGCTAGATCAGGTAATTGGGGATGAGAATCTAGGAAACTCTAATCGCTCCACGTTACGAGAGTTACGCCTCTCCTTAAGTTCAGTAATTAATCAAGTCCGCGATGAGATATATGAATTAAGAAGTAACAAAAGCAAAGAGTTTCACCAACAGTTAAGTGAACAAATAGAGGTATTACTTTCAGGTTCTGAGATTAAGGTTGAAATTGATGGCCAAATTAGCATTAAGCCAGAGGAGAAATTTGAATTATTAAGGGCAATCAAGGAGTTAGTTTTAAATGCAAAACGTCATGCTAACTGTTCATTAATCACAATCCAGTTAACATCTAAATTGATTACCATCAAAGATAATGGCCAAGGTGGGGTTAGAAAAAAAGATAACTCATATGGAATAGATGGTGTTAAGGAGCGGCTTAATTTAATTGGCCATACCATGCAGATAGAGTCAAACTCATCTGGCACCATAATCACAATCTCAATTTAGCTAATGAGGATCCTATTAGTTGATGATCACGCTTTAATTAGAGCAGGCCTTGCCAATCTTTTAACCCAGCACCATCATGAAGTTGTTGCCGAGGCTAGTACTTCAAGCCAAGCATCGGCACTGATTAATACTCACAAGCCTGAGATCGTGTTAGTTGATATCAATCTTGGGACAAGTAGCGGAATTGATCTAATAAAAGAAATGAAAAAATCTGGTGCTTCGAGCAAATTTGTGGTGCTAACAATGCATGATGACACTCAAACTCTTGAATCTGCCAAAGATGCCGGCGCAATTGCCTTTGTCACTAAATCTGCCCCAACGGAAAGCTTGCTTGAAATACTTCAAACAATTGCAACCGGGACAGATAAATTCTTGAAAGCTGGCAAGATAAATCAAATAACAGTAGCTAAGGATTTTGAACTAACACCCAGGGAGTTAGAGGTTTTAACCCTTCTTCCTACCGGGGCTACCGCAAATGCAATTGGTGCTTTGTTATTCCTAACGGAGGCAACAGTTAAAACTCACCTCGCGAGTATCTATCGAAAACTAGCGGCTAATAATCGCGCTCAGGCAGTAAGTATTGCAATTGAAAATAAATTAATTACCAATTAAAACTTTATTAAACTTTTCAGACCAACTACTTAGCTGCCAATTTTTGATTACCCAATCTCGTCCAGCTGCCCCCATTTGTTTAGCGCGCTCTGGATTAGCAAGTAATTCACAAATTGCATCTGCAATCTGATCACTCTTGGTGCCATCAACTAATAAGCCAGTCTTTCTATCAAGCACCGCATCAACTGCTCCCCCAGAATTGCCAACAATTACTGGTAGGCCGCAGGCACTTGCTTCAAGATAAACAATTCCTAACCCTTCAACCTCTAAACCAGAAAATCGGGAACGCACTGGCATAGCAAAGATTTCACCTAGGCATATGTAATCAGGCAAATCATGATGGGAAACTCGGCCAGCAAATACAACTTTAGGTAAAACTCCTAATTGTTTTGCTGAATTAAAAAGCATCTGCTTAATCGGACCTTCCCCGACAAATAGCAAAATTGCATCTGGAAATTGTTCTAGGATTTTTGGCAGTGCCTTAACTAATTCATCTTGTCCTTTACGATGAACTAATCTGCCGACGCTGACAATAACTCTGCGCCCATCTAGGCGGTATTTCTCAATTAAGTCACCTCTGGCACTTTTGGGAGCAAAATGTTCGGTGTCAATACCGGGTGCTATTTGTAAAAACTTTTGTGGCTGATTGCTTATCTTGGCAATCTCACCCTTTGTGAAATCTCCTAAATAGCCAAGATGATCAACATCCTTAATGATTTTCTTTAACAAACTTTAAGAATAGGAATCTTTGCCCACCAAACCTCATGGCCATGAGTTAAGGCAACAATATTGCTAGCTCCAGCAGATCGTAATTTGCCGGCCATTAAGGCAAGGGGGGCCGCAGCGCCAAACCAAACATTTTTAATCTGTTGTTGCTTAAGTATTTTCACTGCCTTTCTGGTTATTCGCGGCGTTGGTAAAAGCATTTTTGCTCTATCTCTAATTACTACTGCGCCAAATTTTTCTAACAATTGCGCGTCAAATGCCTTATCCCCCTTTTGCGAGGAGGTGTAAATGATTAAAGAATCTTTAGGTAGACCTTCAATCAAGCCAAGTACAAAGGTCTCAATGCCACCAGCTCTTGGTCCTAGATCATTTGTGACTAGTAAAACTTTTTTATCGCTATAAACGGCGTGCTCCAATATAAGGTTTTCTTCCCATATCCATATTGGCAATCTTTACGCGACTTCCTGATCTTGGGGCATGCAACATGCGGTCTGGTCCTAAATAGATTGCCACATGTGAAATTGGTTTTCCAAAAAATACTAAATCTCCCGGTTGTAAATCTTTCCGAGCGATTGCTTTGCCATATCTATATTGAGCTCTAGATGAGTGCGGCAGTGAAACACCTGCTGCGCCAAAGGCGCGCATCGTTAAGCCAGAGCAATCCCAGTAGGTAAGGCCATCTGCGCCAAAGACATACTTATCGCCAATTTGGGCAAGGGCGTATTTAATTGCAATTCCACCTCGGCCAGAAACACCTGAGTACTTGGCGGCATCACTTAAAGATTTTTGCTGATCGGCATCCTCTTCATCATTATTAAGCTTGGCCAACCGCTCACGCTCGGCAGCGGTTAACTTAGCTAATAACTCCTCTGCCTCTTTTAGTTTTGAGTTTGCCAAGGCTAATTGTCTAGTGAACTTGGCCTCTGCCGCCTTAACCATCGCTAACTTGTCTGACACAGTTAATGAGGTGGCAGTTAATCGCTGGGTTGCAACTGAAAACTTTTTAAGATCAGCTGTTTTTTGTCTAGTAACAGCCTCTAATGATCCCGCAGCAGATAGATATAACCCTGGATCGGTTGAGAAAAGTAACTCTAAGGATTGGCTGAGTGGGCCTGATTTATAACGTTCATTTGCTATCGCGCCAATTGTTTTATTAAAGCGGTAACTGATGCACCTTGTTGGCTGGCTTGTTGTTGGACGGTATCTAAAGTTTTCTTTAACTTTGCTAATTGCACCTTGGCCTCTTGTGCACCTTCGGCTGCCTCAGTTGCCTGCTCTTGTAAATCTCTTATTCTGCCCTGCACCTCAATTAAATTAGGCGCAGCATTGGCGGGAATTGGAAAAAGAATTCCAGCACCAATTACTAGGGCAAATATCGCCCGAGGCATACTTCTCATTTTCAAAGGCTAACCGCCACCACGCTGCCAACTCAACCCAACTTAGGCGTAGTGTGCTGAGAATTATCTAGATTTCCATCCTTTTTTCATGATTTAGCCAATTTTCTTCACCCGTTTTTGATTTGGAGAATTTGGCACAAATCGCAAGGGCGGCACCAATCCAACGGAGGAGAGATTATTAATTGCAGCTTTGTCAGCATTACTTAACTCAGCTTTTTTACCAGCAGCTGGCTTAATATCAAGCAGCACTGATACAACACAATCGCCACAGGCGATCTGGCGCATTACACAACTATCGCAATCGATGATCATGGCAAAAGGTTAGGTGGCAGCACTGACACTTGGGTAACCTGTGGGGTATGCGCTCTGTAATCACCACCGCCAATTTGATTGTTGGAGCAGATGGCTCAACCACCCTAGCTGGCTCCTCCATCGGCCTTTCAACTGATGAAGATCGCAGAAGATTTCATGAGCTTCGATCAAAAAATGACTTAATCCTGATCGGGGGCAACACAGCAAGGCGGGAGCCATATAAGCGAACTCCCATTCCCCTTTATATCCTCACTCACACAAAGGTTAGGTTGCAACCAAAAAATCAGTTGGTAAAACAATTTGCACTCTCTCCTGCTGAGATGATCAATGAACTTAAAAGTAGTTTTAACCCAGATCAAAGTGGACCAATTAATTTATTGGTAGAGGCCGGAGCTGCATTATTAAAACAGATGATTGAAGCCGGATTAATAGATCACCTTTATCTGACGGTGAATTTAGAAAAAACAGGTGATAACTCAATCTCTATCAGCGATCTAACAAACAGCTTTGAATTAATCAGCCGTGAAAATATCGCCCCTTGTGAGTTTCTTTATTATAAAAAACTAACTAAGTGAGATAACCACAACTCCTGCGATTGCAAATCCAATTCCAACATACTGGATTTTATGTAATCTCTCATGCAAAATTTTAAAAGCCAGCAATGCGGTGACAATTGGATAAAGTGAGCCAAGGACTACTGCCAAAGAAACTAATCCCTTAGTGGTTGCAACTCCTAACAACAAATTAGCAATAAAATCTGCGCCACCAATTCCAACTAATACTGGAATGTCTTTCTTTTTAAAACCTCCAAGTGTACGAAAGCGAGCAAATAAAAATAAGGCAACGACGAAGGTTGAAAAGCGCATGGTTGTCATGGTCATAATTGCACTACTCACCGAGCCCTTTGCAATAAATGCAACTGCTGCGCCAAATCCAAAGGCAGCAATCACTGCAAAAACTATTGGTTTAACCGCTAATCCGCCCTTTACTTCAGGACCACTTGCAAATACTGCGCCAGTTAACGCAATACCCATGCCAAGTAATTGAGTAGAACTTGGTTTTTCGCCATTAATAAAAGCAATTGTTAGTGGAATCAAAACACTTAGGGCACTTATAGGTGCAACTACACCCATACGGCCGGTTGCAAGGCCGGAGTAAAAGGCAACCAAACCGATAAAGCCAAGTAAGCCTGCGCAAACACCAGATAAGAAATATCCATCCCAAGAAAGATTTGGTCTTAGCCAAGATGAGCTGATCAGAATAATTGTTATTCCAATTAGTAATCCAAATGCTTGTGAAACGGCAGTTACTGCAAGTGCTTGATATCGCTTGGATAATTTGCCACCAAAGAAATCGGCACTACCCCAAAGTATTGAGGAGAAAATTGCTAAAAGTGATGCCATTAGCCAAGCCTACTAGGTTGCATTTGAACTTATTTATTTTCCACTTCGCTCGTGGCTTCACCTGCTTTTGCCAACGGCAATTTATCCTTAGATAGTGAAAAAAACTTTTGATCAAGTAATTGCACCAATTTTGGCGTTAAAGCCAAGAGGTGAAATTTTGCTTGAATCAGTTCCTGCCCCCCAAAAACTTGCACCCCATGCATTAGCTATGACCGCTGATGTTTTAGAGGATGCTGCAACTGGCAGATTTGTATTACTTCATGATCCAGCCGGCCAAGAAGGTTGGGGTGGTCAATGGCGCTGCGTAACTTTTGCTCGGGCTGCAATTGATTTAGAGATGGCATCAGATCCATTACTGCCAGAAATTGGTTGGGCTTGGCTACTTGAATCACTCAAGAAGAATAATTGCGAGTTTATAAATCCAAGCGGCACAGTAACTAGAGTTGCTAGTGCATCCTTTGGTGAATTAGTTGATCGAGATGAAGATTCTGAAATTGAAATTCGTGCCTCTTGGACACCTACCAATGAAGAAAACTTAGCCGAACATGTAAATGCCTGGCTTGAGCTCTTGGCAATTACCGCAGGTCTTGAGCCAATTCCGCATGGCGTTAGTTCAATCTCTCGTAGCAACTAGAATAAAGTAATTAATGCTTACCCCTTTGCTCTCACCTCGCCATGGCACACCAGAAATTGTTGCCACTGAAAGTGAGTATGAGAAAGTAATCTCCGCCCTGTTAAAGGGTGAGGGACCAATTGCAATTGATGCCGAACGTGCATCTGGTTACCGATATAGCCAGCGGGCTTATTTAATTCAGATCTATCGCAAAGGTGGCGGGCTGCATTTAATCGATCCCATTCCATTAAAGGATTCAAAACTTTGGCAGCGGTTTAATTCTGAATTTTCTGATATCGAATGGGTAATTCATGCCAGTACCCAAGATCTTCCCTGTTTGATTGAGATTGGATTAAAGCCAAAACAATTATTTGATACTGAATTAGGGGCGAGAATTGCAGGTTGTCCAAGGGTTGGCTTAGGTGCTTTAGCTGAAAGTTTGTTAGAGCTACAACTTGCAAAAGAACACTCTGCAGTTGATTGGTCGATCAGACCCTTAAGACCAGAGTGGATTACATATGCTGCATTAGATGTTGATATCTTGTTAGATATCAGAGACAAAGTTGAGCAGCTTTTAATTGAGCAAAAAAAGCTCAAGTGGGCAGAGCAGGATTTTGCTTCGATTATAAAAAATTATCAGGATTATCAATTCAGCGATTCGCCAAAATCTGACCGATGGCGACGAACCTCTGGCATGCATAAGGTGCGCGATCGATTGAGCATGACGATAATTCGAGATCTTTGGCTCTCTCGAGATGAGTTGGCGCGGGAGTTAGATCTTGCCCCCGGCCGGGTTTTAGGTGATGAAGCGATTGTGGAGTTAGCAATTAAGCGACCCGATAATCTAGAGGAGGTTGCCAAGGTAATTGGTTGGCGCACAAGATTAGAGGTACCACCATTTAGTCGCTGGTTAAAGGTTTTAACAGCATCATTAAAAACTCCGATTGAGGAACAGGTAGAGCTTCGAGTTGCATCCCAATCCATGCCACCAATTAAGATTTGGAAAGAGAAAAATCCTCTTGGCTATGCCCGCTTAACCCATGCGCGAGCTGCCTTAATTGAATTATCCCAGCAATTACAAATTCCAACTGAGAATTTGATAACGCCAGATTATGTAAAACGTATTTGTTGGCAGGAGCCACCAACCTATGTGAGTGAATATGAAAGTTTCGTGGAGGGTGAGTTAACAAGATTGGGTGCTAGAAGTTGGCAGGTGGAGCAGGTGGTTAGCGTAATTGCACCTCACCTTTCTGCCACCGAGGCCTTGGTAGTGCCAGAAAGTGCGGAAGCGGAAAATGAGGCTTCCGTAGCCCCTTAAGTATGTGATTGGAATTACGCAACACTTAAGTTGCGTAATTCAATCCCCTAGGAATATGCTCAAGCCATGCTGAGCACCTTCTTAATCGCCCTTCGTGAGGGGCTAGAGGCTGCCTTAATTGTTGGAATCTTGGTCGCATATGTAGTTAAGACCGGTCGACGCAATCTCCTAGTTCCAATTTGGAGTGGCGTGGGTATTGCACTTGCTGCAAGTTTTGCACTCGGTGGCTTTTTATCATTTACCTCAGCTGAGTTAAGCGAGCGCGGTGAACAATTCTTTGCCGGCACCACCTCATTTCTAGCAGTTGGTCTAGTTACCTGGATGGTTTTCTGGATGAAGCGTGCGGCTAGAACCTTAAGAGATGAGCTCCATGGCAAGGTAGATAACGCATTATCTGCTGGCCCGCTAGCACTTGCCGCTGCTGCATTTTTTGCAGTTGCTCGTGAAGGACTTGAGACCGCTTTATTTGTTTACACTAATTTTAAAACAGTTGCTGCCACCTCATCTGCCTCAATTGGTTTAATTGCAGGGTTAGCACTTGCAGTGATCTTGGGTTATATGATTTATAACCGCTCAATCAAATTAAATTTAAGTAAGTTTTTTACTATCACTGGTATTGCCCTAATTATTGTGGCAGCTGGTGTGCTCTCCTATGGCGTGCATGAGTATCAAGAGCTGGGCTGGATTCCAGGAGATGGTTCATACGCTTGGGATATCTCATCTGTGATGGCAAAGGATTCAATTGCGGGCACAATTCTTGCCGGCACAATTGGCTTTGATGTAAACACCTCTTGGGTGCAACTCTTCTTATATGTCAGCTACCTTGCAATCGTGCTGCGCCTGTATACAAAATCAGCACCGGCTAAAACCCTAGTTAAATAAGTACTCCTCCCACTACCCATTTTCTCTACTGGCGGGTAACCTAGCCTTATATCCAAGCAGCCAAATAGCTAGGGGCTAAAAATGAGCAAAACTGCAAGTGCAAAAACCAATGTGGTCTTAGTTGATGCAGTTCGCACCCCATTTGGTAAAGCTGGCTCCCTCTACGCCCAAACCAGAGCTGATGACATTATGGTTCGCTGCATTCGCGGATTACTAGAGCGAAATCCAAATCTGCCAGTAGATCAAATTGATGATGTGGCAATTGCAGCTGCAACTCAAACTGGTGATCAAGGTATGAATATTGGTCGATCAGTTTCAATTTTAGCTGGCATTCCAAAATCAGTTCCAGGTTACTCAATTGATCGCTGGTGTGCTGGTGCACTAACTGCGGTGACCACCATTGCCGGTGGCATAAATATGGGTGCTTATGATTTAGCAATCGCAGGCGGCGTAGAACATATGGGAAATCACCCAATGGGTGATGGCATGGATCCAAATCCAAGATACCTAGCTGAAAAAATTGTTGATACAGATGCGCTGCAAATGGGTGCAACTGCTGAGCGATTACATGACAAATTTCCCCACCTGACAAAGGAGCGGGCAGATAAGTACGCATTAGCATCACAACAAAAAACAGCTGCCGCTTATGCTGCAAATAAAATTCAACCTGATCTAATTCCAGTTGCAACTAGAAATGTTGAGGCGGGTTGGGGTGTGGCAACAGTTGATGAGCCACCAAGACCACAAACCACACTTGAAGCATTAGCTGCACTTAAAACACCATTTAGAGCAGCCGGACGGGTAACTGCAGGAAATGCCGCTGGCTTAAATGATGGCGCAACTGCTGCAATCTTGGCATCTGAGGCAAAAGCTAAAGAGTTAAATCTGCCAATCAAAGCTAAGTTAGTTTCTTTTGCATTTGCCGGTGTTGAGCCAGAGATCATGGGCTATGGACCAGTGCCGAGCACTATTAAAGCTTTGAAAAAAGCTGGCTTAGATATTACCGATATTGGTTTATTTGAGGTTAATGAAGCATTTGCAATTCAAGTACTTTCATTTTTAGATCACTTTGGCATTGCCGATGATGATAAGCGAGTAAATATCTATGGCGGTGCGATTGCCGTAGGTCATCCCCTGGCCTCATCAGGGGTGCGCTTAATTTTAAATCTAGCTAATGGCTTTAAAGAGCACCCAGAGGTTAGATATGGAATTACCACTATGTGTATCGGCTTAGGTATGGGTGGCACAATTATTTGGGAAAACCCTAATTACAAAGGTGATAAATAATGTCTGATGTATTAGCAGCCGCACCTGATGAGGTAGTAACCAATGCAATTGTGCAGATGGTTTCACTCTCCGCCTTTGGCGCTACCGGTAACCTTGCCTTAATCACATTAGATAATGGCGCAGACCATAATCGCCCAAATACCTTTGGCCCTGCATCCTTAGCGGCTCTTTCTAATGCAATTGATGAGGCGCAAAAATCAGATGCAGTAGCAATTGCTGTAACTGGTAAGCCATTTATATTTGCTGCTGGTGCTGATCTTTCAGCGATGAGTTTTCTAAAAGATAAATCTCAAGCAGTTGCAATTGGAGATTTAGGCCATGAGGTATTTCTAAAACTGCATGAGAGTAAGAAGCCAACCTTTGCCTTTATAAATGGGTTAGCACTAGGTGGTGGCTTAGAGGTTGGACTTAACTGTCACTATCGAACCTTGGCAACAACTGCCTTTACCGGCTTACCAGAGTGTTTCCTAGGTTTAGTGCCAGGTTGGGGTGGGGCAACACTTCTGCCAAAACTAATTGGGCCAGAAAATGCAGTTCAGGTAATTATTTTAAATGCACTAAACAACAACACCATGATGAAAGCAAAGGACGCGCTCACGCTAGGCGTAGTGGATGCGGTTTATGAACCAGCTGATTTTATTGAAAGGTCAGTTAAATTTGCTGCTGATCTATTAAGTGGAAAAAATAAGATTGAACGCAAAGATTTTAGTAAGGATTCTGCTGGCTATGAAAAAGCAATTGCTACCGGTAAAGCAGCGATTGCCAAGAAATATAGTGGCGCACAGATCCCATCCCCACTTGCAGCCCTTGATTTAATCAAAGCAGCGCAAAGTAATTCAGTTCGAGATGGCTTTGCTGCTGAAACTAAGGTTTTAGCTGATTTAGTAATGAGTGATTCACTGCGCGCATCTCTTTACTCATTTAATTTGATTCAAAAGAAACGCAAGAAGGTTGAAGGAGCTCCTAAACCAGCACTTGCTCGAAAGATAACTCGAGTCGGCGTCGTTGGTGCAGGTCTTATGGCATCTCAGTTGGCATTGCTAATGCTTCGAAATCTTAAGGTTCCTGTTGTAATCACCGATCTTGATCAAGAGCGAGTTGATAAAGGATTAGCCTGGATTAAAAATGAGATTCAAAAGTTAGTTGATAAGAAGCGATTATCCCCGGAATCAGCAGCTAGATTGTTAACAAATATCTCTGGCTCAGTAGATAAGAAGATCTTTGCAAATGCTGACTTTGTAATTGAGGCGATCTTTGAAGAGTTGTCATTAAAGCAAAAGTTGTTTAAAGAGCTAGAAGCAATTGTTACACCAGAGTGCATCTTGGCTACCAATACCTCATCCCTTTCAGTAGAGGCAATGAGTGAGGGCTTGAAGAATCCAGAGCGGGTTGTTGGATTTCACTTCTTTAATCCAGTTGCAGTAATGCCGCTGCTTGAAGTGGCAAGAACTACCAAGACAGATGATGCCACTACCGCCACTGCAATAAATATTGGTAAAGATTTAAAGAAGACAATGGTGATTGTTAAAGATGCGCCAGCTTTTGTGGTTAATCGTCTATTAACTCGTTTTATGGGCGAGGTAACAGATGCAATCGATGAAGGAACACCTTATGAGGTAGCAGATGCTGCCATGGCTCCCCTTGGTTTTCCAATGTCATCCCTTGAATTACTTGGCTTAGTTGGCCCAGGAGTTGCATTGCATGTGGCTGAAACTTTAAATAAGAACCTTGGCCCACGTTACAAAATCTCACCAACTATGCAGCGGTTTGTAAAAGATGGGGTAAAAACATTTTATGTAAAGGATTCAAATGGTGTTAACACCGTTAATCCGGCGGCACTTGCTCTACTCGAAAAAGGAAGTACGCCATCAACAGCTGAGCAGGTGAGAAAACGGGCGCTAGAGGCTTTGGCAACTGAGGCAAAGATGATGCTAGATGAAGGTGTGGTTTCAACACCACAGGAGATTGATATTTGTATGTTGCTTGGTTCAGGTTGGCCAATGCACCTTGGTGGAATTTTGCCTTACTTAGATCGAGAAGGAATTAGCGAAGCGGTTTGCGGCGCTCGTTTTCATCCAAAGGGTGTGGCATCCCTTCCTTAACATCTAATCCAATCTCACTGCTATTCCAAGCAACTAAAGATCTGGTGATGTTTTGAACTGTAATTCCTAAATCTTCTAAAATCTCAGCTCGCTTTGAGTGCTCTAAGAAAGCTAACGGTAAACCAATAGAGTGAACTGGCACATTTAATTGTGCATCTCTAAACAATTCAGAGATTGTGCTGGCAATTCCGCCATGTTTAATACCATCTTCTAACACAACTACATTTTTATATCGTTGAGCCATTGTTACTAATGATTTTGGAAGTGGTTTGACCCATCTAGGATCAATAACGGTAACGCCTACGCCCTCTCGATAGGCTTGGGCTGCTGCTTCTACTGCAATTGATGCAAAGGCGCCAATACTTACTAATAAAACATCTGCGCTCTCACCACGGTATAAAACATCAATGCCATCGCGACGTTCAAAGGCTGGGATGTCAGCATTTACCGCACCCTTTGGAAAACGAATTAAAGAAGGCGCATCAGAGATATCTAACGCCTCACGTAAGGTTTCCTTTACTCGCTCACCATCTCGTGGCGCTGCTACATGCAAGGTTGGCACAATTCCAGTTAAGGCTAAATCCCACATGCCATTATGGGATGGTCCATCATCACCGGTAACACCTGCTCTATCTAATACAAAAGTTACTCCAGCTTTATGAAGTGCAACATCAAGTAATAATTGATCAAAAGCTCTATTTAAAAATGTGGAGTAAACCGCAACTACTGGATGCAAACCTGCAAATGCCATACCAGCTGCTGAGGTTGCGGCATGCTGCTCAGCAATTCCAACATCAAATGTTCGATCTGGGAATGCTTTTTCAAACTTATCTAAACCAGTTGGCCCCATCATTGCTGCAGTAATTGCCACCACATCACTTCTTTCGGCACCTATCTTTACCAACTCATCTGAAAATACAGAGGTCCAACTCTTTCCACTCTTACTTAGCGGCTGACCAGTTTCAGCATCCACAACTCCAACGGCATGAAACTTCTCAGCTTCATCATTAATTGCAGGTGCATGACCTTTACCTTTTTCAGTAATTACATGAACTAAAACCGGCTGGCCAAACTCTTTAGCAATCTTTAAGGTCTTTTCAATTGCAACCACATCATGGCCATCTACTGGCCCTAAATACTTAAGACCTAAGTCTTCAAACATTCCTTGTGGGGCAACAATATCTTTAATTCCTTTTTTAACACCATGCAAAGTTTCATAAATTGGGTGGCCAACAACTGGTGTTCTTTCTAAAACTCCCTTGCCCCAATCTAAGAATTTCTCGTATCCACTTGTAGCACGCAAGGTGGAAAGATAGGTAGCTAGACCACCAATAGTTGGTGAGTAAGATCTTTCATTATCATTAACAATTATTACTAGTCTCTCATTTTTGCTGGTAGAAATATTATTTAATGCTTCCCAACTCATGCCACCAGTTAAAGCACCATCACCAACCACACACACTACTGCGCGATCTTTTTGATTTGTTAGTGAAAAACCTTTGGCAATACCATCACTCCAAGAAAGGGCGGTAGATGCATGTGAGTTTTCAACAACATCATGCTCACTCTCGCTTCGATTTGGGTATCCTGCTAAACCACCACGTTGGCGAAGTTTTTCAAAACCAGCCATGCGGCCAGTTAACAACTTGTGAACATAGCTTTGATGGCCAGTATCAAAAACCACAACATCTTTTGGTGAATCAAAAATTCTATGAATAGCTATGGTTAATTCAACAACGCCCAAATTTGGGCCAAGGTGTCCACCTGATTTTGAAACATGTTCAATTAGAAATGATCTAATTTCAGCTGATAATTGATCTATCTCTTCAGCAGAGAGTTTCTTTAAATCCGCAGGAGATTTAATCTGATTAAGCATGGCTATAGTTTAAAGGGTAGTTAAAACAATGGCGATTTACTTGCTCAATAATGAGCGTAATACATACTGCATGATGCCGCCATGGCGATAGTAATCTGCCTCACCTGGGGTATCGATCCGAAGCTTGGCGTTAAATTTCTTGCTACCAGCACTAACTACAACCTCTTTCGGTGTTTGACCATCATTTAATTTATCAACACCGGTAATGGAAAATACCTCACTGCCATCTAAACCTAATGAGGCTGCATTCTCACCATCTAGGAATTGAAGTGGCAGTACTCCCATACCAATTAAATTTGATCGATGAATTCTTTCAAAAGATTCTGCAATTACTGCACGCACTCCAAGCAGTGCTGTTCCCTTAGCTGCCCAGTCGCGAGAAGAACCTGAGCCATACTCTTTACCAGCCAGAATTACTAACGGAATATTTGCTTCAATGTATGCCCGAGATGCATCATAAATTGTGGTTTGTTCGCCATTGGCTAAGAAATTTTTAGTAAATCCACCCTCCACACCATTCAACAGTAAATTCTTTAACCGAATATTTGCAAATGTGCCACGGATCATTACCTCATGATTGCCGCGGCGAGAGCCATAAGAGTTAAAGTCAGCTCGATCGATTCCATGCTCTGCCAAATACTTACCAGCTGGTGAATCAGCTTTAATATTTCCAGCAGGTGAAATGTGATCAGTGGTTACTGAATCTCCTAAGACTGCTAGCACTCTGGCAGATTCAATATTTGTGACCGGCTTTGGATTTCGTGGCATACCATCAAAATATGGAGGCTTTCTAACATAGGTAGATTTAGCATCCCACTCAAAAGTATTACCGGTTGGTGTATCTAGAGATTTCCATCTCTTATCCCCTTCAAAAACTGATGCGTAATCTTTTGTAAACATATCTGATGAAATGGATGAAGCCACTACCGATTCAATCTCCGCACTTGTTGGCCAAATATCCTTGAGGAATACTGGATTGCCATCACTGCCAGTACCAATTGGATCTTTTTCAAAATCATGATTCATAGATCCAGTTAAGGCATAAGCCACTACTAAGGGTGGTGAAGCTAAGTAGTTCATCTTCACATCCGGTGAAATTCGACCTTCAAAATTTCGATTTCCAGAAAGGACGGCAGAGACAGCTAAGTCATTCTCATTGATTGCCTTACTGATCTCAACTGGAAGTGGACCTGAATTTCCAATACAAGTTACGCAGCCATAGCCAACTAAGTTAAAACCTAATTTCTCCATATATGGGGTAAGACCTGAGCGATCGTAATAATCGGTAACTACTTTAGATCCTGGCGCCAATGTGGTTTTAACCCAAGGTTTACTGGTTAAACCCTTTTCTACCGCCTTCTTGGCCAGTAATGCAGCTCCAATCATTACTGAAGGATTAGAGGTATTTGTGCAAGAGGTAATTGATGCAATAACCACATCACCATTAGAAACAGTAGTTGGCTTGCCATTAACCTTCACATCAATCTTATTTTTATTTGTTTTATCGGTGAAATAAGTTGGTGCCACAGCTGCATATGAACTCTTCGCATCACTTAATGAGATTCGATCTTGTGGACGCTTTGGACCAGCAATTGAGGGCACAATTGTTGAAAGATCTAACTCTAATTTTTCTGAATACCTTGGTGATGCAGAAGGATCATGCCAAAGTCCATTTACCTTTGCATACTTTTCTACCAACTCTAACTGCTCTTCACTTCTGCCAGTAAGTTTTAAATACCTAATGGTTTCTTCATCCACTGGAAAGATTGCACATGTTGAGCCATACTCAGGTGACATGTTTCCGATAGTTGCGCGATTAGCCATTGGCAGCGCGGTAACGCCCGGACCATAGAACTCCACAAACTTTCCAACTACTCCATGCTTTCGCAGCATCTGAGTGATTGTTAAAACTAAATCTGTTGCAGTAGTTCCTACTGGCAGTTGGCCATTTAATTTAAATCCAACAACTCTTGGGATTAACATCGAAACTGGTTGACCTAGTAATGCTGCCTCCGCCTCAATGCCACCAACACCCCAGCCAAGCACGCCTAATCCGTTAACCATGGTGGTGTGTGAATCAGTTCCAACAACTGTGTCTGGATAAGCCCGTAAAGTGCCATCCACTACTCGACTCATTACAACTCTTGCTAAGTACTCAATATTTACCTGGTGAACAATTCCAGTTCCTGGTGGCACAACTTTAAATTCATCAAATGCGGTTTGTCCCCAACGCAAGAAGCGATATCTCTCCTTATTTCGTTGGTACTCAATATCAACATTTTGTTCAAAAGAATCCTTAGTTCCAAAGAGATCTGCAATTACAGAGTGATCAATTACCAACTCTGCAGGTGACAGCGGATTTACTTTTGCTGGATCTCCACCTAAATCTGCAATTGCCTCTCGCATAGTTGCTAGATCCACTACGCAGGGCACGCCTGTGAAATCCTGCATAATCACACGTGCTGGCGTAAATTGAATTTCAGTATCTGGTTCAGCAGATGGATTCCAACTAGCTAACTTCTTTATCTGATCTGCAGTGATATTGGCACCATCTTCGGTGCGAAGTAAATTTTCAAGCAAAATCTTTAAGCTAAATGGAAGATCTTTTGCTTCAGCAAAGCCAGTGATATCAAATATTTCATAGCTCTTACCGGCTACTTCCAGTGTGGTTTTGGACTTAAATGAGTTCTTACTCAATGCCCCACACCTCTTTCCTGTGTAATTCTGACCTAATCCTATCTGTTTGCCGGTGAAAATCCAGCCACGCACTCAATGTGCTGGGTCATTGGGAAAAGATCAAAAGCCTCAATGTGATCCAACTTATAACCAAGATCTGCCAAAGTTTTTGCATCTCTTGCCAATGCAGCGGGATCGCATGCAACATAAACTATTTTTCTAGGTTTGAATTTAACCATCTGATTAATTACAACATCACCAGCACCTGTTCTTGGTGGATCTAATAAAATCAAATCTGCACGCTTCACAATTGGCAATTGTTGGGCAACTAATCCTTGAAAAATCTTCACATTCTCTTTATTTAGGAAAATTCTTCGCGCATCTGCTACCGCTGTTTTATCACTCTCAATTAAGGTAACAAAGCCTCGATCATTAATCTCTTTTAGTATCGCAGCTGCAAATAATCCAACACCAGAGTAAAGATCTAAAACGTGATCTGCTGGCTTTATACCAAGTTGGGATAGTGCAGCTTTTACCAACTCAACCGGTGCTGAGCGATGGCTTTGCCAGAAAGCAGAGGGTGAAATCTTAAATGAGTTACCACCTACTTGCTCAACAATCTGGGTAGGACCACTAATACTTCTACCAGATCGCATAACTGAAACTTCATTGGTGCTGGAAACAGCAACCTCAACTCTGGCATCAGATTTCCACTGCCTGCTAGATAATTCACCCACATTCATTCTTTTATCAGCAATAAGGCAATCCTTTATTTCAACCACATCATTACTTCGAGCGCCAAAAAAACCAATCTGACCATTTGCTGAAACGGCAAAATCCATACGAGTTCGCCAATGCAATCCATCAGCAGGTTCTACCGCTCTCACCTTTAGGTCAAAGCCAAGTTGTGCTAAATCCATTTTGCCAATTCGCAAGAACTGTTCCTTAATAATCTGAGCTTTTAATTCACGTTGCGTGCTGATATTTACATGCTGAAAATCGCAACCACCACAACTGCCGGCATACTGACAAGGTGGTGAAACTCGAGAGGCGGCTGGTTGTAATACTTCTACAACATTTGCATGTGCAATTTTTGAACTAACTGAGGTAATTTTTATATTGACTAACTCATCGGTTATGCCATGGCGCACAAAAATAACTTGTCCGTTATATCTTGCAACAAAATGTCCACCATGTGCCACTGGGCCAATTTGGACCTGGACAATCTGGCCTTCTTTTAACCGCTCCTGAGCGTTTGATTCCATAGTGCGGAGCCTATGGGTGTAAGTTGTACTTTGTGCACGTCGTAATAATGGGTTGTGGTCGAGTCGGTTCGACCCTTGCGGTAGATCTTGAAAAATCTGGCCACACAGTGGCTGTAATTGACCAAAACCGCGAAGCTTTCAGACGTCTAGGTGCAAACTTCAATGGCCGAACAGTTGCCGGTGTCGGCTTTGATCGTGACACATTATTAGAGGCAGGAATCGAAAAAGCTGATGCTTTTGCAGCAGTATCAAATGGTGATAATTCAAATATTTTGGCAGCAAGAGTGGCTCGGGAAACTTTTGGTGTGAAAAATGTTGTTGCTCGAATTTATGATCCAGGCCGTGCTGAGATTTATCAGCGCCTTGGCATTCCAACAGTTGCAACAGTTCTATGGACAACTGATCAGATCATGCGCCGATTAACTCCTGATGGCACAAAATCAGAGTGGCGAGATGCCACTGGCACAATCTTGCTTGTTGAAGTTAGCCTTCACAAAGATTGGTATGGCGAATCAATACTTTTAATTGAGAAAAATACAAATGCCAGAGTTGCATTTGTAACCAGACTAGGTGAAGCAGTATTGCCAGATGAGCACACAGTTTTGCAAGAGGGCGATTTAGTTCATCTTTTAGTTAACGAAAAACAGGTTGCTGAAACTGAGAAAACTCTCGCTAAATCTCCGGCAGGTGCTTAATGAGAATTGCCATTGCAGGAGCTGGAAATGTTGGCAGAGCGATTGCTCGAGAATTGTTGGAAAATGGCCATCAAGTGCTTTTAATTGATAAGGATCCAAAAGCGCTAAAGATGGATTCAGTCCCAGCGGCGGAATGGTTGCTCGCTGATGCTTGTGAAATTACCGCACTAGATCAAGCTAAATTAGATGGCTGCCAGGTGTTAGTTGCTGCAACTGGTGATGACAAAGTGAATCTTGTTGCATCATTACTTGGTAAGACTGAGTATGGCGTACCAAGAGTTGTCGCAAGAGTAAATCACCCAAAAAATGAGTGGATGTTTGATTCATCCTGGGGTGTGGATGTTTCTGTTTCAACACCAAGAATTATCTCTGCCCTTGTTGAAGAGGCGGTAAGTGTTGGCGATGTGGTTCGTTTATTCTCATTTAGAAAAGGTGAAGCAAACTTAGTAGAAATAACCTTGCCAGATACCGCTAAATGTTGCGGTAAAACTGTTGGTGAAGTTGAATTACCAGAGGATGCCAGCCTGGCTGCAATAGTTAGAGATAGCCATGTAATTACACCAAAGGATCATGATGTTTTCGCACCCGGTGATGAATTGCTATTTGTAGCATCAGCTAAAGCTGAGGAAAAACTAAAGTCCTGCTTTATCTAATTAACTTTAGTTGTAGGAGTTTTTCTTAAGATTTGCCAAGTTCCCCAAGCAGTTAATATGAATAATGGATATCCCATCAGCAAACGAGCAGTGCCTAAAATATTGATATTTCCACTCTTATAAAGTGGGTATTGAACAATTAATCTAGCGGCAAACATTGCAACCCAAAGCCAACCAGCTTTTATATATGCATTTAATCGGGCAGGATCTTTTCGCCACAACAAGTTCTCTCCCAAGATTGGGCCAAGCATTACACCCAAAATTGGCCATTTAACTAAATTTGTAATTGCATAAAGCAGACCGTATCCAGCATTAATCCATAAGCCTGGCAGGTAGAAATCTGCGGCATTGCCAGTCCGCTTTGAAATTAATGCGCAAATTCCAACACCAATTAATCCAGAAAAGGCATGTTGAATT
Source organism: Candidatus Planktophila sp. (assembly GCA_003569185.1). GTDB lineage: Bacteria > Actinomycetota > Actinomycetes > Nanopelagicales > Nanopelagicaceae > Nanopelagicus. Next base: position 72,846 of record BGOJ01000002.1, on the reverse strand, counting down.
GTCTCTCGCTTTAATAAGCGAAGAAGTGTTAGCAGTATAGAAAGTGCCACAGCTGAATAAAGAGCTGCATTTACATCTTTGCCGGAGAGGTTAAAAACTACTAAGAAAACTAAGGCAGGAAGACCTGAATCAATTAATCCACGCTTACCACCTAAGGCATTTAATACTTTGTCTTTATCCTCATTATGTCCTTGATAACTCATGCGCCAGTTGATCCAAATCCCCCGCTGGCACGTTCTGAACCAGGTAGATCAGCAACCTCAACAAACTGCGCTCGTTCCACTTTTTGAATTACAAGTTGGGCGATGCGATCTCCCTTTTTAAATGAAACAGACTCTGTTAAATCATGATTAATTAAAATAACCTGCAACTCACCGCGAAAACCAGCATCAACAGTTCCTGGTGTATTGACCATCGATATGCCATGTTTAATTGCTAGCCCTGATCTTGGATGAACCAAAGCAACATAACCATTAGGAAGTGCAATACTTATGCCAGTTGGAATCAACATCCGCTCACCTGGCTTAATTGTGAAATCAATTCTGGTCGCCAAATCAGCGCCAGCATCCCCACCCTTTGCATAAGAAGGCATTGGCACAGTCGGATCCAGCCGTTTGATAAGTACTTGCATCATGGATTTATATCAAAATCTGGATCGACAAATGCCATTAACTCTGGGTGTTCAACCAAATGATCTTTATATTGCTCAGTTAAATTCTTAATAAAATGCTCCATTGGAACTGCAATAAACAGGGCTGATGCTTGAACTGCAATCTCACCCGTTGGTGAATCTAATCTGCCTTCAGCTTGGGTATAAATCTTTCGACCAGATTGTCCAGTAATTCTGGCATCAATAAAAAGAGTGCGGCCCATTGGTACTGGTAATAAAAAGTCTGTCTCTAATCGACCAGTAACAGCTGGAGTTCTAATCAACCACATCAATTTACCCAGCGCCTCATCAAAGGCAAGTGAGAGTAAACCGCCATGGGCAAGACCAGGAGCGCCTTGATGATTTTCAGTTACCGTAAATTTTCCAGAGAGATCTAACTCTTTTCCAGCAAATGCAATTAAGTGCAATCCAGTTTTATGTAATTCACCACATCCAAAGCAATATCCAAAGTGAGAAGGAATTTGTGAACCAATAGCTGGTGCCTTCGGATGGCGAACTGGCATCACCGCATCTGCAGGTGGAGTGGTGGATGCAATACGTGCCATTGGTAAAGCGTATCCTTTATCTCATGGCTAGATCTAATTCCAACTCTGAGTTTGCTGAGCGAATAAATTGGCCAGTTTGGTTGTGGTTGTTTCTAGCGATGATGATCGCCTCAATCTATCTAACCTTTTGGGCGCCCTTTGGCAATCTCTTCGCTGCTGTTGTTTCTATCCTAATCTCTATCGCTTTGATTTTTAGCGCGAAAAAATCAGTACTTGAAATTGTTGTTATTAACAATTGGCTCTATGTTGGAAATGCCAAGATAGAGTGCAAGCACATTAAGAAAGTCACCGCTCTACCAAAGGAAGAATTCTTAAAACTTCGTGGTCAAAATGCCGATCCGGCTGCCTTTAATGCAACACGGTTTTGGGTTTCAACTGGTGTGAAGGTTGAATTAAAAGATAAGAATGATCCAACGCCTTATTGGCTTATCGCAACTAGAAAACCAAAAAAACTTGCAGAAGCTTTAAATTAATCGCAATCGCGACAAACAGCCTTCAGACCTTCACCTCGTGCACGTTGATTAACATGCTTGACTAAGAAACAGCGACTGCAGGCGAATTCATCTTCTTGCTTAGGCACAACCTTTACCGTTAACTCTTCACCAGATAAATCCGCACCAGGTAACTCAAGATTTTCAGCCGCCTCTGCTTCATCAATATCTACCTGTCCAGATTGAGCATCAGCACGTCGAGCTTTTAATTCCTCTAACGATTCTTCATGTAACTCTTCATCGGTTTTCCGGGGGGTGTCGTAATCGGTTGCCATCATCCACCTCCTCTTAAAAATTAAGTAAAACTATTTCGATCTCTATTGGTGTAACTCTTACCCCAACTGGGCGGATAATCCCCTATTGGAGATAGATGTACCTAATCAACGCTAGGCGTGTCGGGATTATTCCTTGTTAAGTTGCTGGGTGCGACGCTCAGCCTGCGCTTTGCGCCACTTTGCGATCTCACCATGATTTCCCGAGAGTAAAACCTCTGGCACATCCAAACCTCGCCAGTTGGATGGCTTTGTGTAATTTGGATACTCAACTAAAAGTAAATCATCATTTCCAGTAATTGAGTGTGATTCCTCTTTTAACGAATCAGGATTTCCTAAAACACCAGGAATTAATCTAGTAGTTGCCTCGATAATTACCATCGCCGCTACCTCACCACCACCTAATACATAATCACCAATTGAAACCTCATGAACTGTGAAATTACTTTTAGCTGTATAAAACTCACCAACTCTGGCATCAATTCCTTCATACCTTCCGCAGGCAAAAACTAGGTGAGATTTCTTTGAAAATTGCGCTGCCATCTGTTGATTAAACTTCTTTCCCGCTGGAGTTAAAATTATCAAATCAATCTGCTCTTTATCATTTGTAATTGCATCAATTGCATTACCCCATGGCTCAGCCGACATAACCATGCCAGCACCGCCGCCATATGGCGTGTCATCAACTGAATGGTGAACATCATTTGTTTGCTCGCGCAGATCATGAATATTGATTGAAACTATGCCCTTATCCTGTGCCTTACCAAGCAGTGATAATTTAAGTGGGCTTAGGTAATCTGGAAAGATTGAGATTAGATCAATTTGCAACATCTAATAACCCCTCCGGTGGATTTACAACAATTTTCTTGGCCAAAACATCAATCTCAATAATAATCTGCTTAACCATAGGTATCAGCACCTGCCCACCTGCCCTGCTGACCGATAAGAGATCCTGACCAGGTAATTTAACAATCTCATCAACTGCGCCAATTAACTCACCATTTTGCTGAAATACTTCACAGCCAATTAACTGTTGAAAGTGATACTCCCCTGGTGCAAGTGAGCCAAGATCAACATCGGATGAGATTAATTGATCTCGTAGCTCTTCAATTTGATTTCGATCATCAACTCCATCAAATGCCAGCAACAGAATTTGATTGTGCCAACGGCTTGATCTAATTGTTAATTGCCGACCATCATCTAAGGTTAATTTGTTACCAACTTGAAACCGGATATCTGGATCATCGGTTTGAACCTCGATGGTTGCTTCGCCTAAAACTCCATGTGCGCGGCCAATGCGACCTACGACAAGTTGCAAATTAACGAACCTCGTCAGCCTCGATTAGATCTACGCGAACTGAGCGGCCAGCAAGTGCACTAATTACTGTGCGAAGTGCTTTAGCAGTTCTGCCATTGCGGCCAATTACCTTGCCAATATCTTCTGGGTGGACTCGAACCTCAAGTGTGGTGCCACCACGTGAATTTTTTTCAGTAATGACAACTTCAGCTGGATTATCAACAATCCCTTTTACTAAGTGTTCTAGAGCTTCGTCGATCATTCTTACTCGCTTGCTGTGGCGTCGGCAGCTGGCGCATCAGTTGTTACCTCTGGTGCTTGTGCAACCTCTTCAGTAACTGCGGCAGCGGCAGCAACAACTGCAACAGCCTCGCCCACTACTGGAACCTCAACCTTTTTAGAAACTACTGGTGGAACATAGGCTGGCTCAACAATAATTTCACCATCAGCACCACGACGTTCTTTAATCTTTGTTGCCTTACCAGTTAACTTACGTAGGTAGTAAAGCTTTGCTCTACGAGCTGATCCATGACGAACAATTTCAATTCTTTCAATTACTGGAGTGTGTACTGGAAAGGTTCGCTCCACGCCAACACCGTATGAAATTTTACGGATAGTAAATGACTCACGAATTCCAGAACCAGATCGTGCAATGACAACACCTTGGAAAACCTGAATACGGCTCTTGGTACCTTCAATAACTCGAACGTGAACCTTTAGTTCATCGCCGGAACGAAATGATGGGATGTCCTTGCGAAGTGAAGCGGCATCAACTACATCTAACACGTTCATGTTTTGTCCTAATCGTTAAATTTTATGGTCAATCAGTTATTTTCCAATGAGAGGGTATCTTGCCACAGCAGGGGTGATTAGATCAATTTGAGATCAAATCAAGGGCAAAAGCTGAGCATGTAGGGAAGGTCCAGCGGCAACTACCAGTTCACTACTTGGCGCCCCGCCGCCAGGACCGGTGACAACTGCTCCGGCCTCGGTTGCGATTAAGCCACCTGCTGCATGATCCCACTCTTTAAGTGATGCTTCAAAGTAACCATCTAATGCACCCATCGCCACATAACAAAGATCAACAGCTGCTGCACCATTTCTTCTTAAATCTCTAATTCTTGGTAATAACTTTGCCATGGTGTCGCCTTGGCTAATTCGAAGATTTAAATCATATGCAAAGCCAGTTGCCAGCAGTGCCTTACTTAACTCAACTGGTTCATTACATTTAATCTTCTCGCCATTATAAAAAGCCCCACCGCCTTTTGTCGCACTCCAAAATCCATTAATGCTTGGTGCATAAACCACACCAGCTACAACGCCATTTTTATCTTTGGCTGCAACAGAAACATTCCAACCAGGCAATCCATATAGGTAATTAACAGTGCCATCTAATGGATCAATTACCCAAGTAATTCCAGAGTTACTCTCCTTTGCCGCACCTTCTTCAGCAATAATTCCATCATCTGGACGAAGAGTAAGAATTTGTTTAACAATTAAAGCCTCTGCTTGTTGATCCATTTGGGTTGCAAAATCAACTGCAGAACTTTTCTCAGTAAAGGTAAAGGTTGCTGGTCGGTTCATCAGATGTGAACCTGCGGCCTTGGCCACAGACTCTGCAATTTTTAATAACTCTGCGCTCACCAGGTTATCTAAGCATGAAAAGCCAAGGGCTGAGCGTGTGTGGCAGATTTATCCCGCCGATTAATTGTGGCAATCTACTCTCATGAATGAACCAACCGATCTACGTTTAACCGGGCGATCTGCCGATGGCGCAGAGCTTGAGTTGATTGATCAAGTTGGAAATCAATACTCTCTTCGAATCTCCGACACATTACGAGCTACAGTAAATCAACCACGTCTTTCTGCAGTAACTAATATTGAAGAGGTTGTCACCACAACAGTTAAAGAGGTGCAGGCAAGATTACGAGGTGGTGAAACTATTGACTCCATCTCCCGCACAACTGATTGGTCAATTGAGAAAATAGAAAATTACGCCGGTCCAATTTTGCAAGAGCGAGCATTTATTATCTCCCAAGCACTTGCCACCCAAATTCGTAGAGAACCGCATGCCCCATATTTAGAGACAGCGGTTGCTAATCAATTAGCACCACGTGGTGTTGATATGAATACGATTGAGTGGAATACATTGCGCCTGCCCGATGGCAATTGGGAGTTAACTCTTTACTATCCACTCCGTGATGGTTCACCAAGTGAGGCAAAGGGTGAGGCAGTTTGGTTATTTAATTTAGGTCGCAGATCCCTTTCAGCTCATGATGATGGCGCAAGATGGATTGGTGGCGAAGCTAAACCAAAGGCTGCAACCCAAACCTTTGGAAACATTCCACAAACTGAAGCTCCTCGTTTAGTATCAATTAAAGAAGATGTTGCACCTTACGCGCCAACACCATTAGTGGCAGTTGATGATGTTGAAGATGAAGAAAAACGAGATGGCGTGACTCGAAGAATTAAAATTCCATCTTGGGATGACATTATGTTTGGCAAAAAGGATGAGGATTAACCAAGTAAGAGCGGTATCTCAACCTCAGTTTTTGTAACACCGCCATGATGGCCAACCATTGAACTCTCTTCTCTAATTCGATCAGGATCGATCAAGATCAAATCATTTTGCGCAATCGCAATTAAATCTCCCATTCGCTCCCTTGAATCTTGCGAAACGACCTCACCAAATAAACCTGAGGAGATTGCCGACTCCTTACTTAAAACTTGTGCCTTACCAGCAAGCTGCTCTTGCCATTGCGAAATAGTTTCACTCTCGGCACCCTCTTTAATATAAATATGTCTAGCCCTTGGCTCACCACCAATTAAAGTCACATTCTTTAATAAATCATTATCTTGACCCAAAATAAGTTGCTGGGTGCTATTTACCATGCCATGATCTGAGGTCACCCAAACTCGAGTTCCTGCTGGCGCAGATGATTTCACCTTACTAATAAATTCACTCACCTGCGATAAGGCATTAATCCACTTATCTGAACCAACACCATCACTATGGCCTGCTGCATCTAAAGTATTTAAGTATGTGTAAACAAAAGATGGTTGTGCCTTTAATGCCAAGCTAACTGCTAACACCATCTCATCAATACCATTTGCGCCAACATACTTTGCTCCCCGTAATGCTGCTTGGGTGAAACCACTTCCTTCATAACGCTTTGCTGCAACATGAGTAACGCTAACCCCATCTGCAACCGCACGCTGGAAAAGAGTTGGCACCTTTTGCCACATAACTGGATCAACACGTTCATCCCATTTAAGGGCATTTAATAATCGGTTATCACTTCGTGGCACTCGAACTGTGTAGCCCAACATTCCATGCACGCCCGGTAAAACTCCAGTGCCAAGAGTGGAAAGACTAGTTGCAGTAGTAGATGGAAAATTTGCCGATAGATTTTTAACCTGTTTTAGTTGGCTAAATATTTCAAATTCATCACCATATCGATCAAGGCCATCTTGCCCTAGGCCATCAATTAAAATTAAGCATTCGCGTTGTTCTAGTTGGCCAATACCCAATGTGTCAGTTGTTTGGCTTACTGAAAGAGAATTAAAGATTGAATTAGTTAGATCTGCTAAACCAAATGTTTTATTGCTCAATTGGGCATTTTCTCCCAAGAAATAATCGCTGCCCTAAATGTTGCAAAATATCTAAGAAGCATGCCTAAAGATTAGCATTTTGTTAATTCATCGATGAATCTGGCTTGTCGGTCGCTATAAATCAACACTTCTATTGGCAAGATACGCTCTATGGCCAAAACACCAAAGGTAGTTGCACCAAAGGCGGGTGAAAATCCTGGTCGCATAATTGATATTGATGTCGCCTCTGAGATGTCAGAATCATTTTTAGAGTATGCATATTCAGTTATTTACTCTCGTGCATTGCCTGATGCCCGTGATGGATTAAAGCCTGTACAGCGAAGAATTTTGCACCAGATGAATGAAATGGGACTGCGGCCAGAAAAAGGCCATGTTAAGTGCGCAAGAGTTGTTGGTGATGTAATGGGAAAGCTTCACCCACATGGTGATGGTGCTATTTATGACGCAATGGTTCGTATGGCACAAAGTTTCTCAATGCGATTGCCATTAATTGATGGTCATGGAAATTTCGGTTCGCTAGATTCAGGTCCGGCTGCGATGCGTTATACCGAATCCCGCTTGGCTCCATCGGCCATGATGATGGTGGATGAATCTGATGAGGACACAGTTAATTTTGGCGCCAACTACGATGGCCAAATTCTTGAGCCGCAGGTACTACCTGCGGCATTTCCAAATCTATTAGTAAATGGCGCCACCGGAATTGCAGTTGGTATGGCAACAAATATGGCACCTCATAATCTTGGCGAAGTTATCGCTGCTGCTAAATTCTTAATGGAAAACCCAAAGGCCACCTTAAAACAATTAATGAAGATTGTGCCGGCCCCTGATTTTCCAACTGGTGGTTATTTAGTTGCAACAGAAGGCATAGCAGATGCATATGCAAGTGGTCGAGGCTCATTTAAGGTTCGAGCAACTGCGGTAATTGAGAAGGTGACTGCTCGTAAGCAGGGAATTGTAATTACCGAGCTGCCATACAACATTGGACCTGAAAAGATTGTAGAAAAGATTGCAGATCTTGTTAAAGCTAAAAAGGTGCAGGGCATCTCAGACATAGTTGATCTATCAGATGGCCAATCAGGCACCAAGGTTGTAGTTGAGATTAAAAATGGTTATGAGGCAGCTGATGTTTTAGAGAACCTTTATCGCCTAACCCCGATGGAGGATGCCTTCTCAATAAATGCAGTGGCATTAGTAAATGGCAAACCTTTAACCCTAGGGCTTAAGGATTTATTGCAGGTCTTTATTGATCACCGGATTGAGGTAGTCCGTCGTAGATCTGCCTTTAGAAAAGCTAAAGCCCAAGCAAGATTAAATCTTGTTGATGGCTTGTTAAAGGCAATTGTTGATATTGATAAGGTAATTAAGTTAATCAGGGCCAGCGAAGATGCAACTGTTGCAAAATCGGGCTTAATTAAGACATTTAAATTAAGTGATGAGCAAGCTACCTATATTTTAGATATGCCACTTCGTAGATTGACCAAGATGAGCAAGATTGAACTTGAAACTGAGGCGAAGGAATTAAAGGCTACAATCGCCACCTTAACTGCGATCCTAAAAACTGAGGAGAGCATCAAAGCTAAAGTGTCTGAGGAGTTATCTGAAATTGAAAAGAAGTATGCCTCCCCTCGCCGCACCCGCCTTGTTGCATAAGCAACTTTGATATCAACTAACGCCCTAGAACTTCGTGCTGCCGCCAGGCTTTTAGTTAAAGATGTAACTGTTCGAATCAATCATGGTGATCGAATTGGTTTTGTTGGCAGAAATGGCGCAGGTAAATCCACACTCGCAAAAGTATTAGCTGGTGAAACCATGCCAGCAGGTGGTGCGGTAAACCGAACAGGAAAAATTGGTTATCTGCCTCAAGATCCTAGAACTGGTGAAGATCAAGGCAGTGTGATTGATCGAATTCTTTCGGTCAGAGAGTTAGATCTAATTTCAAAACGGATGCGCGCTGTTGAAGAGGAGATGTCTACTGCGCAAGGATCTGAGTTAGAAAAAGCAATGGAGCGATACACCCGCGTTGAGCACGAGTTTTCAACCGCAGGAGGATACGCCGCAGCAGCAGAGGCAGAGGCAATTGCATCCTCCCTTGGCGTGCCAAATAATTTGTTTGATCAGCAATTAAGCGCTTTATCTGGTGGACAACGCCGAAGAATTGAATTGGCCAGAATCCTATTTTCTGGTGCTCAAACCTTAATTTTGGATGAGCCAACCAACCATTTAGATGCTGATTCCATAGTTTGGCTGCGCGAATTTCTACTTAAGTACCCAGGTGGATTGGTGATCATCTCTCACGATGTTAATTTGATTGAAACTGTTGTTAATAAGGTTTTCTACCTTGATGCTAACCGCAACGTTATTGATGTTTACAACATGACTTGGAAAAACTACCTTCAGCAACGCGAGGCAGATGAGCACAGAAGAAAGAAAGAGCGAGCGATTGCTGAGAAGAAAGCAGAGATACTGCAAAAGCAAGCTGAAAAGTTTCGTGCGAAAAAGGATAAAGCGGCATCAGCAAGAGCTATGTTTAGAAGGGCAGATCAACTTCTCTCCGGTTTAGAGGCTGTACGAAAAAATGACCGAGTTGCAAAACTAAGATTTCCAACTCCCTCTCCTTGCGGTAAAACTCCTATAACCGCTTCAGAGTTATCAAAATCCTATGGCTCACTTGAAATCTTCACAGATGTTGAGTTAGCAATTGATAAGGGATCTCGGGTCGTCATTTTGGGATTAAATGGTGCTGGTAAAACAACGCTGCTTCGAATTCTTGCTGGAGATCTAGAGCCTGATACCGGTCATGTTGAGGCTGGCCATGGTTTGAAGATTGGATACTACGCCCAAGAGCATGAAACTTTAGATTATGAGCGAACTATTTTAGAAAATATGTTAAGTGCAACCAAGGAGATTCGCGAACCTGAGGCACGTAATGTTCTTGGTTCATTCCTATTTACTGGTGATGATGTCCATAAACCAGTTAAGGTTTTAAGTGGCGGCGAGCGAACCAGATTAGCCCTTGCATTATTAGTAGTTAGCGCGGCAAATGTTTTACTTCTAGATGAACCGACAAATAACTTAGATCCAGCATCGAGAGAGGAAATCCTAGGAGCTTTGACTGAGTACCAGGGCGCCGTGATTTTAGTTTCGCATGATGCTGGCGCAGTTGAAGCATTAAAACCAGAGCGAGTCCTACTTCTACCTGATGGTGATGAAGATCTTTGGAAAGAGGAGTATTTCGATCTAGTTACAATCGATTAAGCGTCGATTCGCTCCCGATCAATATCTGCATTTGAAATAAAGTCTTTTCTTGGTGCAACCTCATTGCCCATTAGCAATTCAAACATCGCCTCCGCCTTTGTAACATCCTTCATAGTAATTCTTCGTAGTGTGCGATGGTTTGGATCCATGGTGGTCTCACGTAATTGATCAGCATCCATCTCACCTAATCCTTTATAACGCTGGATTGGCTCCTTCCATCGCTTGCCATTCTTCTTTAACTGCGCAATAACTTTTTTCATCTCATCATCTGTGTAGGTGTAGTGGAGCTCGCCCTTTTTGCCACCAATTACATCAATTCGGTGAAGTGGTGGAATAGCGGCAAATACTCGGCCCGCCTCAACCAACGGGCGCATATAGGAGTTAAAAAGAGTTAATAGCAAGCAACGAATATGGGCACCATCAACATCAGCATCTGACATCAAAATAACGCGACCATACCGGGCATCATTAATATCAAAGGATTTTCCGCTACCTGCGCCAATTACCTGAATGATTGATGCGCACTCATTATTTTCAAGCATCTGCGACAGTGATGCCTTTTGCACATTTAATATCTTGCCGCGAATAGGCAGGATTGCTTGAAACTCTGAGTTTCTAGCAGCTTTGGTGGTTCCCAGAGCCGAATCACCCTCAACAATAAATAACTCAGTTCTTGTTGGATCATCTGATCTGCAATCCGATAACTTGGTTGGCAAAGATGAGCTCTCCAGCGCATTCTTGCGGCGCTGCAAATCTTTATGTGCCCTAGCTGAAATTCTAGTTCGTGAGGCGTTAGCAATCTTTTCTAGTATTAACCGGCCAGTTGCCTTATCAATTCGCTTGGTTGTGTTGAAAAATGCCTTCATCTCATCGGCAACAACTTGACCAACAATCTTGCCAGCAGCAGCTGTTCCCAACACCTCTTTAGTTTGTCCTTCAAACTGTGGCTCTGACATTCGAACTGTGACAACAGCAGTTAAACCTTCCTGCACATCATCTTTAATTACATCTGCCTCATTATTTTTTAAAGTCTTGGTGGCACGAAGTGCGTCATTAACAGCTTTGGTAATTGCCTTTTCAAATCCGGCAACATGGGTGCCGCCCTTTGGAGTTGAAATAATATTTACAAAGGATGCAATAGTTGCCTCATAACCATTGCCCCATTGCATTGCAATATCAACACCCATCTCACGTTCAACCTCAGTTGGGGTCATATGACCCTTTTCATCTAACACTGGAACATTTTCTGTATAAGCACCAGTTCCAGAGATTCGAATTACCTCACCAACTGGATCATCTGGGCGTAAGAAGGTGCAGAACTCAGAGATACCACCCTTATGGAAAAAAGTTTCAGTTGTTTTTGCCTTAGTTCTGCTGTCATTAACAATTAGAGTCAAACCTGGAACAAGGTATGAGGTTTGTCTGGCTCTTGCGTAAATATCTTCAATTGCCAGCTCTGCCTCTTTTAAGAAAATTTGTTTATCAAACCACCACTTAATTCTGGTGCCAGTTACCTTGGCTGAAACCTTGCCAATAACTCTAAGCCCTGATTTTTCAGTAAAGGATGCGTTAATTCCTTCACCTTCAAATATTCCAGCATGACCACGTTTAAAGGACATCCAATAAATCTTTCCATCACGATCCACCTCAACATCAAGACGGGAGGCCAGGGCGTTAACAACTGATGCACCAACACCATGTAAACCACCGGAGGCTGCATAAGAGCCGCCGCCAAATTTTCCACCAGCATGAAGTTTTGTCATAACAACTTCAACACCAGTTAATCCTGTCTTTGGCTCCTTATCAACTGGAATACCACGACCATCATCATGAACTTCAACTGAACCATCTGCTTCTAAATTAATTTCAATTTTTTGGCAGTGACCAGCTAATGCTTCATCAACTGCGTTATCAATAATTTCCCAAAGGCAATGCATAAGACCACGTGAATCGGTGGTGCCGATATACATACCCGGGCGTTTACGAACTGCATCTAATCCTTCAAGGACCGATAAATCTTTGGCTGTGTAGCTGCTGATAATTGCAGCTGAGGTGCCATCATCAGTTTTTGCGCTTTTGGTTGCCACGGGTGAGAAGATTATCGGCGCTAATACCACCTATTGATGATCCTCGCCGAGTAGGACCCATATTTATTGCTAATCGATATAAAAATGAGATATTTGCATCATATTCTCAGCATTTGAGCGCAAAAAATTTACTTAATTGAAACCAAATATCGAGCGGGGAATAAAGTATTCATGGTTTGATGTTCCCCTGATGAAACAAACAGATGGAGAGATGATGAGTAGCCAGATCACAATGGAGCAAACCCCATTGAACTCACTAGATAGGTGTGACCGTTGTGGTGCACAGGCCTATGTTCGTGCCATTTTAGTTTCAGGTGGTCAATTACTATTTTGTTCCCACCACGCAAAATCTTATGCTGAAGGTTTAAAGCCAGTTGCGGCGGTCATTCAAGATGAAACCCAAAAACTAGCTAATCAAGCAGCTAACTAACTTACTCTGCAACAAACCCAGCATCGCGGTGGCTGCCATCGCAAAATGGCTTCTCCTTGGAGTGACCACATCGGCAAAGTGAAAAATCTGTTTTAGTTTCAAGAACTTTGCCATCTGCATCCACAAAATCAACCTCGCCAGTTACCCGAATTGATCCATTTTTCTTAATCTGCATCTTTATTTTATCGCTCATAGTTTTAATCCAATTCTTAATCTAGGTAATCGCGAAGAACTTGAGATCGGGAAGGGTGTCGTAGCTTAGACATTGTCTTAGATTCAATCTGACGAATACGTTCACGGGTAACCCCATAAACCTTGCCAATTTCATCTAAGGTTTTTGGTTGACCATCAGTTAATCCAAATCGCATTGCCACTACCCCAGCCTCGCGCTCAGATAATGTATCTAGCACTGAATGGAGTTGCTCTTGCAATAAGGTAAATGAAACCGCATCCGCTGGCACGATCGCCTCGGAGTCTTCAATCAAATCACCAAACTCAGAGTCACCCTCTTCTCCTAGTGGGGTGTGAAGTGAGATTGGCTCGCGGCCATACTTTTGCACCTCAACCACCTTTTCAGGTGTCATATCTAATTCTTTTGCTAACTCTTCAGGGGTTGGTTCTCTTCCTAAATCCTGCAACATCTGGCGCTGAACTCTGGCTAACTTATTAATAACCTCAACCATATGTACTGGAATACGAATTGTTCTTGCTTGATCTGCCATAGCTCTTGTAATCGCCTGGCGAATCCACCAAGTTGCATAGGTTGAGAACTTATACCCCTTTGTGTAATCAAACTTCTCAACTGCACGAATCAAACCTAGGTTTCCTTCTTGAATTAGATCAAGGAACAACATGCCTCGACCGGTGTAACGCTTGGCGAGGGAGACAACTAACCGAAGATTTGCCTCAAGTAGATGGTTCTTATCTCGACGGCCATTAATAACAATTTGCTGCAACTCACGCTTTAACTTCTTATCCATTTTCTTATCTTTAGTAATCCGCTCTTCAGCAAATAAGCCAGCCTCAACAGATTGAGCAAGGGATACCTCAAGCTCAGCATTTAAAAGTGGCACACGACCAATTAACTTCAAATAATCCTTAACTGGATCAGCGGTGGCTCCGGCAGTTAAAACCGTTTGTACTGGTGCGTCATCCTCTTCTGAATCTTTAAGTACAAATGAGTTCTCCTCATTTTGTGACTCTTCAGCGACATTTACAACTCTAATCTCAGAGGCACCCTCCTCTGCCGGGGTCTCCTCCTTGTCATCAATTAAGTTTTCAAGATCTTCAATCTCAACCTCTTCTAACTCAACCTCTTCACCATCAATCTTTACCTTCTCAACTTTGCCACCCTTAGCAGTTGGTGCCGCCTTAGGCGCAGCAGGAGCAACAAGCTCTATCTCACTTTTCTTAAGCATTCTAAATGGTGATAAACCAACTTTGCGAAGTTTTTCAACCTGCTTAGGAACTGATTCCTCTAACTCGCGAGCGATTAAAACTAAATCTTGATCAGCCTTTTTAACAATGCGATGAATGTTGGTAATACCTCGATTTTCTAACTCAGCTAATACAGATTTTTGCTGAATTACTAAATCTTTTACCTTTAAAATTTGAGCGACATCTTTGGCATCTAAAACTGCCTTTTGCGGAATCTTTACCGGCTTTTTGGCAACCTTTACTTTTTTAGCAACAACTTTTTTCGCTGAACTCTTTTTTGCAGCAGGTTTACTCTTACGCTTTCCTGCTTTGGCACCTTTTTTGGGCGCACGAGATACAGCCACAATTCATCCTTTGTTTTTAGGTCTTAAACTTTTTGCGGTTTCTTTAAACCGCTCGACCCTTGGCTATATTATAAATTGTCCACAGCCCTAAATGCACATCCATATTGGCTAATTTGAGATTTTTTGAAGTTTAAGCGCATTTTGGATGATCTGCCCCACAGATTCCACCTCAATTAAGAAGCCATCATGACCAAATGGGGATGAAATCTGGTGCAGGCTGACTTGGCTTGGGGCGAGCTCGGCAATCTCCTGTTGCAATCTAGGTGGGAAGAGTCGATCTGTATCAATTGAGACCACATGGATTGGCACCTTAATAGTGGCAAGTGCAGCCGCAACCCCACCACGATCCCTACCAACATCATGGGAGTTCATCGCCTCAGTTAATGCAATATAGGTATTGGCATCAAATCTTTTGGCTAACTTTTGCGCTTGATGATCGAGGTAGGACTCAACTGCATATCTGCCAGTTTCATCCCCCTGTAACTCCCGACCAAATCTCACATCCATCTCCGACTCAGTTCGATAGGTTAAATGGGCAATTCGTCTGGCAATTCCCATGCCCTCAATTGGGCCAACACTTTGTTCATAGTAATCACCATTATTAAAATTTGGATCACTCTTTATCGCTCTAACTTGAATTGAAGCTGCGCCAATTTGATCCCCAGTTGCAACTGCAGATGAACCAATGGTGCAGATCGCGCCAACTAACTCTGGATAATCAATTGCCCACTCCAAACTACGCATGCCACCTAAGGAAGGACCAACCGCTAATTGATACCTCTTCACACCAATCTTTTTAGTAAAGGCAAGCTCAGCTTGCACCATATCTCTAATTGTGATTACTGGAAATCTTGAGCCCCACCTTTTGCCATCTGGTGCTAACGAGGATGGCCCAGTTGAACCTTGGCAGCCACCAATAACATTTGGACACACTACAAAGTAATTATCAGTATCAAATGGCAAGCCTGGCCCAACCATCTGTGGCCACCAACCATTAACATCGGCCCAGCCAGTTAAAGCATGGTTTACCAAAATTGCATTATCACCTGCCTGGTTTAATTGACCCCAGCTTTGATAAGCAATTACCACATCAGGTAATACCTCACCAGATTCCAGCGTTAAATCACCAATCTTTAAAAATTGGCGATCCCCGGGGTCATGATCTTCCAACCACGCCCCGGTAACTGCTGGATTTACTTTGCTCATTATTTACTTAGCAGCTGCAAATGCTTTTTCAAGATCAGCTTGTATATCTTTGATATTTTCAATACCAACCGATAGACGAACCAAACCTGGGGTAACACCGGCGGTTAATTGCTCCGCAGCTGATAATTGTGAGTGAGTAGTAGAGGCTGGGTGAATTGCCAAGCTTCTAACATCGCCAATATTTGCCACATGTGAGTGCAGATTTAGCGCCTCAATAAACTTCTTACCAGCTTCAATTCCGCCCTTAATTTCAAAGGAGAGAACTGAACCACTTCCCTTTGGCGAATACTTGGTCGCTAACTTATTCCACTTTGAAGAAGTCAGCGATGCGTAATTAACCGATGAGACCTGTGGGTGTTTTTCTAAAAATGCTGCCACCGCTTTAGCATTTTCAACATGGCGCTCAATACGTAGGGATAATGTTTCAAGTCCTTGGGCAAGTAACCAAGCATTAAATGGTGATACCGCAGCGCCAATATCGCGCAGCAGTGTCAATCTAATCTTGAATATGTATGCAAGATTTGCCCCAAAGGCTGAGCCAACACCGAGTGCTTGGGCGTATACCAAGCCATGGTAGGAAGGATCTGGTTGGTTAAAGTTTTTAAACTTCTCTGGATATTTGGCGTAATCAAACTTGCCAGAATCCACAATTGCGCCAACTACTGCATTTCCATGGCCAGATAAGAACTTAGTTGCGGAGTGAACTACCACATCAGCGCCCCACTCAATTGGTCTAATTAGGTATGGGGTGGCCACAGTGTTATCAACAATTAATGGCACATTATTTTCATGGGCAATCTTTGCCACTGTTTCAATATCCAATAGATCATTTTTTGGATTAGCAATAGTTTCTCCAAAAAAGGCCTTGGTATTTGGCTTTACCGCTTTGCGCCAGCTCTCTGGATCATCTGGGTTCTCCACAAAGGAGACCTCAATACCAAACTTTGGCAAGGTGTAATGGAAGAGATTGTAAGTACCACCATAAAGTGATGGGGATGAGACGATGTGATCGCCCGCCTCTGCCACATTTAAAATCGCAAAGGTAGTAGCGGCAGAGCCAGAAGCCAAAAGAAGTGCAGCAACGCCACCTTCTAATGCGGCAATTCTTTGCTCCACCGTATCTTGAGTTGGATTCATGATGCGGGTGTAGATATTTCCAAGCTCTGCTAATCCAAATAGATCAGCTGCATGTTTGGTATCGCGGAATTGATATGCAGTTGTTTGATACAACGGCAGTGCGCGAGCGCCGGTAGTTGGATCAGCAACTTGACCAGCATGAATTTGTTGGGTTTCAAATGAATATGACAAAGCAACCTCCTAATTAAAGGGGGTGAGAAAAATTATTAGGGTTCTCCCCTAATTTTTTTATCGACCCACACTTGCCGATGGCACCTTGCTATCGACCTGGTCTTCACCCGGAGCACCCCACCGTGGTGGAGGGTTGCCGCTTAGTTAGCCGGGGCTATGAACTAAGACTCATGACCTAAGATGAAAAATACTAGAGATTGTGCGCCTTTGCAACCGCCTCATACATAATCTTTCCCTCATGCACATTTAATCCCTTAGCCAAGTTGGCATCATCGGCCAGCGCCTTTTGCCATCCCTTATTAGCCAGGGCTAAGCCATATTTAATTGTGGCATTAGCAAGTGCGTAGGTGGAGGTGGCCGGAACCGCCCCTGGCATATTTGCCACACAGTAAAAGATTGCATCATGGACCTTATAGGTTGGATCTTGATGAGTTGTCGCCTTGGAATCCTCAAAGCAGCCACCTTGATCAATTGCCACATCTACCAAAACAGCGCCCGGCTTCATCTTCTTAACCAAAGCATTGCTCACTAACTTAGGAGCTTTTGCGCCATGAACTAATACTGCGCCAATTACAAGATCTGCTTGGCTAACCTCTTTTTCAATCTCATAACCACTAGAGGCTAATGTCTTAACATTGCCAGCAAAGATCTGATCAATTTGGGCAAGACGCTTTAAATCCAAATCCATAATTGTTACATCAGCACGCATGCCATGGGCAATAGTTGCAGCTGCAACACCCACAACTCCGCCGCCAATTACTACTACCTTTCCTGGACGCACTCCTGGAACTCCACCAAGAAGTACGCCAGCTCCACCCTTACTTGCCTCAAGGGCGGCGGCTCCTACTTGAATACTCATTCGTCCTGCTACCTCACTCATTGGCGCAAGTAATGGCAGTTGTCCATCAACCTCAACTGTTTCATATGCAATTGCAGTAATTCCTGAATCCATTACCGCCTGGGTGCAAGCTTTATTGGCTGCTAAATGCAGATAGGTGTAAAGAATCTGACCCTTGCGCATTCTTTTATACTCAGCCTCAATCGGCTCTTTTACCTTTTGAATTAAATCAGCCTTTTGCCAAACTTCATCTGCAGTATCAATTATTTGCGCGCCCGCCTTGATGTAATCCTCATTTGATATGCCAGAGCCAAGGCCAGCATTTTTCTCAACTAATACCGAATGCCCAGCACTTACATATGCGTGCACACTAGAGGCGGTGGCTGAAACTCTAAACTCATTATTTTTAATCTCTTTTGGAATACCAATAATCACAAAATTTGCCCGATCTACTAAACCACCCTGTTTAGTAATTAAATACTACCCCCAAAAAGAGAGGTGCAAATCTTAGGATGAAGTTGCGCTCGCATGGCAGCAAAGGAGGAGGCTGGCCAATTAGCGAAAAATACCCGTCGCAGCAAGATCGCAAGTGGGTAGGTTAAATCATCTGCAAATGCTTTATCTAAAGCTGCGTGGGCTAACTCACTCTCACCTGATTCATAAGCGGTGGCAGCAAATAAACAAGCAACTGGTGCGATAAAACCAACTGGGGCTAGGTTCATTAACCAATGCCAGAGATTAAATTGTTGATCAATATTTTCATCTGTACTAAGCCCCATTGCATAATCTCTTACCTGCAAATCCTTTAGCCTAATTAACACAAATGCGATTAGCTCAAAATCCTCCTCATGTTTTAACAGGGCAAAATTAGCCACCAATTGATTGACTGCAATCGCGCCTAATCTTTGCTGCTTTAAAACATCATCGCCTTCATAATTTATTTCACTTACCTTACTTAATTGATCATCTAGTAATAGGTTATTTGTCATTTGATTAGCCTTGCAAAAAGTGGCTAATGATTTCTCAGCACCCAATTAAATCTGTGGATAGCTGCTCTATTTAGTAAATCTGCCCACCGCATTTACAACTGAGATATCCCTAGTGATACTTTGAGTAATCCCATCTCCACTTATCGCTGTGGTTACCCCATTAACCGACCAGGTGCCCCGCCAGGTGATCTTTAAATTAACTGGGTAATTGTTATTTGATTTATAGGTATGGGTGATTAAACCAAGTGGATATGGCGCTCCTTGATTTTGGGTGGTTATAAATTTGCCATCCCCAAAGCTCCAAGTGAAAGTTGAATGTAGATTGACATAAACAATTAAATCAAGAATAGGCACCACCGCTTGAAAATGTTGGGGTGTTTGGGTCCAAAAGTAAACTGGCATATTTACCAGCGCATCCTGATCTGGTTGAAAATTGATATCACCAATCGGAAGTAATTTGATTAATCGATCCGATAAGGAGGCGGTTGCCACCTTTTTAATTGGCGACTTCTTTGGTTTTGGGGATGCCACCACCTTTTTAACAACTGGCTTACTACTTGGTTTTGGTGTGATCTTCTTACTTACCACCGGCTTTGGTTTTACCACCGCCTTCTTACTTGGCGCAGGCTTTGGCTTAGATCCATCCTTTGATGCGGTAATAATTAATTGATTATTTTCGGTAAAAACATCAACGCAGGTTTTATCTAGGCATTGATTATCCGCTGCTGCCAGGGTGGTAGGAAGTAGAGGCAGAAGGATGAGAATTACTTGGTATCGCTTAATAACCACACTCCACCAACTCGTTTAACAATAAAGGTATTTTTAATGGTGGAGGCACTCCAAAGTATTGATTGATGATTTGCCTTATCTATCTTTCTAATATCACTTCGATCCACCACAACTAAAAAGCTTTTTTGATTAGCTCCATCCTTTTCTAACTTAATACTTTTTAACTCATAATGGCCACCAATTAATGAGGCTGATTTAAATAAACTCTCTAATCTATTTGCAATCGCAAGGCAGCCACAGCTTGAAATTGCACTTGATCGCAGATATAAAAACTCACCAGTTAAAGCCAGATTTAGCCCATCAACATAATTAATTATTGGCTCAAGGGAGGCGGGCAGTACATCTGGCAGGTATTGCCCTCTGCCCTGTTCAATTGGTACATATCCTTCACCACCACCTGCTACCCCAGTTGGTGCTAACGCCCCCTGCGCCCGGGCGCAACTTGTTAGTAAAAGTGGCAGAATTAAAACCAACATTAATTTTTTAATCTTAAGCATTGGCTAAAGATAGGTATTTACTCTATTGCTCTGCTTGGAAAAAACTGTTGGCTGTGAATTAAGAGATTGTGTGTAAAACTTCTCTTATGGCACACCGTGATGGCGATGGATGGATTGAGTGTGATTGTGGTGGTAAACATTGGGGCTTACATGGCGCAGCCGGATTACTTTTAGTACGAGGAAAAACAATTTTGATGCAACACCGTGCACCCTGGGTTCACAATGGTGATACCTGGGGTATTCCAGGTGGGGCACGTGACTCACATGAAAGCCCAGTTGAAGCGGCAATTAGAGAGGCGCATGAAGAGGTTGGCATAAGAGGGGATCAATTAAGTGCTGGTGAGATTTTTACCGATGATCATGGCGTGTGGGCATATCACACCGTAATTGCGCAAGCACATGATGATTTAGTTGCCCATGAGGCAAATGATGAATCCAAGGAGGTCGCCTGGGTTGAGATTGATCAGGTTGCAAATAAAAGTTTGCACCCAAGCTTTGCCAATACCTGGCCGCAATTATTAGCTAAATTAAAAGCTTAATTACCTAAGTACTGCGCATCTAATCTACGTAGCGCCTCTTTAATAACTGCGCCATCACTAGTTCGCCAAAAAGGTGGCATTGAGTTTAAAAGTATTGAGCCATATCTTTTATTAACAATTCGAGAATCTAATATTGCCACCACACCGCGATCATCTAAGGATCTAATTAATCGCCCGGTTCCTTGAGCAAGCAGAAGTGCTGCCCTGGGAAGTGAGATCTGCATAAAACCTGAGCCACCGGCTGCATCAGCTTCGGCTGCTCTGGCAGATAAAACTGGTTCATCAGGACGTGGAAATGGAATGCGATCGATTACAACTAATGTGCAGGCTGGCCCTGGCACATCAATTCCCTGCCACAAAGAAATAGTGCCAAGCAAAATAGATTTTTCATCCTTTGCAAACTTATCTACTAGTGGCCCAACTGAATCACCTCTGCGTTGGGTAATGATTGGAAGTTTTAACTCAGCTAAGACATCTCGCAAATGTTCATCGGCTGCTTCAACTCCCCGCCAAGAGGAGAACAAAGCCAACGTTCTGCCCCCCGCTGCTTGGATTAACTCACCTAACTCAGTTAACGCCTCCTTTGATGGACCATCCCGGCCTGGCTCTGGTAAATCCTTTGGCAGATAAAGCATTCCTTGATTAGCAAAATCAAAGGGTGAACCAACATCTAATATCTGCAGATTTGCTGGATCCATTCCACCTTTTTTCTTTAAATTATCCTCATCCTCATCCGCCTCATCCTCTGCCTCATTTTTGCTACCAATTACAAAGCCAATATTTTTTGCAATTGCATCAAATGATTTACCAACCGTCAGAGTTGCACTAGTTGCAATTACCGGTGTTTGGGTTAATAAATTCCCCCGCAACACATCAGAGACTGCCAGCGGTGCTAAATACAAGGTTGAGTAGGTTGGTTCAAACCAAAGCACATGGGTATGACCTGGCTTTAATAATTTACTGGCCGTCTGACTAATCTCATTTAGCGCACCCTTTACCCGAGCTCGCTCTGCCATTGAGTTTGGATCAATTATCTGCGCATCAGCTGAGATTAAAGCGGTAATTGCTGCCACACCCTCCTTAACAGCTCGAAGTGGTGCTTCTAAGACGGAAGGTAATTTATCTAATCGGCCAGCACGAGTTGGATCTGCTTTTAAATCATCTGCGTACTGACCTAATGCTTTAGCAAATTTTTCACTTGCTTTAAATAAAGCATCCCCTGCCTTTCCTGGCATATGTTTTCTTGCCATATTTGCAGCTCGCGAAACCCTGGCTGCGGTTATCTCCTCCGTCACCGCCTGGGTGGTGCGATCCATAAACTCATGTGCTTCATCTAAAACAATGGCATCTCGCTCAGGCAGTATTGGATGTGAATCAACAATCTCAATTGCTAGCAAGGTGTGGTTGGTAACCACAATATCTGCAGTTTGTGCCTTTGCTTTTGCAAGGGCAGCAAAACATTTTGAACCAGATGGACACTCATCTGCTCCCATGCACTCACGGCCAGAAACAGAGTTTGCCGACCAAACTCTTCTATCAACATCAGGTGCGTCATCTCTATCCCCTGATGCACCAGCAGATTGC
This sequence comes from Candidatus Planktophila sp., assembly GCA_003569185.1. Classification (GTDB taxonomy): domain Bacteria; phylum Actinomycetota; class Actinomycetes; order Nanopelagicales; family Nanopelagicaceae; genus Nanopelagicus. Next base: position 50,656 of record BGOJ01000002.1, on the reverse strand, counting down.
GCCCACGCTCTTAATCTTTTGGCATCACCTTCAAGGGATGAAACCTCAAGAACAGCTTGGGCCTCTGGATCATTTGGTGCGTTATTCATTTTTTGCAAGCAGATGTAATTACCAACGCCTTTATAGATTGCAAATGAGATATCTCGTTTTAACTCTTTATCTAAAGCTGCCTTTATCTTTGGTAAATCTCGTTCAACCAATTGCCGCTGCAATGCCAAGGTGGCGGTTGCTACCAATACTTTTTTGCCATGGACAAGTGCTGGAACTAAATAAGCAAGTGACTTGCCAGTGCCAGTGCCCGCTTGAACTAATAGGTGATGCCGATCAGATAAGGCATTTGCAACCGCCTCCGCCATCTCAATCTGGCCATCCCGGGGTGAGCCACCAATTGCAGTAACAGCTGCATCTAGCGCACTTCTTACTTTTTTTGAATACTCACTCACTAGGGCAGATTATTTGATAAAAACAAAGGGCCCGCAGTTTTACCTGCGAGCCCTTTAGATTTAATTTTCTTATCAGGAGCAACCTGAGGTGTTTCCGCAACCTTCACAGACGAAGCATGAGCCAGCCATTCTCATCTTCACGCCACATGTCATACAAAGTGGTGCATCAGATTTAACCCCGGCCATCTTCTCAAACAACTCCATTGATGAGCCAACAGTTGAATTATCAACTGGCGCCTTCTCAATCTTTACCTCTTGTTTTTTGCTCTCACTTTTTTTCACTGGAGCTGTTACTTGAGCAACTGGTTTTTCATCAGCTGTGTACTCACCACTTTCCAGTGCGCGAGCGCGCTCCGCCGCTGAGTGAATACCAAGAGCAGATCGTGACTCAAATGGTAGGTAATCAAGGGCAAGACGTCGGAAGATGTAATCCATTACCGATTGCGCCATTCTGATATCAGCATCATCTGTCATACCAGCTGGTTCAAATCTTTGGTTAGCAAACTTCTCCACAAAGGTCTCTAGTGGAACGCCATATTGCAATCCAATTGATACTGCAATTGAGAAGGCATCCATTACACCGGCAAGTGTTGAACCCTGCTTGCCAAGCTTTAGGAAAACTTCAGCAAGTGAGCCATCTGCGTATGCACCACTGGTCATATAACCTTCGGCGCCGCCCACTGCAAATGATGTGGTTTGAGCAGGACGTGTCTTTGGTAAACGCTTTCTTACCGCGTTGTGTGCAACCTCAGTTGATACCGCCTCATCTTTTTTACCCTTTGAATCAGATAGCGGTTGACCAACCTTGCAATTATCACGATAGACCGCAAGTGCTTTCAGTCCTAGCTTCCAACCTTGGTAGTAAACCTCTTCGATCTCAGCCACTGTGGCATCGGCTGGCAGGTTAACTGTCTTTGAGATCGCACCAGATAGGAATGGCTGACATGCTGCCATCATGTGAACATGGCCCATTGCGCTAATTGATCTAACTCCCATTGCGCAATCAAAGACTGAGTAATGCTCACTCTTTAATCCTGGGGCATCAATTACATTTCCATTCTCAGCGATGTACTCAACAATTGCTTCAATTGTTTCATCGGTGTAGCCAAGTTTTTTAAGTGCAAGTGGCACAGTCTGGTTCACAATCTGCATTGAACCCCCGCCAACCATCTTCTTAAACTTAACTAGCGCAAGATCTGGCTCAATACCTGTTGTATCGCAATCCATCATCAAACCGATGGTGCCAGTTGGTGCTAGAACGGAGGCTTGCGCATTGCGCCAGCCATTTTTCTCACCAATTGTGTTTCCAGTTGACCATTGCTTAATGGCCTCACTCCAAACATCTTTATCCAAGGTTGAAACTGATTTAGCTGACTCAGTTGCATTTTGGTGCTTGCGCATTACCTTGGTGTGTGGGGCAGCATTTCTGGCATAACCGTTGTATGCACCAACAATTCCGGCCAATTCCGCACTTCGTCGGTATGAGACACCAGTTAACAAAGATGTGATCGCACCAGCTAAGGGCACGGCCACCATCTGAGTCATATGCAAGTCCTGATGCCATAAGTAGTGCACCAAGGTTTGCATAGCCAATTCCTAATTGGCGGAAATCTCTTGTGGTCTGACCAATGGCTTGAGTTGGGAAATCTGCGAAACAGATTGAGATATCCATTGAGGTAATTACTAACTCAGTTACCTTCACAAAGTTTTTAACATCAAATGAACCATCAGCTTTTAAGAACTTCATTAAGTTCAAAGATGCCAAGTTACATGATGAGTTATCTAGTGACATGTACTCAGAGCATGGATTGGATGCATTGATCCGGCCAGTCTCTGGGTTGGTGTGCCACTCATTAATCGTGTCATCATATTGAATGCCAGGATCAGCACATGCCCAAGCTGCCTCTGCCATCTTTCTAAATAATTGTTTAGCATCTACTGATTCAACAACCTCACCAGTTGAACGAGCAGTCAAACCAAATGACTCACCCTTTTCATAAGCTCGCATGAAGGCATCGGAAACTCGAACTGAGTTATTAGCATTTTGATATTGAACAGAGACAATATCTTTGCCACCCAAATCCATATCAAAGCCAGCATCCCGTAGGGCGCGGATCTTGTCCTCTTCGCGAACCTTGGTCTCAATAAACTCTTCGATATCTGGATGATCAACATCTAAAACAACCATCTTGGCAGCTCGACGGGTGGCACCACCTGATTTGATTGTGCCAGCTGATGAATCAGCACCTCTCATAAATGAAACTGGGCCAGAGGCGGTTCCACCTGATTTTAAAAGCTCCTTTGATGAGCGAATTCTTGAAAGATTAAGCCCAGCACCTGATCCACCTTTGAAGATAAAGCCCTCTTCTTTATACCAATTAAGAATTGATTCCATCGTGTCATCAACTGAGAGGATGAAACATGCTGATACCTGCTGTGGTGCATTTGTTCCCACGTTAAACCAAACTGGTGAGTTGTAGGAAAAGATTTGGTGCATCAACATATGGGTTAATTCATGTTCAAAAATTTCAGCATCGGCTGGGGTGGCAAAGTAGCCATTCTCTTTTCCAGCTTTTGTATATGTTAAAACTACGCGATCAATTACCTGCTTTAGTGACCACTCACGATTTTCTGCTCCGACTGCGCCACGGAAGTATTTGGTGGTAACAATGGTGGAGGCATTTACTGACCAAAACTCTGGGTACTCAACACCTTTTTGTTCAAAGATAACCTCACCAGATTTCCAGTTGGTCTGAACAACATCACGCCTTTCCCACTTAACTGTGTCATATGGGTGAACTCCAGCGGTGGTGTAGATACGTTCGATGGTAAGACCTTTTCCAGTGCCGGTCTTTGCCGCTGCTGGCTTATTCACAATTGACATTTACATATCCCCTTAACTAGTTGTTTAAAATCTCTTTTGGTTTTCTTACATTTTCTTCTTTGGTGCAAATCTTTTTCTACTTATCTCTTCGCGCTACTTATCTCTACTTCTTATCTACTTAAGGGGTTACTTAATTAACTCTTGCTGGTTGGGAAACTTTTAAAGCTTTTGAATTTCTGGAAGGTTCGGCACGGAGAAGTGCGATCTCACCTTCAAAATCTTCTAGGGAGGAAAAACTACGGTATACCGAGGCATATCGTAGGTAGGCGACCTCATCCAGTTCTCGGAGTGGCGCAAGTACTGCCATTCCAACCTCTTGGGCCTCAACCTCTGCCACACCATCGGAGCGAAGAAACTCTTCAACCCGTTGGGCAAGCAGTGCTAGATCATCATCATTAACTGGTCTGCCCTGGCATGCCTTGCGCACACCATTGATTACCTTCTCGCGAGAGAAGGGCTCAGTAGCACCTGATCGTTTGATGATTAGAAGAATGGAGCTCTCAGCGGTATTAAACCGTTTGCCACAGCTGGTGCACTCGCGCCTTCTGCGGATCTGATTACCCTCATCAGTCGGACGTGAATCAATCACTCTGGAGTCTTCAAAGCGACAGAATGGACAGATCACGGGCTGATTCTCCTTTTTGCTAGCTAAGTGGGGGAAGAGCACACTAGCGGAAAACCACTACTTATGGAAGCCATAAGCGTAATTACCCCTATATGTTGGGTGAACCATAGACCCGCGCTTTAGGGTTTAAAAGCACCTGAGTCGGCGTGTTTAGCAAATCTTTTTCTCCCTCACCCGCACAAGCAGGGCTTGGGTGGGTTATAAAACTGGAACTAGCAACTTACTGCCCGCTGCCACATCAGCGCTTTTAAGCTGATTGACCTCCACGATCTCAGATACCACTGAAGCGATATCACCCTCACCTGCTACTAGGGCTGCGATCGACCAAAGGCTCTCACCAGGGGTCACAACAACTTGAACATACTTACTCTTCACATCACCTTGATTGGCACCCTTTTCACTAGCTGATGAGATGGAGCTAAAACCAGCGCCAATTACTACTAATAAGGATATGGTTGAAACGGTTCTTGCCAATCGCTTGGCCTGTCTTGCCTTCATTTATTACTCCTAAGATAACAGTGTTCGAGGGGATTCGAACATCTGTTCTATAGAGTATTAAACACTACCCCACTGACATTGTCTACTTTAAATCGAACATATGTTTGATTTTTTTCATCCCCCTGCTAACCTTTATTTATGGCTAAAAAGAAGGTAAGTGAGCTGCCTGATGGTCCAGCAGATGACAATGGCTTGACCCCACGCCAGCTAAAGATTTTGTCGGTAATTAAAAAAGCAGTTGAGGATCAGGGTTACCCACCCTCTATGCGTGAGATTGGCCAAAAAGCCGGCCTATCCTCCACCGCATCCGTCACCTACCAACTGCAAATTCTTGAGGAGAAGGGTTGGATCCGCCGGGATGCCTCCCGCGGACGGGCCATTGAGATCACCCTGCCAGGTGAGGATGGCGGGGCAGCACCCCAAGATAAGACCCGCCTGATTCCATTGGTTGGAAAGATCGCAGCTGGTAATCCAATTTTGGCAGAGCAAATAGTTGAAGAGGTGCTACCTCTTCCAGAATCACTGGTTGGTAAGGGTGAGTTATTTATGTTGCAGGTTAAGGGTGATTCCATGATTGATCTTGCTATCTGTGATGGTGATTATGTTGTGATCCGCTCCAAAAGAGTGCGGAAAAGGGTGAGATTGTGGCAGCGATGATTGATGGTGAGGCAACTGTTAAAACCTGGTCGAAAAAAGATGGCCACTTCTGGTTACTGCCAGCAAATGATGATTTCACACCAATCCCAGCAGATGATGCCCAAATTCTGGGTAAGGTGACCGCTGTTCTTCGCAGCGTTTAACTAATCTTTTGTTGGTTTAAATACCTCTTGGGTAATTGAGTTTTTAATTATCACTCTTCCTTGAGATAAAGATTTAATCAATCCAACAGATTGCATCTGCACCATAATACTTCCAAGCACTGTTGCCTCAGATGGGCCGGCATAAACAGGAAGGCCAGTTGCATCTGCGGTTAATTGATTTAACAATCGATTAGCACTACCACCGCCCACAATATTTATTGCATTTATCTTTATATCAGCTGCGCTTTGTAATTGCGCCAATACCTTCACATAGGCATCGGCTAATGAATCAAATATGCATCTGGCATATCCTGCTGCAGATTGGGGAACCTGTTGATTACTTTTTTCACAGAGCATCGCAATCCGCTCTGGCATAGCCCCTGGCTTTTCAAAGATTGGATCATTGGCATCAATTACCGCTCCCCTTGGCAGCTCTGCTGCCGCCTTTGCTAACTCCGCTGCGGTGTAATGCTCACCCTTACTTGCCCAGTAATCCAAGGACTCCTCTAACAACCACATGCCTGCAACATTTTTAATAAATCTAATCCGATCATCAACACCCATCTCATTGGTGATATTAAATTCCATGCTTTTTTATTAGTAACTGGCTTTGTTAACTCCAGCCCTACTAAGGACCAGGTGCCACTTGAGATATATGCAGTTAAGCCATCCTCACCAAGTGGGGCGCCAGCAACCGCACTTGCTGTGTCATGAGAGCCAACTGAGATCACCTTGATTGCATCTAATTTTCCATGTCCTTTAATCTCACCCACCTGCACACCTGGCTTATTTATCTTGGCAAATAAGCTCTTCTTGATTCCAAGTTTTTCAATCAACTCCCAATCCCAATCCTGGGTGTGAACATTAAGTAATTGGGTGGTGGAGGCGTTGTGATCTCAGTACTAATTGAGCCACAAAGTAGGTAGTTAATTAGATCTGGCACCATTAAAAACTTATCGGCACCTTTATAGATCGGTGAGTTTTTCTCCACAAATAATTGATACATGGTGTTGAAGAAGATAAATTGAATGCCAGTTTTACTATAGATGTAATCAACACCTAACTCATTTTTAAGCTTTGCCATTACCCCATCGGTTCGACCGTCTCGGTAGCAATGGGGCGGGGCTAGGAGCTCACCCTTTTGATCAATTAATCCATAATCAACCGCCCAACTATCCACACCAACAGTTGCCACCTGACCTAACTCAACAGCTTTATTAAGTCCGATTTTTATCTGCTCTAAGATAAATTGCCAATCCCAAACAAGCCATAATTATTTTGAATTGGCTCATGTTTAAATCGGTGCAGTTCAGTTAAAACTATTTTTTGATCAACTAACTCACCAACGGTTACCCGACCTGATGAGCCACCTAAATCAATCGCTGCGTGTAGCAAGGAGTTTTCCTAACGAAGGAAGCTGCGGCCACACCACCATCTACTGGAATATGAAGTCCAGTAGTTAGGGTTAATCTCCACCTAAAATTACAAAGACCGCGGCAGCAATATGTTCTGGCAAAACCTCTTTTTTCAAGATAGTTCGCTGAGCATAAAACTCACCTAATTTAGATTCTTCAACTCCGTATTGCTTGGCGCGGTTAGCTCCCCCAACCACCAGCAAATATGCCAGAGCCTTTAACCACGCCATCTGGATTGATGCCGTTAACTCGAATACCAAACTCACCTAACTCAACCGCTAACAATCTAACCTGGTGTGATTGCGCAGCTTTAGTTGCGCCATATGCAACATTGTTAGAGCCAGCAAAGACTGAGTTCTTAGATGAAATATAAATAATATCTCCGCCCATGCCCTGCGCCTTAAGCGCCTTGGCAGCCTCACGAGATACTAAAAATGAACCTCTGGCCATAATATCTAATTGCAAATCCCAATCTGCAACTGTGGTTTCAGTAATTGGTTTAGCAATTGAAATACCTGCGTTATTAATAACAATATCAATGCCGCCAAAGGCAAGCATGGTTTGCGCCATTGCATCTGCAATCGCCTGCTCACTTGTTACATCCATTGCAACTGCAATCGCCTTATCTTTGCCACCTAACTCAGTAGCAAGCTTGGTAGCACCCTCTAGATCTCGATCGGCAACTACAACACAAGCACCCTCTGCTGCTAATCGCTCAGCTGTTGCTTTACCTAAACCTGAGGCAGCCCCAGTTACCAAAGCGATCTTGCCCGCTAATGGTTTTGGCTTTGGCATTCGCTTTAACTTTGCCTCTTCTAAATCCCAGTACTCAATTCGGAATTTTTCAGACTCTGCAATTGGTGCATAGGTTGAAAGAGCCTCTGCTCCGCGCATTACATTGATGGCGTTGATATAAAACTCACCAGCAACCCGGGCGGTTTGTTTATCTTTGCCATAAGAGAACATGCCAACACCTGGAACTAAAATGATTAATGGATCCGCACCTCGCATCGCAGGTGAATCCTTCTTAGCATGTCGGTTGTAATAGGCGGCGTAATTTTTACGATACTCCGCATGCAACTCATTTGCACGGTTAATTACCTCATCCAGTGGTGCATCTGGTTTTGTATCTAAAACCATTGGTGAGATCTTGGTGCGCAAGAAGTGATCAGGACATGATGTGCCAAGGGAAGCCAGCGCCATTAACTTTGAGCCTTGCAGGAAATCTAAGACCACATCATTATCGGTAAAGCTGCCCAGCATTCTTACATCCTTTGATGCAATACCGCGAAGGTATGGGGCAAGGGCTGCTGCTCGCTCTTTACGTTTAGCTGAATCTAATGGTGCGTACTTTGATTCCTTTTTGCCAAATGGATCTGCTTTGCCCTTTGCTTTGATGAACTCTTCGGCTTTTGTTATTGCCCAAATAGATCGCTCTTCACACTCTTTACTAGTCACTCCCCAAGTTGTTAAACCATGGCCACCTAATACACAACCCTTTGCCTTTGGATTATCTTTTGCAATCTTTGCCATATCAAGTCCTAATTGAAATCCAGGTCGTCGCCAATCCACCCACAAGATTTCTTCGCCAAAACATTCAGCGGTTAATTTCTCACCATCCTTTGAAGTGGCCAGCGCAATAATTGAATCAGGGTGCAGGTGATCAACATGATCAAACTCAACTAAACCATGCATGGAGGTATCAATTGAAGGAGCTGCCCCACCCTTACCAAATGCGCAGTAATCAAAGAGTGCGACCATCTCATCTTCGCGCTCTACCCCTGGATATACATTTACTAAATCTTTAAATTTTCAAGATCAAGGGCAGCAAGACCAGCCTCTTTTAATGTGCCAAGATCTCCGCCTGATCCTTTAACCCACAACACGGTTGTGTCTTTACCAGTTGCTGGATTTGCCACCACACCCTTTGCTGAAGTATTACCACCTGCGTAATTAGTAAAGCGGGGCTCTGCTCCCAACTTATTACTGCGGGCTAATAATTCAGAAACTACTTTAGGTGTCGACATTAAGCTCCCCATCCAGCTTGCGCGCCACCGACTCGTTCGGCAGCAATCTTTTCGGCATATCCACTCTTTGCATAAGCACTCTTTGGATCTGGTGCTAATCCTTGTTCACTTCGTAATTCACCAAGCAAATCACGAACATCGGTGTTGTAGGCATCCATCAATAGATCATTAGCGCCTAATACATTCCCAGCTAATTGCGCCTTCTTTAATGCATCCGCATCAACTAACAACGCCTTTGCAACCGCCTCCTGCACATTAGTAATAGATCTAATCTGTGCTGGAATCTTTGGCTCAATGTTGTGGCATTGATCTAATACATAGGAGACAGTTGTTCCCTTATCAAAGCCGCCACCTTGATTAACCTCATGCATAATTCTAAATAATTGGAATGGATCAGCAGCGCCAACAATTAGATCATCATCGGCGTAGAACCTAGAGTTAAAATCAAAGGCGCCAAGTCGTTTTCTACGAAGTAAAAATGCAACTATGTACTCAATATTTGTTCCTGGTGCGTGGTGACCAGTATCAACACAAACAGTTGCCTTAGGTCCAAGCTCTGTGCAATGCACATATGAGGTGCCCCAATCTGGCACATCAGTTGAATAAAATGCTGGTTCAAAGAATTTATACTCAAGTAGCATTCTTTGGTTATCACCTAATTTGGCATAAACCTTTTGCAAGCTTTCAAATAAGCGATCTTGTCTGCCAGCTAAATCATCTTGGCCTGGATAATTTGTACCATCAGCAAACCAAAGCTTTAGATCTTGGGCGCCGGTGATATTCATAATCTCAATGCACTCAAATAGGTGATCAACCGCCTTTTGGCGAATCTTCTTATCAAAGTGGCAAACAGAGCCATACTTATAATCATCATCTTGGAAGGTATTTGAATTTACGGTTCCAAGTCTTACCCCAAGCTCTTTGGCATGCTTGGCAAGCTTTGCGTAATCATCAGTCTTATCCCATGGAATATGCATGGCAACTGATGGGGCAGCAGCGGTGTACTTATGTACCTGGGCAGCATCAGCAATTTTTTCATATGGATCTCTTGGCACCCCAGGTTGTGCGAATACTTTAAATCTAGTTCCAGAGTTTCCATACGCCCAAGAAGGAGTCTCAATCCAAAACCGCTTAAGTACTTCCTTAGCCTCTTGCTTTGATGCCATGCGCATTGCTCCTTTGGTTTAGGTTTAACTTTTATTTTATTTAAGGTAGAAAACTTCTTCTAGTTGTAAAAATCCTTCATCTGGTCGCTTGCCATCTAAGGCAACAAAAAATGGCGCCATATCTGCCTGCCACTTGGCATTGATCTCGCGCTTTTCCATGCCAGCTTTTGCATCCTTTAATGATGGGGTTTCAAAGTAGCCAATTAATGTGCCATCGGAGCGATCTAAATGAAGTGAGTAATTATGCCAACCAGTTTCAGATAGGGCGTTTAACATCTCTGGCCAAACTTGAGCATGACGGCGAACATACTCATCCATCATCTCTTTTCGAACCTGTAATCTAAAACAAACTCTCTGCATTTAATTAATACCTAGCCTTCATATAATCCAGTGATTTCTTAGCTAAATCATCTGAATCACTCCAAAGATTTCGCCAAACACACAAGGTATTAGAAAGAGCTGGATCTACAACAGCTGAGGAGAATGATTCAAAGGTAATTGGTCCTTGGTATTTAACCTCTTTTAATGCTGCAAAGAAGGTATCAAAATCAACATTGCCAGTGCCAAGATATCCACGATGGCTCTCACCAATATGAACAAAGCCCAATCTATCGCCAGCCTCGATTACAGCTTTGCGCATCCCATCCTCTTCAATATTCATGTGATAGGTATCAAGGTGAACATATGCGTTGGCTCGGTTAACCTCTTCTAAAAACTTTAACCCTTCAGCGCCAGTGTTAATAATGTTTGTCTCATATCTATTTACAACCTCAAGATTTATATTAATTCCCTTATCAGCTGCATAATCTGCAAGTCGTTGCATCGCACCAACTGAGTTAGCCCGATTCTCTTTGCTGGCTGGCTGTGGATACTTAGCTAATGATGAGTAGATAACACCACAAAGCTCAGTTCCACCTAGGGCGTGTAATACATCAGTTGCTTGGCGAAGCAACTCATCGCCTTTTTTAACAATTGATTGATCAAGGCTGGTGACATCGGTTTTGGCAGATAGGCCAAGGGAGGCGTGCGCTCTTAAATTATGTTGTTGCAGTAAATCCTTGGTCATCGCAATATCCACATTCCATGGATCTAGTAATGCGATCTCTATGTAATCGTAACCAGCACGGGCGGCCCCACTTATCGCAGTGGCAGCACCCTTAGCGCTCCAATCCCCCGCCCACACAAGTGCGTGACCACCATACTCAAGACGTTTGGCAGCTGGCATTTTTTCCTTACTTGTTGGCGTTAAAAGGATTCTTTACTCGTATCTTTCCACTCTTTAAAGGCGGTGTCCAACTTTTCACTTTCCTATATCAAAATGTAAACAAAAGGTGAATAAAAAGAAGATAGGGCAGCCTCTTAATTGAGGCTGCCCTATCTGGCAGATTAATAACTTCTAAATTTAATTAGAAGTCGAATTGATCTACGTTGTCCTTTGTGAACACAGTTGCTGGGCCAAGGATAATTTCATTTCCTACAGCTCCTGCAGTAACAGTGCGCTCTTTGTCACCCTTGTCGCCAGGGCCTGATGGCACCTTAGCTCCAACAGCAACATCGCCACCGTCACGTACGTGCTTAGCTACGTAAACAGCAACATATCCAAAGTTTTCAACATCCCATAGTGAAGCTTGGGCGTTTGAACCATCTTTGATGTATGTCTTCATGTCATTTGGAAGACCAAGACCAGTAACAGCAACCTTGCCCTTTGCAGCTGAGCCAGAAACATACTTAGCAGCAGCAACAATACCTACAGATGTAGGAGCAACAATCGCCTTGATCTTTGGATACTTCTGGATAAGACCTTGAGTCTCAGTTGTTGACTCTTCTGGCTTATCTAGACCGTAAGCAGTTGCAACTACCTTAACATTTGGATACTTAGCTGCAAGCTCCTTCTTCATGAAGTCAATCCATACATTCTGGTTTGTTGCATCTGGAGTTGTTGAAAGAATTGCAATATCTCCAGCGCCACCTGCTAGATCAGAGGCAGACTTAGCAAGAGCTTGTCCGATACCTTCTGATGAAGCCTGGTTTACGAATACTGAACGACCATCTTGTGCAACATCTGAATCGTAAGTAACAACTGTTACACCCTTGTCCATTGCATCCTTAAGAGCAGGAACTAGAGCATCTTTGTCGTTAGCTGCAACGATCAATACGTTGTAACCAGCTTGTACAGCTGCGTTAATTTCTTTTACCTGTGCGGCAGCAGTGATTTCAGTTGGGCCCTTGTAGGCACACTCTGCACCAAGCTCAGCACATGCACGTTGAACACCCTTATCAGCTGCTTGGAAGTAGCCGATTGTTCCTAATTTAGGAATGTGAGCGATCTTTAGTGCATCGCCTGAACCACCGTCAGATGATGAACTGCAACCAGCAAGAAGAACTGCTGCTGCAAGTACGGAGAGAACTTTTTTCAAAGTATTTCCTTTCGTTGATAGTTACAAAATTATTTAATTTTGCAACACGTGCCTAGGAAAGTAGCTACGACTCCTAGGACCGCTGGGCAAACTTAGTATTGGCTGGGAAGTACTGGCAAGTTGAATTGATAACAATTAGGTGTCGAAACGCCTAACCCATCACCAATCCGCCGTTTACGTTGATGGCAGCTCCAGTTATGTAGGAGGAGGCATCGGAGGCGAGGAAATTGATCATGGCCGCCACCTCATCGGGCCGGCCCAATCGATTTAATGGAGTTTGTGAAAGCCACTCATCTAACCTGCCAACGGAGCGATCTGCAATCATTTTTGTTTCAATTCTTCCTGGCAAGACCGCATTTACTGTCACACCACTTGCGCCATACTCCTTAGCTGCAGAGTAGGTAAGACCAAGTAAACCTGCCTTTGCAGTTGCATAATGCGCGTGATTGGCAGAGCCTGTTAATGCAACCTGGGATGAAATATTAATTACTCTTCCCCACTTTTTACTGACCATACTTGGCGCGCATGCTCTAATTAATTTAAAGGCTGCGGTTAAATTAAGATTTATCGCTTCATCCCAAAGTTGATCACTCATTTGAATAATGCTTGCATCACTCATTACCCCTGCGTTATTTACTAAAATATCAATATCACCAAGATTTTTCTTAACCTGCTCAACTAAATTTTCAGCTGCTCCTTTTTGGGATAGATCTGCTTGAAAGATTTCAACCTTAAAACCTTTACCATTTAATTGTTCCGCTATTTGTTTAGCCTCTTTTGACTACTTGAGTACTGCAATGCAACGCTCGTTTCTTCGCAGCTAAGGCGGCAACTGTGGCAGCGCCAATTCCAGTTGCACCCCCAGTTACTAATGCCACCCTCACTTTAAGCCACCACTTTTCATAAAATTATCCATTACCTCTTTGTTTGCAACCCGGTTTGGTATCTCACCTTTAAGTAAGCCTAATAGATCATCGACCACCATTTTTGAGTGATGGGCAACCACCTGCTTAGAAGCACCTGCCAGGTGTGGGCTTAAAACCACATTTGATAATGATCTAAATCCAGAATCACCTGGTAGTGGCTCAGTTGGATAAACATCAAGGGCCGCCCCTGCAATCTTCTTAGCTTTTAATACCTTTAAAAGTGCTTCGTAATCAACTAGGGCAGCCCGGGCAGTATTTATAAAGTAAGCAGTTGGCTTCATAAGATCAAAGTACTTGGCATTAAATAATCCAGTACTTTCACTTGTCACCTTAGCTGCCATAACTACAAAATCACTACTACTTGCTAACTCTGCTAACTCCACACTTTTTATTGAAAGCTTTGCTAATTGATCAGCCTTTGCATATGGATCAAATGCAATTACCGACATTCCTAATGCAATAACCCGTTTAGCAATCTCTTGTCCTATAAAGCCGGCGCCAACTAAGCCAACGGTTTTGCCCATTAACTCATCGCCTTGAAATCTTTGAAAAGGTGCATCTGGATCAAGACTCCACTCAGAGGTGATGCCCTTTCGATCTCCGGCCTTATCTGCGTAAGAAACTGAGGTTAAATCATCGGTGTAACGCAGAAGATGGTGGGTAGTTGGAATACCTCTGGCAATTGAGATCATTAAACCTAAGGTGTACTCAGCAACTGCAACTGCATTTCTACCTGGCGTAAATAAGATTGGGATATTTCTAGCAGTTGCTGCATCAATATCAGTATTGGCCGCTGGTTCATTTCGACAAGCTGCAATTATCTTTAAACTCTTCGCGGAGTTAATTACCTCATTTGTAATACTTTCAAACTCAATGATGGCAACCTCAGCATCTGCTAATTTACTTATTAAGGAATCCTTATCCATCTTTACACCCGTTAATGCAAAGCCGCCTTGTTCAACTTTAAAACCGGCAGCAGTTAACCGCTTGATCTCAGATTGATCCATTCGGGCGGTAATAAATGTTTTCATTTACTTAACCCTATAAGAGGCAGATGGTGCGCTCTTATCAAACTCATCCTTAATAGATTCATATAGTGAGCGAAAGCGGGCGTAGCGTTCCTGGTAGTAGGTGTGAACCTTTTGATCTGGCGTAAACCTTGCCTCGATCTTTACATTTGTTTTTATTGTTTGGCGAATATCTTTAAACATCCCAGCACCCATCCCAGCTAAGTAAGCATCCCCAACTGCAGCCCCTACAGAATCTGCTAAAACCGCAATTGGCATACCCAATACATCTGCCTTTATTTGATTCCATAACCCACTCTTACTTCCGCCACCAATACTTCTTATCTCATCAATTTTTATGCCAGCTGCTTTTCCAATCTCAACATTGTGAGCGAGAGCAAATGCGGTTCCTTCTAGTACTGCTCTAAAGATCATCGCTGGTGTTGTAGTTAGTGATAAGCCAAAGAAAACTCCACGGGCATTTGTATGCCAGATTGGAGAGCGCTCACCCATCATGTAGGGAAGGAAAATTAATCCCTCACTACCGGGTGCAACACTTTGGGCATCATTTGATAACTGCTCAACTGATTGCTCACCCTTTAATATATTTTGTTGCAGCCAGGCAACACTGGCACCAGATGCCACCATCGCACCTAACCGTAGTTGTCTGCCTGCAATTGCATGTTCAATTGCGACAAAGGCGTCATTAAAATTATTTCCATCTGTTGGCATTAGAGCACGGTTGAGGTGCCAGTCATCTCAGCGACCACACCAGGATCAATTACGCCAGCTTCAAGGGCGGCAGAGCAGCCATCAACTGAGCCAAAGTAAACAGGTGTGCCAGCTGCAATCTTTGAATCATTATTGCTTAACACCTCACCTTGCAAAGTGATTGAGTTAGCAATTTGGGGAAACTTATCCTCATCTACCCCAACAAATTTCATTACCTCATCGGCCCACTTTGAATTATCCGCACTTCGAAGTTGCAGCAATGAGGCATGGGCAGCATCAATGCCGAATTTGCCAGTTAACTTAAAGTTTAAGTAGCCAGGAATTTGCAGGAAGTACTTTGTCTTTTGATAATTAGCTGGCTCATTTTTAATCAACCATTTAATCTTTGCCGCCACATAATATGGATCGGCTCGATTGCCAGTTAATTGGGAGATATTGGAAAACTCTTTTTCCAACTCATCTGCCTGCACTTGAGCTCTGCGATCCATCCAAATCATCGCATCCCTTACCGGAACACCCTTTGCATCAACTGCAATTAAAGTTGGTGCTTGCGCGCTGATTGCCACACCAATTATTTGCGCACCAGCTGCGCCAGCTTTGGCGATCTCAACCGCCTTACAAAAACTTAGCCACCAATCATTTGGATCTTGTTCCACCCAGCCAGCTTGTAAATACTTAGTTGGATACTCAGCTCTGCCTTGGGAGATGATGTGGCCAGCGTTATCAACTAGTACCGCCTTGGTCGCAGTGGTACCAACATCTACGCCAAGTAATAACTGCTGCATTTGCTAGCTTTTTAAAGCTTTAAGCTCTCTTCGTGCTTTACCTTTTTGCACCAACACAGGGGCTGCAACTGAGATCAAAAGCAAAATACCGGTAACAATTGTTCGCCATTGGGCGTTGATCTCTTGCAGGGTTAACCAAGATTCAACTGAGCCAGCAAGTAATACACCTGCAACAACTCCCCACATCGTTCCAATTCCACCAAATATTGAAACTCCACCTAACAAGATGGCAGAGATAACTAATAACTCAAGACCAACACCATTATCAGCTTGGGCAGTTGAGAAGCGGAAGGTGTAGATAACACCGGCAACACCTGACATAAAGCCAGTGAAGGTGAAAACAATCATCTTGTGTCTAATTACATTAACACCAGCAAATTTGGCTGCCTCTGGGCTTTGACCAATAGCTAATGTGCGACGACCAAATGGCGTCTTGTGAAGAAGTAGACCAAATAAAATTCCAAAGATAATAATTAATGGCAGAGTCTTTGGCATAAATGACTTACCAATGGTGTCAAAACCAAAGCTTGTCCAAAACTCTGGGAACTCATTAACAGTGTTCTCACCAAGTAAACCATTTGCAATACCGCGGTATAGCGCCAATGTTCCAATGGTTACCGCCAATGAACCCAAACCTAACTTTGTAACTAAAAAGCCATTAATAAAACCACAGGCGGTTCCAACCAAAATACAGATAAGAATTGAGACCCAAATTGGCGCACCCTTGGCATAACTCCAACCCAGCATTGAGCTTCCAAGTGCCAGGATGGATGCAACAGATAAATCAATCTCACCCAAGATAATCATAAATAACATCGCAAAGGCGATGATCATGATCTCTGAGGTGTTAGAGAAGATGTAGGAGAAGTTAAGTGGGGTTAAAAAGTTTGAGGTGGTGAGTGAGGCAAATACCCAAACTAAAAGTAGTAAGCCAATAATTGCCGTATCCCAACTGCGGCGAACTGAACCTAACTTGGCAAATTTAGACATCACTAAATCCTCTCTCTAATTCGTTGCGCCAGCAATTGTTTCTCATTTCTAACCGCCAGTACTCGATCGGCGTAGATAGCAATAATTAATAGCAAACCATTAATCGCTGCCTTCCAGAAGGCATCCACACCAAGGGCAGCTAAACCACCTTGAATTGTCTGCACTAGTAATGCGCCAATGACAGCGCCAACTACAGTTCCAGATCCACCCATAATTGTTACGCCACCAATTACAACAGCTGCAACAACCGCTAACTCCTGGCCATAAAAGGCGGTGGAGTCAACCTGAGCAAATCGCATTAAATAAAATACGCCAGCAATTCCAGCCATCACACCTGAGAAAACAAAAGCTAGGAAGGTACGACGGAAAACCTTTAAGCCAACCAGATCTGCCGCTGGTGGATTAGAACCAATTGCATAAGCATCTCTGCCTGATTTTGTGTACTTCATAAAAAGTGCCATCAATATCATTGCGATAATTACCATTAAGAATGTGAATGGCAGCAGACCAAAGTAAACCTTTTGGCCAAGAGCTAACAAGCTCTCTGGCATCTCCTGTGCGTTGTAATCAACTGAGTTTGAAACAACATAAACCAAACCGCGGACAATATATAAAGTACCTAGCGTTACCACCAAGGAGGGCAATCTAAGACCTGCCACAAGTAAGCCATTTACGATACCTACTGCTAAGCCAATAATTGAACCAATCACAAAGCATTGCACCCAGGTAAAGCTTGGATTTTTTGCACAAAAATCAGCAACTGTCCAAGCAGATAAACCAACGGTGGAGGCGATTGATAGATCAATATGGCGCATCACCACAATTGGCGCAATACCAATTGCCAGCAACGCCACCACAGAGGTTGAGGTTAAAAGATCTCTAGTACCATCACCAGTTAAAAATCGTGGGTTAATTAATCCGGTGCCGCCAACTGCGACAATTAAAATAATAAAAAGACTTGATTCCCGGCTTGATGGACGAAGTTTTTTTAATAGGTTCATATTAAGCACTTCGCTTTCCAGTAGTTGCAGCGGCAATTATCTTCTCCTGCGTTGCCTCTTTTCGAGATAATTCAGCCACCTGACGGCCCTCACGCATCACAATAATTCGATCTGCCATTCCTAATACTTCAGGAAGTTCAGATGAGATCATCAAGACCGCTTTGCCCTCACTAGCTGCTTGATTTACTAAGCGGTGAACCTCAGCCTTTGTTGCAACATCAATACCGCGGGTTGGTTCATCCACAATTAATAGATCAGGATCGGTGGCAAGCCACTTAGCTAAAACAGTTTTTTGTTGATTACCACCAGATAGGCGATCTACTGGATCTGCTTGGTTGGCAAACTTAATACTAAGTTTTTCTTTCCAAGTATTAGTCAATGATCTCTCCCGCTTAAAGTTAATTAAGCCGCGATCTGTTAATCGATCAAAGGATTCCATTGAGATATTTCGATTAACCCCGGCCACCATAAACAATCCTTGCTGGCGACGATCCTCCGGCACTAATGCAATCTTGCGGTTCATCGCCTCAACTGGTGAGCCAGCTGGCAATGCTTTGCCATTTAAACTTACTGAGCCACTTTCATACTTATCAACACCAAAGATTGCCCGGGCAACCTCTGATCGACCTGAGCCAACTAAGCCAGCCAGCGCCACAATCTCACCCTTTTTCACATTAAATGAGACATTTCTAAAGTAGGCAGGGTTGGTTAAATCCTTAACCTCAAGGACTACTGCGCCAATCTTGTTCTCAGTCTTTGGAAATAGCTCCGTTAACTCTCTTCCCACCATCTCTTTAATAACCTTTTGTAGATCAGTCTTACCAACTGGGTTCTCACTAACAGTTGCACCATCTCGCATTACGGTAATGAAATCTGAGATTGCAAAGACCTCATCCAACCTGTGGCTAACAAAGATAACCGCCTTATTAGCAGCCTTTAAGGATTTCATAACTGTCATCAATCGCTCAACCTCAGAGGCAGAAAGAGCTGCAGTTGGCTCATCCATCAAAATAATATTTGCATTCATAGATAAAGCTTTAGCAATCTCAACTACCTGTTGATCTGCAATGGATAGACCACGTGCTTGTCGCTTTGGATCTAACTCCACACCTAACTCTTTAAATAATCGCGCCGCCTCACTTTGGGCAAACTTCCAATCAATTGCCACTCCTTTTTTAGGTTGGCGACCAATAAAAACATTTTCAGCTAAAGATAAATCTAGAAAAAGAGATGGCTCCTGATAAATAACTGCCACACCTTGATCAATGGATGCTTGTGGGGATCCGGTAATAAAATCCTTGCCACCTAATTTGATTGTGCCACCATCATTGATATGAACACCGGACAAAATCTTAAGCATGGTGGATTTACCTGCACCATTCTCACCAAGGAGTGCGTGAATCTCACCCGCTCTAATCTTTAGATCAGTTCCGCGTAATGCAACTGCGCCACCAAAGCGCTTTTGCACCCCATTCATCTCAAGAAGTAGATCACCCTTAGCAACCACCGAATTACCTCATCTCTAATAGATTAAAAATCTTTAGCCCGTAAGCAAATTCTCTCGCTGACCCTACCTGCACTTTCCAATTACGGCTAGGTAGGAAAGGTATGCGCAGATAACAAAGAGGTAACGCCCATTACGCTCTATCTTAAAATCTGGGATTACCCCACACCTTTTATCTATACATATCTATATAGCGCAGATTTGGGGCAGGTTGAAGTTAGGTGGTTAGTTAGGCAAGAGTTAAGGGTATGCACCAATACCTAGCCCTGGATATGGGGGCTGAATCTGGCCGATTGATGGCGGTAAGTATTGGCAATCAAATTACCACCAATGAGCTCTACCGTTTTCAAACACCAGTTGCTACCGATCGCCATGGCAGAAGGTGTTGGGATCTGCCAAAGATAATGGATGAGATAACAACAGCATTAAGTAAGGCGGCAAATACCGGTACCTACCTTGGTTTAGCAGTTGATACCTGGGGATTAGATTTTGGACTTATTGATCATGATGGCAAAGTAATTGATCTACCAGTCTCCCATCGTGATCATCGAACCGATGGGATGTTAGAGAAAGCTTTCTCCTTAGTTGGCAGAGATCGATTACACAATGAGAGTGGTTGCCAATTACTTGAGGTTAACTCCATCTATCAATTACTAGCAATTGCAAATCAAACACCGGAGGAGTTTAAAAAAGCAAAGCACCTACTCTTTATGCCGGATTTAGTTTTATATATGCTCACTGGAGTAGTTGGTACTGAGTACACAATTGCCACCACTTCAGGTTTATATGATGTGGTCAATGATCAATGGGCGGTTAATCTTGCCAAGGATTTAAATATTCCCTCCCACATTTTTGGAGCAGTGCAAAACCCAGGAAGTATTAGAGGCGTATTAAGTAAAGAGCTGCAAGATAAAACAGGTATTGGTCCAATTACCTGTATTGCAACTGCAAGTCATGACACAGCAGCTGCGGTCTTTGCTACACCTCTTTCATCCCCAGGGAGCGCATACATATCAAGTGGCACCTGGTCATTAATGGGAGTAGAGCTTGAAAACCCAGTTGTTAATAAAACAACATTGGAAGGCAGGTTAACTAATGAGGGTGGTTATAACCGCTCCATTAGATTGCTTAGAAACATCATGGGGCTTTGGTTAATCCAAGAGGTGCGGCGTGATCTAAAGGAGTCTGGCACTGATTTAACCTATGCGCAGTTGGTTGAGCAAGCACAAAAGGTTTTAGATCCATTTGCCTCTTTGATTTATGTTGATGCCTCAATCTTTATTCATGCTGGCGGGATGATTGAGCGGATTCAAAGATTTTGCAAAGCAACAAATCAAAGTATCCCAACTACCCCAGGTGAGTTAGCCCAAACAGTATTTGCCTCCCTTGCCCTGCAATACACAAAAACTTGTGATGATTTAGCAGCATGTTCAAAGTTAGATATGCCAGCAATACATATTGTTGGTGGTGGCTCACAAAATCACCATCTTTGCCAATTAACCGCTGATATCTCCGGCAAAGAGGTTATTGCCGGCCCAGTTGAGGCAACTGCAATGGGAAATGCAATGGTGCAGGCAATTGCACTTGGCAAGGATGCCAACTTAAAGGATGCAAAATCTGCAAGAGCGCTTATCTCTAGCTCTGATTTAGGCGTGAAAAGTTTTAAACCCACCCAAGGCCAAGATCAGAATACAATTGCGCAAATCCGCACCCGTTATCAAAAGCTAACTTTGGAGGATATGCGATGAGTGATTTGGTTTCCCAATTAACCTCACTCGCCATCGCAGCCGGGGATCCATCAGCTGATTTAACAATTGTGGCAGAGGGTAATGCTGCAGTATTTGAGCCAGATTCAAATCGCTTTTTAGTTAAGGCAAGTGGTGTGGTGATGGGCAAAGCAACATTAGAGGATTGGGTTTATCTTGATTTAGCAAAGTGTGCTCAAGTTTTAGTTGATGCTAATAAACAGGGAGTAACAAAGAAGTTAGATAAAGCATTTGATGCGATATTAAAAGAGTCTAAGACACCAAATGGTGTGGTTAAGAAGGCCTCTATTGAAACTATGGTCCATGTAGTTGCCTTTGATTTAATGGGTGCTACCTGGTCACTTCACACCCACCCAACACCTGTGGTGGCCCTTGCTGCCAGCAAAGATGGCGCTAAACATTACAAAGCAACGGTTTTTCCAGATGAAGCAGTTGTCTGCGGACCAGTTCCATTATTTCTTCCCTACGCAGACCCAGGCCTTTCACTTGGCTTAGGTGTTTATCAAGGAGTACTTAAGTATCAAAAAAAGCATGAGCGATCTCCAGGTCAGATTATTTTAGGAAACCATGGCCTTTGCACCTTTGGATCTGCAAGTGCAGAAGCACTCTCCACAACCCAGATTGCAGTTAAAGCTGCCAGAGTTAGATTGGGCGCATTATCTGCTGGCGGCATTAAATTTGTTGGTGAAAAGCAAGCAGCAGCAATTGCATATCGGCCGGATGAGATCTTGCGCCGCAAGATGTTGTCGCAGGGTAAGTAAAAAGAGTTAATGAAGGTTAAAGCTGCCACCTTTGATATTGGCGGAGTTTTATACTCAGATGATGCCTTCAAACGTGCAATATTTTCCGCCCTTAATCAATTAACCACCGTATCAAAGAGTGATTTTGATCAGGTATACCTGTCACATTTAAAATCACAATCTGGCTCACTTAGATCAAAGTTATGTGAGGCCTTCCTAGGCTCATTAGATAAAAAGAGTGAGTTAATGCAATTAACCAATAGCAGATGGCTCTTTAATGATGATGATCAATACCAAGATGGCAGGCAGTGCCTAATAAAGTTAAAGCAGGCTGGTTTAAAGATAGGTATTGTGGCAAATCAACCTAATTCTTCAGCTGATCGATTAAAACAAGATGGAGTTATGCAATACATTGATTTTCTAGGAATCTCCGCCATCGTGGGCTTTGATAAACCAGATCCAGCCTTTTTTAAATTAGCAATTAAAGAGTTAGCGCTCCCTGCACAGGAAATAATTCATATTGGTAATCGAATCGATACCGATGTTAATCCAGCTAAAGCATTGGGGATGAGAACAGTTTGGGTAAGACGCGGGGAAGCTAATCCTGAACCATCAAAGGATGATTTAGCAGCTGCAGATATAACAGTTAGTGATTTGAAATCACTGCCTGAGTTAATTACCTCATTATGAGCCGCCAGGTATTTATTGGCATAGATATTGCCACCTCAAATATAAGAGCGGTCGCAATTGATCAAAGTGGCACCCCAGTTGCAAGAGCAAACGCCCCCCTCGCGCAAGTAAAGAGAGGAGATGATAAATCTGCCACCCAAGATAGTAAGAGTTGGATCTCATCCCTTGATAATGTTTTAACTCAACTATGCAAACAATTAAGTGAGACAGCTTTAATCCCCCAATCTCTTTTAATCTCAGCAACTAGTGGCACCTTTGTACTTTGTAATAAAGATGGAACACCTATTGCAGATGCTGTTATGTATAACGATGGCAGGGCCTCTGATCCCCTAGGAAGAGCGGCTAAGGTAATACAAGCTTCAAAACAGAGCGGGCCTTTTATTTTCGCAAATACACCTGAAGTTTTAATTGCCCACCTATCAGAGCAACCATTAGCTGCAATTCCAACTGATAGTAGTCATGGCTTAAAGATGGGTATTGAGCTTTCAAGTAGAGATTACTTAACTACAACAAACGAGATCGCTAACTCATTGAATATAACCCTTCCTAAAGTAGTACTACCAGGAACAAAGATTGCAACAATAAGTAATCAGATCGCAGCAAAATTAGGTATTCCTGCTATTCCAATTTATGCCGGCATGACAGATGGCTGCACCGCACAGATTGCAGCAGGTGGTGCTACTGGCTCTGTTACCTCCCTTGGCACAACTATGGTTATCAAAGTTGTGGCAGATTCCAATATCTCAGGGGACGGCTTTTACTCCCACCTTCTGCCAAGTAATCGGTATTTATTAGGGGGTGCTAGCAACATAGGCGGGGTTAGTTATCTAAAGTATGAGGCAGATTTAGAAAACTTAAATAAAAAAGCTGGCGAGATTGATTGTGCAAACTTTATTACCTACCCATTAACAGTTACAGGTGAGAGATTTCCAATTAAATCTTCTACCATCACAAATCTTGTATCAGCAAAGCCTGAGAGTGATGTGATGGAGTATCGAGGGATATTGGAAGGTATCGCCTTTACTGAAAGGTATGCATATGATCTTTTGCAAAAAGCTGGCGCAAAACTATCGCAAACTATTTACACCACCGGCGGTGGTGGTAAGTCAAAGGTTTTATCGCAAATTAGAGCAAATATATTAAATAGACCAGTTGCAATTACCAACACCACCGGCTCTGATATGGGAGCCGCATTTTTATCTTTTGCAAGCCACACAAAATCTGGTGAGGATTTAACTAGCGCTTTAGCTGCAATAAATATCTCACAAATTGAGATATTTCAACCAAAGCCAGATCAGGCCTTAAGTAGTAATTACCAAAAATACCTAACGCTAATCTCCCCCTACATTTAGTAGTAGCCTTATCGATATGCGCAAGGTATTGGTTTTAAACCCAGCAGATAACATTGCAATCTGCTTAGCTGATATGGATGCCGGCACAGTAATTGATCAAGATAATTTAAAGTTAACTATCACCCAAAAAATACCTAGAGGCCACAAGGTGGCATCTAAGGCGGTTAAAAAGGGTGAGGGAATTATTAAGTATGGCGAGCGCATGGGACATGCCACCAAAGATATTTCAGTTGGCGAGCATGTTCACACCCACAATGTTTTAGGAGATCGCCTCTCCACCGAGGTGAGTTAAGTTATGAGTATTACCGGCTTTGCCCATAAGGGTCGTGGGGTTGGCATAAGAGATCATCAATTGATCCTGCCATCAGTAGTTTGTTCCACCCATGTCAGTCGAAAGATTGCTAATGAGGTTGGCGCCTTAACCTTTGCCCACCAAAATGGTTGCGGAATTATTGGTATTGATGTGCCAGGGGTGGATAACTTCTTTATTGAGTTAGCAAATCATCCAAATGTGCAATCAGTGTTGGTGGTATCCCTTGGTTGTGAAACTATTCAAGGACCAGAGTTGCTACCAAAGATTAACCAAGAGTTATCTAGATTATTAGTTATTCAAGAGTCAGGGGGCGCCACCGGCACATATGAGGCGGGTGTGGTGCAGGCAAAGCAATTACGAGATAACTTTAAAAGTGAGCCAAAAGCAGTTGAAAAGTTAGTGGTTGGTTTAGATCTAGCCAGGAATGTTGAAAATCTATCTGAAATCAAAAGCGCACTTACCGCAGCTGGTTTTGCAGTTGAGATTGAGGATAAGCAGGGAGTAAGTGAACATAATCTTGCCAAATTAATGAGCAAGAAGGTTCACATTATTTTCTCCTTCGCAGATGAAAACCAACCACCCTCTGGCTTTCCATTAATACCAGTTATCAATATTGCATCCACCTCCCCACTTCACGCAGCGTTAGCTGCTGAGTTTGATCTGCAATCTGATGCATCAGTGACTCAAATGATTGATCTTCTCACCAAGGTTGCAAATGGTGAGAAAACAAAGAGTGAAGTATCTGGCATTGGTGAGATTGTTGCACCCCGTGCGGTCAGGAGTGTGTGATGAGCCTTACCGGTTATAAACGAAGTGATGGCAGATGGGGTTTTAGAAACCATGTTTTGATCCTGCCCCTTCATCAGATTTTATCGGCGGCAGCTAGAGATATTGAAGAGCAATCACAGGGCGCAGTTGCAGTAAGCCATGATTGGTCGCAGGTAAATGAGAAGGATCATGAGCGGATAATTCACTCATTGGCAGGAAATGCGACAAATCCAAATCTTTACGCCACCATCTTGTTACGCCTTGGCACACCAATTGAGGATGAGGTAATCAGCAGGGCAAAAAGTTATGGCAAGACAAAGTTAATTGAAATATCACTCTCTGAATTAAAATCCTTAGATAAATTAACCCAAGCTGGTATTACTGAGGCTAATAAATTACTTCTGCAGGCTAAGAGTGAACAAAGAGTTGCAGCGCCAATCTCTGCAATTGTCTTAGGGCTTGAGTGTGGTGGCTCGGATGCCTACTCTGGCATTACCGCTAACCCAGCGTTGGGGGTGGCAAGTGACAAATTAGTTGAACAGGGCGCCACATCAATACTTGGTGAGACGATGGAGATCTTGGGCGCAGAGCATCTATTAGCAAAGCGGGCAATTACTAAAGAGGTTGGCCAACAAATAATTGATGTAGTGGCAAGGTATGAAGCAAGTATTAATTATGAAGGAATAGATATCAGAGGCGCCCAACCATCTAGAGGAAATATTGAGGGCGGCCTTTCCACACTTGAAGAGAAATCATTAGGAGCTGCTAAGAAGGCAGGTAATGCCCAATTTACTGGTGTGCTGGAGTATGCAATTGCGCCAACAAAGGCAGGTCTCTACTTCATGGACACACCAGGTCATGACATTGAACAGTTAACTGGTTTTGGCGCAGCCGGTGTCAACATCACCGTCTTCACAACCGGTCGAGGAACTCCTACGGGAAGTGCGGTAATGCCAACAATTAAGGTGGCAACTAATACTGAGATGGCAACTGCTATCCCAGATATTATCGATTTAAACTCCGGCACCATCGCCGATGGCACCCAAACTTTGGAAGAGAATGGGCAAGAGATCTATAACTTAATTTTAGATGTTGCTAATGGTCAATTAACAAAGGCAGAGATTGGTGGACACCATGAGTTTAATCTCTCCCGTCTTTATGGCTCCTCTTTGTAATTATTTGTAACACTTAATTACTCTTCGTAATAATTCTTAACTTATCCACAAAGATAAATAACAGTAAGATTTAATTATTATTTTTTGGCGATTATTCGCCAATGGAATATGAGTTTGCAAATTCATCTAAAAAACATGGTGTAGAAGAAGAAGTTATTGTTAAAATTATCGAGTCCAAACCTGGTATCAAAGTCGGCTTATCTCGAGAAAATTTGGATAAACGAGCTTGGATTGGTTTAGATGAATTGGGTGGGAAGATAGAAATCATTGCGATTAATTTCATCTTCTACCAATACATTATTCATGCAATGCCAATAGAAAAAAGAGGAGGTGAATTTGATGACAAAATGGATCATCTGTGGTGAAGAACAAATAATTGGTGATGGAAATCCTATAATTAAACATATTGACTTAGATCAAGAAGTAGTAATTGTTGATGGTGAACGACTTACCGAAGCTCGAGCCGAGCAAATCTCCGAAGAGATAATGGAGGAGGTTTATAAGTATTATGGAATGAATTTTGTGCCTAGAAAATTGAAAGGTTAAGAAATCCACCACCTTTGCATGTAAACTCCCCCAAATGCGCGCTCTCTTCATCGAACACGATCATGTCTCAATTGGTGGTCCAATCTGGCGTGCCTTTGAAAAACATGGCTATCAAATAGAGCGATTTCAAATAGTTCCCCAAAATGATTACTACCAACCAAATGTGGTTGCTAATTTTCCAGATCTAACTCAATACGATGTAATCGTGCCGATGGGCGCCCCCTGGGGTGTGCATGAGGATGAACGGATTGGTAATTGGTTACTCCCAGAATTACAAAAACTCCAAGCTGCGCATAACGCTGGTATTCCAATCTTTGGTATCTGCTTTGGTGGTCAATTAATGGCAAGGGCGTTAGGTGGTTCAGTTGAACCTGCCAAAGAGGCAGAGATTGGTTGGTGTGAGGTTGAATCTAATGATAAATCTTTAATTCCAACTGGTCCTTGGTTTGAATACCACTTTGATTCTTGGCAAAACCCAAAGGGTGCCACCCCAATCGCAACAACTAATAAAGCTAACCAAGCATTTGTAATGGGCAGAACTCTTGCCATGCAATTTCATCCAGAGATTGACCCCCAGGTCCTAGATTCCTGGCTAACTGTTAAGCGGGATAAGGATTATCTAAAAAGTATTGGTATTGATATTCAAACACTGCGTGATCAAACAAAGCGTGAACATCTAGCCTCAGATAAGCGAGCCTTGGATCTAGTTGATTCATTCCTAAGAAGGATTGCAACAGCTGAGGTAATTAAGGTTGATAACAAGATATCTGCCACAACTAAATTACACCCAGTTAAATGATTGGTAAAGAGTTTAATTCTTAATTAAATATCCACCATCTGCGGTCACAATTGAACCGGTTACAAAGGAAGAATCTTCGCTGGCAAGAAAGTAAATAACCTTTGCGATCTCCTCAGGTGTACCAACCCGATTTAGGGCATGCATTTGCTCAGCTTTTTTTCGGTGAGCAACTGGATCTGGAGTTAGATTTAGGCCGGCAACGGTAAATGGTGTTTCAATCCAACCGGGTGCAACTGCATTTATGCGAATCTCAGGTGCTAACTCAAGTGCTAACGCCTTAGTCAGTGAATCAACCGCGCCCTTAGTTGCCACATATGCGGCATATCCTGAGGTGCCAATCTGGGCAGAGATTGAACTCATATTTACAATACTGGCTGCTTTTGCTTTGCGAAGAAATGGCGTCATATGTTTTATGCCCATCACCATCGCCACCACGTTAACCTCAAACATATTTAGCCATTCACTCTTTTTAGCCTCAGTAATCAGATCAAAGTAATTTCTTCCTGCGATATTAATAAGGCTTGAGATCTCTAGCTTGTTTTGCTCAATTACCGTAGATATTTTCTGCCAGGTCACTTCATCGGCAACATCACCCACTACTTGAAAATCAACTCCGGTGATATCTTCGCGATCAGTTCCTAGTACCTGATAGCCCTTTGATTTAAACAAAGTGGCAGTCGCGCTGCCCATGCCACCAGCTGCGCCGGTGATAACTACAGTTTTCATATTAGCCAATCTCAACTTCAACAACTGCTCCCGTAAATGGTGGCAGTTTTATTAAGGACGAGTCAATTGTAATCTGATCTCCGATTTGTAGTAATACAGATTCAATTTGGTAATTTGCTTCATTTTTGACCACCAACTCTTTATCGGTGAAGTTAACTAAGCTGGCGCTAACCTTGCCATCTAGTTTTCGTGATATTGCAAATAAGCCATCTGGGTAATTTGATGAACACCACCAAGAGATCTCACCAGTCAACCAAATCTTTGACCGCTTAACGCTGGCAAGTTTAGGTAGAAGTTGTTCAATTCCTATCTCACCGCCGGAAAACATCATAAATGGACCAGGCAGTGAGCCAAAGATAAGAGTTAAAAGCTTTACCTTTGTAATATCAAATTGTTCACGTCGCCATTTTTTACCCCAACTTGGCCACCAGAATGTGTCATGCGAGTCGATGTGGTGGGCGGTTAAAGATCCTGCTGGTAAAAACTTATCGCGCTCTGCCACCCAGGCAGCTAACTCCCGTGCTCCTCTTATCCCCCAAGCAGATTGAGCAGAAGGGTCAGAAATTGCAGTTACCAACCACTGTTCATCGTAGTTGTAATTTAAATCCATCGCCTGTCTAAATACATGACCAGATGGTTCGGTATATAACAAAGATTGTGGGTTAATCTTTTTCATTACTGGACGTAATCGATCAAATAATCCAAGGCAACCAAGGGCGGATGCTCCTGCTCTACCCCGTGCCCAGCTGGCCCAATTTGGAAAATCATTGTAGGAAGGGGCATCAAATCTAAAGCCATCAATATTTAATTCATTCATTAAAAACTCACAAGCAGAAATAAAGTAATCCTGCCAACTACTACTTCTGGCATCAAAGGCTTTGGTGTAGACACCTTGCACTTCACCCTTTGAATCGGTGTAAAACCAATCTGGATGCTGTGCAATTAATGGTGATACTGCAGGACTTCCCTCATACCAATACTTTTCAAAATCTAAAATATGACGAGACCAAGCAATTAAGTAATTATGCCAATCCTTAACATCGGCATTAAAGCTATCACCCGTCTCTGATGAAATTAACTCCGCAAATGGTCCACTTCTTACCCCATCAGCTGCGATCTTAATAATCTCTTTATCTAATACGCCATGTAGCAAGATATCTAAAATTACCTTAATCCCAAGTTTGTGCGCCTTTGTCACTAACTCTTTAATCTCAGCCTTATTGCCATAGGAGGTATCAATATCCCAAAAATCATGGATGTTATAACTTGGATATGGCTGCTTTGGCATCAATTGAATACAGGTGAAGCCATACTCGGCAATCTGATCTAAATCATTAATTAAATCTCGCACCTGCGGGTATGGCGAGTATTTATTAACCTCATTAAAAACTGAAAAACCAATCTGTGCCTCATAGATCATCGCGCCATCAATCCACTTTGGTGGATTATTTGGTGAGACATAACCATCTCGCCTCATCCAATCTTGAAAGATTGGTGCAAATTGGTCATAGGCAGGAGATGAAAGATCAAACTTTGCAATCTCAATCTCAACACCTGAAACTACAGATAGATCAGAGCCAAAGTTGGTATCAATCTTTAACTGCACTTGATTATCGCCATTATTTTTTAAGGTTAATTGCGGAATCTCAACTCGATTATTTGGCCAGATCACAAGCTGGCCATTGTTTTTTGATCCTAAATGAATTACTGAGCTAGAGCCACGAAGGCCACCAACTGGTGAGATACCAACCTCAGTATTAAGAATTGAGATCGGCACATCCTTTCGCAACCCATTTCCAGGCATATTAACTATCCAGTTATCTGCTGGTAATTTAATATTAAATACCAGATTGATATCTCGAATTAATACCTCCTGCCCACCTGGAAACCAGATAGCAAGAGCAGCAGATGCTGATTGTCGATCTAATCGATAGATTAACTCAGCCTTAACCTCACCAATACTTATTGGCTGATGCCAGGAGATGCCATTAAAGCCTTGGCCATAAATTGGCGCACCCTTACTTAAAACCTGTGATTGATTTTTGCAATCAAAGTACTCAAGTCCACCAGTTGCAGCACGCTTTTCACCACCACCTGTTTGAATATTTAAGGTAGTTTCAAAACTAACAGTTCTTACCCCAGCCCCAGATGTGTAGGTAAGGCCAGTAAGTAATCCACTTTTATCATCAACTTCAAATTGATGATTTGATTCTAAGTGATGTAACTTCACAAAAATTATCTAGTTAGTCGCCCAGAGAATTTTCTATGACCAAGGAGTGAAAGGACAATTACTAATCCAAAACCTAGTGAAGTCCAATGACCATCTAGGCCGGCAGCAACCACACCAGTTTGAATAAAGACCACAGTGGTAGCTCCAATTACTAAGCCACCAATTGTTCCCTTGCCACCAGTAACTGGTGTGCCACCAACAAAGACAGCAGCTAGAACCGGTAGCAGATAAGCCTCACCCATTGTGGAGAAGTAAGTGCTGAGCAACAGAATTCCTAGGATGCCAACAATTGATGCGCATAACCCAACTAATGTAAAGCAGAGAATTTTTGTTCGCTCAATATTTACACCCATCGCACGACCTGCTTCTGGGTTATCTCCTGCAACTCGCACATGTAGACCAAATTTATGTCGGTGGAAGATCATTCCCAACACCAAAGAAATTAAAACCATCCAAAACATTTGTGCTGGAATTGGCCCAAAAGATCCAACTAAAATCGATTTAATTCTCGTATCGTTTAATTCTTCAAAGGTTCTAACTGCACCATTGTTTAAAACATTACATAAGCCAATCAAGGCAAAGTTCATGCCTAAAGTTGTAATCAAAGAGGAAAGACCTAGTTTTGTGACTAGAAAACCATTTAATAAACCACAGGATATTCCCACCACAACTGAAAAAATTGTTGCCAGAAGAAAGTTTAAGTTAGTTTGCTGCAAGGTCCAGGCAAAGGCTAATCCTGATAGTGGGATGATCGATGGAAAGGCTAGATCAATCTCACCGGCTGCAGTTACAAAGACCAGGCTTAACCCCATAATTGCAAAGAGAGGTAGAGATAAAAAAACCGCAGAGTAAATGCCGATACTTAAAAATACATCTGGTGATGAAGCTATAAAAGCAGATAACATGACAACGAAAAATATAAATGCGCCTAAGACGGGTTTATATCGCTCTGGAATTAAAATACCTTTTTTCTTCTCACTCATGACTTAATATCCTTCTTCGCAAATTTATGTAAGAGTGCGATGAAATCATCAGCACTCATCGAGCCCTTTGGTCCATCAAAAACAATTTTTCCGCGTTCTAAAATTACAAATCGATCTGCCACTGCATGGGCATCCCATGGATTGTGACTGATGAAAACTACAGATTTGCCAGATTTCTTTAAGTTGCTAACAAACTCCAAAACCTCTGCTGCCTCAGTTAAGGCCATTGCAGTAGTTGGCTCATCTAAAATTACTAATCTAGATTCAAATAAGATTGCTCTAGAGATTGCAACGCCTTGGCGTTCACCGCCAGATAATTTATTAACTGATGATAATGGTGTCCAAACCTTTGAGGTGTAACCAATCTTTCGCATTAAGGTTTCAGTCTCTTCGATCTCCTTCTTGCGGTTGATAAAACCAAATCGATTGGTGATCTCTCTTCCTAAAAATACATTGTCATAAATTGATTGTTGTTCAGAGAGTGCTCGATTTTGATAAACCGTTTCAATTCCTCTTGCTCTAGCCTTTGCTGAGCTCCAATTGGTTACTTCTTTGTTATCAACAATGATCTTTCCATTGGTATCTGGTCCTTCAGTACCGGAGATGATCTTGGTTAATGTGGATTTACCAGCACCGTTATCACCAACTAGGGAGACAATCTCGCCTGGATAAAAATCTAAATTTATATCCTCTAGGGCATACACATTGCCATAGGACTTATTGACATTTACTAACTTAACAATTGGTTCATTACTCACAGGTATTATCAAACTCTCTATTAGTTGAGTTGTCTAGCAATAATGAAAATTGAGCAGGCAGTAGGAGGGAAATCTGCCTGCTCAAGTTTTACCTAGGTCTTAGCGGAATCCTTTTGGAAGCGCTGCGACTGTCTTGTAGTTAGCGGTTGTAACGAAACCTGATGAGGTGTCGACGCTAGTTTGTCCTAAGCCGTATTGCTTGGCTAGGCATAGAGAAATAATTGGCATGTAGCCTTGCTTAAATGGCTCTTGATCAGCACTTAGCTGAATGTAACCATCTGCAAAACCCTTAAGTACAGTCTCGCCAAGGTCAAATCCTGCAACCTTAACTTTTCCTGCCTCAAGCTTTGCAGCGGCGAAGTAATTGTTCATATTTCCAAGAATTGGACCGGCAGCCACAATTAGCTTCAGATTCTTATTCTTGATAATACTTGCAGTTAGCGTAGGTGTAACTAAGTTTGGATCTCCAGCAGCATTTCCAGGAAATACCTTAAGATCAAGCTTTGTTACCTTAACTCCAGCTTTTACTAATGTATTAACGGTGCCATCTTCGCGATCAGAACGTCCAGGTACGCCGAAGGTTCCAATTACGATTGCCTCGTCACCCTTCTTCAAACCGAAGTCTTTAACAGCTCTTGCAGCTAAGTTATTACCCATTAGCAGCAGATTTGCACCAGTGAATCCACCATTTACAGTAGCAATTGACTTAGGTGCAGGAACGTTTGAGAAATCAACAAGAATTCCAGCATCCTTTGCAGCCTTTGCAGATGGTTGAATTGCAGCATCACCAGGGTGACCCATGAATGAGATTGCATCTGGCTTCTTAGCTATTTCCTCTTTAAATTTTTGCACCATCAGTGGGAAATCCCAGTTTGATGAAATGATTGTGACATTTGCACCAGTATCAGCAGCAGCCTGCTTTGCGCCCTTTTCCAAGATATCGGAGAAGGAATCAGCAGTTCCGCCTTTAAAATAACTTATGTTAACTCCAGAACACCATGTGCCAGCACTTGCAGGTGCAGCTGCGGTGATCGCAAGAGTTAATGAACCTAGCAGCGTCATCGCAGTGGCGATAGCCGATGCTTTGTGTTTGCTTTTCATATTTACACTCCTATTATTTCCTAGTAGTCTGACCTGTCTGATAGGTCTGATTAGTCGGCGATACTTCTCTCCTCTGCATCAGTTGTCAATAGCAAAAAAGGATCGGATGGTGAGGTAACCAAAGTGTTACTTACAGAGCAAAATTACGTAGAAAAAGTGGTAGCGGCGAGGATATTTGCGCGATCAAATAGCTACTTACAACCGGGCGCCCAGAAAAGCGGTAAGAATCTGCCCGCCCTGCCAGTTAACTCCAAGGAGATGTAGATGCCAACACTTAGCCAAGATGAGTTAGCAAGAGAGTTAACCACTAAGTATGTATTGGGAGATCAAAGTAGTAATGGCCTAATGCCCTCCGCCAGAATTTTGGCTGAAAAGTATGGGGTATCAAGATTATTTTTACGTGAGGTTTTAGCAGGTCTGCAAAGACAGGGATTAATAAAGGCCGTACCTGGCAAGGGTGTATTTATTAGAAAACCACATATGTTAGATACCGCTAAAAATGTTCACACCACATTGCGTCAATCTGCTGCTACCGCCCGAGATTTAATTGAGGCACGTATTAACTTAGAGGAGCAAACTGTTTACTTAGCAGCGATTAGAGCAACTGAGGATGATATTGCCCAGTTAGAGCTAGCACTTACTGCCTTTGATAATGCAACTGAGTTACTACCAAGAGCTGAATCAGATATTGCCTTTCACTCACTGATTGCAAAAGCTACCCAAAATCCGGTATTACAAATTGTCTTTGGCTCAATTACCACCTTGACCTTTGAAATTATGTTGCGCTCCCTGGCAGATTCCAAAACCTTTGCCCAAGGAGCTCCCCTGCACCGCAAGATATTGAGCGCAATAAAGGATAAGGATCCAGATAAAGCGGTAGCAGCGATGTCAAAGCATCTTCATATTGCCGAGGATACCTACGATAAAGATTTTGATGTCGCACTCTCCGTCTTAGCTGATCGAGTAGTGCAACAGACCTTTGGTGGCTCTCGATCAATTCATGAGGTTTTGGACTCAGCCCTTAAAAATTACCATATGGATATCCTTCGATAACCCTATGAAGATAACTACTGTTGAAAGTTTTGTTCATGCAGATTTTCCAAATATCATCTATGTGAAAATTGGTACTGATGCTGGGGTTTATGGCATTGGTGAGAGCTACTACTTTGGCCGAACTGTTGCCACATTTGTGGAAGAGTTTGTTGCGCCAACCTTGATTGGATTAGATCCAGCAAATATTGAAAACATCAGCCGGAAATTAACCACCTACGTTGGCGCCTTATCATCTGGAGCTGAGATGCGGGCAAAGTCCGCTGTTGATATCGCACTTTGGGATATCAAAGGAAAGGTTGAGGGCAAACCGATCTATCAATTACTTGGTGGATCAAGCAAAGCGTTACCAATTTATAACACCTGCGCAGGCCGAGGTTATATGCGCAAATCAGATCAAGATAGTTCAGCTTGGGGAATCTCAGCTGATAATGATAAGTATGAAGATTTACAAGCATTCTTAACTGATGCTGGTGCATTAGCTAAAACATTACAGGCAGAAGGAATTGGTGGCATGAAGATCTGGCCATTTGATATCTATGCTGAAAAAAATAATGGCGCAGATATATCAGATGAAGATCTAAAAAAAGGATTAATTCCACTACAGAAGGTAAGGGATGCTGTTGGGGAAAAGATGCAGTTAATGCTGGAGCTGCACGCACTTTGGTCACCGGTGGCAGCAAAGAAGATATTTGAGGCAACAAAGGATTTGAATTTAACCTGGATTGAAGATCCAATCTATGCAGATCTACTAGATGATTACGCAATCTTGCGCGGCAAAGGGTATGCCCCAATCGCCCATGGTGAGACAGTCTCTAGCATGACCCGCGTTAACGCATTGCTTAAAAATGATTACATCGATGTGCTCACCTTAGATCTTGGTTGGTGTGGTGGCTTTACCCAGGGTATTAAATTCACGCAGGCAACAAAAAAGTATGGCAAAACAATTGCCCCCCATGATTGCTCAGGGCCAATTGGTTTAATTGCTGGCGCTCAACTTTCTACCGCATCTGATAACGCGCTAGTGCAGGAGACCTCAAGGGCAAGTCTTCGCACCTGGTATCCAATGATTGTGAGTGCGCTACCAACAATTGCTGATGGCAAGCTCTCGCTGGGCAGTGAGCCTGGCCTGGGTACAGATTTAACCGCAACATTTACCTCCGCGGCAAAGTTTGCCAACTAGGCGAACCAAATAACTCGAAGGGTAAATAGATCATGACCAAGAGCAACCGCGCCATCTATAAACCGATTCCAATTAACGCAATTAAAATCGAAGGCTGGCTGGAGCAACAATCATCACTAGCGATGAAAGGTTTCATCGGCTCTTTGCCATTAATTAGCAAAGAGGTGTGGAGTGATGTCTTTGCTAGCGGCCAACTTGGTCTTAAATCAGCTTATGGCACTGGAAATAATGTGGCCAAAGTTGAGTGGTGGAATGGTGAGAGTGAAGGTAATTGGCTGATCGGTTGGATGGGACATGTATTACTTCATGGCAAAACCTCAGAGATTGAACAGGTAAGAACTTATTTAAATCGAATTCTTGCTACCCAAGGATCTGATGGTTACATCGGAATGTTTACCGCAGAGGCGCGTGCTAGCCGAAACTTTATTGTGGGAGATCTTTGGACCCAAAGCAGAGCGATCTTGGCACTGCAGCTGTGGGCAGATTACACAGATGATAATAAAGTTAGAGATTGTGTATCTAAGGCATTGGATTACACCATCGATCGCTATCGAAAGTCAGATCAGAATCTGCGCTTTAACGCACCCTCTGGAGATTCTTGTGGCGCCGGCCATGATCTTATGTTTATGGACGCACTAGCGGAGCAAAGCAGACAAACTGGTGATTTAAGATTTGCTGAGTTTGGCAAAGAGTTATATGCCGATTACTCAATTGGAATAATGGATTGGCATGAAACTGATGGACAACTGCAAACACTGCTCTCTGATGAGCCAATTGTTGGCCATGGCGCTCACGCCGTTGAGTTTTTGCGGGTGCCACTAGCACTGGCAGAACATCTAGGAGATGAGCAGTATTTAAAGGCATTTAAAAATGGCATGTTAAAGATTGAACGGGCAATTGGTATTGGTGGCGGAGTTAAAAGTGATGAACAAATATCACTGCCTGGCATTGAGTGCATACCACTTCCAGAAAATGGGTATGAGATCTGCACTATGTTTGAAATGATTATCACCCTTCTTGAAGCGGTGAGATTAACTGGTGATTTCCACTACCTTGATTTGGCCGAAAAACTCTTCCTAAATGATTTCCAAGCAGCTGTTACAAATGATGGCAGAAGAACTGTCTACTGCTTGGCACAAAATCAACCAGCAGCAACTCATCAAATGGGAACACGTTGGGACATCTCACCCACCCATGATGATGTGGCGGTCTGCTGTGTACCAAATGCCGGCAAGATCTTGCCGATCTTCGCAAGGCGAATGCTTGCCCAGGCCGATGATCTAATAAGTTTTCAACTTTACGGAGCGATGTCAGCAACTTTACAAATGCAGGGCAAAGAGGTCTCAATTAAACAGGTGACCTCATATCCATTTGAAGAGCGAATTACTGCTCACATCAGTGCGCCAGAGTTAACCTTCACAGCAGAGTTTCGAATCCCGGCCTGGTGTAAGAAGGCAACAATTAAAGTAAGTGGCGCTAAAGATGTTAAGCAGATTCAGTTAGCTGATCGTTTTCAAGTTACCGCAACTTGGGGCTCTGATTCAAAGGTTGAGCTAGATCTGCCACAAGAGTTAACTCAGCGCACCATATCTGATGGCAGATATGTCTTTGATGTTGGTCCATTGGTTTTCTCAGCACCAATTGCACATGTGGCAACTGATTACCGAGAGTACAAACTTCCAGGCTATGCCGATCAAGATGTAACCGCAGTAAATGCAAAATGGATCTTTCCACCAGCATTTCGAAAGGCAGATCTTGCTACGGCAAAGCTAGAGCGCACCACACCGCCTGCAGGAAGCTATCCCTGGAGTGATCAACCAAGTATTTCAATCTCTACAAATTGTTGGAATCTAAACCCACACGCAGATGAAGGCTTGGATGTAGAGGCCTTTAACAAGGTCAAACTAGTGCCGATGGGAACTACCGTTTTGCGTTGGACGGCATTTCCACAGGCGAGATAGGCTTCATTAGATAATGAGTAAATCACAACATGTATTAGTAACCGGTGCTGGCGGTGATATTGGCACAGCGATTGTTCAACACTTTCTAGATGAGGGTGCAACTATTACTGCAGTTGATATCAAACCAGAATCTGAAATATTAAAACGATACGCCCCAGCAGATCATGGGCGAATCAAAGCGGTTGCTCTAGATCTATGTGATCAGGCAGCGGTTACCAATCTGATTAACTCTGGTGCACCACTTGATTGCGTAATTGGCAATGCTGGTGTGGGCGGAACCGCACCCTTTGTTGATATTGACCCCGCTTTTTGGCAAAACACCCTGGATGTAAATCTGACTGCAAACTTTATTCTTGGACAGGTGGCCGCTAAGCATTTCATTAAAAATAAAACAGCTGGACGTATTGTCTTTACCGGCTCCTGGGTTGGCTCAGTTCCTTGGCCTGAGATCACCGCATACACCGTTTCAAAGGCAGGACTTGAAATGTTGGCAAAACAAATGGCAAGAGAGCTTGGAGTACATGGCATTCGGGTAAATGTAGTTGCCCCAGGAATTGTTAAAGCTGGCATGGCTGGTGCGTTACTTAAAACAGATCCTGTTTATGCAAAGCGTGCTGGCAAAGTTGTGCCCCTTGGTGAATTTCAAACTGCAAATCAGGTTGCTGATGTGGTGGGCTTCTTATGCTCATCAGCTGGTGATTACATAACTGGCACAGTTTTACTAGCAGATGGTGGCTGCTCACTATTTCAATTTGATTCAGATATCAACGCAAAGTAATTAAGTAAATAATGATTGGTGAGATCGCCTCATTTTCTAATGCACTAGCAAATGCCTTCACCAACACCCTTGGCGGTAAATCAACTCAGATAACCAGTTGGCGCAACACATTACGTGCCTCTAGCTCAATTGCGATGGCAATTATCTCGGTAGTAATCCTCTTTAATCTAAATACCATCACCCTTCAGGTGGTCTTAATTGGCATCGCCGCCGGCTTTATCGGCGGGTTAGGTCTTCCCTTCATCTATAAGGCGATCTCAACTGGGGCGGTCTCATTTGTCTCCCCAGTTGTGGCATTAACCCAATCACTATTTTTAATTCTCTTTGCCGTGATCGTAAAAAATGAATCATTATCAGTAACCTTTCCGATTGCAGCAGCGCTAGGTGGCCTAGGTATCTACCTCTGTTCTCGGCCAACAGCTGGTAATCAAAAGATTACCTGGCAAAGTTTTTTCCTAGCGGCAAGTGCAGCCACCTTCTTTTCTGGCTTCTCCTTTTTAATGACTGAGATTGAAAACTCCAAGATACTCGGAGCCTTATTTGGTGCCCGGATTGGTGTTTTTTGTTTGACTTTTATCTTTCCACCAAAAAATAAGGTAAGTAGGGCAAATGGCTATGCCAAGTACGCACTACTTTCTGGAACATTTGAAGTTGTGGCAAATATGTTTTTTCTGATTGCAATTAACAACTTAGATTTAAGTAAGGTGGGAATCTTTATGGCATCAGCTCCAGCCTTAGCCTCTTTAATTGGCATAAAGTTGTTGCACCAAAAACCCTCAATTACCAACTGGCTAGGAATCGCCGCATCAACTGCTGCCTTAGCCATCATTGCGCTTAATTAATATCTAACCCTCCACCACTTTGCCCGTCGGGTGAAGGCCCAAGTAATTACGCAAAAAAGCTTAAAGTATCAATAAAGAGTTAAGGTATTTTTAGAGTTTTGTATCTATCAAAGTGGGTTGAGAAGGAGTAATTTGGCTACTGCAATCAAAATGATTGCCTCTTTGAAATCTTAAGGAGGTGGAAATAGTTGCACATACTACTTCAAACTTTTCAGGGAGCACTTGCTAATAAATTAGATTTAATAGGACATCCACCCGCGCCCTGCGCGCACATAACAACTTATTAAATAAAAATAAGGCCCCACGAAATATTTTGGTGGGGCCTTATTAATTTAACTCTTTAATTATCAAGTGGGGTTACATACGCACCAGAGATACCACCATCTACTAAGAAGTTACTGGCAGTGATAAAACTAGAGTCATCGGAGGCTAAGAAGGCAACCGCAGCTGCGATCTCACTAGCATCAGCAAATCTGCCCATTGGGATATGAACCAACCGACGGGCTGCTCTCTCCTTATCTTTAGCAAATAACTCTTGCAGTAAGGGTGTATTAACTGGGCCAGGAGATAATGCATTTACCCGAATTCCCTCTCTTGCGAACTGCACACCAAGCTCACGACTCATTGCCAAGACCCCACCCTTAGATGCGGTGTAGGCAATCTGGGAGGTAGCAGCACCCATAGTTGCCACAAAGGATGCGGTATTAATAATTGATCCCTTTTTATTCTTTTGCATATATGGCAGAACCGCTTTGCAACACAAAAATACGCTGGTGGTATTTACTTTAAGTACACGCTCCCAAGCATCTAGGCCGGTAATTAAAATTGAATCATCATCAGGTGGTGAGATACCAGCATTATTAAATGCGATATCAATTCGATTGTAGGTGTCAAAGGCGACCTTATAAAGATTAGCTACCTGTGCCTCATTGGTGACATCACACTTAACAAAAAGCCCACCCACCTCTTTTGCCACCTTGTTACCACTGACCTCATTGGTATCTGCGACAACTACCTTGGCACCCTCTGCAGCTAATCGCACCGAGGTGGCGTATCCAATTCCACTGCCAGCCCCAGTTACAACTGCAACTCTGCCTTCAAGTCTTTTACTCATCGCCCTATCCCCTTTTTTTAGATTGATTGTGGTTAATTATCAGTTGCAATAAAAACATTTTTAACCTCAGTAAAGGCATCTAGCGCATCTGGCCCAAGCTCTCTACCCAATCCAGATTGTTTATAACCACCAAATGGGGTCCAGTAACGAACAGATGAGTTTGAGTTCACCGATAAGTTACCGCTCTCAATCCCTCTTGCCACCCGAAGTGCTTTGCTTGAGTTATTACTCCAAATTGAACCAGATAAGCCAAATTGTGAATCATTTGCCTTAGCAATTGCATCAGCCTCATCATCAAATGCCATAACACTTACCACTGGTCCAAAGATCTCCTCCTGCCAAACCTTTTCCGTTGCACTCTTTGGCATCAACACAGTTGGCGCCATCCAATAACCGCTACCCTTCGGCGCACTTCCGGTGAAGGCAATATCTTTTGTTAAATAGGCCTGCACAGTTTCTAATTGTTTTTTGCTAATTAATGGCCCCATCTCAGCTGTGGGCAGGGCGGGATCTTCAACCTTAAATTTCTTCACTGCAACTTCAAAGCTACTCATAAACTTATCAAAGACAGATTTTTCAACCAGAATACGAGAACGGGCGCAACAATCTTGGCCGGCGTTATCAAAGACCGCACCAGGAGCTGCAGCTGCTGCTCTTTCAATATCAGAGTCTGCAAAAATAATATTGGCACTCTTGCCACCTAACTCAAGTGTTACCCGCTTAACCTGATCAGCACACCCCGCCATGATCTGCTTACCAACTGTTGTAGAGCCGGTAAATACAATCTTTCGCACCAATGGATGGGTAACAAAGCGATTACCAACCACACTGCCTTTGCCAACAATTACATTAAATACACCCTCTGGAATGCCAGCAAGTAAGGCTAATTGACCAAGTTTCACAGCTGTTAATGGTGTGTACTCTGCAGGTTTTAAAACTACGGTGTTGCCAGCAGCAAGTGCTGGTGCAAATCCCCAACCGGCGATTGGCATGGGAAAGTTCCAGGGAACAATTACACCAACTACACCTAGTGGTTCTTTAAAAGTAATATCAATTCCATTTGCAACTGGAATCTGCTTTCCAAATAAACGTTCAGGGGCGGCGGAGTAGTAATTTAAAACATTTGCAACATTATCTGCCTCCCATAAGGCATTACCGATAGTGTGGCCGGCATTTTCTACCTCTATCTTTGCTAACTCCTGGCGGTGATCAGCTACAACTTGCGCAAATGTGCGCAGCAGCTTTGCTCGATCCCCTGGTGCAACTTTCTTCCAACTTTCAAATGCTTTATTTGCCTTTTCAATTACCTTATCGGTGGCGGTGATATCTGCTAAATCAACTGACTTTACAATCTGCTCATTGGCAGGGTTAATTATCTGGTAGGTGGTAGACAATTTATTTAAAACCTCTCAAAGTTTCTAAATAACTCCCAATCAGTTACCGCCT
The DNA here is from genome assembly GCA_003569185.1 of Candidatus Planktophila sp. Lineage (GTDB taxonomy): Bacteria > Actinomycetota > Actinomycetes > Nanopelagicales > Nanopelagicaceae > Nanopelagicus. Next base: position 9,115 of record BGOJ01000002.1, on the reverse strand, counting down.
TGCCAAATGCATCAAGTTCAACCTGGGCCATATTTGCGTAATGAGCTTGCACCTCACTACCAAATACCTCTTTCACCCAAGCAGATTGCGCCCAAAGGGTTTGTGCCTCAACCATGGTAGCTGGCACTCTTGGTGAATCTGAGTCATAGGCGTTGCCAGCATAAGCAGGCTCAAGCTGTAACTTATTTTTAATTCCATCTAAACCTGCCGCAATAATTGCAGAGACTGCTAAATATGGATTTACATCCCCACCAGGGACTCGGTTTTCAAGCCGTAATGATTGACCATGTCCGACCAAGCGCAATGCGCAGGTGCGGTTATCTCTTCCCCATCTAATTGCAGTTGGTGCAAAGCTACCTGGCACAAATCTCTTATAGGAGTTGATATTTGGTGCAAATAGCAGTGATAACTCTCGCAGATGTTTTAATTGACCGGCAATAAATTGTTTGCCAACCTCAGATAAGCCATGCTCTTTATCTTTATCATCTGCCATCACCAACTCATCCTTTAGGCCTCTAAAGGAGAGGTGGATATGGGAGGAGTTACCCTCCTTTTGATTTGGCTTTGCCATAAAGGTCAATGCATATCCAGTTTGAGCTGCAATCTCTTTGGCACCATTTTTATAAATCACATGGTTATCACAGGTAGTTAGCGCATCACTATATTTAAAGGCAATCTCATGTTGACCAAAGTTGCACTCACCCTTAACTGATTCAACATTCATGCCAGCACCTGACATACCTAATCTGATTGCCCGCAGTAATGGTTCAATTCTTGAGCCACCCAAAATTGAGTAATCAACATTGTATTGATTAGCCGGGGTTAGATCCTTATATCCCTTACTCCATGCCTGCTCATAGGTATTGTTAAAAACTACAAACTCAAGCTCAGTTCCAACCATCGCCTTCATGCCAGCATCAGATAATGCTTTAATCTGCTTTTTTAAGATCTGACGAGGGGATGCAACTACATCGGAGTGATCTAGCCACTGCACATCAGCTAGCAGCATCGCAGCACCATCTTGCCATGGAATGTAACGAAGGGTTTGGGTATCTGGCATCATCGCCAAATCTGAGTAACCCTTATCCCAGGAGCTCATCGCATACCCTGGCACCGTATTCATATCCACATCAACCGCTAAAAGGTAATTACACCCTTCAGTGCCATGCTTAATTACATCTGATAAAAAGTAATTTGCATCCAACCTCTTACCCACCAGGCGGCCTTGCATATCGGTCATGGCAACTACCACCGTGTCGATTTTTTTATCGGCGATATCTTTGCGAAGTTGATCCACAGAAAGGGAAGCCATAGTTGGGCAAGGGTATTACAAATTCTTTAATATGAAAATAAATAAGGGCTACCCGCTTAAAAAACGGGTAGCCCTTTAAGCTTTTACTAGTTAGATATTTGTCTTAGGTCCGGTGAACCACTTCTTAACTGATAGGTGCCACCAAGCCCACAGGATTAACATCGTTCCGCCAACTAGCACAGGTGCGTAGTTAACAAACTTCAGATCAAATCCCTCATTATTTGGCCAGCCCATTGGTGTGGTTGGCAAAATAAAGTAGATACAGATGATCACAATTTCAGCACAGGCAATTGGTGCCATCCACTTCCACTTGTTGCCAAGATTCCAATCACCTTGTTTAAAGGAATCTCCAGCACGCCAGCGAAGATAAATTGGTACCAAAAATGCCAGGTATAGACCAATTACGCAGATAGATACCACAGCATAAAATGCCGTTGGCACAATAATTGGTGCTTCAGCTGATCCAATATTTACCTCAACTAATGCTGGCAAGGTAATTAACATCGCAACTACGGCAGAGACAAGCACTGCAGTTCGTGGCACCTTATTGCTATCTAATTTAGATAACTTCTTGGAACCAGGAAGTGCGCCATCGCGAGAGAAGGCAAACATCATGCGAGAGCAGCTAGTCAAACCGGAGGTGCAGCAGAAGAGCTGACCGACAGCTGAAATTAATAAGACCGCACCTGCCCACTTTGCACTTAATGCTTGAGCAAAGATCACGGCCACACCACCACCACCGGCGGTTACCGCATCAGCATCTTGGACTGCATATAGGAATGCAAGCAGAAGAATCCAGCCACCAATTGCGGAGTAGAAGATCGCCTGCCAAATTCCTTTAGCAGCAGCTGTGCTCGCTCCCTTGGTCTCTTCAGATAGGTGAGCACAAGCATCAAAGCCGGTAATTGTATATTGAGTAAGCAAGAATCCAAGTGGCAAAACATAGAACCAGAATCCTGTTCCACTTGTCTCACCCCCTGCTAACCCTGCTGAGTTATTCACCCGCATGGTAAACATGTCATAAACACTCATATGGTTCTCAGGCAAGACCACAAGAACTGCAATCACAATTGCAGCACCAGCCACATGCCACCAAACTGAGATGTTGTTTAGGGTGGACATCAAATGTCCACTGGAGATATTTAAGACCGAGATAATTGCCAAAATAACAATAAACATCATAAAGACACGTTGCAGTGAGTACCCTTCCGCCCAACTCTTACTAAATGACATAAAAGCAAGATCAAAGAAGGTTGCGCAGCTATATGCAACGGAGGCCACAACAGCAAATAATCCAAGCAGGTTTAGCCAGCCGGTATAAAAACCAGCTTTGGCCCCACCTAACTTAGATGCCCACCAGTAAATACCGCCGCTGGTTGGATATGCCGAGACCAACTCCGACATACATAAACCAATTATTAAAATAAAGATAGAAATTAATGGCCAACCAATTGAGATTGCGATCGGTCCACCGTTGTTCCATGCTTGACCAAATGAGGTAAAGCATCCAGCCAGGATTGAGATGATCGAGAATGAAATGGCGAAGTTTGAAAATCCGCTCCACGAACGATCTAGCTCCTGTTTATAGCCAAGCTCTGCGAGCTTTCGCTCGTCATTAGTCATTGACATTAGGTTTTTACTCCTCCTTTTAGGTGGCTTTGGAAAAAGCCTTAAGCCTTTTGTACTCCTGTGATCCAGATTACGGAAGGGTAATAAGGCCAGTTTTCCCCCCTAATTTATGAAATTTATCCTCCCTTACGCCTATTTACTATCTAGGTAGGGTTGCCAAATGGCGATATTGGCAATTGACCAGGGCACCTCAAACACCAAGGCAATTTTGCTGAACTCTGACTTTAAAGTAATAGCAAAGGCAGCATCAGCATTACCGGTCGATCACAATCAAAGCGGAATGAGTCAAGCCCATGGTGAGGATATGTGGCGCTCAGTCACCGATGCCATTGGTAAATTACAAATCCCAGCTGGGGTAAAAATTGAGGCAGCAGCACTTGCAAATCAAGGTGAATCAATCCTTGCTTGGGATCGAATAACTGGTGAGCCACTTACGCCAATAATAATTTGGCAAGATTCCAGAAGCGCCAAACTCTGCCAGGAGCGCAAAAGCCAGAATCAATTTGTTTTAAGTAAAACTGGACTAACGATTGATCCATACTTTGTTGCGCCAAAGATGCTTTGGCTTAAAAATCAATTTCCAAATCTAGGCGAGAATGCGGTTATTACTACTAGTGATACCTGGCTAATTTTTAAGTTAACTAAAAAATTTGTCACTGACAAGGCCACAGCCAGCAGGAGTTTGTTGCTAGATCTTGCCACTAGCAGTTGGCAACAACAATTGGCAGATATTTGGCAGTTAGATATAAATGACCTTCCTGAGTTAATTAATAATGATCAGGTTATTGGCGAAATAAATACGCCAGATCTTCCACTCTTAAAAGATGTGCCACTGGCAGCTGCAATTGTTGATCAAGCTGCAGCACTTTTTGCGCAAAATTGTTTCCAACCAGGTCAAGCCAAGTGCACCTTTGGTACCGGCGCATTCTTGCTGACAAATATTGGCCCAGAGGTAAAGATTTCAAAAAATGGCCTAGCCACCTCCCTGGCTTGGCAAACAAAATCAGCAAAGGCTTACTATCTAGATGGCCAGGTCTTTACCGCAGCGAGCGCAGTTGATTGGTTAATCCAAAACAAATTCCTAAGATCAATAGCTGAGATTGATAATTTGCCCAATGCTCAAGGCGTGGTGGCAAGCGCCTCATTTGCCGGTATTGGTGCCCCACTTTGGCGGCCAGATGCAACAGCGGCAATCTCTGGTTTGGGCTTAAACCATGATCGAAGCCATATTGCCGCAGCGATTGTTGATGGGATTGCCGCAGCGATTGCAGATTTACTCTCGGCAGTTAAATCAGATGGTGTGCAGGTCACCCAACTGCGAGTCGATGGCGGCCTTACCCAATCAAAAAAAATTAATGCAGATGCAAGCAGATCTTGCCCAAATTCCAGTTGAGGTCTTCGCCCACCCAGATGCCACCGCGATCGGCGTTGGTTATTTAGCCGCACTAGCAACTGCAACTGTGACATCTATTTCACACTTTGATCAATATTGGCAACCAGCTCAGATTTTCACCCCAAAAATGAGTAGTGATCAAGCACAACATTACTTAAGTAGGTGGCGCACAATTCAAGAGGTAAGTTTAGATCGTGAATGATCAAGATTTTGATCTAGTGATCATTGGTGCAGGTGTGGTTGGCACAGCACTTGCCAGAGAGTTTGCTAAAAGTAATCTAAAGGTAGCTCTCCTTGAAGAAAGAGCTGATGTTGGAGATCTAACCTCCAAAGCAAATACCGCTATTTTGCACACCGGATTTGATATGACACCTGGCAGCTTGGAATCTAAATTAGTCAGGCAAGGGTATGAATTATTAAAAAACTACGCCCAAGAGGTATCAATTGCAGTGGAGCAATTAGGTGGATTATTAGTTGCTTGGAGTGAAGAAGAGGTAGCAAATCTGCCAAAGCTTAAGCAAAAGGCAATTGAAAATGGTTATGAAGATTGTGAATTAATTACTGCAGAGCGGTTATATAAACTAGAACCAAATCTAGGCCAAGGAGCACTTGCTGCCCTAACCGTTCCCGGTGAGTGGATTATTGATCCTTGGACTCCAATCACCGCCTTTGCCACCCAGGCAAAATTAGCTGGGGTGGAAATTTTACTTAATACCAAAGTAGAAAAAATTTCAAGATCAGAGAGTGGATTTTCTCTCACCACAAATGGGGGTGCGATTACTTGCCGCTACTTAATAAACGCCGCTGGATTATTTTCTGATGAGATTGATGCTCAACTTGAGATAAAGGATTTTAAGGTCACACCTCGAAGAGGTGAGCTAATAGTTTTTGATAAATTATCTAGACCATTAATAAATCATGTGATTTTGCCGGTGCCAAGCTCTATGGGCAAAGGAGTTTTGGTATCACCGACAGTATTTGGCAACATCATGTTGGGGCCAACTGCTGAAAATCTTGATGATAAAACTGCAACTGGTAGCACAGAGGCAGGTGTTGAAGGCTTACTTAAAAAAGGGGCAAGGATTGCCCCTGCATTAATAAATGAGGAGATAACAGCAATTTATGCAGGACTGCGAGCTGCTACCGAACACTCTGATTTTCAAATTAAATTACACAACCATCAAGGTAGGCAAAATTATGTAACAGTGGGTGGGATTAGATCTACAGGATTAACCGCCTCAATGGCAATTGCACTTTATGTAAAAGAGTTGCTGATAAAGGCAGGGGTTGAAGTAAAAGATGTAAAACAACTTCCAGCAATTAAAATGAATACTCTTGGTGAAGCATCAAGACGGCCTTATCAGGATGAGGATGCAATTAAAGCAAATCCATTAAATGGTCAGATTATCTGTCATTGTGAGCGCACACCACCCAAGAGGTATTAGATGCTTTGCACTCACCACTGCCACCTTCAAATTTACAGGCGCTAGGTCGAAGAACTAGAGCTGGCTTAGGAAGATGCCAAGGCTTTTATTGTCACCATGAGTTACGTAAATTAATGGAAAAGGCATGAAAAGCTCAACTGTTGATGTACTAATTGTTGGTGCCGGCCCTGCCGGCTTAGCAGCTGCAATTGAGTTGAAAAAAAATGGTGTAAAAAATGTGCGGGTTGTTGAGCGAGAAAAGATTGCCGGCGGTGTCCCCCGCCACTCTTATCACTTAGGTTATGGGATAAGGGACCTAAAGAGATTTATCTCCGGCCCTGCCTACGCCAAACATTATGTGGACCAAGCATTAAAAACTGGTGTTGAGATTTCAACCTCAACGACTGCAACTGATTGGGTTGATTTAAATACTTTATCACTCACCTCACCATTTGGAATTGAGCAGGTTAAGGCAAAGGCAATACTCCTTGCTACCGGTGCCAGAGAGCGGGCAAGATCTGCAAGAGCTGTTGCTGGCAAAAGAGCAGCGGGTATTTACACCACCGGCTCACTCCAACAAGCAACCTACTTAGAGAGTTTATATATCGGCAAAACCGCGATAATTGTTGGCACCGAACATGTTTCACTATCTGCGGTAATAACCTTAAAGCATGCAGGTGTTAAAACAGTTGCGATGATTACTGAAAAAAGAAAACATCAAACTGTATTTGGTGCACCAACCTTGCTGCGATTAATCTTTGGTTTCAAACTTCATCTAGATACCAAAATTGTTGAGATTCAAGCAGATCAGCGAGTAAGTGGGGCTAAGGTTAGATCTGGTAATAAAGAGTGGGTAATTAAGGCTGACACAATTGTCTTCACAGGTGATTGGATTCCAGATCATGAGCTTATTCGGCGGGCGAATCTGCCCATAGATAGCAGCTATAAATCACCAATCACAGATAGTGATGGGCTAATCCCAAATACCCAGATTTACTCAATAGGTAATTTAACTTTGCCAATCAAGGGTGCTGATAAGTGCGCAGTAGAGGCTAGAAAAATTGCCCGCAAAATCGCCAAGAAAATAAGTTAGCACTACCCTTAGATAATTATGTGCCGCCTACTTGGTTACTCATCCCAAACACCTACCACCTTTGGTGAGGTTGTTGGTGAAAACTTTAATCAATTTGTAAAACTAGCAGATGATCATTGTGATGGTTGGGGCATTGCCACAAGCCAAGGAATGAGTACTGATCTTTATAAAGAGCCGGTTGCTGCCACAAAGAGTGATAACTTTAAAGAGCAGCTAAAAAGCCATAAATCCAAGGCAGCACTGCTTCACCTTCGTTGGGCAACAGCTGGCATGGCGATAAATGAGAACAACACCCATCCCTTTACCTACCAAGATATCTCCTTCATTCACAACGGCTCTATCACCCCCTTTGATTGTTTAGATGCACTAATTAATAAGAAGTTCTTATCCCTTGCTAAGGGCAGTACTGATTCAGAGAGGTACTTCCTCTATTTACTTACCCAAATAGAAAAGCATGGCTTTGTTGCAGGTATTAAGTCTGGCCTCTCCTATATTAAAAACAACTGCTCCTACTCATCCATAAATATGATGATTACAAATAGGGATTACTTTGTAGCAGCTTGTGTTTATAACCAAGATAAAATCCCAGATAGATTTAAAGACTCACCTGATTACTACCACCTTAAATACACTAAAAAAGATGGTCAGGTGGTGGTGGCATCTAGTGGTTGGGATCAGGCTGGGTGGGAAGAGATTCCTAATGGGAGTTGGTTGGTGGTGGATAGGGTTGGGCAGAAGCAACAAATTTCAAAACTATAAAATTTATTTTTGCTTTATTAATCGTGTTAGCTCAGAATTTTCATGCAAACTTACTAAAAGTTTTGCGTATTCAGGAATTACTGCGTGATTCAATTTATCTATCAATGCCTTGGGATGCTTGACGTTTTCTTGAGCAGCACCTGCATTCTGTTTGTAAACCTTACTTGTTTTCTCTGATTCTTCTAGTTCATCAATAATATTTTTTTGAGTTTAAATTCAGGCAACGGCATGGAGGTTAATGTCTCCAGCGAAAGCGTCATTCCTCCATCTCGTACTCGCCACCACCAATAAAGCAAAGAACTATTAATTGCCATATAGGCGTAGTCTCTATTTCCTCGTTCGGAAAATATAGAACTTTCTGTGAAGCACGTTTAGCTGGCTTTTTCAAGGCAGGTATGAAATATCGAGGTGCTGATGGGATGTATAACGGATACTTTGTACGCTTTGGCGAATAAATCGATTTTAAAGTTTTTGCTCCAGCCAAATCAACATAAAGCTTCTGGTATTCACTGCTCACTTTTGGAAAAAAATCTTCTGTTAACTTAACATTGCTTAAGAATTTTTCTATATTCTTAAATAAGTATGCACGCTCGCTGGTTCTCCACCGTAAAAGTGAAGTAATCTGGGGCTTTCCCTTGCCAGGCATAGCAATTATTATTGCGGCCCTAATGCTATTGGCCTGATTCGAATTTGTACTTCCGAACTTTATTCCTTTAAATATATTCGCTGGTACGTTATCAAATGTAAAAATCTTTATATTGCTGAATTTATTAAGCAATAATCTACGTAATGACTTGAATTTTTGTGCATTCGTAAAAGACTGTGGGGTTATACTTATGAATCCTTTACTAGATTTAATTATGTTCTCAAGAAAATACGAGTATAAATCCCCAGATTTCGAAGTTTCAAATCTACTATCGATTTTTGTTGCTAGATAAGGTGGATTGACTATAACAAAATCATGGATAGGAATTCCATCTAAACTTTTTTGTTGAATTAAACAGATCGTAGTCGCCGTTATCTGCCACAGACAGGAAATCAAATTTAATGAAATTACTTTTAATTCTTTCAAAGAGCTTATCTTGTTTATTCTGGAAAGAAACAGTCAATAGGCACCTTGCAACAAGAAGAGCTAGCTCATCCTTATCGGAAAGTATTATTCTTTTTAGCAAAAAATCTTCAGGATCAGGTTGTGCAGCCACTAAATGCCATGACAAATTACCTATTCCAGAGCACGGATCTAGCCATACACCAGACCCGAATTGGTGACTGTATATGGCCATTAAGTCTGCTACATCGTCCGGAGTAAAAAACTGCCCATTAGATTTTCGAGATTTTGAATTAGATTTTGCAACTGAATATTCGTAAAGAATACTTACTTCCCCAATCGAAAGGTCTTGTAGAAGATTAGTGGAAAGAATTTTAGCTTTCTTAAATTCGTCATTTTTTAGAATATAGTGGAATTGATTTTTGTCGATAAGGTGAGTTGCTAGAAGATGTAACCA
>BGOJ01000001.1 GCA_003569185.1 Candidatus Planktophila sp. | reverse complement strand
AAGTCAATCTTTTCGCCCACTTGAGCAGAGGTTAAATTCCTAACATTTACTCGATCAAGTATTTTCACCCGCTCATCTTTTTGTAATTGCCAAGCTAATTGGCCATACCCAACACAACGGCTACAACTCTGGCCGCGCCTCGTTTTAAACAAGACATCGGTAAAGCCACCGGTGGATGCACCAGCATCTACAGCAGTCTTGCCTTTGACATCTATTTGTGAAATGAATCTAATGCACCAACTAACTTATGCCCACCCCGTGAGACATACTCAGATTGTTCATCCGCTAACGTGATTGAAGTTTGGGCATCTACCCTGCGTAGCTGCTTTAGTAGCCCGTATTCCAGTTACTAAAACTTTGCCACCTGAAATTAACTCAACCGCTGCATCCCTTGATCTTGCCAGCCCGCGCCTTACCATTCGGCATCTAAGCGGGTCTTCATATATCTCTAAACTCCGTCAAGATTTGTTAGTGCTTGTTGCAGTAGCTCATGAACTCTGCTGAATCAGCGCTATGTGTTGAAATATCGGTAGTGTTAATAGCAGCAATCCGTTCTTTAAGTGCAACAAGATCAACTGCAATTGCCTCTGTAATATCTTCGCTCATGGATATAAGGTACCGAAAATCATTTGTTTATACTCATTTTTGGCGCAATTATCATTAAATAAAAAATGAAGCCCTACCTGAATTAACAGATAAGGCTCATTATTAAATTGAGTCCGGCGGCGATCTACTCTCCCACAAGGTCCCCCTTGCAGTACCATCGACGCTATAGGGCTTAACTTCCGGGTTCGAAATGGGACCGGGTGTTCCCCTATGCTAAGGCCGCCGAAACATTATTGAGTTATCAAGTCAGATATAAAAAAACTTTAGAAATTAATCTAAATTTTTTATCCCCGACCGTAGCTCGGGAACCACACAGTGAACGCGATTCAAATTTATTTTTTTGTTGTAGTTAAATCCTCGACCTATTAGTACCGGTCAGCTGCAAGGCTTGCGCCTCTTCCACTTCCGGCCTATCAACCCAATAGTCTCTTGGGGGTCTTACCTGGTAAACCAGTGGGAAACCTAATCTTGAAGCGAGCTTCCCGCTTAGATGCTTTCAGCGGTTATCCCTTCCGAACGTTGCTAATCGGCCGTGCTTCTGGCGAAACAACCGACACACAAGAGGTTCGTCCGTCCCGGTCCTCTCGTACTAGGGACAGCCCTTCTCAAGTTTCCTTCGCGCACGGAAGATAGGGACCGAACTGTCTCACGACGTTCTGAACCCAGCTCGCGTGCCTCTTTAATGGGCGAACAGCCCAACCCTTGGGACCTACTCCAGCCCCAGGATGAGACGAGCCGACATCGAGGTGCCAAACCTTGCCGTCGATATGGACTCTTGGGCAAGATCAGCCTGTTATCCCCGGGGTACCTTTTATCCGTTGAGCGACGGCGCTTCCACAAGCCACCGCCGGATCACTAGTTCCTGCTTTCGCACCTGCTTGACATGTCTGTCTCACAGTTAAGCTCCCTTGTGCACTTACACTCGACACCTGATTACCAACCAGGCTGAGGGAACCTTTGAGCGCCTCCGTTACTTTTTGGGAGGCAACCGCCCCAGTTAAACTACCCACCAGACACTGTCCCTGACCCAGATAATGGGCCGAGGTTAGAAACTCAAAACGTTCAGAGTGGTATTTCATTTTTTGACTCCACGAACACTGGCGTGCCGCTTCAAAGTCTCCCACCTATGCTACACAGAACGTTCCGAGTACCAATATCAAGATATAGTAAAGGTCCCGGGGTCTTTCCGTCTTTCCGCGCGTAACGAGCATCTTTACTCGTACTGCAATTTCGCCGAGTTCATGGTGGAGACAGCGCTCAAGTCGTTACGCCATTCGTGCAGGTCGGAACTTACCCGACAAGGAATTTCGCTACCTTAGGATGGTTATAGTTACCACCGCCGTTTACTGGGGCTTAAGTTCTCGGCTTCGCTCCGAAGAGCTAACCAGTCCCCTTAACCTTCCAGCACCGGGCAGGCGTCAGTCCGTATACATCGTTTTGCAACTTCGCACGGACCTGTGTTTTTGGTAAACAGTCGCTTGAGCCTATTCTCTGCGTCTAACTTATGCTTCGAAGGAAAACCTCTACACAAAAATTAGCCCCCCTTCTCCCGAAGTTACGGGGGTATTTTGCCGAGTTCCTTCACCACGATTCTCTCGATCACCTTGGTATTCTCTACCTGACCACCTGTGTCGGTTTCGGGTACGGGCCACTACAAACCTCGCTAGAAGATTTTCTTGGCAGCATAGGATCATCCACTTCGCCTTACGGCTCGGCATCAAGTCTCAGAGATTGTTCTGCGGATTTTCCTACAGAACCTCCTACACTCTTACCCCAGGTCAACCATCGCCTGGGTTGGACTACCTTCCTGCGTCTCTCCATTGCTTGACTACTACCAACTTGGGTCGTGCGCTCCATCAGCTATTGCTAGCCAACTTCAAACACTTAGCATTATTGATTCGTCACGGTCGGTTTATTGCGGGTACTGGAATATCAACCAGTTGTCCATCGACTACGCCTGTCGGCCTCGCCTTAGGACCCGACTTACCCTGAGCGGATTAGCCTGGCTCAGGAACCCTTGGTCATTCGGTGGACGGGTTTCTCACCCGTCTTTCGCTACTCATGTCTACATTCTCACTTGTGTAACTTCCACGGCTGGATTCCTCCGCCGCTTCACTAGTTACACAACGCTCTCCTACCCATCCACACTCCTGGATCTTGCGACCGGGATAGTGTGTGAATGACAGAACTTCGGTGCTGTGCTTGAGCCCCGTTACATTGTCGGCGCGAAATCACTTGACCAGTGAGCTATTACGCACTCTTTTAAGGGTGGCTGCTTCTAAGCCAACCTCCTGGTTGTCTATGCGACTTCACATCCTTTTCCACTTAGCACAGGCTTTGGGACCTTAGTTGCTGTTCTGGGTTGTTTCCCTCTCGACAATGAAGCTTATCCCCCACTGTCTCACTGCCACGTTCTCACTTACTGGCATTCGGAGTTTGGCTGACGTTGGTAATCTTGTAGGACCCCTCGGCCATCCAGTAGCTCTACCTCCAGTAAGAAACACGTGACGCTGCACCTAAATGCATTTCGGAGAGAACCAGCTATCACGAAGTTTGATTGGTCTTTCACCCCTAGCCACAACTCATCCCCTAAATTTTCAACTTTAGTGGGTTCGGTCCTCCACGCGGTCTTACCCGCGCTTCAACCTGGTCATGGCGAGATCACCTCGCTTCGGGTTTAGATGATGCAACTTATTCGCCCTATTCAGACTCGCTTTCGCTACGGCTTCCCCTCGACGGGTTAACCTTGCTACATCACACTAACTCGTAGACTCATTCTTCAAAAGGCACGCTGTCACTGCACAAGGCAGCTCCAACGGTTTGTATGCAAACGGTTTCAGATTCTATTTCACTCCCCTTGCGGGGTTCTTTTCACCTTTCCCTCACGGTACTTGTTCACTATCGGTCACCAGAGAGTATTTAGGCTTAGCGGGTGGTCCCGCCAGATTCATACCGGATTACACGAGTCCGGTATTACTTGGGATACTAAAAACAAGATAATGAAATTTCGACTACAGGGGTCTCACCTTCTATGCCGGACTTTCCCACGTCCTTCATCTATTTCATTATTTTCTGACTTGTTGAATTAACGGCAGTCAATTCGATTTAGTCCCACGACACCGATCATGCAACGCCTGCCGGCTTGGCACATGATTGGTTTAGCCTCTTCCGCTTTCGCTCGCCACTACTAACGGAATCACGGTTGTTTTCTCTTCCTGAGGGTACTGAGATGTTTCACTTCCCCTCGTTACCTTTGACTCTCCTATTTATTCAGAGAGAAATGACTGGACATTACTCCAGCCGGGTTTCCCCATTCGGTAATCCTCGGATCGAAGCCTGGTTGGCGGCTCCCCGAGGCTTTTCGCAGCCTCCTACGACCTTCATCGGCTTCTGGTGCCTAGGCATCCGCCATTTGCACTTATTAATTTGTTTCTACATTTATTACAAAGATGCTCGCGTTCACTGTGTAGTTCTCAAGGTACGGGCGATGTTAATTAACGTTGATGAGTTATTTTTATTTTTCTATTTTCATAAAAGCTTAAAAACATTTTCACCTATTAATTAACTCCAGAGGGTTCGTACCCTCAGGACCCAACAACGCGCAATATTTCAACAAATAAAATTTAAATTAATTTAAAAGATAAATGTGGGGAAATTAAAGTCAATGCTCCACTTATCTAAAGAAAGCTCCTTAGAAAGGAGGTGATCCAGCCGCACCTTCCGGTACGCCTACCTTGTTACGACTTCGTCCCAATCACCGATCCCACCTTAGGCAGCTCCCCCCTTGCGGTTGGGCCACTGACTTTGGGTGTTACCGACTTTCGTGACGTGACGGGCGGTGTGTACAAGCCCCGGGAACGTATTCACCGTAGCGTTGCTGATCTACGATTACTAGCAACTCCAACTTCATGAGGTCGAGTTGCAGACCTCAATCCGAACTGAGACCGGCTTTTTGGGATTCGCTCCACCTTACGGTATTGCAGCCCTCTGTACCGGCCATTGTAGCATGCGTGCAGCCCAAGACATAAGGGGCATGATGATTTGACGTCATCCCCACCTTCCTCCGAGTTAACCCCGGCAGTCTCCTGTGAGTCCCCAACTAAATGCTGGCAACACAGAACGAGGGTTGCGCTCGTTGCGGGACTTAACCCAACATCTCACGACACGAGCTGACGACAACCATGCACCACCTGTATAGAGCCCTTGCGGACATGACATCTCTGCCACTTTTCCCTATATGTCAAGCCTTGGTAAGGTTCTTCGCGTTGCGTCGAATTAAGCCGCATGCTCCGCTGCTTGTGCGGGGCCCCGTCAATTCCTTTGAGTTTTAATCTTGCGATCGTACTCCCCAGGCGGGGCACTTAATGCGTTAGCTGCGTCGCAGAAACCGTGGAAGGTTCCCACAACTAGTGCCCACCGTTTACGGTCTGGACTACCAGGGTATCTAATCCTGTTCGCTCCCCAGACTTTCGCTCCTCAGTGTCAGTATTGGCCCAGAGACCTGCCTTCGCCATTGGTGTTCCTCCTGATATCTGCGCATTCCACCGCTACACCAGGAATTCCAGTCTCCCCTACCAAACTCTAGTTTGCCCGTATCGAATGCAGGCCTGAGGTTGAGCCTCAGGTTTTCACATCCGACGTAACAAACGACCTACGAGCTCTTTACGCCCAATAATTCCGGACAACGCTTGCACCCTATGTATTACCGCGGCTGCTGGCACATAGTTAGCCGGTGCTTCTTTTGTAGGTACCGTCACTTTCGCTTCTTCCCTACTGAAAGCGGTTTACAACCCGAAGGCCTTCATCCCGCACGCGGCGTCGCTGGGTCAGAGTTTCCTCCATTGCCCAATATTCCCCACTGCTGCCTCCCGTAGGAGTCTGGGCCGTGTCTCAGTCCCAGTGTGGCCGGTCGCCCTCTCAGGCCGGCTACCCGTCGTTGCCTTGGTGAGCCATTACCTCACCAACTAGCTGATAGGCCGCGAAGTCATCCTCCACCGAAATTCTTTCAAAACTCAGTGATGCCACTTATGTTTCAATATTCGGTATTAGCACCGGTTTCCCGGTGTTATCCCAAAGTGGAGGGCAGATTCTTCACGTGTTCCTCACCCGTTCGCCGCTAATCCATTTCCGAAGAAACTTCATCGCTCGACTTGCATGTGTTAAGCACGCCGCCAGCGTTCGTCCTGAGCCAGGATCAAACTCTCCATAGAAAATTTGATCTGACAAAAAGACAAACATGGCTATCTAATTAATAAATTTATTAATCAGAGTTCGCTTATGTTTATAGTCTTTATCAATTGTTTTTTGTTTTGTACTTAAAGCAAATCTATTTATTAATTAAAATAAATAAATTAGTTAATTAAGTTTCAAAGGTATTTATAAAACAAAAATGAAATTGTTATTTTTAATAAATTAAAATTAACAACGTCAATTAATGCCTTCGATTTCTTAAAGAAATCTTTGGCATTGACTTTATTGCACGTTGTTGAGTTCTCAAGGTACGACTGCGCACTGGTTGCAAAATTGCTTCTGCGTGCAGGGCAACCCATTTTTTAGTTTCTAGGCATGCCTACAAACCTTAAAAATCGGGGTTTTCCACACCCGGCCTTCTTCTGAAGTCCGTCTCGTATGGGGAGGTGAAATATAGCCCCCGCGTGGAAGGGGGGTCAAATCGGCTAGCGGCTTAAAAAAGAGGTTTTAGCCCTCAACCTCAACTGCGGCCAAATCCCGTTTTCCCTTGCGAAGAAGTAGGTATTTCCCATGCAAAAGGTCAGCTTTGGAAGGGGTGAAATCCTCACTTTCAACCTTTTTATTGTTCAAATACCCCCCACCCTCTTTCACAATACGTCTGGCGGCTGATTTTGAATCAACTACCCCGGTCGCTGCCAGTAAATCAACCCAGGTTGGGTATGGATCTCCCTTTTTAATGATGGTTTTTGGCAATTGAGAGAGGGCAGAATCTAGGGTTTTTAGATCCAAATCCCCGATCTCCCCCTGGCCAAACAAAGCTTTCGCAGCCTCTTCAACAGATTTAGCCATTGCACTGCCATGAATCAAGGTGGTCATCTCTCGGGCCAATTCACGGTGAGCCTCTCTAGCCCCAGGATTGGTTTTAACTTTTTCAATTAACTCTTCAATTTCAGCTCTGCTTTTCATAGAAAAAACCTTTAACAGTTTAGGCATATCTGCATCATCACTATTGAGCCAAAATTGGAAAAACTCATAAGCGCTAGTCATGCTTTCCTCTAACCAAATTGCACCACTTGCAGTTTTACCAAATTTGGAACCATCTGATTTAGCAAGCAAAGGCACAGTTAAAGCATGTGCGCTGCCACCTTCCACCTTTCGAATTAGATCTAGACCAGCCACAATATTTCCCCATTGATCAGAGCCGCCAATTTGCAGCTTACATTGATCTCTTCGATAAAGTTCAAGGTAATCAAATGCCTGTAAGACTTGGTAAGAAAACTCTGTATAAGAAATTCCAGTACTTGAAAGTCTGGTAGCTACCGAATCCTTAGCTAACATTTGATTAACCGAGAAATGCTTTCCGATATCTCGTAACAACTCAAGTGCGGAAACTGATTTGGTCCAATCTAAATTATTGACCAATTTTGCACTTGTATCTTTATCTTTAAAATCTAATATTTTTTCAACCTGCTTACGGATCTTAGCGACCCACTCTGCAACTAATTTTTCTTCATTTAAAGTACGCTCATCATTTTTGCCGCTGGGATCTCCAACTAATCCAGTCGCTCCGCCAACTAGGGCGATTGGTCGATGGCCTGCTAACTGAAATCTTTTGAGCACTAAGAAAACCACAAGGTTTCCAAGATGCATACTGGGAGCGGTTGGATCAACTCCTAGATACAAGGAGATTGGTTTCGCTAACGCACTCTCTAACTCTTTTCGATCGGTAGATTGAGCGATTAACCCACGCCATTCAAGATCATCTAAAAGTGAATTACTCATGGGTTGATCATGCCCGAAAACTGCTTTCGCAGGGAGGCAATTACCTTATCTACTCCCGTGATGTCCTGATTTAATTTATTTATCGCCGCCAAAACTGAATTTTTTGAAGTTCCCATAGCTGAGGTGCGTGAAGATACTGCGCCAGCAACATTCAAAAATTTCTTGACCTCAGAGGTTAAATTTGGATCAATCGCAAGTAATTGTTGATCACTCATTTGATCAAGCTCTATTCCGTTGTTTTCACAGAATTTAACACACTCTCCTGCCACCTCATGCGCCACTGAAAATGGCACACCGGTTTTGCTTAAAAAATCTGCAATCTCGGTAGCTAATGAGTAACCAGCCGACGCTCCTTTTGAAATATTTGCTTGCTTGAATTTTGCTGTTTGCACCATCCCAGAAATCGCAGGCAGCAAAATCAATAGTTGATCTACTGAATCAAAGATTGGTTCTTTATCTTCTTGCAGATCGCGATTGTAGGCAAATGGCATTGCCTTTAAGACCACTAAAAGGGCGGTGAGATTTCCAATAAAACGGCCAGATTTTCCTCTAGCCAACTCTGCAACATCAGCATTCTTTTTCTGAGGCATTATGGAAGAGCCAGTTGCATAAGCATCATCAATTTCAACCCAATCAAACTCAGTTGAACTCCATAAAACAAACTCCTCGCCAATCTTTGACAAATGAATACCGATCATCGCCATGATAAATAAGGCTTCAGCAGCAAAATCTCGGTCACTAACTGCATCAATACTGTTCTCCATTACGCCACTAAACCCAAGTTTTGCAGCTGTGTTTTCAGGTTCTGGTTGGATTGAAGATCCAGCTAATGCGCCAGCACCAAAAGGTGAATAATTATTTCGATCAATCCAGTCAAAAATTCGATCAACATCTCTTAATAGAGCGTGGGAGTGCTTACTTAATTCTTGTCCGAAAGTGATTGGTTGGGCATGTTGGGTGTGAGTGAAACCCGGCGCTATGACATCTATTTGATTTCTAGCCTGGGTATTAAAACTCCTTGCAAGGGAGGTTACTGCGCTAGCAATCTCTAGGAGGTGATCCACCAAATAAAGCTTGAAATCTGTGATTACTAAATCATTTCGCGATCTGCCAGCTCGAATAGCTCCACCAAGAGGACCACACTTTTCAACTAAACCACGTTCTATTGCGCTGTGTACATCCTCATCATCATGGTTATAGGTGAATTTACCGCTACCTATCTCACCTGCTAGATCCAACAATCCCTTTTGCAAAATCTCCCCATCTGATTTTGAAACAATCTTTTGTTTTATCAGATTGTTTAGATGAACTAGATTCACTTCGATTTCATATGGGGCTAATCTCCAATCGAAATGCACGCTTCGAGATAAATCACGCATCGATTGAGCCGGTGATTGATTAAATCTTCCACCCCAAAGCGTCATTTACTTACCTCCAAAAAATTTAGTAATTTCCTTAGCAAGGGAGGGGCCACCGGAGGAAGATTTAGCCACCACCAAAACAGTGTCATCACCAGCAATGGTACCGATTGCTGAATTTAGTTTGCCGCTTTTCATGGCGCGATCTAAATTACCAGCTAAAAGTTGGGCTGCTCCTGGCGGAGTCTTTACTACTGCTAAATTACCGCTTGCCTCCACCGATGCAATTAATTCCGAAACACCTCTGCTTTTTGAACTTTGTGGTGCAGAAACAAATTGATAACGAAAGATCCCAGAGTTGTCTTTCCTCTAACGGCGCCTAATTCCTCTAAATCTCTACTTGCGGTTGCTTGAGTGACTACATATCCAAGCTTTCCTAACTCTCTCACCAGATCATTTTGAGAATGAATCAATGCATCATCAACTAATTTAATTACCAGAGATCGTCTGGCAGTTGCACTTTGCATATTTAACTTAGCCATTACGCGCTCACCAGCGTTCCACCGTGATTATCAAGGGCATCTAAAACCGATGCTAGATCAGTTCCATTTGCAATCCGAACTGAAAACGCACCTGAATCAATTGCGCTAATCGCAGCCCTAACCTTTGGAATCATTCCATCTGCAAAACTAGGAGCAATTTGTTTTAACTCATCAACTGATATTTCAGAGATCAATGAAGATTTATCCGGCCAGGCACGGTAGATACCATCAACATCTGTTAGAAAGAGAACTGAATCAGCTCTCAACGCCCCACCAACCGCGGCAGCTACTAAATCAGCATTGATGTTAAAGCCAACACCATCGTTATCTGTTGCCACTGGTGAGATGACAGGTAGGAAACCTTCTGTCATCAGGGTTTCTAAAATCATCGGATTAATTTCATCAACCTCTCCAACATAACCAATATCAACTGA
Source organism: Candidatus Planktophila sp. (assembly GCA_003569185.1). Classification (GTDB taxonomy): domain Bacteria; phylum Actinomycetota; class Actinomycetes; order Nanopelagicales; family Nanopelagicaceae; genus Nanopelagicus. The sequence continues at coordinate 460,116 of BGOJ01000001.1, read as the reverse complement.
TTTACCGTCAACTATTGGTTTGAATTTTCGAGCTCTGATTAATCCCCCATCTGAGGCAGATAAGCCGACCGCATTTACTTCACTTCCAATTAAGTAATTGACTATCGATCTTAAAACTTGGCCGCTGAGCACAGATTGCACAACACTGAAAACTTCTTCATCGGTCACACGATAACCGGCAACTTTATTTTTGCCAATACCTTTTTCAGTTAGGGCAGCATCAATTTGAGGTCCCCCGCCATGAACTAAAACTATTTGCTCACCATCTAAGAAAGCATCTGCGATTGCTTCTAGCACTGGATCGGATGTGTTTTGATCTGGCAATGCATTGCCACCGTATTTAATAACGATCATCTAACACCTGCTAATTCCAAGCCAGCATCCTCTGCCAAATTAAACATTAAATTCGCATTTTGAATAGCTTGACCAGCTGCACCCTTACCGAGGTTATCAATGGCTGTTGAAACTACTACGCGATTAACATGTGAATCTAAGGCAATCTGCATAGAAACATTATTTGTGCCTAGTACTGAATTAGTCATGGGCATCTGACCTTCAGGCAATAAAGATACAAATTTACTCTCACGATAGAAATCAGAAAATGTAGTTCTAAGTTTTGCTGCAGAGGATGAATTATTCAACTTTGCAGTAACTGTGGCTAAAATTCCTCTTGGCATCGGTGCAAGTATCGGAGTGAATGAGATCTTCACTGATTTATTGGAGATCGTAGTGAGCACTTGTTCAATCTCTGGTGTATGTTGATGAACTCCACCAAACTTATATGAGGTCAGATTGTTCATCACCTCACTGCCAATCAAATTTACCTTTGCAGTTCTGCCCGCCCCAGTTGTTCCAGAGGCAGCAACCACCACAATATCTTCACTATCAATTTCGGCTAATACTGGGGCAATTGAAAGTGCAATAGCTGTTGCATAACAACCTGGGTTTGCAACATATTTAGATTTGGCGATCATTTGATGATCGGTTAATTCTGGCAATCCATAGGTCCAACTACCTGCGTATGATCCCCCGTAGTACTTATCCCATTGAGATTTATCAGTTAAACGATAATCAGCACCTAAATCAACAATCTTTACCTTCTCATTTAATTGCTCAATCAGCTTTGCTGACTCGCCATGAGGCAAAGCTGTGAAAACTAAATCGCATTTATTTAAATCCTCAACATTAACTGCTGAAAAATTCTGTCCTTCAAACTCAGTCAAATGTGGGTGCAAGACATTTATTGATTCTCCAGCATTGGAGTATGCAGTAATAAAAGTAATTTCAAAATTTGGATGGTTTGATAGTAATCGCAGCAGTTCCCCACCTGCATACCCGCTGGCCCCAACAACTCCGATTTTCATAGCTTAAGGGTAGCGCGCACTGGTATATTTATGCAAATATCTGAATATTTATGCATTACCTCTTAAAACTGCACCCACTGATTTGGCTGCTTGAGCGATTGCTTGATCGCGATATCTAGCAACCTCATCTGATGTAAGGGTGCGATCTGCTGCACGGAAGGTTAAAGTGAAAGCTAGTGAGACTTTGCTATCTGCCATTTGATCATATCGATCAAATAATACGATTGACTCTAATAATTCCCCTGCTCCAACCTTAAGTGCGGTAGTTAAATCAGCTGCGCTAACTTTGGCGTCAACAACAAGGGCCACATCTTGAACTACCGGTGGAAAATTCCAAATCGCAGGAGCCTTACTTACACCAGCTGCCGGCAATTCACTTAAAATCACTGCAAAGGCACAACTACGCTCTGGCAAATTTAAAGCGGTTATCACTCGAGGATGCAATTCACCAGCATGCGCAACTGGTTTACCATTAACGCGCAACTCAGCACACCTGCCAGGGTGCCATGGTGCTAGATCGCTACTAATAACTTCATAATCATTTCCTGTTGATTCAATGATCTCTTGCGCCTTGGCAATTGCATCACTCCAAGTGAATTTGTTGCCCAAACCTTGCCAATCACTTAAAACTGTCTCGCCAGTCACTACCGCACCAACAAACAACATTTGTTTTGGCACACCCTCATAAATATCTTTAATTACTTTTTCACTTGGACGGTTGGTCACCCCAGGATTTACCGCTTTTCCCAGAGCTGTAGTGTTTCTGAAAATACTTCCAATCTCAAAAATTGCTAGATTCTTTGATCCCCTGCCAATATTGCGAACAGCAGTAGTGAGCAAACCAGGCAAAAGATGTGTTCGTAATAGCGGGAATTCTTCTGACATAGGATTGGCGATTTTGAATGATTTAGCTCTATCACCGGTAAAGCCGAGAAGATTAACCATCTCTTGGCTAACAAATGGATAATTAATAACCTCTGTGAATCCTTGATTAGCAAGTGCGGTAGCTACAGCACGCTTTCGGTACTGCATATCATTTAATCTGGCTCCATCTTTTCCAATTGGAAGTGTTGCCGGTATTAAGTCATAACCATTTAAACGTGCTATCTCTTCAGCAAAATCAGCGAAATTAATTAAATCTGGACGCCAGGTAGGAATCTCAACAGTTAATAAATCTGTGCTGCCAGTAACTTTACAACCAATTAAAACCAAAGCATTTTTCACCTGCTTAGTTGTATATGGAAAACCTAGGTATTTAGAGATTTTTGACTGAGAGATCTTCACCTTACGATTCTTAATTGGCAAACCTGCTTGAGATGTACCCACATATTTAGCATCAGCTAAATCAATCAGCAATTGAGTTGCCCTGGCAGATGCGATTTCCGCTAAAGCTGGATCAGTATTGCGTTCAATCCTGCGAGAGGCTTCACTAGATAAATTGTGTGATCTTGAATTCCGAGCGATGCTAAGAGGATCAAAATGCGCTGCTTCTAAAGCTATTTTAGTGGTTTCATTAGTTACCTCAGAGGCTAATCCGCCCATAGTTCCTGCCAGAGCTAGTGGAGTTTTTGAATCAGCAATTAATAAATTATCAGGATCTAATTTACGATCAATTTTATCTAGGGTTGTTAACTTAGTGAATTTTCCAGCCCTGACTACCCGCAATCCACCCATGATGTATTGCGCATCGAAGGCGTGTAACGGTTGGCCAAGTTCTAGCATCACATAATTTGTAATATCAACAGCTAGCGAAATAGATCTCATTCCGCACTTTTCAATTCTTCTTTGCATCCAAAGTGGAGTATTTTTCTTCACATTTACATGATCTAATGTTCTGATGTAGATTTGATCAGCACCAGTTTTGTCTTCTATCTTCACACTTACTGCTTTTGGATTCTTATTCTTCCCAAACTTCTTAGCGACTTTGGGATCAGCAGGATCCACATATTTCACCTGGAGTGAGCCAGCTAATTCTCTTGCTAATCCCCTAACTGACATTGCATAACCTCGATCAGGGTTTACTGCGATATCAAAAATTACATCACTCACATCTAAAAGAGCCTTGGCATCTTGGCCAACCTTGCCCTCTTGCAAAACAATGATTCCCGCATGCTCATCACTTATGCCAATTTCTTTTGCTGAACAAATCATGCCGTCGCTGACTTTGCCATAGGTTTCTCTCGCTGAAATTTTGAAATCTCCTGGCAGTACCGCTCCTGGGAGTGCAACTACCACTAGATCATTTACCTTAAAATTGCGTGCTCCGCAAATAACATAACGTGTCTTCTTTTTGCCAACATCAAGGCAGACAAATCTGATTGGTTTCTTATGTCCAGATAATTCTTCGATTGAAAGAACCTTTCCAACAACTATCGGTCCCTTTAAATCTGCGCCTTGCTCTTCAATTCCTTCAACTTCAAAACCTACCTTTATAAAAGCTTGTGAGATCTGCACTGCATTAATCTTTGCGGGAATGGCTACAAACTCTTGCAACCAACTTAATGGAATCTTCATTTTTTACCCACACCAAAACTTTGTGAAAAACGAACATCACCCTCAACGATGTCATGCATATCTGTAATGCCGTGCTTAACCATCAAGGTTCTTTCTAACCCCATGCCAAACGCAAACCCCGAGTATTTTTTGGTATCTACTCCGCATGCATCCAAAACTTTATGATTAACCATTCCGCAGCCGCCCCATTCGATCCAGCGACCATTGAAAAATACATCCACCTCAGCAGATGGTTCGGTGAAGGGGAAAAAGCTTGGACGTAATCTTGTTTTTACTGCATCACCAAATATGGATTTAGCAAAGAAATCTAAAGTTCCTTTTAAATCACCCATAGTTATATTCTCATCAATAACTAAACCTTCGACTTGATGAAAAACTGGAGTGTGGGTGGCATCTAATTCATCCGCTCGATATGTCTTACCTGGACAAATTACATAAATCGGTGGTTTTTCATTGAGCATGGTTCTGATCTGAACTGGTGATGTATGGGTTCGTAAAACCAGTTTGGCTTCAAGTGGTTCAACGAAAAAAGTATCCTGCATTGTTCTAGCTGGATGATCGGCTGGGATATTAAGCGCGTCAAAGTTCAGCCATTCAGCTTCAAGTTCTGGGCCCTCGGCAACTTTGTAACCTAGACCAATGAAAAGATCATTAATCTCGTTGGTTAATATCGTTAATGGATGCAACCCACCTTTGAGAGTTCTCCTACCTGGAAGAGTTACATCAACTTTTTCGGTAAGTAACATTTGCGTATCTCGAAGCGCAGTTAATTGGGAACTTCTTAGTTCAAAGGCTTGATTAACATCAGCACGAGCTGCTCCGACTAATTTACCGAATTGTGCTCGAAGGGATTGATCAACAGTTGCTAAAGCTTGGTTAGCTTTAGCTAACGCAGATTTATCGCCAACGTAATCAATTTTTACTTGTTTTAATGCATCTAAATCAGAGGCTGATTCAATGGCTCGAAGCGCCTGTGCCAGATCTTCGGCGATTTTATTCTGATCCAACGACATAATCTGCCTAGTCTATAAGGACAGACCTACAGAATGCAGGACAATTGCCGCTGCGCTAGCCACATTTAAAGACTCAGCAAAGCCTTTCATCGGAATAGCCACGGTCGCTATCTCACCAGGCAGATCTGGCAGGCCACGGGCTTCATTACCAAATATCCAAGCTGATGGTGTTGTTGAAGTTTTAGCAACAAATGTTGAATCAAAAGATTCTTTGCCATCACCAGTTAACGCAAAAAGTGAGACATTATTTTCAATTGCGCCGGAGATAAATTCATTCATATCTACATCGCTGACTACTGGAATATGCCAGAGTGAACCAACAGTTGCTCTAACAGTTTTCGGATTGAATACATCTACGCTTTCATTTGAAAAAACTACGGCATCAAATCCAGCTGCATCGGCGCTTCTAATCACAGTTCCGGCATTACCTGGATCTTGAATCTGCCAGAAGAAAGCAATCTTCTTAGGCTTTGACTGCCACAAATCTTGCAGCTTTAAAGTCTTGGTTGAACATAAAGCGATTATTCCTTGTGGGGATTCAGAATCGGCCATTGCATTCATAACCTGATCAGAAACCATTATCACTTCATGTTTGTCTAGAACTGCAGCATCTAAAGATGCTGCCAATTTGCTCATTCCAGATTCAGTTACATAAACTCTTTTTACCGCCAGACCCTCTACTAATTCCGGATTTAGCGCTTCCCGAACTGCTTGAATACCTTCGGCGATGAAAGCATTTTCTAGCTCACGATTTTTCTTACCCCTGGAACCAATAAGAGCCTTAACTCGCTCTATATGAGGCGAATTAAGGCTCGTAATATTTTCCATCTCTATTTAATTAATTAGAGATTAATTAAGCAGTTACAACATTCTTGCGAGCAATCTCTACTAATTTAGAGAAAGCTGCAGGATCATTTGTTGCAAGTTCAGATAAGACACGGCGATCAACTTCAATACCGGCTGTCTTTAAACCTTGGATTAAACGGTTGTAAGTCATACCGTTCGCTCGGGCTGCTGCATTGATGCGCTGAATCCAAAGACGACGGAAGTCACCTTTTTTATCTTTACGATCATTAAATGCATAAACAAGAGAGTGAGTTACCTGCTCTTTTGCCTTAGAAAAAAGACGTGAACGTTGCCCACGATAACCAGCAGCACGCTCTAAAGTTGTACGGCGCTTTTTCGCCGCATGCACACCACGTTTTACTCTAGCCATTTATCTCTCCCTTACTTCAAACCGAGCATGCGCTTTGCTGCAAATGCATTAGGCGCTTTAGCGGTCACATCGCCAGTTAGGCGACGAGTTAATCTTGATGATTTGCGTTCAAGCAGGTGGCGCTTGCCAGCACGCTCGTGCATGATCTTTCCGGAACCAGTGACACGAAAACGTTTCTTCGCCCCACTATGTGTCTTCATCTTTGGCATTTACTTACCTCCTGTTGAATTGCTAATAAAACTATTTTTGTACTGCTGGTGCCTTCGGTGCTGCTTTCTTTGCAGAACCTGGCTTCTTAGCTGGACCAAGGACCATTGTCATATTGCGACCTTCTTGCTTTGGCGCAAACTCGACAAGCGATACTTCGGCTAACTCTTCAGCAAGCTTTTGTAATAACCGGTATCCCATCTCTGGACGAGATTGCTCTCGACCACGAAACTGGATAGTTACCTTCACTTTATCCCCACCTAACAAAAATCGCTCAATATGATTTCGTTTTGTCTCGTAATCATGAGGCTCGATATTTGGTCGAAGACGCATTTCTTTCACAACTATGTGTGTCTGATTTTGTCTTGCTTCCCGAGCTTTCTGCGCAATTTCGTATTTATACTTTCCGAAATCCATAATTTTGCAGACCGGTGGATTTGCATCTGGTGAAATTTCTACGAGATCTAAACCGATCTCTTCAGAAAGTTTAAGCGCTTTGTCTATTGCAGTTACGCCTAATTGTTCACCGTCATAGCCAATCAACCGAACTTCAGGAACGCGAATTCGATCATTGATACGTGGTTCTGTGCTGATAACTTCTCCTTGCTGTTTCGCTAGATTGATAAGGCATTACACAAGCGAACAACAGCCGCGCTTCTAAAGAAGCAACCAGTTCGCCGAAGCGAAGTAGGTGGGAGCGTATGCATCCACTTGATGGGCAAATCTTACCTAAGGATGAGCAGGTGGGGAAATTGAGCGTATGGACTCGAAAACCCGTATAAAAACCAAGCAAAATCATGCAATACCTACCGGTATTTATCTCGAGCAGTTCTATTATTTTTATTTAGCGCCTACCCCCTTTGGGCCGGAACGTAACCATCCTCAAAACTGAAGGTGGTAAATCAATTAAGGAGCGTTAATGCTTAGTTGGAAACTTCACGGAAATGGTAAGCAGATTCAACCTGGAGAGGTTGTTTCAATCGATGAAAGATTATCTTGGCCTCGTACATTTGGTATGGGAATCCAACATATAGCTGCGATGTTCGGTGCAACATTCTTAGTACCGATTATCACTGGCTTCTCACCAACTACCACTCTGTTCTTTTCTGGTATTGGTACCTTGCTTTTCATTGTTATTACCCAAAACAAACTTCCTAGTTATTTGGGTTCATCTTTTGCCTTCCTGGCTCCAGTAGCTGCAGCAAAAACTTCAGGTGGCATACCTGCTGCTTTAGGCGGAATTGTTGCTGCTGGTGTACTGCTTGCAATAGTTGGATTTATTGCAAAGGCTGCAGGAACAGCGTGGATTGATATGTTGCTTCCTCCGGTTGTAACCGGAACTATCGTTATGGTGATCGGATTAAATCTAGCTGGCGCAGCAAAAAATGATTTCATGCAAGGACAGCGTCTTGGTTTAATCACTTTGCTATCTATCGGAGTCATCTCAGCTTTCTTCCGCGGATTTTTAGGAAGAATCTCAATCTTCGCTGGATTGGTTATTGGTTACGTAGTGGCTGCACTTATGGGAGATGTTGATTTCGCTGGTGTAGAAGCTGCAAAATGGGTAGCGATGCCTTCATTCACCTCACCAACTTTTGATAGCAGCGCAATGTTGCTATTCCTACCAGTTGTATTAGTGCTTATTGCTGAAAATGTTGGACATGTCAAGGCAGTAGCGGCGATGACTGGTAAAAATCTAGATGATCAGATTGGTAATGCATTGATCGCTGATGGTGCTGCAACTACTCTGGCAGGACTTGGTGGCGGTTCTGGTACTACTACTTACGCAGAAAATATTGGCGTAATGGCAGCCAGTCGCGTTTATTCAACTCTTGCTTACATTTTTGCAGGTGTGGGCGCAATATTGCTTGCTCTATCTCCAAAGTTTGGTGCAGTACTTTCCGCTACTCCAGCTGGCGTTAAAGGTGGCGTAACAGTTGCGCTATTTGGAATGATCGGTGTTCTAGGAGCAAGGATTTGGATTGATGGACGCGTTAATTTTGCCAACCCAGTTAATCTTTATATTGCTGCCTCCTCATTAATCATCGGCATTTCCGACATGGCTTGGACTCGTGGTGATTACACATTCAGTGGCATCATCAACGCCACAGTAATGGCTGTATTTGGTTATCAAATTCTCAGCCGAATTGCCAAAGCTCGCGGTACTGCAAACTAAATAACGCTAAAGTAATGAGGTGGCTCACATCAATTGAGTCACCTCATTTTTTTACTCGCTAATTTGCTACCAAGGACCTAATATCCATACATGAAGAAACCCAAAGTAGTTACGCAATCAATCACTACTGCTCAATCAGGATTGACTCTAGATCAATCTGCCCGTCAACGTAGATACTTCATATCAATGATGATTAGAACTGCGTGCTTTATTTTGACAGTCTTACTTCCTAGTCCTTACCGATGGATCGCACTTTTTGGGGCGGTAACCCTTCCTTATATTGCAGTTATAGCCGCAAATGCTGGGCGCGAAACTATTAAGAAAGATGCAATATTTACGCCTAAAAGAAAACGGTTAAATTAAATCTGATTGTAAGTTTTGTCGCTCATAAAGATCGAAGTACAAACCTTTTTTACCTACTAATTCTTCATGGGTACCTCGCTCGATAATCTCACCATTGTCTATTACCAAAATCTGGTCGGCTTGAATTATCGTTGATAAGCGGTGGGCAATTACGATGCTAGTTCTTCCCGCCAATGCCTCTTTTAGGGCTGCTTGCACTAAAGCTTCATTTTCAGAATCTAAGTGTGCTGTGGCTTCATCAAGGATTACCAAACTCGGTTGCTTCAACAACAAGCGAGCAATTGCTAATCTCTGTTTTTCTCCCCCAGATAACCGATGTCCGCGCTCACCAACAACAGTATCTAGTCCATTTGGTAAAGTTTTGATGAAGGCCCAAATACGGGCGGACTCACAAGCTGATTGAATATCATCAATAGTTGCATCACTCTTAGCATAAAGAAGATTATTCATGATTGAATCATGAAACATATGTGAATCTTGAGTGACTACTCCTATGGTATTTCTTAAAGAATTAATGCTGTAATTACGGATGTCTGAACCGTTAATTAAAATACCGCCCTTTGTAACATCATAAAGTCTTGGGATTAAACTACTAATAGTGCTTTTACCAGCACCTGATGGACCAACTATGCCGGTTAAAGTTCCAGGCTTCACAGTAAAAGAGATGTTTTTTAAAACTTCACCGCTTGTTGGAATCTCTGGCTTTGCGACAATTTCCAATGATGCAAGTGATATTTCCTCCGCCTTCGGGTATGTGAAAGAAACATTCTCAAAGGTTAATTCGGGCTTGTTGGTTTGTAGCTTTACTGCATTTGATGCATCAACCACCATTGGCTTCAAATCTAATACTTCAAAAACTCTTTCAAAAGACACCAGCGCACTCATCACATCAACTCGAACATTTGAAAGGGCTGTAAGCGGACCGTATAACCTTGCAAGTAATGCAGTGATCGCAAGCAATGTACCAACTGTTAAATCTCCGCTGATGGCAAGATGTCCACCGACACCATATGCCACTGCAGTCGCAACTGCTGCGATAGAGGTGAGCGCTATAAAGAAGATTCGATTTAACATGGCAATTGAGATACCGATATCAGCAACTTTCCGAGCCTTAGCTGAAAATTCATTTTTCTCAGTTTTTGAATCACCATAGAGTGAAACTAAGAGCGCGCCTGAAACATTAAATCGTTCAGTCATTGTCGCTGACATAGAAGCATTAATATCAAATGATTGACGTGTATACCCCTGTAGCTTTCTACCCACCCATTTAGTGGGAAACAAGAAGACGGGAAGTAAAGATAAAGAAATAAGTGTTATCTGCCAGGATAAAGTCAGCATTGTTGCTGCTACTAAAATCAAACTCAATAAATTGCTTATAACTCCAGATAATGTGGAGGTAAATGCTTGCTGTGCGCCAATCACATCAGAGTTCAACCGAGATATTAGTGCGCCAGTTTGAGTTCGGGTAAAAAATGCGATCGATTGCTTTTGAACGTGCTCAAAAATCATTCGACGCAGGTCATAAATCAAACCCTCACCAATGCGGGCGGAAAACCAACGACCTATCATGCTAAAGAGTGCATCAAGCAAAGCAATTATCCCTACTGCTAAAGCAAGCTGCGTTACCAACTGGGTGTTTTTAGGTATGACGCCATCATCGATTAATTTGCGCAAAAGTAAGGGTGTAGCAACTATTAAAAACGCATCAATTACAACAGTTATTAGGAAAAATGTAAGTGATACCTTGTAAGGGATTGCAAACCCAGCGATTCTCTTTAAAGTGCCTGGTCTAAGTTTTTGATTTTTGACCGATGAATCTTGGGTTAAAGATCTAAATGACATCCAGGTGGAATGCATTGACATAAGAACACCTTAGCGATTAGGCGCCGAATTACTAAACAGTGAAGCCAATCGAGCGTAATTGTTCTCTACCATCATCGGAGATTTTGTTTGGTCCCCAAGGTGGTAGCCATACCCAATTGATTTTTACATCAGTTGTAATATCTGCCAACACTTGCCTTGTTTGATCTTCGATTACATCCTGCAATGGGCAGGCTGCAGAAGTTAATGTCATATCCAATGTTGCGATGTTATTCTCATCAAGTCGCATGTCATAAACCAATCCAAGATCGATGACATTTATACCTAATTCTGGATCAATTACATCTTTCATTGCCTCAGTTACGTCATCAATCGAAGTAGTCATGATCTAATTCTAGGCCATCACTTGAGTTGATGCATCTTTGAAGGCCATCCATCCAAGAAGAGCACATTTGATTCGAGCCGGAAATTTTGAAACTCCTGCAAAAGCCACGCCATCCTCTAGTAAATCTTCATCCCCCACACCCTGACCTTTACTTTGCATCAGTTCCATAAATGCATTCAAAATCACCAATGCTTGAGAATATGGTTTGCCAATTAACAGATCACTCATTACTGATGCACTTGCCATGGAGATTGAACAACCAACACCATCCCAGGAAATATCAACTACCGTTCCATCTTTCATTACTAGGTTCAAAGTTATCTCATCCCCACAACTTGGATTGTTATGATGAACCTGAACATCTTTCACGGCAGATAAACCCTTGTGTTTCGGGCTTCGATAATGATCCAAAATCACCTCTTGATAGAGTGAATCTAATTCCATTTATTTTCCAACCTTAAAATACTCTTTGGTTTTAATCACAGCCTCTAACAGTGCCTGAACATCCTTTGAATCGTTATATAGATGAAACGATGCTCTAGTCGTGCCAACTAAATTCAGTTTGCGCATCAATGGCCAAGCACAATGGTGTCCAGTTCTTACAGCTACTCCATATTGATCCAAAACTTGACCCACATCATGAGGGTGAACTCCATCAATCGTAAATGAGACCACGCCACCACGATCCTTCATATCTTGCGGCCCAATAACCTTAACTGCAGAAATTTGCGATAGTCCATCAAGTAACTCTTTGGTTAAAGCATGTTCATGATTTTCAATATTTTCCATTCCAATTTTGTTGAGATAATCAACAGCGGCAGATAAACCAACCGCTTGAGCCATGTTTGGAACACCAGCCTCAAATTTTCGAGGCGATTTTGCCCATGTGGCACTATCCATCGTTACTGAATCAACCATTGAACCACCAAATAGCGCAGGTTCTAATTGATCTAGTAGTTCAGATTTACCCCATAAAACTCCGATACCAGTTGGACCTAACATTTTGTGTCCTGAGAATGCTAGAAAATCTACATCTAATTTCTTTACATCAACTGCAAAATGAGGCACAGATTGGCAAGCATCTAAAACTACAAAAGCCCCAACCGCCCTAGCCGCTTTAACAATTGGCGATATTGGCACAATTGTTCCAAATACATTTGATTGATGAGTAATTGCAACAATTTTCGTTTTCTTTGTAATAACTTTGGCAATATTTGAAAGATCTAATCTACCTTCGTCGGTTATTGGAAGCCAGGTTAATTTCGCGCCAATTCGATCCGCTAATTGTTGCCATGGAATTAAATTAGCGTGATGTTCCATCTCAGATACAACAATTTCATCGCCTGCTTTCAAACAAATCTTTGAGTTCTTGTTTCCGAATGAGTAGGCCAGAAAGTTTAAAGATTCCGTTGCGCTTTTAGTAAAAATTACTTCATCAGTTTGAGCCCCAATGAATTTTGCTAAATTAGCCCTAGCGCCTTCGTATGCATCCGAAGCTTCTTCCGCCACAAGGTGTGCACCTCTGTGAACTGCAGCATTTTTGGTTCGATAAAAATCAGCCTCAGCAGTTATAACTGACTCAGGTTTTTGGGAGGTAGCACCACTGTCTAAATAAATAAAACGATTACCACCCCGGACTTTTCGGGAAAGGATCGGAAAATCGCTCTGATATTTACTTAGATCCACTGTTATCAATTACGCAGTTATGTACTCTGCGTAGCCCTTTTCTTCAAGTTTATCTGCCAACTCTGGGCCGCCCTCTTCGACAATCTTTCCATTAGCAAATACGTGAACGAAATCAGGTTTAATGTATCGAAGGATTCGCGTGTAGTGAGTAATTAGCATTACACCAAGCTCTGAATTTGCTTTTACACGATTAACTCCTTCTGAAACAATTCTTAACGCATCCACATCAAGACCAGAATCAGTTTCATCAAGAATTGCAATTTTAGGTTTCAATAACTCCATTTGCAGAATTTCATGACGCTTTTTCTCGCCACCAGAAAAACCTTCATTTACATTTCGTTCTGAGAAAGCAGTGTCAATATTTAGCGAAGCCATAGCTTCTTTAACTTCTCCTACCCAAGTTCTTACCTTAGGAGCTTCACCTCGTATAGCTGTTACCGCAGTGCGTAAAAAGTTAGATACTGAAACACCTGGAACCTCAACCGGGTACTGCATTGCCAAAAACAACCCTGCCTTAGCTCTTTCATCAACAGTCATCTCCAACACATCGGCACCATCTAAGGTCACTGATCCACCAGTAATTAAATACTTTGGATGTCCTGCAATTGAATAAGCAAGGGTTGATTTACCAGATCCATTAGGGCCCATAATGGCATGTGTTTCACCTGACGGATTGTTAGGTCAACACCACGAAGGATCTCTTTATCGCCAGCATCAGTAACAACACTCACCTGCAGGTTCTTAATTTCTAATACGCTCATTTTTACTCTCCTAGTTAGTTAGTGATGGTTAATTGATTGCCTGTGCGTTTAACATTAAAAGTTTTTAAGGCTTCAGTTGCTGGAGGCGTTAATGCTTTACCTGTTCGTAAATCAAACTCTGCGCCATGAAGCCAACATTCAATCTTGCCGCCCGTTATTTCACCTTCAGATAACGAAGCCTCAGAATGCGTGCAGGTATCTGCAACAGCAAACACTTCATCGCCTACTTTCGCTACGCAAACTTGAACACCTTCAACCTCAACGGCCACAGGCTTGCCTTCAATTAGTGCATCAAATGCTAACTCCGCCATTACTCCCCCACCTTGGCTAGCTCATCATCAATACGTTGCATCAAACGCTCTTCAAGTTCAGCACTCTTTAATTTATTAATGATTTCCGCAAAGAAACCTCTAATTACTAAGCGTCTTGCAATGTCGGCTGGAATTCCGCGAGATTGAAGGTAAAACAATTGTTCATCATCAAAGCGACCTGTAGTACTCGCATGTCCAGCTCCAACTATTTCACCAGTTTCAATCTCTAAATTTGGTACAGAATCTGCTCGAGCCCCATCACTTAGCAACAGATTTCGATTTAATTCATAAGTGTCTGTGCCATCCGCACCTTTATGAATATAAACATCGCCAATCCAAACCGTGTGTGCCTGATCTCCAGCTAGTGCTCCCTTGTAATTAACACGAGATTTAGCATTAGGAACATTATGGTTAACGTGTATGCGATGCTCCAGATGTTGTCCATCTGTTGCAAAGTAAACCCCATAAAGATCGGCAAATGATCCGGCGCCTGTAAATTCAACAGTTGGACTTATGCGAACAACTGAACCTCCAACAGAAACCACATATGAGGTGAATTGCGCGTCTTTGCTCACAATTGCATGGTGTTGCGCTAAATGGACAGCATTTCGATCCCATTCTTGTAGAGAGATCAGATCCAAAGATGCGCCAGGTGCAAGATTGATTTCAATTTCTTCGCCTAACTCACCATTGCCAGTATTTTCAACAATGACCGTACTTTTGCTATTAACACCAGCCTGGATTACAACTCTGCTGAATTCAGGTGTTGATGAACATTTGCGAGACAAATGAATTGGTTCAGAAAGTTCAACATCTTTGGCAATAGTTAGCAGACTTACCTTTTGTACTACCTCTCTGACTCGATTAGTAACAACATCTGTACTGGTGTACGAGGCTGGATGCTCTGCTGCATCTGCCACGGTAAGTGCCACACCATTTGGAAGAGCTGATTTCGCTGAAAGTGAGATGTGATCTGCCACTTTGGTAGATCCATCATGTAACCCAGCTAATCGCTTTAATGGAGTAAAGCGCCAAGCCTCTTCACGTCCAGTTGGGGTTAGATAATTAGTTGTTAATAAACTCATTAACCAACAGCGCCTTCCATTTGTAATTCAATTAAGCGGTTTAGTTCCAATGCATACTCCATTGGCAGCTCTTTTGCGATTGGCTCGATGAATCCACGGACAATCATTGCCATAGCTTCATCTTCGCCAAGTCCACGTGACATCAAATAAAAGAGCTGATCATCGCTCACTTTTGAGACTGTTGCTTCATGACCCATTGATACATCATCTTCGCGAACATCAACATAAGGATATGTATCAGAACGAGAGATCGTATCGACCAAAAGTGCATCACATTTAACTGTGCTCTTGGAGTGATGTGCACCCTTCTCTACCTTTACCAGTCCACGATAAGAGGTACGACCTCCACCACGGGCCACAGATTTAGAAATAATTGTTGAAGATGTGTAAGGAGCTGCGTGCACCATCTTTGCTCCAGCATCTTGATGTTGACCTTCACCTGCAAAAGCAATTGAAAGAGTTTCACCTTTTGAGTGTGGACCCATCAACATTACAGCTGGGTATTTCATAGTAACTTTGGAACCAATATTGCCATCAATCCATTCCATCGTTGCACCCTCTGCGCAAGTGGCTCGTTTAGTAACTAAGTTATAAACGTTATTTGACCAGTTTTGAATTGTTGTGTAACGAACACGCGCATTCTTTTTAACAATAATTTCAACAACCGCAGAATGCAAAGAATCTGAGGAGTAAATAGGAGCAGTACATCCTTCAACATAATGCACGTAAGAATCTTCATCGGCAATGATTAAAGTTCGCTCAAATTGACCCATATTTTCCGTATTAATACGGAAATATGCTTGTAGTGGAATATCAACCTTTACGCCCTTAGGAACATAAATAAATGAACCACCAGACCACACTGCAGTATTTAGTGCGGCAAATTTATTATCTCCCACCGGAATAACTGTTCCAAAATACTCTTGAAACATTTCCGGATGAGTTTTAAGTGCTGTGTCAGTATCCAAGAAAAGCACTCCTTGCTTTTCCAAATCTTCGCGAATTGAGTGGTAAACCACCTCAGATTCATATTGAGCTGCTACGCCAGAAACTAATCTTTTCTTTTCTGCCTCAGGAATACCCAATCGGTCATAAGTATTCTTAATATCATCTGGCAGATCTTCCCAAGAGGTTGCTTGCTTTTCAGTTGATCTAACAAAGTATTTAATCGTGTCAAAGAAAATTCCACTTAGATCAGATCCCCAACTTGGCATTGGCTTCTTATCAAACAAGCCTAAACCTTTCAGGCGTAGATCAAGCATCCACTGCGGTTCACTCTTCTTTGATGAGATATCTCGTACTACCTCTTCATTAAGTCCACGCCGACTATTAGACCCGGCATCAGTTTTATCTGCCCAGCCGTACTCGTACTTTCCAATTCCATCTAACTCTGGATGTGCGATTTGGGTCATTAGCGTGCTCCTTCTTTTAATCTAGCTGTTGAGTGTGGGGAAATATTGTTTGGGATAAATGTTGTGCAAACACCATCACCATGAGCGATCGTGGCAAGTCGTTGCACGTGTGTTCCTAAGATCTCCGAGAATGCTTTTGTTTCTGCTTCACACAATTGTGGAAACTCAGATGCCACATGAGCAATTGGACAATGATGCTGACAAATCTCTTCACCATTTCCTAATTTATCTGTAGAGGCTGAGTATCCTTCTTTGGTCAGCAACTTTGAAAGCGCTTTAGTTTTTTCAAGAATTGATTTATTGGATGACTTAATATGTTCACCCTTTCGAATCAGATCATCTGCTCGACTTGTAGCAAACTCATTTACCAAATGCTCACCATTCTTACTTGCCATAAATTTAAGCGCTGCAACTGCTAAATCATCGTATGAATGTTCAAATTTTTCACGCCCAGTATCCGTCATTACAAATACTTTTGAAGGCCGGCCTCGACCGCGTTCATTTGATTGATATGGATCCTTCGCAGTTAAAACACCTTCACTCATTAATGAATCTAAATGGCGACGAATTCCCGCTGGCGTAATTGCTAATTTCTTCGCCAAAGCAGCTGCTGTGGCTGGACCGCCTTCTAAAATGGTGCGGGCAACCTGGTCTCGAGTCTTATCGGGCTCAGTCTTTTTCACAACATAAGTGTTGCGTAATTCATCCCCAAGCGCCAATCCTGCATTGGGTGTTCCCTGTGAAATACGCCTTACCCGATCGGAAAATCATCCCTCCTAAAGGGTTGAACCAATAGGCTTAAATCATGTTGGTGGCCAAAAACTCAATTTCAGGCAGAGTTTTTGCACTTCTAGTTTTTCTGCAGGGTGCATTAATTGTTACCGGTGGAGCGGTAAGAGTTACCGGCTCCGGATTAGGTTGCCCAACCTGGCCTGAATGCACACCGGGCTCCTATACCCCAGTTCCAGGACAAGCCGAGGGCGCAGTTCACGCCTGGATAGAGTTTGGAAACCGTTTACTAACCTTTGTTTTATTAATTACAGCATTGGCAGCGGTGATCTTTTCAATCAAGTACTCAAAGAATCTAATTAACAAAATTCGTATTCGCACCTTAGCCCTACTTCAACTTCTTGGAATTTTAGGCCAAGGGGTTTTAGGCGGCATCACAGTTCTAACAGATCTTCATCCCCTTCCGGTTGCTGGTCATTTTCTACTATCGATATTTTTAATCTCAGGGGCTATTTCACTTCGATATGAAATGGTTGGAGTGGTGAAAGAAGCTGCCGTAGGGCTTGCAAAACCAATTTTGCCATTGTTGATTTGGTTAACCTTGTTTGTTTTAATCGCAGGGACCATCGTTACTGGTAGTGGTCCACACGCAGGCGATGAACAGGCGCAACGTTTTGGCTTTGATCCAAGAGTGGTTTCTTGGTTACATGCTGATTTAGTTATAGCCCTTCTGGTGCTAAGCAGCATGCTTTTTCTTATCACCCGTCAAATAGGATTGAAAATTATAAATAAACGAGTCGGTCTATTTCTTCTAATTTGTCTAGCTCAAGGATTAGTTGGGTATGTCCAGTATTTCACCGGACTTCCAGTGGTGCTTGTTGCTATTCACCTTTTGGGGGCGACTTTAGTCTGGGTTAGCGGATGGTCATTGGTAAAGGTGGCAAACTCAGGCTTTAAGTTGAAGGGTTTTCATTTATGACATTACCTACATGGCAATCTTTAGATGATCAGGCAGTTGCCACATCTAGAGCTCTGGCAATGGATGCGGTTCAGAAAGTTGGTAATGGTCATCCAGGAACTGCAATGTCACTGGCACCAGTTGCCTACACATTATTTCAAAGAATTCTTAAACATGATCCGGATAATCCGAATTGGATTGCTAGGGATCGTTTTGTGCTCTCATGCGGACATTCATCCCTGACTTTATATATCCAGCTTTATTTATCTGGATACGGCGTTGAGTTATCAGATCTGCAGAGTTTTCGAACATTTAATTCTAAAACCCCAGGACATCCAGAGTATGGACACACACTTGGTGTGGAAACTACAACTGGGCCGCTCGGCCAAGGTGTTGCAAATGCAGTTGGTATGGCAATGGCTGCCAGATATGAAAAAGGTTTATTAGATCCTGAGAATAAAACAGATATTTTTGATCATAATATTTGGGTGTTGGCATCAGATGGAGATCTACAAGAAGGAGTTAGCGCAGAAGCATCCTCACTTGCTGGAACTCAAGCTCTTGGTAATTTAAAGGTTATTTATGATGACAATCGAATATCAATCGAAGGTGATACTCATGTGGCATTCACTGAGGATGTTTCTGCTCGTTATAGATCATATGGATGGGAAGTTTTTGATGTAGCAGCCAAATCTGATGGAGATGTCGATCGTGAAAATTTAGAAAAAGTTATGCTCAAATCACTTGAAGTTAAGAACAAACCTGTATTAATAAGACTAAGTACAGTGATTGCCTGGCCCGCCCCCAATGCACGTGGCACAGCAAAATCTCATGGTTCTGCCTTAGGAGCTGATGAGGTTGCCGCTACCAAACAACAACTTGGCATAGATCCAACACAATCTTTTGTTGTTTCAAATGAAGTAATTCAACATGCAAGAGGTATCCAACAGCGCGGTGCTGCGTTGCATAAAAATTGGTTAGATAAATTTGAATCTTGGCAGAAAAGCAACACAGCCCAATCGTTATTACTAAATCGATTATTAAAGAAAGAACTACCAACAAATTGGGAAGAGCACATTCCAGTATTTTCAAGCGATAAAGAGATTGCTACCCGCGCAGCCTCTGGAAAGGTTATTCAATCCATTGCCGCAGTTCTTCCTGAGTTTTGGGGTGGATCAGCAGATCTTGCCGAGAGCAATAACACCACAATAGAAGGTGGTGGTTCGTTCTTGCCGACAGGCAGCAAGATGGCAGGTGCTAATCCATTCGGACGAATCGTTCATTTTGGAATTCGAGAGCATGCAATGGGTTCCATATTAAATGGCGCTGCATTACATGGTTTAGTTAAACCGTTTGCAGGAACATTTCTAGTTTTCAGTGATTACATGCGTGGAGCAGTCCGTTTGTCTGCATTGATGCAACTTCCAGTTACTTATGTTTGGACGCACGATTCAATAGGGCTTGGTGAAGATGGTCCGACCCATCAACCTGTTGAGCACTTATCTGCATTGAGAGCCATCCCAGGATTAGCAGTAGTAAGACCAGCAGATGCCAATGAGGTTAGCGCGTGCTGGGTCGAAATAGTAAAGAATGCTAAACCAGTTGGTTTAGCCCTTTCTCGTCAAAACTTACCGGTTATCGACCGTAGTAAATTTAAAAGCACTGAAAATGTTAAAAAGGGTGCGTATGTGTTGGCTTATGGGGATGAAAATGCCACAGAAAAATGTGAAGTAATTTTGATTGCAACCGGCTCTGAAGTTCATCTTGCTTTAGCTGCACGCGAGCAATTGTTAACTCACGGCATAAAAGCACGAGTGGTAAGTGCCCCATGCTTAGAATGGTTTTTACAGCAACCCATCTCATACCAAGAGCAGGTTCTGCCTAAGAAAATTAGGGCACGAGTTAGCATAGAAGCCGGCATCGCCCAATCCTGGTATCAATTTATTGGCGATGCGGGCGTTCCTGTATCCCTTGAACATTTTGGCGCATCAGCTAGTGCTTCAGTTTTGTTTAAAGAGTTTGGATTTACAGTTGAGAATGTTGTGAAGGCAGCACAAGAAAGTATTAGCAAGGCACATGGGTAACGCTTTAGCAGATATATCCAAAGCTGGTGTAGCGGTATGGCTAGATGATTTATCTCGGGAAAGATTGCAAAGCGGTTCTTTAAAAAAGTTAATAGAGAGTGACTACGTTGTTGGAGTGACAACTAATCCCAGTATCTTTGCATCCGCAATTGGTAAATCAGATCTATACCAGGCCGATATAGTCAGAAACGCCTTGTTATCAACTGAAGAGATAATTACCCGGCTTACAACTGATGATGTCAGGGATGCTTGTGATCTTTTTGGCGGAGTTTATGAGGTTACACATCATCAAGATGGAAGAGTGTCTATAGAAGTAGATCCAAGATTTGCTCGCGATACTAATGCCACTATTGAGCAGGGGCTATATTTATGGAAAATCATCGATAGACCAAACTTACTAATTAAGGTTCCAGCAACAGTTGAAGGTTTACCTGCAATAACAGAACTGATTGCAAGAGGAGTGAGTGTTAACGTTACTTTGATTTTTTCAGTGGCGAGATACAAACAGGTTTTACAAGCTTATGCAGATGGACTGAAACGAAGAGTTGATAAGCAGCAAGAGATTAACGAGATCTTTTCGGTAGCATCTTTTTTCATAAGCCGGATTGACTCAGCAGTGGATGCCCTTCTACCCACCGATTCAAATATGCGCGGTCAAACCGCAATTGCAAATGCAGTAATGGCCTACCAAGCGTTCCTAGATTTCTCTACTACTCCTAGTTGGAAAGAATTGGTAAACAAAGGAGCAAATCTACAAAGGCCATTGTGGGCATCTACCGGTGTTAAAGATCCCTCTTTTGATCCAAATCTTTATGTTTTAGATTTAGTGGCAGCGAATACGGTTAACACAATGCCTGAGGCAACATTAAACTCAGTAAAAAACAGCGGAGTATTCAATCATGATCTAGTTCCATCAAAACTTGCCTCATCTAAATCAATTTTGGCAAAAATCGCACTGGCTGGAATAGATCTAGGCAAAATCACCGAACATTTGGAAGTTGATGGAGTTTCAAAATTTGAAGCTGCTTGGCTTGAATTAATGAAAACTGTAAATTCAATAGCTGGTGGATCTAAGTGAAGATATCTGGACCGCTTGTTTCTAAGATAGATAAAACTTTAGTTGCAGATCTACTTCCAATAGCAGTAAGGCTTGCCAATAAGGACACAAACATCTGGGGCGTTAATTCTGAGGCACCCACTCGTTTAAACTGGATTGATCTTCCAGTTACCTCCCGGGATCTTCTGCCACAGCTGGACTCTCTATCAGCTTGGGCGAGAAGCAATAAATTAAACGAGGTAATACTGTGTGGCATGGGCGGTTCATCACTAGCTGCTGAAGTAATTGCGAAAACTTACAAAAAATCTCTTGTAGTTTTGGATTCAACCCACCCAGATCAAATTCTTAATTCCCTGCCCAAGAATCCAGCGAATTCAATTATTGTTATAAGCTCAAAATCAGGAACAACAATCGAAACAACTTCACACTTTAAATATTTTGTAAATTATCTAAAAAATAAAGGGTTAAAGCCCGAAAATCATTTAGTTATTGTTACCGATCCAGATACTCCCCTTGATAAATCTTCGAGAAAATCGGGGTACAAGGTAATAAATGCTGATCCTTTCGTCGGTGGACGTTTTAGTGCCTTGTCGGCATTTGGTTTAGTACCTGCGGCATTACTTGGTATTGATATTTCCTTACTTTTAGATGATGCTGAAATTGCTTCTAAAACTTTCTCCCAGGTTGGTTCCCCTGCTATTGATGTAGCATCATTATTGTTTACGCAAACTAAGCAAATATTTAATATCTCTGATTCGAAATCAAATGTTCCTGGATTGTCAGACTGGATTGAGCAGTTAGTGGCTGAATCCACCGGCAAAAATGGGCAAGGACGCCTACCAGTAATAATCCATTCAACCGATCAAATTTATAGTGGGATATCAATAGGTCTATCTAACGGTGAATTTGATTTAGCAATCGATGCTAGCTTGGGTGAACATTTCATTTTTTGGGAATGGGTTACAGCATTGCTCGGTTATCTACTTAAAGTTGATCCTTTTAACCAGCCTAATGTCACTGAAGCAAAAGAACTTAGCAACACAATATTGAATTCAATAATTAGAGGTGATTTTAAAGCCGAGACACCGGTTACTGAAACAGATAATTATGTTATTTACTCAAATCAAAAGGTAAAAAACTTAACTGAATTCTTGAGTATACCTGGGGAATATTTCGCGATTCTTTCATACCTGCCTCGAGTTGATGACAGTGAAGCGTTGCAGCTAACAAAACTGATTTCAAATAAGAATAAGAAGTCAGTTACTTTTGGGTGGGGACCAAGATACCTGCACTCAACAGGTCAGATACACAAAGGTGGGCAACCAAATGGTTGCTTCATACAGATCACATCTGATTTGCAATCCGATTTAGCAGTTCCAGGTGAAACTTTTAAATTTGCAGATTTGATTATGGCTCAAGCTTTAGGTGATGCATCAGCCATCACGGAACGTAAATTGCCTTTAATTCGGATTCATTTGAAAAATAATAATTCAGCTTTAAAACAATTAATCAAAGAACTTTAACTCTTACTCGTCTCCCCGTAATTTCTTTAGCGCGATATCCAGAATTTTATTAGCTTCTGCTTCAGTTCTGCGTTCTTTTACATAAGCTAAATGTGTTTTATATGGTTCGTTCTTCATTGGCATAGGCGGTTTGTTTTTATCTTGACCTGCTGGAAAGCCACATCTTGGACAATCCCATTCTGCTGGAACTTCAACAGTTCCATCTTCTGCAAATGATGGTTTTGTTTCATGTCCATTGGCGCACCAATAAGAGACTCGGAAGCGAGCAATTGATTCACCACGCTCAGCTTCGCCCATTGGGCCAGCACCGACACGACTACCTCGGATTGCGCTACCACCGGCCATGATTACTCCTTCTCTTTTTTAATTATTTCAATAACAAACTAAGTGCAATTACGGATGCAAACCAAACTCCACCAACAACAATTGTTATACGATCCAGATTCTTTTCAACTACGGATGAACCACCATATGTTGAAGATATTCCGCCACCAAACAAATCTGATAATCCAGAGCCTTTACCCTTGTGTAGTAACACCAAAATAATCATCAAGATGCTTGATAGAACTAAAATGATTGAAAGAGCTAAATTCATTTACTCGCCTTCACGTTAAGTTTGGATCTGTAACTATTGGGTAAGGATACTATCTTTTTGTCAGTTTGCCGTAATCGACCTATTAAGCCTTATTTAAGACCCTATGGAACTTGGAAATTCTTGCAAATTCTTCTGGATCTAATGAAGCCCCGCCAACTAAAGCTCCGTCAACATCAGATTCCTTCATGATATCTAATGTGTTTATTGACTTAACAGAACCGCCATAAAGTATGCGGCAATTATCTGCAATTTCATCACTTCCTATTTTCCTCAGTTCGTTGCGGATAGCTAAACAAACTTCTTGCGCATCCTCTGGAGTTGCAGTTTTGCCAGTTCCAATTGCCCACACAGGTTCATAAGCAATAACGATTTTTTTCAAATTAGGCTTATGAAATCCTTTGAGTGCATTCCTAAGCTGCTCTAACACATGAGAGATATGAGTGCCGGCTTCTCGAATTGCCAACTCCTCCCCTACACATAAGATGGGTTTGAGTTCATTGGCTAAAGCGGCCTTAATTTTTTTATTAACTAACTGATCATCTTCATGATGGTTCGCACGACGCTCACTATGCCCAACCAAAACATAGGTACAACCTAGCTTGGCCAACATGGAACCAGAGATATCTCCGGTATGCGCACCAGATTCAGCAGAAGATATATCTTGAGCTCCGTAGAGCAACCGTAGGCGATCACCATCTACCAATGTTTGAACTGATCTAATATCTGTAAATGGCGGTATAACAACTATTTCAACAGCGTCGTAATCTTTGTCCTCTAGTGAGTATGCTAATTTTTGGGTGACGGCAATAGCTTCAAGATGATTAAGATTCATCTTCCAATTACCAGCAATTAAAGGTTTGCGCATCTTTTTCCTAACTTAGGGCTACAAGCCCTGGTAGTTCTTTACCTTCTAGATATTCAAGAGATGCGCCACCACCTGTTGAAATATATCCAAACTGCGAATCATCAAATCCTAGTTTACGAACAGCGGCGGCTGAGTCTCCCCCGCCGACAACGGATATGCCTTGTACTTGAGTTAAAGATTGGGCCACAATCTTGGTTCCGTGAGCAAAATTTGGGAATTCAAAAACTCCCATCGGCCCATTCCAAAATACAGTTTTACATTTAACAATCTCTTGGGCAAATTGTTTAGCACTTTCCGGGCCAATATCTAATCCCATTTGATCATCAGGAATCTCGTCCGCCGACACAATTGTTGGCTGTGAGGATTCAGAGAACTCTTTTGCAACCACGATGTCTGTAGGAAGAATCAACTTAACGCCAAGTTGTTCAGCTCTATTTATGAGCTCTTTTACAGTTGGAATTAAATCGATCTCAACAAGAGATTTTCCAATTTGCTTATTCTGGGCTGCTAGAAATGTAAACACCATACCACCGCCAATTGCGATTACATTTACTTTATTTAGTAAGTTAGAAATAACGCCAATTTTGTCTGAAACCTTTGCTCCACCAAGAACGACACCATAAGGCCGTTCAGGATTTACCGTAAGTTTTTCTAAGACTGCTACCTCTGATGAAATTAAATCTCCTGCAGCATGTGGCATTAATTTTGCAAGTTCGTAAACAGAGGCATGTTTTCTGTGAACTGCTCCAAATCCATCACCAACATAGACATCGGCGTATGTTGATAATTCCTTCGCAAGCAGATTTCGCTCTTGCTCATCCTTGCTCGTTTCTGCAGAGATAAATCGTATATTTTCGAGCACCAGAATCTGCCCTGCTTTTAAAGAGTGAGCCCGATTTATTTGGCCAGTTATCTCACCAGAAAACTCAACCTCTGTATTTAATAATTCACCTAATCGTTTTGCAATTGGAGCCAGCGATAAATTTTTGGATGCCTCCCCTTTAGGTCGACCAAGATGGGCTACAACAATTATCGAACATTTAGCATCTAGTAGCTTCCTGATAGTTCCCAGCGAAGCAACAATTCGACCCTCATCAGTTATAACGCCATCTTTGATTGGCACATTTAAATCACAACGCAGCAGAACTCTTTTATTTTGCAGTGTTAGATCTGAAAGAGTTTTTATCCCCATCTAATTTATAAAGATTTACCTATGTACTTGATCAGATCAACTAATCGATTGGAGTAACCCCACTCATTGTCATACCAGCCAACCACTTTCGCAGTTGTTCCAATCACCTTAGTAAGGCCTGCATCAACTATGCAGGAGCTAGGATCAGTAACAATATCTGCAGAAACTATTGGATCCTCTGTATAAGTCAGATAACCCTTCAAGCTCCTTCGCTTGCTTTCTTTAATGCTGAATTAATCTCCGCAACTGATACCTCTTTTGCCAATTCAACTGTTAAGTCAGTGGCTGAACCAGTCGGTACTGGTACTCGTAATGCATAGCCATCTAATTTTCCTTTTAACTCTGGTAACACCAAAGAAATTGCTTTTGCTGCGCCTGTTGATGTCGGAATAATTGAAAGGGCTGCGGCACGAGAGCGCCTTAGATCTTTATGAGGAAAATCTAAAATTACCTGATCATTTGTATATGCATGAATTGTGGTCATCAAGCCACGGACGATACCAAACTCATCATTCAAAACTTTTGCCATTGGTGCTAAGCAGTTAGTTGTACAAGATGCATTGGAAATAATGTTGTGCTTTGCTGAATCATATTTTTCATGATTTACACCCATCACAATTGTGATGTCTTCATCAGTTGCAGGTGCTGAGATAATTACTTTCTTTGCTCCGGCTGTAATGTGTTTATTTGCATCAGCAGCTTTAGTAAAAATACCAGTGGATTCAACAACTACATCAACACCTAACTTACCCCAAGGAATATTTGCGGGATCACGTTCAGCACTAACAGCAATTGTTTTACCAGCTACTGTAATCGAATTTTCTGTGTGAGTTACTGGATACTTTAATCTTCCCAGAATTGAGTCATACTTGAGTAAGTGCGCTAGCGTGGCATTATCAGTTAAATCATTGATTCCTACAATTTCAAAATCTGCGCCCGACTCTAAAGAAGCTCTTAGAAAATTTCTGCCAATTCTTCCAAACCCGTTTACTCCAACTTTAATCATAAATTTCCTCGCTTGAGATATTAAATATCATAATGAAATTCACTACTTTGTGAGATAGGTAAATCTTACCATTTTGCTATTGAGGTTAATTCAATAAATCAGGGCTAATACTTGCTTCTGTATCTGGAACGCCTAATTCCCGAGCCCTCTTATCTGCCATCGCAAGCAATCTCCTAATACGCCCAGCAATTGCATCCTTAGTCATTGGCGGTGTTGCTAGTGAACCAAGTTCTTCAAGACTTGCTTGGCCATGATTAACTCTAAGTTCCCCTGCCTCTTTCAGATGCTCTGGAATTTCAGCTCCAAGAATTTCCATTGCTCGCTGAACTCTTGCAGAGGCAGCCACTGCTGCTCTAGCTGAACGACGTAAATTTGCATCATCAAAATTAGCCAATCTATTAGCAGTTGCGCGTACCTCTCTTCTCATTCTGCGCTCTTCCCAAGCCAATACTGTTTCATGTGCACCCAGTCTTGTTAACAGTGCGCCAATCGCATCGCCATCTCTAATCACTACTCGATCAACACTTCTTACTTCACGAGCTTTGGCTGTTATTCCCAACCTTCTAGCAGCGCCAACCAAAGCCAATGCTGCCTCTGGTCCAGGACAAGTAATCTCTAAAGCCGATGATCTGCCAGGTTCGGTGAGTGAACCATGCGCTAAAAACGCTCCACGCCATGCAGCTTCTGAATCACAAATTGCAGCTGATACTACTTGTGGAGGTAAACCCCGAATTGGTCGATTGTTCGCATCTACTAATCCAGTCTGGCGAGCAAGCGCGTCACCATCTGCCAGAACACGAACAATATAGCGGCTACCTTTACGAATACCACTTGAGGAAACTACAGATAATTCGCTCTCATGACCAAATACTTCTGCAATATCTTTTCGTAATCTACGAGCACTTTGCGCAGTATCTAGTTCTACTTCGATAATAATCTTTCCAGCTGCAATGTGTAGTCCGCCGGCAAATCTAAGTAGGGCAGAAACTTCAGCTTTGCGGCAACATGGTTTAGTTATAGAGAGTCGACCTAACTCGTCTTTAACTGCTTCTGTCATTGCCATTTTTACTCCTTCAAATATTGATGGGGTTATCTAAGCAGGTATTACCCAAAAATGTGGGTGAAAGCGGAAATTAATTTCTCTCTATCATGGTGGAAATTTTGCTTGGCATCTGCTAGGTCAAATGCGACAACCTTGCCATCACACCTTTCAACTAGATCAACAAAGCGGGGTTCTTTGCCATCAACTGATTTATCAATTAACGCTACATCAATTTTTAGATTAGGCAGATGATCTAATACCAATTGCAAATGAGCCTCTAGAGAAAATCCTGCAAATTCATCTGAAGTAGTTTTGTCAGGAAGATTAAATATCATAATTTTTTTAGCAGAACTTGCCTGTATTTGAGCCGCTTGCTCTGCCAATAGAAAATGTGGCATCACACTTGATAACCAGGAACCTGGTCCAAAAGTTATCCAATCAGCATCAGCTAAGGCGGTTAGAACCTGAGGAGTTGCCTTCGGTTTATTTGGAATCAATCTAAGTTCGCTTACTTTTCCTGTTGCAGCTGCTACTTCAACCTGTCCTCTAACCGAGGTGGTTTTTTGATTATTTGTAAACTCCCCTTCTATATCCAATGGTTCAAGTGCCATTGGCAAAACCCTGCCAACAACTTTAAGCAATTGGCCAACTCGTTCAAGCCCTTTAACTGGATCATGATCTCGATCCCAAAGCGCAGTTAGTAGAAGATTTCCAACTGCATGATTATCCATCTGTCCTGAACTGGTAAATCGGTATTGCATTATTTCGGCCCAACTTCGGCCCCATTCATCATCGGCACAAAGTGCTGCTAAAGCCATTCGCAAATCACCTGGCGGTAATGAATTGAACTCTTCACGCAATCTTCCCGAAGATCCACCATTATCAGCAACTGTCACAACTGCCGTCACTTGAGTTGTTAAGTTACGCATCGCTGCCAAGGTGGCGGCTAATCCATGACCACCACCCAGGCAGACAACTTTAGGATTTAAACTCATCTAAATTTCTCGACCCAAATCTCGATGAATGGCGTGCGTCTCAATTCTATATTTAGAAAGGTCTTTACCTTTTGAAAGTTTAGAAACTAACTCTTCTGTAATCGCTACTGATCTGTGTTTACCTCCAGTACAGCCAATCGCTAAGGTTAAGAATTTTCTACCTTCTGAGATAAAACCTAATGCCATCGTTTCAAATAAAGATTGATACCGCTCTAGAAACTCTTGCACATTCGCACTTTTCAAAACTTCATCGCTAACCGCTTTATCTTTGCCAGTTAGTGGTCGTAATTCAGGAATCCAATGCGGATTGGCTATGAATCTGCAGTCCATCACTAAATCTGCATCCACTGGAATGCCATATTTATAACCGAATGAAAGTATGTTGACTCTTAGATCGGATTCTGATTCTTCATGGAAGTAATCATTGATCTTCTTTTCCAACTGATGAATATTTAGTGCTGATGAATCAATAACTATATCTGCTGAATCTCTCACTTCTCGAAGACGCTCGCGCTCTTTGGCAATACCATCGAGGATTCGTTCAGCACCTTGTAGCGGGTGGGGCCTTCTAGTTGATTCAAAGCGACGAACTAACGCATCATCTGCTGCATCTACAAACAAGATCTTTCTAGAAACACCTTGATCAGCCAACTCAGCTAAAGATTTTGTTAAATCGTCAAAAAAAGCACGGCCACGAACATCGATCACTACGGCAACTTTTTTTACTGAAACATTAACTAAATCAATCAAATTTCCAAGCAGCGCGGGAGGCAAATTATCAACGACATACCAACCCAGATCCTCTAAGGTGTGAGCAACAGTTGATCTACCAGCACCACTCATGCCAGTAATAACTAAAATCTCAGTATCGCCTTTCATGGCAATATCTTGCTACATGTGTCAAGCATCTAAAATTTCACCGGTTTGAACATCTACTTTGCTAGAAATCGGGCGAATAGCTAATTGTTCATAGATTGTATTTGCCATTTTTTCGCCAATGCCAGGCACATTAGCAATTTCCTGTTTGCTGGCAGCTCTTAAAGCACTTACTGATCCGAAATGAGTTAGTAGTGATTTTCTGCGAATTTCACCCAATCCTGAAATTTCATCCAGCAAAGATTCCAGCATAACTTTTGATCTTTTGCTTCTATGAAAATTAATCGCAAATCTATGAGCCTCATCTCGAACTTTTTGGAGTAGGTAGAGAGCCTCGCTATGTCTTGGAAAAATTATTGGTTCGCTATTGTGAGGTAACCAAACCTCTTCTAATCTTTTAGCTAATCCGCATAAGGCAACATCAGTTATGCCTAACTCAGAGAGTGCTTTAGCGGCAGCATTCACCTGGCCTTTGCCACCATCTACAACAACTAACTGGGGCGGATATGCAAATTTGGGTCTGCTTCCACCGGCAGCAGTTGCCTCAGAGATATCAATATCTTTCTCTTCTAAGTAACGCTTAAATCTACGTGTGATTACATGATGCATAGCTCGTGTGTCATCAAATTCTGAATCATCAGAGATGGAAAATCTTCGATAATCACTCTTTTTAGGTTGACCGTCCTCAAATACAACCATTGATGCCACCATGCTAGTTCCTTGAATATTTGATATGTCAAAGCATTCAATTCGTAAAGGTAATTCGGCTAATTCAAGTTGTTCGGCAATCTGCGCTAGCGCGCTCCCACTTACTCCGGCATCGTTAGCCCGTTTACTCAAATATTGAATCAGAGCTTGATTAGCATTGCGCTTGACCATCTGTACTAAATCAAATTTTTCACCTCGCAATGGTTGAGTAATTGCAACATTTTTACCTCGTTTAGTGCCCAACCACTCCTCTAAAAGTTTTGAATCTGATGGCAAGTTATCTACAAGAATCTCTGCAGGTGGTGCGCTTTCGGCATAGATTTTTCCAACGGTTGCAGCGATAATTGATTCATCTTCCAATAGGTTGCTTCGATCAATAATCCATGATCTCGAACCAGTTATTCGACCAGCAGTTACAATAAATTGAGAAAGCGCAGCATGCGTAATCTCTTCGTGAATTGCCAGCACATCAGCATCCAATTTTTCATTTAGGAATCTATCTGTTGATTCAAAAGCTTTGTTTATAGCTTCCAGTTGATCTCTTAATTTAGCCGCCTTTTCATACTCTTGTGCCTCAGAAGCAGCCTGCATCTCTTTTTCAACTCTGAGTGATATCTCTTCTGGTGATTTCTCCAGGAAAGTAACTAGGTTATTAGCCAAGGTTTTATGATCTTTTTCGCTAACCCACTCAACGCAAGGGGCAGCACATCTTCCAATATCACCAAGCAGGCACTGACGCTTATTGCGTTTAGCGGATTGAAAATTTGATTCAGTACAGGTTCGAACAGGATAAATCTTTATCAAAGTTTCAAAGGTGCTTCTTAATGCCCATGCATGCGAATACGGACCAAAGTATTTAACTCCAGGTATTTTCTTTGAACGAGAAATAAACAATCTTGGAAATTGAGAACCTGTATCAATCGCAAGGTAGGGATAAGACTTATCATCTTTGAATTGAACGTTAAAATCTGGGCTGTATTGCTTAATCCAAGTGAATTCTAACTGAAGAGCTTCCACCTCAGAGTTAACCACTGTCCAATCAACCCGGACTGCAGTTTTCACCATTTTCCGAGTTTTGATTTGCAAATTGCTGCCAAAGTAGGAGTTAAGTCGATTCTTTATATTCTTGGCTTTACCAACATAAATGACTTTGTCATCCTTATCGAAAAATCGATACACGCCAGGATCACTGGGTAGGTTAGTTGGGCGATAACTTTTTGGATCATTCATAAGCTACTTCTTAAGCGCGCTAGCTAGAAACTTTCCGGTATAACTCTTCTGATTTTTAACAATATCTTCTGGACGTCCTTCGGCTACTACCAAGCCACCACCAGAGCCACCTTCTGGCCCAAGATCTATAACCCAATCAGCACACTTGATAACATCTAAATTGTGTTCAATTACAATTACCGTATTACCGGTATCCACCAATCGATTTAATACTAAGAGAAGTTTTCGTACGTCTTCAAAATGTAAACCAGTAGTTGGTTCATCAAGTACGTAAATAGTTCGACCAGTAGAGCGGCGCTGTAACTCTGTTGCCAGCTTTACGCGCTGAGCCTCCCCGCCAGACAGTGTTGGCGCAGACTGACCCAATCTGACATATCCAAGACCCACATCGCACAAAGTTGTTAGAAATCTCGCTATAGCTGGGACTGATTCAAAGAATTTAGTTGCTTCTTCAATGGGCATATCTAAAACTTGCGCAATAGTTTTGCCTTTGTAGTGAACCTCCAAAGTTTCACGGTTATACCTCGCACCATGACACACCTCGCAAGGAACATAAACATCTGGGAGGAAATTCATCTCAATCGTGATGGTTCCATCTCCTGAGCAGTTTTCGCACCGACCGCCTTTAACATTGAAGGAAAAACGACCCTGTTGGTAGCCTCTAACTTTCGCCTCACTAGTTTCCGCAAATAAAGCTCGAACCTTGTCAAACACACCTGTGTAAGTAGCTGGGTTAGATCGTGGTGTTCGGCCAATTGGAGATTGATCTACATGAACTACTTTATCTAACTGATCAACACCTGTGATGGTTCTGTGGCGGCCTGGAACAATTCTTGCTCCATTCAATTTGTTTGCTAAGACGGAGTACAAAATATCGTTAACCAAAGTTGATTTACCTGATCCGCTAACGCCAGTAACAGCAACAAATGCAGCTAATGGGAAGGTGACATCAATATTTTGGAGGTTGTTTTCTTTTGCATCTTTTATAGTTAATGACTTTTTTGGATCAATATCTCTGCGTTTTTTAGGAATTGCAATAACTGACTTACCTGATAAGTAAGCACCCGTAATAGATTCCTTGCTGGCAATCAGATCTTCATAACTTCCAGATGAAACCACTCTGCCACCGTGTTCGCCAGCGCCCGGACCTATATCTACGATCCAATCTGCAGTTCGGATTGTGTCTTCGTCATGTTCAACAACAATTAGAGTATTTCCCAAATCTCGCAATCTGGTCAAAGTTTCAATTAACTTTCGATTATCACGTTGATGCAGTCCGATGCTTGGTTCATCAAGCACGTATAAAACTCCGGTTAAACCCGAGCCAATTTGT
The DNA here is from genome assembly GCA_003569185.1 of Candidatus Planktophila sp. Classification (GTDB taxonomy): domain Bacteria; phylum Actinomycetota; class Actinomycetes; order Nanopelagicales; family Nanopelagicaceae; genus Nanopelagicus. Next base: position 427,609 of record BGOJ01000001.1, on the reverse strand, counting down.
GTTGCAAGCCGGATTCGTTGGGCTTCACCGCCAGATAATGTTGCAGCTGGTCTGGCTAGTGATAAATAATCTAAACCAACATCTAGCAAAAACCCTAAGCGCGCATGTACTTCTTTAAGAACTCGTTCAGCGATCTTTTTCTCACGAGCAGAGAGGGAAATATCTTTCAGAAAAACAGCACATTCAGCTATTGAGTATTCACAGATTTGCGCAATATTTTTACCACCTAATGTGACGGCAAGTACTTCAGGTTTCAATCTACTTCCCTTGCAAGCAGGGCAGGGAGTTTCACGCATATAAGCTTCATATTTATCGCGACTGTAATCACTATCTGTTTCAGCATGACGACGATGTATGAATGGAATAACTCCTTCGAAGCCAGTTGAGTAATTCCTAACTCGGCCATAACGATTCTTGTATTTAACATGCACTTCATAATCCCAGCCATGCAATATTGCGTCTTTACTCTTAGGAGAGAGTTTCTTCCAAGGTACATTAAGTGAAAACTTAAGATCCCCGGCCAGCCCCTCCAATAATCTTAAGAAGTACTCAGCGGATTGCCCTCCCGACCAAGGAGCTATAGCGCCATCATAAATCGAAATAGAATCATCAGGAATTAATAATTGTTCATCAACTTCAAGTTTTGTTCCGATACCTGTGCACTCTGGACACGCCCCAAATGGCGAATTGAACGAAAATGATCTTGGTTCTAACTCTTCGAAAGATATCTCACATTCATGACAAGCCATATGTTCGCTAAAGGATTTTTCCTTGTCAGGAGAGCCTTTCTTCGCATCAACAAAATCTAGAATCACTAATCCACTTGCAAGCTTTAATGCCGTTTCAATTGAGTCAGTGATACGAGACTTGCTTTCCACTTTCACGCTTAGGCGGTCAACCACAACTTCAATTGTGTGCTTCTCTTGTTTTTTAAGTTTAGGTACTTCAGCTATTTGATAAGTAGTGCCATCAACTCTGACTCGAGAATAGCCTTGCGTAATAAAATCTTTAAAAAGATCTAAGAATTCACCTTTTCGGGCACGAATAACAGGAGCCAAAACTTGAAATTTAAGGCCTTCTTGCATCTGCAGAATTTGGTCAACAATATTTTGAGGTGTTTGTTTGGCAATTGCTTTACCGCACTTTGGGCAGTGAGGTTTACCCGCCCTAGCAAAAAGTAATCTTAGATAGTCATAAACTTCAGTAATAGTTCCAACTGTAGATCTAGGGTTTCTATTGGTGGATTTTTGATCAATCGATACTGCAGGTGATAACCCCTCAATAAAATCTACATCTGGCTTATCCATCTGCCCCAAAAATTGTCGGGCATAAGCTGAAAGTGATTCAACGTATCTGCGTTGTCCTTCTGCAAATATAGTGTCAAAGGCTAAAGATGATTTCCCTGATCCAGATAACCCTGTAAAAACTATCAGCGAATTACGCGGCATATCTAGCGAAACATCTTTTAAGTTATGTTCACGGGCACCACGAACTATCAAGCGATCGTTCATCAGTTACCCGCCTCCTGCATTCCTTTTAACTCTCTCTTCAATTCTCTAATCTCATCCCTTAATCTTGCCGCTAATTCGAAACTTAACTCCGACGCTGCCAATCTCATTTGATCAGTAAGTGATTCGATCAATGCCACTAGTTCTTGGCGTGGCAGTGAGTGCGCATTCTTACTATGAACCCCACTAGTAAATCCGATTTTCTTTGTTTTGGCGGCCAAATCATCTGTGTCATCCGCCTCTTTTGCGATTAAATCTGTGATGTCAGCAATTTTCTTGCGTAACGGGGTTGGATCAATTCCGTGTTCCTTGTTATACGCAACCTGTTTAGCTCGGCGCCTATTGGTTTCATCAATGGCATTAGTCATTGATTTAGTCATATTGTCAGCATACATATGTACTTCACCAGAAACATTTCGAGCAGCGCGACCGATAGTTTGAATAAGAGATGTTGTTGATCTTAGAAACCCTTCTTTATCGGCATCTAAAATTGCAACCAAGGATACTTCGGGTAAATCAAGACCTTCACGTAGAAGATTGATACCGATTAGAACATCATATTCACCAGTTCTTAGTTCTCTGAGCAACTCAACTCTTCTCAAAGTATCAACCTCTGAATGTAAATATCTCACCTTAACGCCCAGGCCTAGCATGTAGTCGGTGAGCTCTTCCGACATTTTTTTAGTCAAGGTTGTCACTAAAACTCGCTCATTACGATCTGCGCGTAACTTAATTTCTTTAATCAAATCATCGATCTGCCCTTTAATCGGTTTTACAACGATTTTTGGATCAACTAATCCCGTGGGGCGAATAACTTGTTCTACAACATCATTGTTGGTTTTTTCCAATTCATACTTGCCAGGCGTGGCTGACAAATAAACCTTCTGTCCGCATCTTTCAAGGAATTCAGCAAACTTAAGTGGGCGATTGTCCATTGCACTTGGCAATCTAAACCCGTGCTCCACCAGTGTTCGCTTTCGAGCGGCATCACCTTCGTGCATGGCACCTATTTGTGGAACCGTTACATGAGACTCATCAATTACTACTAAAAAATCCTCCGGAAAATAATCTAAAAGGCAGTTAGGTGCCGAGCCTTGCTCTCGTCCATCTAAATGTCTTGAATAGTTTTCTATTCCAGAACAAAAACCCAATTGACGCATCATTTCTATGTCAAAAGTGGTTCGCATCTTAATTCTCTGTGCTTCAAGTAATTTTCCAGATCTTTCAAACTCATCTACACGTTTCTCAAGCTCTGCTTCTATCTCTTTAATTGCCCGTTCCATCGTTTCAGGACCAGCTGCATAGTGAGTTGCTGGGAATACGTACATCTCAGTCTCGTCCCTGACAATTTCTCCAGTCAAAGGATGAAGAGTCATTATTTTCTCAATTTCATCGCCAAACATTTCAATTCGCAATGCAAGCTCTTCATACATAGGAATTATCTCGATTGTGTCCCCACGAACGCGAAAAGTTCCACGTTCAAATGCCATGTCATTTCGCTTGTATTGAATATCAACAAATTTACGTAACAAGGTATTTCGATCAATAGAATCACCAATTTTCAATTTCACCATACGGTCTATGTATTCTTGAGGTGTTCCCAAGCCATAGATACAAGAAACCGTGGCCACCACGATCACATCTCGCCTAGTAAGTAAGGAATTAGTCGCAGAGTGTCTCAAACGTTCAACCTCATCATTAACCGATGAGTCTTTCTCGATAAATGTGTCAGTTTGCGGAACATATGCCTCTGGCTGGTAGTAGTCATAGTATGAAACAAAATATTCAACCGCATTATTTGGTAGCAGCTCCTTAAATTCATTGGCTAACTGTGCTGCTAAAGTTTTATTTGGAGCAATAACTAGAGTTGGTCGCTGTACTTGTTCGATCATCCAAGCTGTAGTTGCTGATTTTCCTGTTCCCGTTGCTCCCAGCAAAACTATGTCTTGTTCTTTCTTGGCCAACCGAGCAACTAATTCAGCAATCGCGGCAGGTTGATCTCCAGCGGGTACATAATCACTAATAACCTGAAAAGGCTCGACTCGCCGAGTTAGATCAGAAATCGGCCTCATGATTTATTCTTATTTTTAAGTTGAAGAAGCTCCCAAACTTTCTCTACTTCAGACAATAATCCGGCCTGACTACCTTCGTTTCTTATAATCGAGTCCGCAATTTCTTCCCGCTGAACATCATTAGATTGGGCTTGCAGTCGCTGCTTTATTTGAGTCAGGTTCATGCCCCGTTGTAACAATCTTTCAATTCTCACCTCTTCAGCGGCGGACACAGTTATTACATGATCAAATTTGTAATCATGCTTTGATTCAACTAATAACGGAATCTGATTAATGACAATCGAATCACCTTTGGCTGATTCAACAATCTTTGCGAAAGCTTTTCTAATCAAAGGATGAGTTATTAGCTCTAACCTCTCACGTTTAGCTGGATCTTTGAAAACTAACTCTGCTAAAGCCGCTCTATTCAAATCGCCATTTTTTAATACTTCATCACCAAATGCGGCAATGATTTGATCAAATCCAGTCGTTCCACGCTCTACGACCTCTCTGGCAAGTTGATCAGAGTCGGTAACTATCGCTCCTAAATCTTCAAATATTTGGCCAACAGTAGATTTTCCAGAACCGATTCCCCCGGTTAACGCCACGACTAACATGAGTTAAACCCTACACAATAAAAAAATGGCCCCAGTTTCCTGAGGCCATAATTAATAATCGGTTACTCGGCAGCAGGAGCGGCAGCATCAGCTGCTTTTGCCTCTGCCTTTTGCTTCTTGTGAGCCATAAAGCGAGATTGGGCTTCGGCATATTGACGTTCCCACTCTTCGCGCTGACTTTCATATCCTGGTTTCCATTCTTGAGTTTCAGGATCAAAACCTTCTGGATAAATGAACTTGCCCTCTGCATCATAACGAGCTGGCATTCCATATTGAGTTGGGTCGAATGCTTCAACCTCAACTTCTTGTCCTTCATTCGCTTGCTTTAATGAAAGTGAAATGCGACGACGCTCAAGATCAATATCAATGATTTTTACAAATAACTTATCTCCAACTTGAACTACCTGCTCTGGAATTTCAACATGACGCTCTGCTAATTCAGAGATATGTACCAAACCTTCAATGCCTTCAAATACTTTAATAAAAGCACCGAATGGAACTAACTTGGTTACCTCACCTGGCACAACTTGATTGATTGTGTGAGTACGAGCAAATGCTTGCCATGGATCTTCTTGAGTTGCCTTAAGAGATAGCGAGACCCTCTCTCTTTCAAAATCAACCTCTAGTACTTCAACTGTAACTTCATCGCCAACTTCTACTACCTCAGATGGATGATCAATGTGTTTCCAAGAAAGCTCTGAAACGTGAACTAAGCCATCAACGCCACCAAGATCAACAAATGCACCAAAGTTAACGATTGAAGAAATAACTCCAGATCGAACCTGACCTTTTTGAAGTTGGTTTAAGAAAGTTGTTCGTGAAGCAGATTGAGATTGTTCAAGGAAAGCTCTACGAGATAGCACCACATTGTTACGATTCTTATCTAGCTCAATAATTCGACATTCAACCTGTTGTCCGATGTAAGGGGTTAAATCTCGAACTCTTCGCATTTCAACCAACGATGCTGGCAAGAATCCACGGAGTCCAATATCAACTATTAGTCCGCCCTTAACTACTTCAATTACTGTTCCAGTTACAACTTCATCGCGTTCTTTCTTTCCTTCAACATCTCCCCATGCCTGCTCATACTGCGCACGTTTCTTAGAAAGTATTAAACGTCCTTCTTTATCTTCCTTTTGAAGAACTAGCGCCTCAACACGGTCGCCGACTTTAACTAACTCACTTGGATCGACATCATGTCGAATTGATAACTCACGAGATGGAATAACACCTTCAGTTTTGTAACCAATATCTAATAGAACTTCTTCGCGATCGATTTGAACAACAATTCCAGAGACTAAGTCTCCGTCGTTAAAATTCTTAATTGTGCCTTCAATGGCGGCTAAAAAATCTTCGGCAGATCCAATATCGTTTACTGCAATTTGAGAGGGGGTCATTAGATAGGTGTACTCCGGGGGTAAATCAACTAGAAGGGACAGGGACGGGCAAGGTTACTTTCGAATAGACAGTAGGGTCAAACTGGCGATGACTAGAATGAGTCAATGAGTAGATATTCCAAGGTTTTGAGTAATAAATCTGGCCAATATCTGCTAATTAGTTCTTTTCCGGCTCGAATGGCCTATGGAATGATCTCATTGAGTATTTTTTTCAAAGTCCAACAAACCACTGGATCGATCGCTATTGCCGGACTTGCAACCGGTGTTAATGGCATAACCGGAGCAACAACGGCAGGCCTTAGAGGCACATTGATAGATAAATTTGGAATGAAAATTCCGTTAAGAGTTTTTGCCCCGAGCTATGCAGTTTTAATCCTTTTGTTTTCAACCGGCACTTCAAGTACTCAATTAGTCGTGTTCGCCGGAGTTTTGGGTTTCTCTGCTCCCCCAATTAATTTATCTATTCGTCCACTATGGAAAGTAACAGTTCCTAAGGATCAAATCAGAACTGCCTACGCAATAGATACTGCAGTTATGAACTCAGTTGGCGTCTTTGGTCCATTAGCCGCAACCACTGTTGCACTGAATTACTCTCCAGAGTTATCTTTGCAAATTTGCTCTGCTCTTATTTTTATTGGCGGAGCTGCACTTTCACTTTCACCACAATTAAAACGATGGGCACCTGAAAAGAAAACTTCTAAAGATCTTGCGGTTTGGCGAACACCAGCCATGCAATTACTAATGCTAGAAGGTGTGTTTATCGGCCTAGGTTGGGGCGCTTTTGATATTGCCGTACCTGCGTTTACTACTTTGGAGAATATTCCACACCGAACTGGAATTCTATTTGCAATTATGGCAGCTGGAAATGTTATTGGCGGACTTGTTGCAGGTATGGTCTCGAAAAAGACTTCGTCTTTCGCAGCATTCAAACGGATCTATCTTTTTTGGTTTATTTTCTCACTGCCCCTGGCCTTTACTTATCCAGATTGGTCAATGATGATCGTGACCGCAACTATGAGTTTAATGTCGGGCGGTTTACAAGTTTTCTACTTAGAAATAAGTGAGGCTGTTAGACCAAAGGGAACTGCGGTGGCTGCTTTAGGTTGGTTGTGGACAGTAGAAGGAACATTTGCTTCATTGGGCGCAGCACTTGGAGGATTTATCTCCGAGCACTACTCGCCTAGATATTGCTTAGCGTTAACAACCATTTGTGTAGGAATCGGATACTTAATTATGCGTGGTGGAGCCGGTTTACTAAAAGCTGCTGACCGTATTCCAACAGAAGAAGAGGACACTGAAGCATTAGAAGCGAACTTAGATACAAATAAATAAAATTAATGTGCTGCTAAATCCCAGCTTTTCCCAACTCCAATATTGACATCAAGTGGGACATTAAGTTCATAAGCATTAGACATTTGCTCTTTAACAATTTTGGAGAGTATTTCGTGCTCGCCTGGTGAAACTTCTAAAATTAACTCATCGTGGACTTGAAGCAACAACCGAGATTTGAGATTTTCTGATTTGATTTTAGAGTCAACTTTTAACATTGCAATCTTTATAATGTCTGCAGCTGAACCTTGGATTGGTGCATTTAGTGCAGCGCGTTCTGCTATTTCCCTGCGCTGTCTATTTTCGTGATTTAGATCTGGCAGGTATCTTCTCCTGCCTAATATTGTTTGGGTATAGCCAAGTTCGCGCGCCTGCTCTACTACTGTCTTTAGATAATCCCTTATTCCGCCAAATCTTTCAAAGTACTTGCCCATTAACTCACTTGCTGATGCAGGATCAATATCTAGCTGCTGAGCAAGTCCGAATGAAGACAATCCATAAGCTAGACCGTACGACATAGCTTTAATTGTTCTTCTCATTTCGGCATCAACTTCATTCTTTTCAACATTGAAAACTTGAGATGCCACAGTCGAGTGCAAGTCCTCACCAGATTCAAAGGCTGCAATTAACCCTTTATCATCAGATAAATGCGCCATTATTCGCATTTCGATTTGACTGTAATCTGCAGTCAATAAATCTAAGTATGGCGTTTGTGCGACAAAACAATCCCTGATTTTTCGCCCCTCCTCGGTTCGAATCGGAATATTCTGCAAATTTGGGTCTGTAGATGACAATCTTCCGGTTGCTGCCACAGTTTGTTGAAAATTTGTATGAATCCTGCCATCAGTTTCGACGGCACTTATCAGGCCATCAATAGTGGTCATTAACTTGCTAGTCTCACGAATTCTTAACAAATGCTTAAGTAATGGGTGCTTAGTTTTACCTGCAAGCCACTCCAAACTTTCAGCATCAGTTGTGAAACCGGTTTTAATTTTCTTAGTTTTGGGTAGTTTTAACTCATCAAATAAAACAACTTGAAGCTGCTTCGGAGAGCTCACATTGAATTCATGTCCTGCTTCTTTATACGCCATCGAGGTTTCATCGGCGACAATTTTTGTGAAATGTACTGATAATTGATTCAATTTTATTTGGTCTACCGCTATACCTATCTCTTCAATTTGCGACAGTAAAAGTAAGGTAGGTTGCTCTAAATCCTCATACAAACTGATCATTCCTTTTGATTTAACTTCGCTACTTAGCTCTTTTTGTAAGGCAAATATCCAAGCTGCCTGCTTAGGATCAAATTGTGAGAAGAGATCCTCAGAATTGGCTACTTCACCTAAAATCCTTTCAGCAAGATCACTTAAACTTAAATTTCTGCTTCCAGGATTACACAAGTAAGCCAATAATTCGATATCTGATTCAACCCCAGATAGCCCTAAGTTTTTCAAAGCCACTTTAGCTGAATGTACATATTTTGCTATTTGTGGTTTAGAAATCCAATCGCCGATTTTTTTGCCTTGCACATAATAAACTTCAGTATCACTTGTTGCTACCGAGTAACCAAGTAATGCTTCTTCTTCGTAATCAAAAGCGATTGCAATTGGTTTGGTGTATTTGTCTAGTAATTTACTTAATTCCTCAGCACTAATCTCTGAAACTTTTATTGACACTTCTTTCGCCGCAGCACCACCAGCCTGTGGAAGAGATTTAAGTCTTTCCTTCAGAGCGCGAATCTCCATTTTTTCAAAGAAGTTACTCATCAAATTAGAATCAAATCCCAACCAACTAAGATCTTCAATTTGAACTTTCAAATCTAGATCATCCAGCAACTGTGTAAGTTCTCGATTTAATTTAATTACATCGACATTAGCTCTTAGTGAATCCCCTACTTTGCCCGTTATCTCTTTGGCATTAGCAAGTAATTTATCTAAATTTCCATAATCAGAGATCCATTTTGTTGCAGTCTTTTCACCAACACCCGGCACTGACGGCAAATTATCACTTGGGTCTCCGCGCAGAGCAGCGAAATCTGGATACTGCGCAGGTGTTAATCCGTATTTTTCTAATACTGCATCAGGCGTCATTCTTGACATCTCAGTCACCCCTTTTTTGGGGTAAAGAACAGTTGTATTTGGATTTACAAGCTGAAAGGAATCTCTGTCACCAGTACAAATCAGAACCTCATAACCATTTTTTTCAGCTGATTTTGCGAAGGTAGCGATAATGTCATCAGCTTCATAACCTTCCATTTCAAAATGTTTTATACCAAAACAATCAATCATTTCATTTACAAATGACATTTGGGATCGAAATTCATCAGGCGTAGAGGCGCGATTGGCTTTGTACTCAGGAAATAACTGCGTTCTAAATGTTTTCCTTGAAACATCAAATGCAACGGCAATATGTGAAGGTTTTTCCTCTTTAATTAAATTTATCAACATTGACGCAAAACCATAAATTGCATTAGTTGGTTGACCACTTGAGGTTTTAAAGTTTTCTGCCGGTAAAGCGTAAAAGGCTCGATAAGCCATCGAATGGCCGTCAATTAGCAATAAACGCTTCTGATCGGTACTCATATTGGGATTCTAATTGCCATCTCAGGTTAAACTTGAGTATATGACCGACTATTTGGAATTGATTCGCGAGCGAGGATCTGGCGCCCTCGACAAGAAAATGGGTATTGAAATAATCGAGGCCTCACCAAGCCGACTAGTTGGAACTATGCCTGTTGAGGGAAACACGCAACCAATTGGATTACTGCATGGCGGTGCAAATGTAGTTCTTGCAGAAAGTTTAGGTTCCATTGGAACTCAACTTCATGCTGGTCCCAATCGCAGAATTGTCGGGGTTGATATAAATGCCACACACCATAAATCTGCAACTTCAGGAATTGTCACAGCGGTTGCAACCGCCGTTACTCTTGGAAAAACTCTGTGTTGTTACGAAGTAGAGATTACAAATGACAAAGGTGAGCGCACTTGTAGCGCGCGAATTACTTGCTTGATATTGGCCGAACGGTAACTATCTATCTGGGGCTGACTCAGGCGAGATAACAGCTTGAGCAACTTGCTTCATTGAAATTCGACGGTCCATAGCAGTTTTCTGGATCCAGCTAAAACTTTCAGGCTCAGTTAAACCCATGGCTTTCATCAATATCCCTTTAGCTCTATCAATAATCTTGCGAGTTTCCAATCTCTCATACAAATCAGCAACCTCATCCTCCAAACTTTTCATTTGACGATGCCTACTGATTGCAATTTCGATTGCTGGAACTAAGTCAGAGATTGAAAATGGTTTAACTACATAGGCCATAACGCCCGCATCTCGTGCGCGTTCAACTAGTTCTCGCTGACTAAAAGCGGTCAACATAAGCACTGGCGCCAAAGTAATAATCTGCTCGGCAGCAGTGATGCCATCCATCTCTGGCATTTTTACATCTAAAATTGCTAAATCGGGTTTAAATTTCTTGGCTAACTCAATCGCCACCGCACCATTTTCAGCTTGCGCGACAACTTCATAACCAGATTCAGTAAGCATCTCAACAAGATCTAGTCGGATGATGGTTTCATCTTCAGCAACTAGAACTCTTATTTTTTTATTTTCTATGTTCATGTGCCTCGAGTCGGATTCGAACCGACACTATACGGTTTTTGAGACCGTCCTCTCTACCGTTGGAGTACCGAGGCGAATTACCGCATTAGTTTATAGTGGATATCTTTTAATACTAAATTACTTACGATAAGCAGGCGCGACGCCACCAACTGCATCGCCAATTTTATGAACTCTCATAGCATTTATTGATCCAGGTATGCCAGGAGGGGAACCAGCAACAATCAAAACCAGATCGCCAAGATTTACTCGTTTGGCATTAATCAAAATAGTATCTACCTGCATAACCATTTCATCGGTGTGGTTAACAACTGGTGTTAACAAAGATTCAACACCCCAGGAGAGAGCCAGACGATTATATGTTCCAGTATCAGGCGTTAAGGCCAACATTGGGATAGGAGAACGCAACCTGGACATACGTCTTGCTGAATCGCCACTTTGCGTGAAAGCAACTAAATATTTTGCACCAACAGTTAGGCCAACCTCAGTTGCAGCTTTAGTAATTGCTCCGCCCTTTGTTGCAGGTGAGTGCTTCAAAGGTGGGATTTGATCTAGAGCAATCTCTTCAGTTCGTTCAATAATGCGGGCCATAATTCTTACAGACTCAATGGGAAATTCACCAACACTAGTTTCACCTGAGAGCATTAATGCATCCGCACCATCCAAAACTGCATTTGCACAATCTGTTGCTTCAGCGCGAGTGGGTTGTGAATTACTGATCATTGAATCAAGCATTTGAGTCGCCACAATTACCGGTTTGGCGGACTCGCGAGCCATGGTTATGCAACGTTTTTGGACCATCGGCACATCTTCAATTGGCAACTCCACACCTAGATCACCACGAGCAACCATGATTCCATCAAATGCATCAACAATCTCCTGCAGATTTGCCACTGCTTGTGGTTTTTCAATCTTTGCAATTACTGGAATCCGAATTCCAACTTCATCCATAATTTTATGAACATCTTTTACATCACTAGCATTTCTTACAAAGGAAAGTGCGATAAAGTCAGCTCCAGCTTTTAAGCCCCATCTTAAATCTGCAACATCTTTCTCAGACATGGCAGGCACAGATACAGCAACGCCAGGTAAATTCAATCCCTTATTGTTACTAACGGCTCCTGGTTGAATAACCTTTGTTACAACATCATTTCCATTAACTTCCGAAACTTCCACGGTTACTTTGCCATCATCAATCATTATTTTGTCGCCAATTTTGCAATCACCAGGTAAACCTTTATAGGTTGTACTGACTCGATCTTTTGTGCCCTCAATATCTTCTGTGGTGATAGTAAATTTGTCGCCCCGAGATAAATCATGTGGACCATTTTTAAATCTTCCCAGCCTTATTTTTGGTCCCTGTAAATCAACTAAGATAGCAACCGCTTTATTGGCTTTCTTAGCAACTTCTCGAACGTTATCTAATCTCTTTTGATGTTCTTCGTACCCGCCATGTGAAAGGTTTAATCTAGCCATATTCATGCCAGCATCAACTAGCTCGGTAATTTTCTCTACCGATTCAACAGCTGGTCCGATTGTGCAGACAATTTTCGCGCGGCGCATATGAAAAACCTTAAACCATCAACGGGCGTGCAGTTGGTTCAATCGGATAAGGCAACTGCGTGTTCCCTGTTAAGTACTTATCAATCGTTGCTGCGGCGCTGCGCCCCTCAGCAATTGCCCAAACGATCAAAGATTGACCGCGACCGGCATCCCCGCACACAAAAACACCATCACTATCAGTTGCGTACTCATGATCTCGAATGATGTTTCCTTTTTCATCTAATTTAACCTCAAGCTGATCAAGTAATACGTTTTTTTCTGGCCCAGTGAAACCAAGTGCAAGAAATACCAAATCCGCTGGAATCTCTTTTTCACTTCCTTGAACAGGTTGAAATTTTCCATTAATTAATTCAGTTTCAACTATCTTTATTGCTCTTAAATTTCCAGAAGCATCTTTCAGAAATTCTTGAGTAGACACAGAGTAAATTCGCTCCCCAGCCTCTTCATGAGCGCTACTTACTCGATACACCATTGGATATGTCGGCCAAGGTTGCGTATCAACTCTTTCTTCAGAGGGTCTTGGCATAATCTCTAACTGAGTGACTGACGCAGCCCCTTGTCTGATAGCTGTTCCTAAACAGTCTGCTCCGGTATCACCGCCGCCTAAAATCACAACATGCTTTCCCTCTGCATTTATCTCTGCTGGAGCAGTCAACTCACCAAGTGCTTGTTTGTTTCCCCAAGGCAAGTACTCCATAGCTTGATAAACACCTTTTGCATCACGACCTGGAATATCTAGATCACGCCAATTTGTGGCACCAACTGCAAGTACTACCGCATCATATTTACTTCTAAGTGCTGATCCAGTTAAATCCTTACCAACATTTACACCGGTTCTAAATCTTGTTCCCTCTTGCTCCATTTGATAAAGCCTTCGATCAACAATTGATTTTTCCATCTTAAATTCTGGGATTCCATAACGTAATAGACCGCCAATTTTTTCAGCTCGTTCATAAACCACCACGGTATGTCCAGCTCGAGTTAGTTGTTGTGCAGCGGCTAATCCGGCAGGCCCTGAACCAATTACCGCCACAGTTTTTCCTGACAAACGATCTGGAATTAGAGGAACAATTCTTTTTTCAAGAAATGCCTCTTCAATAGTTCTAAGCTCTACTTGTTTAATGGTCACAGCTTCGGCATTGATAGCCACAACACATGCAGTCTCACATGGTGCTGGGCATAGCCGCCCAGTAAATTCTGGGAAATTATTTGTTGCGTGCAGACGATCAATCGCCTCTGGTTTTTCTCCACGCCAAATCAGATCATTCCATTCTGGAATCAAATTACCTAGTGGGCAACCTTGATGACAAAACGGTATACCGCAATCCATACACCGACCAGCTTGTTTTTGCAGATGCGAAAACTCTTGCTCCTGGTAAACCTCTTTCCAGTCTTTTATACGAACATCCACAGGTCTACGTTTTGGCAACTCACGTGGTGTATTAATAAAACCTTTTGGATCAGCCATTTATCTCCGCCATAACCGCGTTATCTACCGGCAAGCCTTCGCGTTGTGCTTTAGCCATAACTTCCAAAACTCTTGCATAATCTCTAGGCATAATCAAAGTAATTCGACTCTTACTCTTTTCCCAATCAGCCAACAGATCTTTAGCTATCTGTGACCCAGTTTCCACAAAGAAGTTAGAAATACTGCCCCTTACAAAATCTTCCTTATTTGCAGGAAGTGAAAGTAAATCAACCATCTCAGTGTTTACAAGCGATGGTTGCAAATCTAATACAAAGGCCATTCCCCCTGACATACCAGCTGCAAAATTACGCCCAGTAGATCCGAGCACAATTACCGAACCACCAGTCATGTACTCACAGCCATGATCGCCCACACCTTCCACGATTGCATGCGCACCAGAATTTCGTACACAAAATCTCTCTCCTACCACTCCTGAGATCATGATCTCCCCGGAGGTGGCTCCGTAACCAATTACATTTCCTGCAATTACATTTTGATTTGATTTGAAGCTGGCTTTTTCATCAGGTCGAATTATCACTCGCCCGCCAGATAATCCTTTTGCCACATAATCATTACTATCGCCATAAAGTCTTAATGTCAGGCCAGATGGAATAAAAGCACCAAATGATTGACCAGCCGAACCATGAAAAGTTATATCAATCGTATTTGCTGGTAGCCCAGCACCACCGAACTTTCTTGTAACCTCACTGCCCAGCATGGTGCCAACTGTGCGATTAACATTTCTGACCGGCATATCTAAACGCACACTTTTACCATTTTCTAAAGCTTCCTTGGATAACTTAATTAATTCATTATCCAATGCTGCAGATAAACCATGATCTTGAACTGTTGTATTTTTACGATCACCGTTTCCTGTCGGTGCTTGCAAAATTGGTGAAAGATCTAATCCGCTTGCCTTCCAGTGATCTGTTGCAGCCTTCGTATCGAGCATTTCAACTTGGCCAATTGCATCCTCTAATTTTCTAAAGCCTAGTTGGGCAAGTAACTGCCTAACCTCTTCAGCTATGTATTCAAAGAAGGTTTCCACAAACTCAGGTTTTCCAGTGAATTTCTTTCTTAGTTCTGGATTTTGTGTTGCCACCCCAACAGGACAGGTATCTAAATGACAGACTCGCATCATTACGCAACCTGAAACAACCAGAGGTGCGGTGGCAAAACCAAACTCTTCAGCTCCTAGTAAAGCTGCGATTAAAACATCTCTACCAGTTTTCATCTGCCCGTCAACTTGCACAACAATTCGATCTCTTAAACCATTAAGCAACAAAGTTTGTTGGGTTTCAGCCAACCCTAATTCCCATGGCGCGCCAGCATGTTTTAGTGAGGTTAATGGTGATGCACCAGTTCCACCATCGTGACCAGATATTAAAACTACATCAGCATGGGCTTTACTTACTCCAGCTGCAACTGTGCCAACTCCAACCTCTGCAACCAACTTAACATGAATTCTTGCCTGGTTATTAGCATTTTTTAAATCATGAATTAACTGCGCTAAATCTTCAATCGAATAAATATCATGATGTGGTGGTGGTGAAATTAATCCAACCCCAGGAGTTGAGTAGCGGACCTTTGCAATCCATGGGTAGACCTTGTTGCCAGGCAACTGCCCACCTTCACCAGGTTTTGCTCCTTGTGCCATCTTTATTTGAATATCATCGGCATTAACTAAATACTCACTTGTGACACCAAATCTGCCACTGGCAACCTGTTTGATAGCAGAACGACGTAGATCTCCATTGCTATCTGCTTTATTTCTAGCTGGATCTTCACCACCTTCGCCAGTATTTGATTTTCCACCAATTCGATTCATGGCAATTGCCAGCGTTTCATGCGCTTCCTGTGAAATGGAGCCATAGGACATAGCGCCAGTGGCAAACCTTTTAATAATTTCAGAGGCCGGTTCAACTTCTTCAATCGGTATAGGCTTTCGTATGTCAGACTTAAAGTTAAACAATCCCCGCAAGGTCATTAATCGACGGGATTGATCATCAACTCTGTTTGTATACCTCTTAAAAACATCAAATCTTTTTGAGCGAGTTGCATGCTGAAGAGTAAATACAGTTTCTGGATCAAATAAATGTGGTTCACCCTCTCTTCGCCATTGATATTCACCACCAATTTGTAATTTCTTAGCTCCAGGAATCTCTCCTCCAGGTGGATATGCAATGTGATGGCGCTTTATAGTTTCTTGCGCGATTATTTCAATCCCAGCTCCACCTAAACGTGAGGTAGCTCCTACGAAGTATTCATCCACTACTTCAGCTGATAAACCAATTGCTTCAAAAATCTGAGCTCCGGTATAGGAAGCAATTGTCGATACTCCCATTTTTGACATTACTTTCAATACACCTTTACCTAAAGATTTTATTAAATTCCTAACCGCTTTCTCTGGAGTAATTCCTGTAATTACTCCCTGCCTAACTAAGTCTTCAGCACTCTCCATTGCTAAGTAAGGATTAACCGCAGCCGCGCCAAAACCAATCAGTAGCGCAACATGGTGAACCTCTCTAACTTCACCGCTTTCGACAACTAAGCCCACCTTGGTTCTTGTTTTTCACGGATTAAATGGTGGTGCACCGCGGAGGTAAGCAAGAGCGATGGAATTGGTGCATTTTCAGCATCGCCATCTCGATCTGATAAAACGATGATTCTTGCGCCCTCATTAATCGCTGAAGAAACTTCAGATCTAATTTGCTCTAACCGGGCAACAAGTGATCTGCCACCACCTGCGATCGGAAATAATCCGCGCACTACATGAGTTGCAAATCCTGGTTGGTCACCATCTGCATTTACGTTAATAATTTTTGCTAATTCATCATTATCGATCACTGGAAATTGCAGCGATATCTGCCGGCATGATGATGGGCCTGGATCTAAGAGATTGTGTTCTGGGCCGATGGAGCCGCCAAGTGAGGTAACTAATTCCTCTCTAATTGCATCCAATGGTGGGTTAGTAACTTGGGCAAATAACTGAGCAAAGTAATCAAATAACAATCTTGGTTTTTCAGATAATGCAGCAATTGGTGTATCAGTTCCCATGGAACCCAGCGGTTCGGCACCATTCTTAGCCATTGGAGTGATAATTAATCGCAACTCCTCTTCGGTGTAACCAAATGCACGTTGACGGCGCACAACTGAAGAGTGCGGGTAGACAATATGTTCACGAGAGGGTAAATCACTTAATCTAACCAACCCAGCATGCAACCAGTCTGAGTATGGCTGGGCTGCTGCCAAACTATCTTTAATTTCATCATCCTCGATTATTCGACCCTCTTGCAGATCAACTAAAAACATCTTTCCTGGTTGCAATCTGCCTTTTCGCACAATTGATTCCGGCTTGAAATCTAAAACACCAACCTCGCTAGCCAATACCACTAAACCATCATCTGTTACCCAGAATCTTGATGGCCGTAAACCGTTGCGATCTAATACAGCGCCAATCTGATTGCCATCGGTAAATGTTACGCAAGCCGGACCATCCCAAGGTTCCATAAGAGCGGAGTGGAATGCATAAAAATCTTTTCGGACCTGCGACATAGTTGCATGGTTTTCCCACGCTTCAGGAATCATCATCAAAATTGAGTGCGGCAAGCTTCGACCACCTAAATACAAAAGTTCTAGTACTTCATCAAAGGATGCTGAATCACTTCCTGAGTTATTTACTATAGGAAATAACCTTTTTATATCACCAGGAATTAAATCACTTTGTAATAAAGTTTCACGTGCTCGCATCCAATTTCGGTTCCCCTTTACTGTGTTTATCTCACCGTTATGGGCTATAAATCGATATGGATGAGCCAGTGGCCAAGAAGGAAATGTGTTAGTTGAAAATCTTGAATGAACCAGTGCCATAGCTGAAACCACTAGCTGGTTTGAAAGATCTGGGAAAAACTCCTCAAGCTGTCCGGTGGTTAACATTCCCTTGTATACGATCGTTCTTGAAGAAAGTGATGCAACATAAATTGGCATGGTGTGTTCAACCCGTTTGCGCAGACAGAAAACCATTCGCTCCAGGACAAGATCACTTTCTGCTTTAAGGCCTTCGACAAATATTTGTTTAAAGGAAGGCATTACGGATAAAGCTGTTTTACCAATTGATTTTGAATTAATAGGAAGATCTCGCCAACCTAATACGCGCAAATCTTCCTCGCTCGCAATCTTGGTAATTTGAGCCAGATAATCTGTATTTCCTTCTTCGATGAAAAAAACACCGGTTGCGTAAAAACCTAATTTTGGTAATTTGAAATCAACTACAGATCTATAAAACTCATCCGGAATCTGAATTAAAATTCCAGCGCCATCGCCACTGTCTGGTTCAGCACCAGATGCACCTCTATGCTCTAAATTTCTTAAAGCGGTTAAAGCTTTACTAACAATCTCATGGTTTTTAGTTTTATTTAAAGTGGCAACCATGGCTACGCCACAAGCATCATGCTCATTTGCAGGGTTATACAAGCCCACCGCTTCTGGCACGCTTGAGAATTTAGATTGCAATTTAAATAGGCCGATCCCCTAAGGGTCGGGACGACAATGGCCCAACTTCAAATCAAGTTACAAGATAAATAGTACCAGGGTTATCAAACCCCAGTAAGACCTACCAACCAACCTATTCCCGCAGTAATTGCAACGCCTAAGGCGCCACCAAGGAAAATCCTTGTAATTGTTTTAAGTAGTGGGGATGCAGCGATCTTGGCTGAAATATATCCCGCTGCAACCAAACCAATTGCCGTAAATAGAAGAATTGCATTTACTTGATTAGAAGTTGCGATCAATGCTCCGATTAGTGGCACCAATCCCCCAGCAGTGAATGCAATCGCTGATGCAACTCCCGCTTGTATTGGTCTTGCCCTAGTGTGATCAAAATGTCCTAGCTCATCACGAAGGTGTGCTTCAAGCGCATCCTTCTTATGCATTGATGTAACTACCTGTTTAGCTAACTCTTCTGTTAATCCTCTTTGAACATAAATATCTACTAACTCTTCAAATTCACCTTCTGGATTTATTGCTAGTTGCTTGATTTCAATATCGCGATCTGATTTTTCAATATCATTTTGGGATTTAACTGAAACATACTCACCAACTGCCATGGACATTGATCCGGCTGCAATTCCAGCCAAACCCGCGGTAATTAAAAAATCACTTTTATTCGCAGCTGCAATTCCAATCATCAAACTTGCAGTTGAAACTAGTCCATCATTTGAACCAAGCACTGCTGCCCGTAGCCATCCAGCTCGATTTGCCCGGTGCTCAAGATTTCTCATTTGAACATCTTCTAATCCCATTGCTAAATACTAACTTGGTATGTGATTTTCCTTGGTATTGCCACGGCGCTTGCTTGCAATCAGGTATGCAGATGCGGCGATCAGAACTATCAAACTAACCCAGATATTCAGACGTAAACCAAGAATTAAGTTGGCTTCATCAATGCGTAAGGTTTCAATCCATACTCTGCCAGCTGTGTATCCGAGAATATAGAGGGCGAAAACATCTCCTTGCTTAGATGTAATCTGTTTTAGAACGCCAGGCAATTTAATCAGAAGTGCCGCAACTACTAAGCACCATAACAATTCATATAGAAACGTTGGGTGAAAAGTGGAATAACTCTCAAATCCATTTGGCCTATTGACTGGATCGATCTCTAATCCCCAAGGTAATTCTGTTGGCTTACCAAAAACCTCTTGATTAAAGTAATTTCCAATTCTTCCAATTGCTTGCGCCACGACCACGCCAGGTGCCAAGGAATCTAGAAGTTGGCGAAAATTTAATGAGGTCTTATGAGTTCTAAAATATAAATAGGCGCCAATTGCGCCAAGTGAAATCGCTCCCCATATGCCTAATCCGCCCTCCCAAATACGTAGTGCATCAATTGGATTTCCATTTGCTCCAAAATATTGTGAAGGCGAAGTAATTACATGGTAAATACGACCACCAATAATTCCAAATGGCACAGCCCAAATTGCAACTTCGGAGACATCATCTGGGTTACCACCTAGATTTGCATACCGCTTACGTCCAATCCAAATTGCAGCTGCGATTCCTGTGATTATGCAAAGGGAATAGAAATGAATCGTTAATGGCCCTACCGAAAATGAAGAAAGTAACGGGCTAGGAATTAACTGCTTCATTTAAAGTTGAAGTAATTTACTTAACGCCACCGGCAGCAAGTGCAGCTCTGAATTTGGCTTGATCTCCATACTCAGTGTTTCTATCTAGCTGCTTGCCATTTACAAAAATTGTAGGTGTTCCGTTCACATCAGCCTTTGCTGAAGCTGCTGCTACATTGCTGGTCCACTTAATATATTTACCATCATTTACGCAGGTTTTAAAGGCGCCTGAAGTTATGCCAATAGATTTTCCAAGTTCAACAAGGAATTCATTAGACCATTTTCCAGAGTTTTCAGAATCCGCTTGATTTTGAAATAGTGCTAAATTCATATCTACGAATTTGTTTTCATCAGCTGCACACGCGGCTGAATTCGCGGCTAATACCGATTCAGGTCCGATGAATGTCATTGGATGAAATACTACTTTTGCTTTTTTCTGGGCAATTACTTCATTTAAATAGCCACCGTTAATAATTTCAAACATTCGGCAAGCTGGGCATTGGTAGTCAACATAAACATCAATTTTTGGAGTGCTCTCTGGATTTAGAACTATTCCATAACCATCAGTCTCTGAGACTGTCGCAGGAATAGCTGCGGTTGAATTTGATCGGCTACTAATTAATGAAAAAACAACTCCAACAACCACAATGAAGGAGATCATTGCGATCACTAAATTGCGAGTTCCTTTATCTCCACCAGATGCAGTTGCCATTTTTTCTCCCTATTTATCCAATCCAAATTTACCCTTTGGAAAGTAGTAAAGGTAAATACCCAATGCCAGTAATCCTATATCCCTAATTATCTCAGACAAATACTTAGTATCTTCTGGATCTACTGCTCCGCCACCACCAAAGCATCCACAGTCAATACTCAGCCCACGAGCCCAGGCTTGAGCGATTGCGATAATGAAAGCAAACATTGTGAACGCACCAAGCAAACCGCAAATCGCTACACCCGCACCAACTATAAGAAGTAAACCAATTCCAATTTCAATCCAAGGTAGTGCATACCCAAGAAAATTAGCTAGACCAACTGGCAACATCTCATAAGCGCGAACAGCCATTGCTGATTTTTGAAGGTTCCCAATTTTTAATCCACCTGCAGCTAGTAACACTCCACCTAAAATTAGTCGCGCTATGAGTGTTAGCCATGGTTGATAAATATAAAACTTAGCTCGCATTTCTAACCCCTTCAGATAATGAGTTTGCTAGTTGCTTAACTTTTTTCAAGCCACTCCTACCAGAACCATGTTCTTGCACAATTTTAATAAAGGCCGATCCTACGATGACGCCATCTGCATAGTTAGCCACTTCTTGGGCCTGAGATTTTGTAGAAACGCCAAGTCCAACTGCAACTGGTGTATCGCTAACCTTACGAATTCGTTCAACTAAAGAACGTGCATTTCCAGAAACTGCATCCCTAGTTCCAGTAACACCCATAAGACTTGCTGCATATATAAAACCAGAACATTTTGCTGTTACATTGGCTAGCCTTTGATCAGTTGTGCTGGGCGCAACTACGTAAATACGATTTATTGAATTGCTGGTGGATTCATTTTGCCACTCCTGGGATTCTTCAATAGTCAAATCAGGTGTGATTACGCCACTGCCACCCATTTGGGCAACTTTCTTTGCAAAATTTGCAACTCCATATTTTTCAATTGGACTCCAGTAACTCATGATTACTGATGGAGTTCCAAGTGCTGCTGTTGTTTGTAGCAAGTTAAAAACTTCATCAACCCCTGCACCATTTTTTATGGCCTCCTCTGATGCTGCTTGTATAACTGGGCCATCCATAACTGGATCTGAATAAGGAAAACCAATTTCAATTGCATCCACACCACCTTCGATCATTGCTTTTATGATTTTGGCTGAACTCTTCTGATTGGGATAACCCGCTGGTAGATAGCCAATTAAAGCTGCTCTTTTTTCTTGCTTGGTTTTTTCAAAGAGTTTTTCAAGCGCTGTGCTCATCAGAGCGGTAATCCAAAGTACTCAGCCGCAGTTTGAACATCTTTATCCCCACGTCCAGAGAGATTAATCAACAATGTTGCATCTTTGCCCAACTCATTTCCAAGCTCTAAAGCTCCAGCCAAAGCATGTGCAGTTTCAATTGCTGGAATTATTCCCTCTGATTTACAAAGTAAAGAGAATGCATACATAGCCTGATCATCAGTAATAGATCTGTATTCAGCGCGACCAATATCATTTAGATAAGCATGTTCTGGCCCAACTCCTGGATAATCTAATCCAGCAGATATTGAATGTGATTCAACAGTTTGACCATCTGAATCTTGCAAAACATATGAACGGGTTCCATGCAAAACTCCTGGTTTTCCGCCAGAAATAGTTGAGGCGTGCATTCCAGTTTCTATTCCTTTTCCACCCGCCTCTAAGCCGATTAATCGTACAGATGAATCCTCAATAAATGGATGGAAGATTCCAATTGCATTTGAACCACCGCCAACACATGCCAATACTGCATCTGGTAATTTCCCCGTTAGATCTAGCACCTGTTGTCTTGCTTCAACACCAATAATTCTTTGAAAATCTCTGACCATCGTTGGGAATGGATGAGGTCCGGCTACAGTGCCGAGTAAATAATGGGTTGTGGAAACATTTGTTACCCAATCACGCATGGCTTCATTGATTGCATCTTTTAAAGTTTTTGAACCTTGAGTTACCGGTACTACGGTGGCGCCTAATAATTTCATTCGCGCAACATTTAACGCCTGACGCTTTGTGTCAGCCTCACCCATGTAAACCACACACTCCAAGCCAAACAATGCCGCAGCTGTTGCAGAAGCAACGCCATGCTGGCCTGCCCCGGTTTCAGCAATGATTCTCTTTTTACCCATTCGCTTAGTGAGCAACGCCTGACCCAGAACATTATTAATCTTATGACTGCCTGTGTGATTTAAATCTTCTCGCTTTAAAAGAATTCTTGCCCCACCTGCATGTTCTGAAAATCTCTTTGCATCAGTCAAAATACTTGGGCGGCCGGTATAAGTCTTATGAAGTTCGGCTAATTCACTTTGAAATTTGGGATCCGAAAGGGCAGATGTATGTGCAGCTGCTAATTCATCTAGTGCTGCAATTAATGCCTCTGGAACAAAGCGGCCTCCATAAGGTCCAAAATGTCCAAGTACGGAAGAGGTTAATTCATCCACTTTTTTGTCTGCACTCATACTCTTAGTTTATTGGGTCTCTACCGGTTTAGAAGTTCTTTTATCGTATGAACTGGATTACCTGCCCGAACCAAACTCTCCCCAATCAAGACTGCTTTTGCTCCTAATTGTTCAACTAATGCAACTTGCTGGCGATTGCTAATACCCGACTCAGCAACTTTTAAGATCTGAGATGGCAGTGCCGGAAGAATTCTCTCAAAAGATTTCTCACTTACCTCTAAAGTTTTCAAGTTTCTTGAGTTGACGCCAATTATTTTTGCTCCGATATTTAAAGCTTTTTCGGCTTCATCCATGTCATGTACTTCGACTAATACATCCATCCCAAGTTCAGTAGAGAGTTGGTAAAAATCAATCAGCTGTGATTTTGAAAGGCCTGCAACTATAAGCAAAATTAGGTCAGCACCAAGTATGCGAGATTCAATAACTTGAAATTCAGTAACAATGAAATCTTTACGCAGTACTGGTAAATCAACGCTAGATCGGACGGAAAGTAGATCAGCGATACTTCCCTTAAAGCGACGCTCTTCAGTTAAAACACTAATTACATCCGCTCCCCCTTCTTGATATTTACCTGCTAATTCTTTCGGATCAGCGATTTCAGCAAGATTGCCTTTGCTAGGAGAAGATCTTTTTACTTCAGCAATTAAACGAATTCCATCTTGATTAAGTGCTTTAAAGGCACCTCTTAACTTGGGAGCATTCTCTAGCTGCTCTCGTAACTGGTTGATTGGAACAAATCGTTTTTCCACATCCTCCAAAACACCTTCAATTATCTGGCTTAATACATTTGATTCACTCATTAGTTGGGTCAATTCCTTCCGATAAGGAATTCCATTTATTTTTAGGTTTCATTTCATATTTTTTGGTGGCATCTTTCCTGCTTAACCGTATTATGAGAAATACCGCCAAGCTTATGATCAATAAGCTTCCAAAGATTGAGCCCTTCATTTTGATTCTGCCATTGCATTTGCAGTTGCTACTGCGCCAAGTACAGCTGCTGCTTTATTAATACATTCTTGATTTTCTGATTCGGGATCTGAGTCAGCGACTATTCCTGCACCAGCTTGCACATAAGCTGTGCCATTTTTAATTACCGCGGTTCTAATAGCGATACAGGTGTCAATATTTCCAGTGAAATCTAGATAGCCAATAGTTCCTCCATAGATGCCTCGCCTAGTTGGTTCATTTTCTTCGATGATTTGCATGGCCCGAGGTTTCGGCGCACCAGATAGTGTTCCTGCTGGAAATACGGCAAATAATGCTTCGATTGGTGCAATTGATTGCGCTAACTGTCCATTTACGGTTGAAACAATATGCATAACATGTGAATATTTTTCAATCTGCATGAACTGAGTTACTTCGACAGAACCTGCTTTGCAAACACGACCTAAATCATTTCTGCCTAAATCAACCAGCATCAAGTGTTCTGCGCGCTCTTTTGGATCTTTAAGTAATTCATTTGCAATTGTTTCATCCTCATCCGGAGTACCTCCCCTAGGCCTAGTTCCTGCGATTGGGTGGATGACTACATCACGACCGGTTACTTTTACCAATGCCTCTGGACTTGAACCAACAATTGATAAATCATCATTAAAACGGAATAGATACATATACGGACTCGGATTTTGTTGCCGCAAAACACGATACAAATCAAATGGCTCTGAAAGTGCAGGCATATTAAACCGTTGCGAAAGTACTACCTGGAATGCCTCCCCGGATTTAATCTCCTCTTTGATTACCTTCACCTTATCGATATAACTTTGATCAGATGTATTACGATCATAAACGGGGTTAACCCGTTTTTGCAATTTAATTAATTTAGCTGGTTCTACCTCCGATAAATCCTTTTGCATCTTGTCTAGACGCTCGATTGCTGTTTCATAAGCTAAATCAACTCGCTCTGAACTGCCATCCCAATTAATCGCATTAGCAATTAAGGTGATTACACCTTCATGATGATCAAAGACTGCTAAGTCTGATGTCAGCATCATCGCGATCTCTGGAATATCAATATCTTTCTTAGATTGATTGGTTAACTTCTCCAGCCGCCGAACGATTTCATATCCTAAATATCCAACCAACCCACCCGTTAGTGGTGGTAGACCATCAATCTTTGGAGATTTAAGATGGTTAGTAGCAATTCTTAATGCTTCTAAAGGATCTATTCCCGTTGGTGCACCAGCTGGCATTACACCGCTCCAAATTGCTGCGCCATTTGCTTCAGTTAAAGTTGCTTGGCTGTTTACACCAATAAATGAGTAACGAGCCCAAATACCCGACTCTGCCGATTCAAGCAGAAATGTTCCTGGCCGATGATTTGTTAATTTGCTATAAATTGAAAGTGGAGTTTGATTTTTATCAACTATTTTTCGCGCCACTGGAATAACATTAAATTCGCGGGCATACTCACGGAATTTCTCGATTGATAAAAGCGCTTTTTCCACCTGCCTATTCTGCCGTAATAAGCAATCGGCTGGCGCCGCTTACTTGTAGCAGAGTTCTAATGCAGCTGTTAGGTCCAAACTACCTTCATAGAGCGCTTTTCCAACTATTACGCCCTCAATTCCCATCTGACGCAATTTAGCCAAATCTGATAAATCAGATACACCACCACTTGCAACAATTGCGGCTCCGCTTTGATCAAAAACTTTAGCCAACAAATTGAAATTTGGGCCAGTCATCTTTCCATCTGTTTTGTTGTCAGTTACGACAAACCTTTTACAGCCAAATTTATTCAACTTCTCAAGATATTTCCAAAGATCTCCAACAATTGTTCCACTGCCCCGAGCGATCAAACTCTCATCAACTACATCAAGAGAAACACAAACTCTGTCTGGGTATAGTTCAAGAGTTGCGTTAACCCAATCCAAATCAGTCAACGCACCAGTTGATAAATTTATCCATTTTGCTTTAGTTTCAAGAGCTTTACTCAATGCAGCCTGATTGGTAATTCCACCCGATAATTGAATCTCTACGCTATTGGCTGTAATTAGATTATTTATCAAATCAGAATTTTCACCAGTTGAATAAGCTGCATCTAAATCCACTAGATGAATCCATTTTGTTCCCTTTGAAACAAAGTAATCAATAACTTGCTGTGGCGAGCCAGAAATATCTGAAGAGCTTAAATTTTTAGATTGGATAACCTGTCCTGATTGAATATCTATTGCCGGCAATAATTGAAGTGTCTTCATTTTGGTTTAAACTACTAAGCAATCTGGCCCAAGTACAGTTTTAAGATCAGCACTTAAGCCGGGAGAAGAAGTAACCTTTAAAGCCTCATCTAGTTTTAGGATTGTTTTTTTCTCACCATCAATCAACCTTAGATGAACCTCTCTAGCTCCAGGATGAGATTTCAATATCTCACTCATCCGATCAATAACTGGTGGTGTGCACCTAGATGCAGCCATAGAAATTATCAGTGGACCAGTTGGTACCTGTTTTAAATCCGGCAAAGTTAAATCTAGAGCTGAAATTCTTGGTTGTTCCTCTCGTTTATCTACCCGTCCACGAATTGCAACAATTCGATCTTCGACCAGATTTACTCCATGAGTTGCGTAAGCATTTGAGAAAAATAGAACATCCACAGCACCCTCTAAATCTTCTACTGTAACAATTGCCCAAGGAGTACCTTGCTTTGAAACCTTTCGTTGAATCTGTGTGATTAAACCACCAATACTTATTATCTGATCATGAGTAACCTCTGAAAGTTGGCTTATTGAATAATCTGCTACCGATTTAAGAATGTGCTCAACACCTAAGAGTGGATGATCAGAAAC
This sequence comes from Candidatus Planktophila sp., assembly GCA_003569185.1. Taxonomy (GTDB): domain Bacteria; phylum Actinomycetota; class Actinomycetes; order Nanopelagicales; family Nanopelagicaceae; genus Nanopelagicus. The sequence goes on along the minus strand of BGOJ01000001.1, from coordinate 400,976 downwards.
ATACAGCCCAAGCATTTCGCGCTCATAACCAAGCAGCATCATTTTTTCCCACTCGCTGTTTGGAATATCTAGGTCAACTCCACTTACTGAGGAGGTTGTATTAGCAGAACCAAATAGATCAAACTGTCCAATTGCCTCAGCTCGTTTGGCTTCACCAACTGCATCTAGAGCTTCTAAATAAACCATCATCAATCCGCGACGAGTATGGCCAAGAGAATCAAAGGCTCCAGCTTTTATTAAAGATTCGATAGTTTTTTTATTACATACATGGGCATCAACTTTGGCTAGAAACTCACCGAAACTTAGATACTTGCCCTTAATCTTTCGATTTTCAATAATTGAAGCCACAACATTATCGCCAACATTTCGGATTGCGGTTAGGCCGAATCGGATATCTTTTCCTATAGGTGTGTATCCCGAATCAGACTCATTGACATCTGGCGGCAATACCTTTATTCCCATGCGGCGACATTCATTTAAATACAAAGCACTCTTATCTTTATCATCCCGAACACTTGTTAGAAGTGCTGCCATATATTCAGCTGGATAATTTGCCTTTAAGTAGGCTGTCCAAAAGGAGAGCAATCCATAACCTGCGCTATGAGCTCTATTAAATGCATAATCAGAGAACGGAATCAATGTTTGCCATAATTTCTCAGTTGCGTCCTCAGAGAAGCCATTTGATTTCATGCCTTCTTCAAAATGAACTCTTTCCTTGTCCAAGATCTTTTTATCTTTCTTACCCATCGCTTTTCTTAACAAATCTGCGCGGCCAAGTGTGAAACCGGCAACTTTTCGTGCAATCGCTAACACCTGCTCTTGGTAAACAATTAAGCCATAAGTATCTTTAAGAATCTCATTTAATGGCTTATCTAATTCAGGGTGGATAGCTACCGGCACCTTTCGGCCATTCTTGTAATCTGCATATTTATTATGTGAATCCTCGCCCATCGGACCAGGTCGATAAAGTGCAATCACCGCTGCAATATCTTCAAAGCTATCTGGAGCCATCGATCTAAGGAGGGATCGAATCGGTGCGCTATCTAACTGAAATACGCCAAGGGTGTCACCTCGTGAGAGTAATTCAAAAGTTTTTGATCTTTTAATGGCAAGGTTTCTAAAACAATGGTCTTGCCCAAATTCTTTTCAATATTAATTAAACAATCATCCAGAACTGATAGGTTTCGCAAACCTAAAAAATCCATTTTCAACAAGCCAGTTGCTTCACAAGCACCCATATCAAATTGGGTAATAATTGCCCCATCTGCTTCACGTCGGTGAATTGGAATTACATCAAGCAACGGCTCCTTACTTAAGATAACTCCAGCTGCGTGTACGCCCCACTGGCGCTTTAACCCTTCGATGCCAAGAGCGGTATCAACAATTCTTTTTGAGTCAGGATCTGCTTCATAGAGATTTCTAAACTCACTAGCCTCGCCATAGCGATCATCATCCATATTAAAAATTCCAGAAAGTGAAATATCTTTACCCATCACCGATGGTGGAAGTGATTTAGTTAATCGCTCACCGAGTGCGTATGGATAACCTAAAACTCGAGTTGAGTCCTTGATTGCCTGTTTAGATTTAATAGTTCCATAGGTAATGATTTGCGCAACTCGGTTATCACCATATTTAGTCGTGGCGTAAGCGATCATCTCTGATCGCCTTCTTTCATCAAAATCTAAATCAATATCTGGCATTGAGATTCGCTCAGGATTTAAGAATCGCTCAAAGAGTAAACCAAACTTAATTGGATCAAGACCGGTAATGCCTAGCGAGTATGAAACCAGTGATCCTGCTGCCGAACCTCGACCAGGGCCAACACGAATTCCAACCTGGCGAGCATAATTGCAAAGATCTGCCACCACCAAGAAGTAACCAGGAAAACCCATTTTTATCATTACATCTAATTCGAAATTAAGTCTTTCCTGATATTCAGGTGGAATCTGACCATTCATTTTGGCAGCTAAACCTTGATTAGATTGTTTTATCAACCAACTATCTTCACTTTCACCTGCTGGAACTGGAAAACGTGGCAGGAGATTTTCACCTTCGCGCATAGTTGTTTCACATCTTTCAGCAATCACTAAAGTGTTATCACAAGCGCCTGGCAAATCTTTGAATAATTGGCGCATTTGTTGCGCACTCTTTAGATAAAACTCACTGTTATCAAACTTAAACCGCTTTGGATCTGCCAAAGTTGACCCTGATTGAATACAAAGCATTACTTCGTGAGCTGCTGCATCTTTATGATGGGTATAGTGCAAATCATTAGTAGCGAGTAATGGCAGATTTAATTCCTTGCCCAGCTTCAATAGATCAGAGAGAACTCTTTTTTCAATATCAATTGAGTGATCCATAACCTCTAGGAAGTAGTTCTCGGCTCCAAAAATATCTCGCATACGTGATGCGGCTGCGACAGCCTCCTTGTAACCGCCCATGCGCAACCTAGTTTGAATCTCCCCACCAGGACAGCCGGTGGTGGCAATAATTCCTTTTGAGTATTTGGAGAGTAATTCTTGATCCATTCTTGGTTTGTAATAAAAACCTTCTAGGGAAGCAAGGGATGAAAGCTTAAATAGATTTGATAAGCCCTGATTATTTTCTGCCAATAAAGTCATATGAGTGTAAGCACCACCTCCTGAAACATCATCTTCGCCACCTTCTGCCCACTTAACTCTGCGCTTATCAAATCTGGACTCAGGTGCAACATATGCTTCAATACCAATGATTGGTTTAACACCAGCAGCCTTAGCTAATTTATGAAATTCAAATGCACCAAAAACATTTCCATGGTCAGTCATTGCAATCGCTGGCATATTTTGATTAGCAACTTCAGCTACGAGTTCGGATATTTTGGCTGCCCCATCCAGCATTGAGTACTCGGTGTGCACATGAAGGTGCACGAAATTCTCCGAGTTTTTTGGGATTCCGGCTGAGTTTGGCATGGGTGGCGAGATTACTACTGCACGATATTTCTAGCGGGAAATATCTGAAAGTACCTCTAATGAGCGTGTCAGGTCCGCTGGGTACTCTGCATTAAAGGATAAACGTTCACCACTTGCTGGGTGATCAAAAGCGAGCTGCTTTGCGTGCAGCCATGGCCTAGTGATGCCAAGGCGGGTAGCCAGGGCTGGATCTGATCCATAAGTCAGGTCACCCACTAATGGATGGTGAAGTGCTGAAAAGTGAACTCGTATTTGATGCGTTCTGCCTGTTTCTAGTTCAATCTCTAGCAGTGTTACAGCTGGAAAAACTTCTAAAGTTTTGTAGTGAGTAATACTTGGCTTGCCATTTGCCACAACAGCAAATCGATAATCTTCTCTTGGATGCCTATCAATAGGAGCATCTATTGTTCCAACTGTTGGATCCATGTGACCTTGCGCTAATGCATGATAAACCTTAGAAACCGTGCGATCTCTAAACTGATCTTTCAGATTTGAATAAGCAACTTCATTTTTTGCAACCACCATTAATCCTGAAGTTCCCACATCTAATCTATGAACAACACCTTGTCGCTCTGCAGCCCCTGAGGTTGCCAATTGGTAACCTGCTGCAAATATGGCACCAACTACGGTTGCTCCTTGCCAACCAGGACTTGGGTGGGCGGCGATTCCAACTGGTTTATCAATCACTATTAAATACTCATCATCATAAACAACTTTTAAACCATCAATTGGTGTGGCAACTAATTTCGCTTCACCCTTTGCAGCCGGCAGTAAAATCTCGAGTTGATCGCCAGTTGCTACCCGATCTGACTTACCAACTGCTTTTCCATCTTTAGAAATCTCACCATGCTCAATCAATCCAACAATTACATTTCGGGAAAGTCCTAATAACCTAGATAAGGCCGCATCCACTCGCTCTTGATTTAAGCCTTCTGGAATTGAAAGATTTCTAATCTCACGCTCACTCATGAGTTATCTCGATTCTTGCTGAACGGCACATTCTTCCAACTCAAATATGAAACGACAAAGGCTGCGCTAACTACTGCCATATCTGCCACGTTAAAAACTGGCCAGTTCGGAAGTTGAATCCAGTCAACTACTTCACCCTGTAATCCACCAGGTGGTCTAAATATTCGATCTGATAAATTCCCAAATATTCCGCCGAGGGCAAGACCAAGTGCGAAGGCCCATCGTTTGGAGTTAACTTTTCTGCCATAGTAGAAAATCGCCGCCGATACGATAATTGCAAAAGAGGATAAAAATATTGTGCCACTAGAGGCAAGGCTAAAAGCTGCACCTGAATTAAAAGTTAACCGAAGCTGTAGGAAGGTTCCGAGGATTTGTTTTGGCTGCGCTGATAGGTTATTTAGAGCTAAAGTTTTAGTTGCATAATCTAAGGCAAAAACTACTAGAGCGGTTACCGCTAACCACTTTCGCTGAATTAAGTTCAGCGTCGTTCCTCCTTTTGCTTACAAACCATACAAAGAGTTGCTCGTGGGAAAACCTGCAATCTAGCTTTACCAACAAAGTTCCCGCATTCTTCACACTTTCCGTAGGTTTTACTTTCAATTCTCTCTAAAGCCCGCTCGGTTTGCTGCACCATATCTCTAGCGTTATAAACCAAAGACATCTCGTGTTCGCGTTCAAAGGTTTTTGCGCCGGCATCTGCTTGGTCATCGCCCGCTCCAACACCTGCAGCTTCAACTAAATCTTCCATCTCAGCCTCTGCGATTTCTAATTCTTTCTTTAAGCGAATCAGATCTTTAGATAGTTCGCCTTTAATGCTCTTTAATTCTGCGGCATTCCAAGCATTTTCACTTGAATTAACAACCAATGGCGCCGGTGCACTTTTAATAGGTTTAAGCGCTGCAGCTTTCTTTGACTTAAGAACTGGCTTAGGCGGTGGCAGCATTACCAATCGACGCTCTTCCACAACTGGTTGGGCATTGGCATTTGGCATTGTTGAAGTAACTGAAATGGTGGTTGAAGAACCGGATGTTGAAGTTTGTAATTTTGCTGGAAAGGGTTTTCCAGGCGCTTTTTTAAAGTTAGGTTTCTTAGCTAATGATGGCTTAACAATATTTGGTGAGCGTTTGGCCATCTTTTTCGCAGCTTTTTTGGGTGCAGGCTTCTTAGCCACTGCCTTTTTTGCCACTTTTTTGGCAGGCTTTTTTGCTGCTGGTTTTGAACTTTTCTTTGATGATTTCTTAAATAACTTCTTGATAGCCACATTACCCCCTGAAGGGGGAAAGGTTATGGCTTGGCCCAACTAATTACCAACCGCCACCCCCGTGGGGAAAAATGAGAGGAAGAATTGGATTGTTCCCGCGTTAGAATGCGGGGTGGATATGAATAAGAAGCGCAAGATTAATAGCTTGCCTGCGCAAATCGATCTGCCTGCAATGGAAATGGGAATTCTAGATTTTTGGACCCAAAATCAGGTTTTTGAAAAATCAGTTGAAAATAGAAATGGTGCAGCTCGTTGGAGTTTTTATGAGGGTCCGCCAACTGCAAATGGCAAGCCAGGTACACACCATATTGAAGCTCGAGTTTTTAAGGATTTGTTTCCCCGCTTTCAAACAATGAAAGGCAAGCAAGTAATTCGAAAAGCTGGTTGGGATTGCCATGGTTTGCCAGTTGAGATTGCAGTTGAAAAAGAGTTGGGCTTCACAGGTAAAGCCGATATTGAGAAATTTGGTGTTGCAGCCTTCAACGAAAAATGCAAAGAGTCAGTGCAGCGACATGTTGATGAGTTTACGGACATGACCAAACGGATGGGCTTTTGGGTTGATTTCGATGAAGCCTATTGGACTATGTCACCAGAATATATTGAGAGTGTTTGGTGGTCGCTTCAACAAATATGGAACAAAGGGTTATTGGTTCAAGATCATCGGGTTGCACCATACTGCCCAAGATGTGGAACTGGACTATCAGATCATGAGTTAGCCCAAGGCTATGAAACTATTAAAGACCCATCAGTTTTTGTTCGCTTCCCAGCAACTTCTGGAAAACTAGCCGAACTTAAAGCAAGCCTGTTGGTTTGGACTACAACACCTTGGACATTGGTATCAAACACTGCAGTTGCGGTTAACCCAAAGGTTGAGTACCAGGTTGTTGAAATAACTCTTGATGAAAAGACTGAACGTTTAGTTGTAGCAACAGATCTAGCCTCCGTTTTAGGAGAAGTTAGAAAAGTAATTGCCACCTTCATTGGTAAGGATCTTGAACATACGAAATACTCCCGGCCCTTTGATTTTGTTGAAATAAATGACGCTCACTTTGTGGTTCTAGCTGATTATGTGACAGTTGAAGATGGCACCGGTTTAGTTCACCAATCTCCAGCCTTTGGTGCAGATGATTTAGAGGTTTGTCGCAAGTACAACTTGCCAGTTGTGAATCCAGTTAACCCAGATGGTCATTTCCAAAAAGATGTGCCATTAATTGGTGGTGTCTTTTTCAAAGATGCAGATAAAGCTCTAATTAAGGATCTGAAATCTCGTAGTTTGATGTTTAAAAGTTTACAGTTTGAGCACTCCTACCCACATTGCTGGAGATGTCATACAGCATTGATGTATTACGCACAACCTTCTTGGTATGTAAAAACAACTTCAATTAAAGAGGATCTGCTTCGCGAGAATTCAACGACTAATTGGCATCCAGAAACAATTAAAACTGGCAGATTTGGTGATTGGTTAAATAACAATATTGACTGGGCAGTTTCGCGAAATCGTTACTGGGGAACTCCATTACCAATTTGGAGATGTGAAAATAAGCATGAAATCTGCGTAGGTTCCCTTGCCGAGCTTGGGAAATTAGCAGGTCAAGAGTTAAGCAAATTAGATCCGCATCGTCCCTTCGTAGATGACATTAAATTCAAGTGTGATAAGTGCTCTGAAACCATGCAGCGAATTCCTGAGGTCATTGATTGTTGGTATGACTCAGGTGCAATGCCATTTGCTCAGTGGGGTTACCCTCACCAAACTGGTTCAGTTGAGCAGTTCAACGCCGCTTACCCAGCAGATTTTATCTGCGAAGCTATTGATCAAACTCGAGGTTGGTTCTACACGCTAATGACAATTGGCACTTTAGTTTTTGATAAATCTTCCTATAAAACTGTGCTTTGTTTAGGACATATTTTGGATAAAGATGGTCGAAAGATGAGTAAGCATCTTGGGAATGTACTTGAACCGATGCCATTAATGAATCAGCATGGCGCAGATGCTGTTCGTTGGTACATGTTGGCCGCAGGCTCACCTTGGAGTGCTCGCCGGGTTGGCCATGATGCAATCTCTGATGTAGTTCGCAAAACCTTGCTAACCTACTGGAACACAATCTCTTTTTTTACTCTTTATGCAAATGCTGCAGATTTTGAAGTCTCAAAGGTTTCAACTGATTTGACTTTGATGGATAAATGGATTCTTTCTGAACTAAATAAATTAATTCTTGGTGTAGATCAAGCACTTGAAAATTTTGATTCACAAGCGGCAGGTCAACTTCTGGCAGCCTTTATCGATGACCTATCCAACTGGTATGTGCGCAGATCTCGTCGTCGCTTTTGGGATGGTGATGAAGTTGCCCTTAACACACTTTATTTTTGTTTAAAGAATCTCACTCTCCTACTAGCTCCCATGGTGCCATTTATCGCCGAACATGTTTGGCAATCCTTGATTAAGGTTGCGCAATCAGACCAGGTTGAATCTGTGCATTTAGCAGATTTTCCAATTGCTGATAAAAAGTTGGTTGATGAAAATCTTTCAACCTCCGTTGCACTATCAAGGCGCTTAGTTGAGTTAGGAAGATCTGCCAGAGCTGAATCTGGCGTAAAAATTCGTCAACCACTTTCAAGAGCTCTCGTTTCAGCTCCAGGCTGGGCGAAGATTTCTGAGGAGATTAAAACTCATATCGCCGAAGAGTTGAATATCCTCAAACTAGATGGCATTGAAGTTGCGGAAGCAGATTTAGTTGATGTATCAGTCAAAGCTAATTTCAGAACACTTGGCACAAAGTTCGGTGCTGATGTTCAAATAATTGCTAAAGCCATCACCTCAGCTAATCACACAGAGATGGTTAAGCATTTGCGCGAGAATAAATCCTTTGAATTATCAGTTAACCTAACAAATGGTTCAAAATCTGCTGAAATTGATATTGATGATTTGGTTGTGACTGAAACACCTCGAACTGGTTGGTCTGTTGCATCTCATGCCGGTGAAAGTTTGGCTTTAGATTTGGCATTAACCCCTGAGTTAATTCAATCAGGGCTAGTACGTGAGGTTATTAGAGCGATCCAAGAGGAGCGCAAAAAGATTGGCTTAGATGTTAGTGATCGCATCACCGTTAATTGGAATGCCCCTGACCAGGTTGCAACCGCTATCACATCAGCTGTTGCGGAAATTAGCGCAGAGGTTTTGGCCACTACTTTGGTGCAAGACAAAGGTCAAAGTAGTGATGGCAATGAGCTAGGACTTTGGTTAAATTTATTAAAGAATTAAAGAATTATTACTAAACGCATTAGCAACTGAACAACGAAAAATACAACAATAAAAGAAAGATCGAGTGAAATACCGCCTAGCCGTAGCGGTGGGACAAATTGTCTAACAAAACTAAGTGGTCGATCTGTAACTGAGTAAATCAATTCTGCAATCCCTAGAAATATGCCGCGAGGGCGAAAGTTTGGTGAAAAAATTCGGATGTAATCAAGAATTAATCGACCAATTAATGCAATTAGGAATAAATTGAGTAACCAGTAAACAAGACCAAAAATGGAACTCATTAGAAGAAAGCTAAATCAGCTTTGGTTAAAGAAGCTTGCTTGTGCTGCCGATGTTTTATCTTCAACACTTACTGAAACATTTGGTGGGGTAAGTAGAAATACCTTTGGTGTAACTCGCTCGATGCTGCCATGGTGACCGAAAACTAAACCAGATGCGAAATCAACTAAGCGCTTTCGCTCACTCTCTTCCATATCACTTAAATTCATGATCACTGGCTTACCTTCACGGTAATGCTCACCAATCAAACGCGCTTCGCTATATGTGCGAGGTGTTAAAGAAATAATGTGATCCATAATTTTTGATGATTCAACATGTGGCATCAACTCAACATTTGATTTTGCCATTGGCTTGCTATTTGCACGTACTAATCGCGGTGCGCGCTCAGTTATCTGGTTATTGCCATGGTCTAACTCTTCCTCATCCATCAGTCCGAGGTATCCAGCAACCCGCTTAAATGCACTAGCCATGGCGTAAATCTATTTGATGGGGGCTCTATTACCGAGGATTGAACTGCCAATTCGCAGATGTGTCGCACCGTAAGAAATAGCCATTTCATAATCTCCACTCATGCCAGAGGAGAGAAAAACAGCATCTTTAAAATGGGTTAAAAAGCCTGCTTGGATTTGCTGCAATCTTGCAAAGGCTGGCTCAATCTCTTGATCAACCGGTCCAACCGCCATTAATCCTAAAACCTTTAGATTTGGAAGAGATGAAATCTGATTTGCCAGCTCAATCAACTTTCCTGGATCCACCCCTCCCCTAGATTCAGGTGGCTGATCCAATGAAACCTGAATAAAAATCTGCATTGGTGTTGCACTTTTTTGCTCGGAGATTATTTGGGCATATTTGAATTGGTCAACAGAGTGAATAACCGAGGCCCAATTGCAAATTGATTTTAACTTATTACTCTGAATTCCCCCTTGAAAATGCCAATTGATATCTTGCGGAAGTGCTTTGGCTTTAACACTTGCTTCCTGATCTCTATTTTCACCAAACTCTCGTAAACCTAGAGAGTAGAGGATCTCTAAATCTGAAATTGGAAAGGTTTTGGTAACGACAATTAAATTTATGTCATCAGGATTACGGCCACTTTTTGATGCTGCATCTGCAATGTTTTTTCTAACCTGATTTAGGTTTTCTTCAATCTCTTGCCTTCGGTTCATAGCGTGATTACTCCAACCTGTCTGCCGCCTTCGCCATGAGCGCGGTATGAGAAGTAATCAGTGTTCTCTTTGGTGCATAAATCAATATTTGAAAGCTTAATTTCAGGTAATTGAGATACTAGCCCGGCATAAAGATCAAGATGGTTTTCTTCTTAAAGGTTGCAGGGTAGGCATTTGTTACTTCTGTGAAAATATCTGCGCCCACTTCATAGCATTGACCGCAAATATGAGGTCCAACCACACCAGTTATCTCTTTTGCGCCAAGTTTTCTCATCTGCGCCACTGCATTAACTGCCACCTGATTCATTAATCCTTTTCGCCCCACATGAACTGCTGCGATCACATTATTTGAATACAAAAGAAGTGGCAGGCAGTCAGCTACTCTCACTGCAAGCGCAATTTCTTTACTGCAGCTAACCATTGCATCAGCAACTGGTGCTGAAATTGGTTGTTCTATCACCGAAACTTGATTGCCGTGATTTTGAGTCATTATTTGAATTGGCTTTGCTACTAATTTAGATAATCTCTCAATATTGCCACTTGAAACTGGATCGGCTAAGGAACCAAATTCTCTAGCTGTAAAAAGCAGTCGAGCCATTATGGCTACTACCGCATGAAATCAGGGATATCGATCTCATCTTCTGCAACTAGGTCTTCAAAAGTAATTCGCTTACGTGGACGATCTGAATCGCCAACATTTAAATCAAGCGCCACCGCAAGTGGATCATTGGCAGCTATTGGATCTGCTTCACCACTAATAGTTGCCGCATCAATTACCGGCATTACTACTCGCTTTGGTTGGCCACCATCAAAGCCTGCGGCAATCACAGTTACCCGAACCTCATCCCCTAAGGCATCATCAATTACAGTTCCATAAATAATGTTTGCATCTGGATGGGCAGATTTTGCTACTAGCTCAGCAGCCTCTGAAATTTCAAATAATCCAAGATCTGATCCACCAGCAATTGAAAGCAATACGCCATGTGCACCATCAATTGATGCCTCAAGCAATGGGCTAGAGATCGCAAGTTCAGCAGCTCTGATTGATCTTGCTTCACCTCGCGCTGAACCAATTCCCATCAATGCAGATCCTGCGCCAGCCATCACGCTTTTAACATCAGCAAAATCTAGATTGATTAATCCAGGAGTTGTAATCAGATCTGTAATTCCTTGAACACCAGATAGTAGAACTTGATCAGCGGTCTTAAATGCTTCCAATGCTGAAATAGATCTATCTGAAATCGCAAGCAAGCGATCATTTGGAATTACAATCAAAGTATCAACTTCAGTTCTTAAATTCTCAATACCTTCTTCAGCTTGTGCTGTTCTACGCTTACCTTCAAAAGTAAATGGCTTTGTGACTACGCCAACTGTTAATGCACCTAAATCTTTTGCAACCTTAGCAACTATCGGTGCACCACCTGTTCCAGTACCACCACCTTCACCTGCAGTAACAAAAACCATATCTGCACCACGTAATACTTCTTCAATTTCATCAATGTGATCAAGCGCGGCTTGACGACCTATTTCAGGTGCAGCACCTGCACCTAATCCTCTTGTTAATTTTCTACCAATATCTAACTTCACATCTGCATCTGACATTAACAATGCTTGGGCATCTGTATTGATTGCAATAAATTCAACACCTTTTAAACCGACATCAATCATTCGGTTAACAGCGTTTACTCCGCCACCGCCGATACCAACAACTTTGATAACAGCTAAATAGTTTTGCGGTGTTGCCACTTTTTGCCTCTTCCCTAGCCCTAAATCTCAAGTTGAGAGTTAAAGTTATGCTTTTCTGATTACGCAAAACTAGGCACTAGTGGCAAGGCAATCAAACACCGACACGATTTTTAATGCATTAAATATTTGCTATTAATTCATAGAAAATATCTGAAAATTAAACTCTAAAAAAGCCCTTTAAAAATCATTGTTTTTATTTAACTATTGGAGCTTTTGGCTCTGATAAATCAACCTGTTTTATCCCCTTATTTTCAGGCAATTTCAGGAGTGCCTGCAGAACGGAAAACTTTTGATCTATCTGATCAATACTGCCCCAATTAATTCGGACCGCTTGGCTATTAATTCTGGTACTCATCAGGATATAACCAGCCTTGGTGACAGAGATTTGGTCCAAATCAGTTACTAGATAACTCAAATCTGCTGGGATTTGTTTTAAAAGCAAGGCCACATCAACAAGATCTTTTCTGCTATCACCTGCAGTTGAAACTAATGGCAGTGCCTCTTGCCCCTTCACTTGGTCAGTAGAGGTTGGGTTAAAAATTGAACCTTCGCTATCAAAATTAACCATTGAATTGCTCTCAGTTAATGCCTTTGCCACCGCAACCCGTTCGAGGACTTGAATCTCTATCTTCTTTGCAAACCAATTACGAGATGCCTCTGCCGAAGCTATCCAATCTAAATCACTCAAAACTCTTTTCACTGACCGGATCTCAACTCGGGCTAATTTTTGACCAACTACTGGTGCAACATTCTTATTCTTAAGCTCACTTAAAATCACCGATGTTGATTCTGTGCCCGTAATCTGCACCTCTTTAACCGTCAAGAATGAGGACCAACCAAGTAAGTAGGAAGCAAAAGAGATAGAGCCAATAAGTAGTGTTGAGATTAAAAGGCGCTTAAATCTTTAGGAAACTTATATGCCATTGAGGTAATTAACGAGAAGCCAGTGCTTGTAAAATTGGTTCCCCTAGTGAACTCACATCTCCGGCCCCTAACGTGATAATCACATCCCCGCTTTTGGCCATAGCTACTACATCAGAGACTACTTGCAGCATTGACGGTTCAAACTTAATTTGCTGGGCACTCATATTTTTTGCAATTAACAGTGAAGAAACTCCCGGTAATGGTTTCTCGCTAGCTGCATAGACCTCTAATAGATAGGTGAAATCTGCCAGCGATAGAGCTTGCGAGAATTGGTTAGCGAAAGCTGCTGTCCTTGAATAACGATGTGGTTGAAAAATCACTAATACTCGCCCCGCTTGGGCTAAATTTTTTGCAGCTTTTAAAGTAACAATTAATTCTGTTGGATGATGGCCATAATCATCAATTACCTTTATGCCAGAAACCTCACCTTTTAACTCAAATCGGCGCCTTGTTCCAGTAAAGGTGCCTAACCCAGCAATCACCTTTTCCTCTGCTACTTCTAAAGCGCTAGCCGCAGCAAAGGCTGCCAATGCATTAAGCACATTATGTTCACCAGCTACAGCCAACTTTAACTCCCCTATTTTCCTGCCAGTACTTGAGATGCTCGCAGTTGAAGTTGTTGGGGCTAAGTGAATTTTGTCGATTCTAAAGTCATTTTTATCGCCCTTGCCATAAAGGAGAATTTTTAGATCTTTTCGTTTAATCCGTTTCAATAAGTTATGGACTCCATCATCATCTCCACATGCAATTAAAAATCCATTAGGTTTTATAGAGTCAACAAACTGCTCAAAGACTGCAAAAACCTCATCCTCATTTGCAAAATGGTCAACATGATCTAACTCAATGTTGGTGATGATTGCACCAGTTGGTTTATAAGCTAAAAATGAACCATCTGATTCATCTGCTTCGGCGACAAATATCGATCCACTGCCGCTATGGGCGTTAGTACCTGCAGTATTAATCGTTCCACCAATTGCAAATGAAGGATCCATCCCAGCTGATTGCAATGCAACAGTTAGCATCGCAGTTGTCGTGGTTTTCCCATGCGTTCCAGCAACAGCAACTGATGTGGAATCTGACATAAGCCAAGCTAGGGCAATAGCGCGTGCAGCGATTGGCAGTCCCTTATCTTTTGCAGCCATCAACTCCGGATTCTTCTCACCTATCGCAGAGGAGATGATCACAAGTTCAGCATCCCCTAAATTCTTCTCGTCATGGCCAATCTCAATTTTTGCACCTAGTGCTTTAAGAGAGGTGAGCATCGGTGAATCATTTTTATCTGAACCTGATATTGAAAATCCTTTTGCCAGCATGATGCGGGCAATTCCGCTCATGCCTGCGCCACCCACACCAATAAAATGAATCTTAAGTTTAGAAAGCTCAGCCAATGAATAATTCAACTGAGAACTCATTTACTACTACCTATTTTTTCAATAATCGCTTTACCTATCACTTCACTTGCGGAAAACTCACCCCAATTTGTCGGACGATAATTACTAGCTTTGCGCCAAATTTCACTCCAATTGCTGATTAACCACCCGGAATTGAACTTATCGTCGGCAACTACTTCAGCAGCTCCTGCTGCCTGCAGATCTGATGCGTTAGCAGATTGCTCACCATTGCCGATTGGAAGCGGAATTAGAATTGCAAACTTTCCAACTGCAGCAAGCTCTGCGCAGGTTAATGCGCCACTTCTAGCAATAATCAAATCAGCTGCATGATAGGCAGAAGACATATCTTCAATATATGAAAGCGGAAGATAGTTTTCAGTCGAGGTTGGCAGTGCATTGCTGCGACCTACCGAGTGAACTACCTGCACATTTCGCTCAGTAAAGGCAGAAAGTGATTGCATAATGGCTTCATTTATATGTCTTGAGCCTTGGGATCCGCCAAAAACTAAAATTGTTGGCTTCTCTTTAGAAAGTTGCCACTTATCTAACTGGTCATTTTTAATCTTTTGAGATTCAGCTGCCGATAACTTGGATGAAGCAATAATTTCAGCTCTAATTGGCATACCTGATAATTTGGCATTTCGCCATTTGCCTAACTTTAATTTAGTTCTTGAGAAGGCAATGAAAATTTCTGATGCAAAGGCCGCGCCCAAACGATTGGCCCAACCAGGAATTGCATTTGCTTCATGAATAAAAATTGGTTTACGCAAGATTGCAGCTGCTAGATAAATTGGTGGGCAGGCATAGCCCCCAAAACCAATTACTAAATCAGCCTCACGACAAATCTTAAATGCCCTAAATGTTGCATAAATTATCTTGATCGGCCAAACAAAAGTTGAAGGGGTAACTTGTCTTGGCATTAAAACCTTTGGAATATGAATCAATTCAAATCCAGCTTTAGGTACCAATTGATTTTCTAAACCATTTTTAGTGCCGACAAAGGTTAATTGCCATTCAGGCTTTTCTCCTTTTAACCAAGTAGCAACAGCTAAGGCTGGCTCAACATGACCGGCCGTGCCACCACCGGCAAATAATATTTTGGTTTTCATTGGCTTGATTTTCTCATCCGACTGAGCTTTATGCCCTCTGAAATCTCTGGAGTTCTCCGGGCAACACCTAATACATAGCCAATTGCAATTAAGTTGGCTAGTAATGATGAACCGCCATAAGAAATAAGTGGCAAGGTAACGCCAATTACAGGTAATAATGAGGTTACGGATCCAATATTTATTGTCACTTGGGCAATAAACCAACACGCAACTCCAGCAGTGGCATATCTAGAGAAATCATCCTTAGTTTTTAATGCAACTCTTAGGATCGAATAAATTAATGCTGCGTAGAGAACTAATACCAATAAGGTGCCTAACAAGCCTAACTCTTCGCCAATGACTGAAAAAATAAAATCTGTATGCGCTTCAGCTAAATTTGCCCACTTCTGTTTGCTCGCTCCTAGTCCACTTCCCCATAAACCGCCGCTGGCTAAGCCCATGATGCTGTGTGCAGGTTGCCATCCAGAAAACTTGTAATACTTTTCATCAAATGGATCAAATAATGCAGCAAATCTGCTCATTCGATAATTGCTGCTCAACACAAAAGCGCCACCAACAACAACTGCAAAAATTCCTATCCCAAGGAAATGTTTCATCGGCGCACCTGAAATAAACAATATTCCGGTAAATATTATTAAAACCAACAGCGCAGTACCCAGATCACGCTCAAACATAATCAATACCTCGACCACGGCTAAACCTGGAGCTATCAATCGAAATGGTGATTTCTTCCCGGCGTATTCACCAATTCTTCGTAATTGCAATGCACACCACAGAATAAGAAGTAGCTTGGCAAACTCTGAAGGTTGCAAAGTGAATCCAGCAATCTCAATCCAGTTTCTATTACCATTTATATTCTTTCCTAAAAATGGAACAAATGGCAACAACAAAATCACAATTGAAATTGACAGTGCATACCGAGCAATTCTTGGCCAAACGGCTCCTTGAACTTTAAATGCCCAATAAAATGCAAAGCTACCTAGACCCAAGAAGAAAAACTGACGCAAAAATATTGCATAAGCATTTCCGTTTTCTTGCAGCGAAGTGACGGTGGAAGAGGATAGAACCATGGTTAAACCCAATGCGGATAGGAAAACTGTGCTCCAGATAATCAGGTAATAAGGAATTTCTGGTCTTGCCAAAATTCTTGAGTATTTCTTGATAGTTAGATTGCTACTCATGTTAAACCAACTCTTTAATGGCTTGGGCGAATAATTGGCCACGTTCCACATATGAATCAAACTGATCCATTGATGCACAGGCAGGAGCTAATAAAACGGTGTCACCAGATTTTGCGGTTTTTTTCGCCTGGGCTACGACATCTTTCATCAGTTGTTTTGCATCGCCACTTTGATCAACTCTTACTAATTGCGTAGTTGGTGAGTACTGAGCGAATGCCTGGGCGATGATCTCTCGGTCTTGGCCAATAAGAATTATTGATTTAATCCGGCTTCCGGCCCTTTTGGCCAACTCATCCATACTGGCACCCTTTGCTAGACCACCAGCAATCCAAATGACATTAAAATATGAAAGTAGCGATGCAATAGCAGCATGAGGATTCGTTGCCTTTGAATCATCAACCCAATTTATTTCATCCTTACTTAGAACCAACTCCATGCGATGGTGATCTGTTGAAAAATTCTTTAATCCATCTTTAATAGCTTGGTATTTAACCCCTAGCGATAACACAAGTGCGGATGCAGCCAATGCATTCATGATGTTGTGAGGCACAGTTGGAGTGATATCTACAAGCTCTGATATCTCATTTGCTTCACTTGGTGAAGGAGAAAAAGCTCGGTCGATTAATAGGTTCTCCACCACTCCTAATTCACCTGGCTGAGGTGTGTCAAGTGAAAACCAAATTACTGATCCACTTTGAACTTTGGTTGACAACACTTTGTCGGATTTATTAACAAATGATTTCTTTGCTTGCTTAAGAAGTTTTAGTTTTGCTTGCGCATAATTATCAAAGTTCCCATGCCAGTCGATGTGATCCTCAGCAATATTAAGAAGTGCTACCGACTCATATTTAGGTAATTCACTCCAATGAATTTGAAAAGATGACAACTCTAAGGCCAAGTAATCTAGAGCAGGCTCTTGCATTACAGATTCAATAACGGTTTGACCAACGTTGCCGCAGGCTGCGCCATTGATTTTTGCACTCTTAAATATCGATTCCACCATTTTGATTGTGGTGGTTTTGCCATTAGTACCGGTTAAGGCAACCCACTTTTGACTTGGCGCAATTACCTCTTTAATTTTCCATGCAAAATCAACCTCACCAATAATTTCAACTCCTGAATTTTTCAGATTTAGTAATACTGGATGATCGGCTCGCCAGCCTGGTGAGACCACAGCGAAATCTATCTCCTGCGGAATTTGGTCAATTACTTTTAACTTTGAATTTGTTTTTTCATCAAAAAGATATGAGATCGCCCCAAATTTCTTTAATGCTTTATCAACAGCCTGACCTGTAACACCCGCGCCGATCACCAAGCATTTTTTTCCAGCTAATTCTGAAACATAGCTCATGCTAGGAAACAACCCATTGGGCATAGAAGAGACCTAAACCTGCTGCAACACCAAGGCTGGCAATGATCCAAAACCTAATAACGATTGTTACCTCGCCCCAGCCCATCAACTCAAAATGATGTTGAAGTGGAGCCATCTTGAAGATCCGTTTACCGCCAGAAATCTTGAAGTAGGCCACTTGCAAAATAACTGATGATGTAATCAAAACAAAAATAAATCCAAGAACTACAAGAAGCAGTTGAGTTCTTAAGGTAATTGCAATTCCAGCAAGTGCTCCACCTAGCGCTAATGATCCAACATCTCCCATAAATATTTTTGCGGGCGAAGCATTCCACCATAAGAAACCACCACAAGCTCCTGCAAGTGCTGCGGCTAAAACTGCCAGATCCAATGGATCTCTAACCTCATAACATTTTAGGCCCGGAGAGACAGCACAGCTTTGGCCAAACTCCCAAACGCCAATCAAAATAAAAGATGTGAACACCATTACTGCAGCCCCAGTGGCCAAACCATCTAAGCCATCTGTTAAATTCACGCCGTTACTCGTTCCTAGCACCATCAAGATAACCCAAACTATTACCAGGACCATTCCAAGTTTTATTGAAGTATCTCTAACGGTTGATAGATTCATGGAAATAGGTGTTAATCCATTTTTATCTGGGAATTGCAACCCAGCATATGCAAATGAACCAGCCACTATTGCTTGTCCTAATAGTTTTTGCTTTGCATTTAAACCCATAGATTTTTGCTTGGCAACCTTTAGCCAGTCATCTAAGAATCCGACAAAACCCAATCCAACAATCAGGGCTAATACTAGAAGTGCTGAAGTTGTGGCTGGCACACCAGTTAGTAAATGACTTGCAAAATATCCAGTAATAGCTGCAGTAATTAAGGAAATTCCACCCATAGTAGGAGTGCCGCGCTTAACATGATGAGTAGTTGGACCATCATCTCTAATAATTTGGCCGTAACCTTTTTTAGCTAGCAATTTAATTAATGCTGGAGTGGCAAAAAATGCAAATATCGCAGAAATGGCTCCTGAAAGTAATATGCCTTTCACTTCTGATCTCCAATCAGTTTGGCCTTAATCGCATTTGCTAAATCTTCAAACCTCTCTGAGCGCGATGCTTTCAGTAAAATTACATCTCCAACAGAAAGATTATCGACCAACTGTAAAACAGAATCAGGGTTTGGGCAGTTATGTAGGAGCATATGTTCAGAATCAGATTGATCCTCAATCTCTTTATAAAGATCAGTGGCCACAGCCAGCAGGTGATCAACGCCTATTTCCCGGGAGTACGCAGTAACCTCTTTGTGGCCAGCTGCCTCAGTATCTCCCAATTCATGCATTTTGCCGAGAATTGCCCAACTAGCCCCGCCACTTTCCTGACTTAATAAAATTAAAGTTTTTAAAGCAGCCTTCATGCTCTCCGGATTGGCGTTGTAATAATCATGAATCAAATGAATGCCGTTGATCTCCTCTATTTGCATCCGCCATTTACTATCCAAAGCTGCAGTTGTTAAACCCACTGCAATATTTTCATTAACAACTCCTAAAGCAAAAGCTGCGGCTGCGGCAGCAAGAGCATTAGGAACTTGGTGTTCACCTAAAACCTGCAAAGAAACCGGATTTCTGCCAGCTGGAGTAACCAAATCAAAGTGGGCATATCCACCATGCATCTCTAAATCAGCAGCCCTAACATTTTGATTATCTCCGAATAAAACTTTCTTTAACTCCAAAGAATCAGCCATCTTCGGCGTATAAGCATCATAACTTCCCAGCACTGCAGTTGAATTAGCCGGCAAATTAATTATTAATTCAGCTTTGGTCTTAGCGATTGCCTCAACTGAACCAAATTCACCAATATGTGCAGTGCCTACAACTAGTACTACTCCAACATTTGGTTTGGCTATTTTTGTTAACTTTGCAATGTCACCGGAGTGTCTTGCACCCATCTCCAAAATACAAAACTTGGTTTGTTCATTGCAACGCAAGAGGGTCAGTGGTACACCGATATCTGTATTGAAATTTCCAGCCGTTGCTACAGTTTCACCTTCAAGTTTAAGAATTGAGTTCAAGAACTCTTTTGTCGTGGTCTTACCCTGTGAGCCTGTGATACCGACAATTTTCAATTCAGGTAATTTTGATCGAAGGTAGATTGCTAAATCAATCAAAGCCTTACCAGTATCAGCTACTAAAACATGTGGTTCGGCTACAGGTTTGCTAACTAAGGCAAACTTTGCTCCTAGATTAATTGCTTCGCTGACAAAATTGTGCCCATCCACCTGCTCGCCTTTAAAGGCAACAAAAAATGAACTCTTTGTTGCACTTTTTGAGTTAATAACCGGGACCTGATCGATCATTGTCGACTCAGAGATTTCATGAAGCTGACCTGAGACTATTTTGGCAAATTCAGCTGCTGTTATTTTTAGCATCAACGAGCCAATCGCTTGATTGATTCAGCTAATTCAACTCGATCGTCAAATGGTGTGACTACTGAATTTACCTCTTGCCCGCTCTCATGACCCTTACCCATCAACAAAACCACATCACCACTTTGAGCATTTTTAATCGCTAAATCAATTGCACTTTTTCGATCTATTTCAACCAATCCTTTTTTACCAAGATCTATTCCCGCAGTCATTTGCTTCAAAATAACCTCGGCTGATTCACTCCTTGGATTATCGCTAGTAAATATTGCAAGATCACATCCGTTAAATAGCGCATGACCCATGAGTGAGCGCTTACTAGCATCTCTATCTCCGCCACAGCCAAGCACGCCAATTATTTTTCCACTAGTCGCTGATTTTACAGTTGCAATAACTCGTTCCACGGCATCTGGCGTATGGGCATAATCAACTAAAGCGGTAAATCTCTGACCAGCGTTAACACTCTCCAGTCTGCCAGGCACACTCTGTAATTTGCTTATCGTGGATGCAATTTTGTCTAGTGATAAACCTGCAGAAGAAACAATTGCCACTGCTAGAAGTAGATTATCTAAATTGTAATCTCCAAGTAATGCAAAGTTTTCACTTAAGCTCTCACCAGATTTACTCTTAATCTCAACTTGGTAGAGCCCATTTTTAATCTCAGCTTTTGCTAAATACCAATCGGCGGTTGAGTCTTTACGCGATACTGTAACTACTGGAATCTTTACTTGTTTCGATAATTTCTTTCCATATGAATCATCAATATTGATTACTGCCACTTTTGCATACTCTGCTGCAAATAGATTCGCTTTTGCTTGAAAGTAATTTTCCATACTTAGGTGATAATCCAAGTGATCTTGGGTTAGGTTAGAAAAAGCTACAACCTCATAGTTCGCGCCTTTAATGCGGCCTTGATCAATCGCATGGCTACTAACCTCCATCACCAGATTTTTACATCCTTGCTCAACCATTGCCGCAGCAATTGCCTGCAGATCATCAGCCTCAGGTGTGGTTCGCGCAGTTTCTAATTTATCATCGGCTATCTCAACACCAAGTGTTCCAATTAATCCTGACTTGATTGAATTCAGTTGCCAGATTTGTTTCACTAAATTTGCAGTAGTTGTCTTTCCATTAGTGCCAGTGATTCCAACTGCTTTCAAGCTTTCAAATGGGTGTCCATACAACCAAGCAGAGATTGCGCCAACAACCTCACGAGGCTTTGGATGTATGAAGGATGGAATTGAAGCTTCAATCTTTTTATCACTTAAAACCGCAACTGCGCCATTACTTATCGCCTGCTCTAAATAGGAAATACCATGTGTATTGGCTCCAGCAAAGGCAATAAATAGATCCCCAGGTACTACCTTTTGCGCATTAATTGAAACCCCACTAATAACTACCTGCTGATTAAATATCTTTGAATCAAACTCCATTAAAGATTTTGCCAATGATGAGCCAGGAATAATTCTCATAACTAGGCACCAGCCTTGTCATTCTTACTCTTTGAAGACATAAGAGCAGCCTCAGTTAATGTAAATGTGGTTTTAGGTGCGATGGTTGGCTGCACCCGCTCACTTTGAAGAACAAAACTCATAACCTTCTTAAATACTGGTCCAGCTAAAGCCCCACCCCAGTGCATTCCTTTTGGATCTTGGATGGTCACACTGATTACATACTTGGGCGCATCTGCTGGTGCAAAGCCAATAAAGGATGCGGTGTAGCCGCTGTAACATTTACAAGCGGTGTTGAATCGATTTGCAGTTCCAGTCTTTCCAGCAATTCGATAACCTGAAATAGCCGCACTCGGAGCAGTTCCATTACTGGAAACCACACTCTCCATCATCGCTCGCATATCTGTTGCAGTTTGTGAGCTAAGAACTCGAACTGAATCATTTGGTTTAGCAGGTGTGTACTTGCCGCTTTCATCAACAACGCCAGCAAGTATTGAAGGTGAAACCCGCACACCATCATTTGCAATTGTTGCAAATACAGAGGTCGCTTGCATAGCTGTTAGTGAATAACCTTGACCAAATGCAATTGTTGGCAATGAGGTACCAGACCAGTTTTTAACAGGATGTAAAATTCCAGCTGATTCACCCGGAAGTTTTGAATTAGTACTCTCGCCGATACCAAACTTTCGAAGGTAATCATATAAAACATCTTTACCTAGTTTTTGTCCGATCTGGATTGATCCAGTATTACTTGAAACCGCTAAGACACCTGCGGTAGTTAATCGCTGGGTTGGGTGTTTTTCATGATCATGAAAATATTGATCTGCTACCTTCATTTTGTAAGGGATTGTGAAAACTGATTCTGGTGAAACTAATCCTTCTTCTAGCGCAGCTGCAACAGTAATAACTTTTCCAGTTGAGCCAGGTTCATAAACCTCTTGCACCGCTGGGTTCTTTAGCTTATCTAAAGTTATTGAACTTGAAACACTTGGGTCAAAGGTTGGCGCACTGGCTTGGGCCAAGATGGCGCCAGTTTTTGGATCCATCACAATCACAGTTCCAGATTGTGCCCTTGATGCGGATACCGCCTGGCTAATCGCATTCTGAGCTACCCACTGCACATCTCGATCAATTGTTAACCGAACACTTGTGCCAGATTTTGCTTCAACACTTACTCGCTCTGATCCTGGAATTATATTTCCCCGACCATTGGCATATACATACTTACCATTTACTCCAGATAGCAGGCCATTTAAACTACTTTCAATTCCAGATGCACCAAAGCCTTGATCATTAATGATTCCAACTAATGAGGATGTTAACTTCCCACTTGGATAATCTCGTATGTAGCTTCGCTCTGGCACAAAGCCGCCGATTCGCTTACTGATGCCTTCCTTAGTTTTTAACACCTCACTGTTATAGGCGCCAATTGCTTCATAAACCTGCCGCCATTTTTCAGGCGTAATATCTTTAGCGATTAAAACATATCTTCGATCACCAGTTAATTGCGGTGCTAACTGTGCTGGACTCATTCCCAAGATTGGTGCAATCACCAAAGCTGCTGCAATTGGATCATTAACTACAGTTTGATCAACTGCGATATTCATAGCCGAGATCGATCTGGCTAGCTCCACGCCATTAATGTCATAAATAGTTCCTCTAGGTGCCAGCAAAGTGGCGGACTTACTTAATTCAGTATCAGCTTTTTCCACATATCCATTAGCTCTAATTGCTTGAATCTCAATTAGGCGCAGACCAAAGAGTAAGAAGATAACAATTGCAATCGCCACAATTTTTCGAATTCGATCCTGCACAAGTAATTGTTGGTTCATCACTTACCCACCGACATATCTAAAAATCTTGGACTACCAGATGCCACCATGCCTAGCTCACTAGCACTTTGCGCCAACTTATCTGGCGAAGATTTTGCTGCCACCTCTTGCAAGATCGCTTCGCGTTGATCTGTTAGTAGTTGTGCCTGCTGCTTTAGCTCTCCCAGCACAAATGCATCCCGTGCGAGCGCAGTATTAATCACCAGTAGCGACAACAAGCCAGCTGTAAATATCGTTGCCAGAAAAACTACAAAGGTTCGATCGTTTGCAACCTCACCATTTTTTATCTCTGGCGCTAATCGCAAAACCGCTTTATTGGTCTGGGCTTTAACAATTTTGGTGGAGATCCTAATTGCCGGGGCTAATTCAAATATCGCCATTAAGCACTCCTTCGCTGGATAGCTCGCAAGCGCATCGATTGGGAACGTGGGTTGCTTAACTGCTCCGCCTCATTTGCTGCAGTACTACCACTATGAAGTAATTCAAATGCGGCAGCTGAGTTTGGTAGCTCAACTGGAAGTCCAAGTGGGGTATTTGATTTGGTAGCTTGCGTGAAAAAACTTTTAACAATTCGATCCTCCAGGGATTGATAACTCATCACAACTAGGCGAGCGCCCACCGCTAATGCCGCCAAAGCAGCCGGGATAGCTCGTTCTAGGATCGCTAACTCTTGATTAACCTCAATACGAAGTGCTTGAAAGGTTCGCTTTGCTGGGTTTCCACCGGTGCGACGAGCTGGGGCTGGAATTGAATCTTTAACAATCTGCGCTAAATCCGTGGTGGTATTTAAGGTGCCAGCATTTCGTGCCTTAATTATGTTTTCAGCGATCTTGCTCGCAAACTTCTCTTCACCATAATTTTGCAGGATTTTTGCTAACTGACCATGTGAGTAGGTATTAAGAATTTCAGATGCGGTAATGCGATCACTTTGATCCATTCGCATATCAAGTGGGGCTTGCTGGGAGTAGGAGAAACCTCGCTCGGCCATATCTAACTGCATCGATGAAACACCTAGATCAAAGAGGATGCCATCAACCTTTGAAACCCCAGCATTATTTAGGGCTAATTGAATTTGATCATAGGTTGCGTGGGTAATGCTTACTCGATCAGCGAAAGCAGCTAAGTTGCTGTGCGCAATCTTGATCGCAGCTTGATCTCGATCAATTCCAATCAGCTGTAAATTAGAAAATTGTTGTAAAAATACCTTGGCATGACCACCAAGTCCTAAGGTGGCATCTAGTAGATAAGGCTTTGATTTATTAGCAAATGCTGGGGAGAGCAAATCCACGCACTGATCAAGTGCGACTGGTATGTGTGCTAGATCTGCACTCATTTTTCTCTCCTCCCCCTAGTTAACTTTTTTATTACTTTTCTTTTTCTTTTTTTTATTACCTACTACCTCACTTATCTACTTAGGTCACCGCCGCTCGACGGATCATCTTCAACAACACGCGGCACCGGGGAAGTGGCGCCGCGAATCTTTATGAGGGGCGGTGGCCTAAATAGATAATTGATTGGATTTAAAACAATCCAGGTAGCACCTCCTCTGAAACATCAGCAAAGGTTTTTTCGCGATCGGCTAAATACTTACTCCACGCAGTTGCATCCCAAATTTCAAGTCTGGTATTTGCGCCAATTACTACACAGTTTTTTTCTAATGTGGCATAAGTTCTAAGACCAGCTGGAATTGTTACTCGACCTTGGTTATCTGGCACCTCATCATGAGCGCCTGCAAACATAACTCTTAAATAATCACGGGAATTTTTTTGGGTAACTGGTGCTTGTCGCAATCTTTCAGTTATCAATGCAAACTCAGCAGCTGTGAAAACATAAAGACAGTGCTCTTGACCTTTTGTGATTACTAAACCTTCAGCTAACTCATCTCTAAATCTGGCTGGCAAAATTAATCTGCCCTTTTCATCAAGCTTTGGTTCATGGGTGCCAAGAAACATCGCTTTAGACCCCCCACGCTCAAGAATTGACCCTAGGTCACCACTTTACTCCCTTTTTCCCCACTTTCAACCCCCCGCACCCACTTTCCCTCCCCCGCCCTCCCCTTTGTAAATGGGCATAAAAAAACCACCCAGCAGGGTGGTTAACGGGCAGAGAGGTTGAGCTTATTTAACTAATTATCGTTGGTGCGGCGATCCCATCTCTCCTCCAGGGTGGAGCCCCAGCCCGGCTTTTTAATGGATTTGCCACCAGTTTTAATGGTGATGTTTGTGATGATCAACAGCACCCCAGCAAGGCAGATTAGAAATGCAACTACCCCAACCACCGTTGCTTGGGCGATTAAGCCACTTATTAAAACCAGTAGGCCAACTACCAACATGCTTAGGCCAAGCAGGGCTCGAGAGCTTTGTCTGGTGCGGGCTTTGCCGGTCAGAGTCGAAAGAAGTCTTGGATCCTCCTGCTCTAAGGCAGCCTCCATCTCAGCTAAAAGCTTTCGTTCATGATCGGATAGGGCCATATTCGAAATATAGAGTACTTAGAGTTATTTTGAAAACCCTAAATGGCTACTCATCCTGGTGATCTTCAACCAATCTGGCTGGCCGAAGACTACCTGCGCCAAATCTGCCCTTAATTCGATCGATCGCCTTATCTGCCTGGCGCCAGCCGGTTGTGCGCTCGCCAAGAGTTAACTGTTTCACATCCTCATCCTCAACTAATGAATCAAGGCTGATGCCAACTAACCTAATCAAAACCCGATCTAGATTTAAGGAGAGATAAAGATTTTTCACAATCTCAAAAATCTCCTGCGTTCCAGTAATTGGTAAATCAACTGTTTTAGATCTTGAGATAGTTTTAAAATCTGCAAACCTTACCTTTATCGAAATGGTGTTGGTGGCAAAGCCTTTCTCTCGCATCCGCTCCACACCCCGCTCAGTTAATCTTAAAAACTCCTTCAAGATTTCCTCTTGCGAATCTAAATCCAGATCAAAGGTTTCAGAGGCGCTAATGCTTTTTTCAATATGTTCAGTCTCAACATCTCGATAATCACGTCCCCAAGCTAATTCATATAAGGAGCTGCCACTTGCTTGGCCTAAAACTCGGATTAACGTGCTGCGCGGTGTATTTGCGATATCACCAACTGTTAATAGCCCCATCTTCATTAACTGCTCATTTGTCTTTGGCCCCACTCCCCAAATCTCCTTTGCAGCTAGTGGGTGAAGAAAATCTAAGACTTTTTCTGGATCAATCTCTAAGACCCCATTTGGTTTGCAGTGATTAGATGCAATTTTTGCAATAAATTTATTGTGAGCAATTCCAACTGAGCAGGTAATACCCTCCTGCTCTTCTACTCGCCTGCGAATTAAATCTGCAATCTGCCGGCCGCTGCCCAATAATCTTTTAGATCCAGTTACATCTAGAAAGGCCTCATCTAATGAGATTGGTTCAACTAATGGGGTTACCTCTTCAAATATTTTCATAACCGCAATTGATACCTCTTCATAGCGAGCCATATCGGGAGAGATAAAAATTGCATGTGGTGCTAATGCTTTTGCTTTATAAACTGGCATTGCAGCTCTTATTCCAAATTTACGTGCTTCATAATTTGCAGCAGAGACCACACCTCGCCTGCCAGCACCAACTACCACCGCTTTACCTTTTAATTTTGGATTATCTTTCTCTGCAACTGATGCGTAGAAAGCATCCATATCTACATGCAAGATGGTTGCAAGTTGCTCGGCATTACTCATGCATTACTCTCGCCAGTAATAAAATAATAGATAATTTCATTGGACACACCCGCAGTTTAGTTTAAATACCTGACAGTAGCCCTTACCTTATTGCCAAGGCCCAATTGGGCGAAAACTAGCGGTAAGGAAATACATGTCAATAACAGAAATCCTTTTAATAGCAGGCAGAGTGCTGTTTGCATTGCTCTTCATTAGCTCTGGCGTAAATCACTTTACAAAAGCCCAAGCAATGATCGGATATGCCCAGTACAAGAAAGTGCCAATGGCTAAGATCTCAGTTTATCTAAGTGGATTAATGCTGATTCTCGGTGGAATCTATATCGTGCTTGGATTCTATGCTGATCTTGGTGCGCTATTAATTGCCATCTTCTTAATTCCAACTGCAGTACTAATGCATGCATTCTGGAAAGAAAGTGATGCCACAGCTAAGCAAAATGAGTCAATTGCATTCTTCAAGGATCTTTCCCTTGCTGGTGCAGCATTGATTATTTTTGCACTGCTTCGTGGTGGCGCAGATTTTGGCAGCAACGTAGGAACACTGCTGTTTTTTAGCTAATTTAAATAAGTAGAAACCGCCCTCTTGGCACTAAGCCACGGGGGCGGTTTTTTTCTGCCGTTATTTAGTAAATATGTGGGAGTATCAGGTTATGGAGATCGGCTTAATCCTTACCGCACTACTTAGCGGTGGATTTATTGGCGCAGTGCTTGGATTTATTGGCGCAGGTGGGGCGATGGTCTCTGTTCCAATTCTGCTTTACCTATTTGATTTCACGCCGGTTGCTGCCACTACTGCAGCCCTGGCAGTTGTTTTCTTAGCCGCAGTTGCAGGCCTTGGTCCAAAATTTAAAAGCAAGGATGTGTTGGTTAAGGAAGCGCTAACAATTTGGGCACTTGGCCTTCTTACCAATATTGGCTTTGGTTTGATTGTCGCAAAGATTGCAGATTCAGTGATTTTAATTGGGTTTTCAATGGTGCTTCTAGGTGCTGCATATTCAATGCTTAAAGGACCGATTAAAGATTCACCTGAAAAGACGATTCCACTCTGGGCATTGGTTTTACTCTCACTTTTGATTGGCTCCTTAACTGGCTTATTTGGAATAGGTGGCGGCTTTTTAGCAATCCCAGTTTTGGTTTTGTTTTTTCATACCCCCCAAAACAAAGCTGCTGGTACCTCACTACTAATCATCGCCCTTAACTGCTTAACCGCATTTCTGGCTAAGTTTTCAATTTGGCAAGAGATTGATTGGGGCTATCCAGTATTAATTTCACTAGCTGCGGTATTAATTGCTCGCTACACCTCTAGATTGGCAGCAAAGACACCTACTGTTCATCTAAAACGTGGCTTTGCCTTTTTATTAATTGGCCTGGCCGGATTTACTATTTTGACTCAAATCTAACTCTTAACCATCAAGGGGGCAGGCATGAAGCAAAAAAGAGCCATCGGTATGGAATTTATTGGAACCATGATCTTGGCAGTTGCAATTGTGGGTTCAGGACACATGGCCGCAAACCTTGCTCAAGATGGTGGAGTTAAGTTATTGATCAACGCCTTAGCAACCGCGCTCAGCCTAGCTGTTGTAATTAAGGTGGGCATGAAGACTAGTGGAGCGCATTTTAATCCAGCAGTTACTTTGGTGATGGTAATTCTTAAGAAGATTTCAAATGAAGTAGCTGCTCTTTATATTGCGGCACAGGTACTGGGCGCAATTTTAGGTGTTGGAATTGCCAACCTAATTTATGGCCAAAGCTTTTTAAAGCAATCATCAATTATTCGAGATGGTTCAAATTTATTTTTTTCCGAGCTATTTGCAACTGCCGTAATAATCTTAATC
This sequence comes from Candidatus Planktophila sp., assembly GCA_003569185.1. Taxonomy (GTDB): domain Bacteria; phylum Actinomycetota; class Actinomycetes; order Nanopelagicales; family Nanopelagicaceae; genus Nanopelagicus. The sequence goes on along the minus strand of BGOJ01000001.1, from coordinate 372,146 downwards.
ATTCTTACTTTTCGTAAAAAGGATGAGTTGATTGCAGTTTACGTTCCAATCTGGATATTTGGAGCAATTTTGTTTACCTCAAGTACCTCATTCGCAAATCCAGCGATAACAATTGGTCGAGTATTTACAAACTCCTTCACCGGTATTGCACTAGATTCTGTACTTCTCTTTGTGGTTGCCCAATGCATTGGCGCTCTTGTTGGTCTGGTCGTGGCAAAGAATTTAACTATTGCAGGTAAAAAATCTGATGAGTAAACCATCCGTACTCTTTGTATGTGTTCACAATGCTGGTCGATCACAGATGGCCGCTGCATTTTTAACCCATTTAGCAGGAGATCGTGTTGAAGTTAGATCAGCTGGTTCAGCACCGGCTGACTCAATTAATCCAGCGGTAGTTGAAGCCTTAAAAGAGGTCGGCATAGATATTTCAAATGAACAACCAAAGGTATTAACTACCTCAGCGGTTGAACAATCTGATGTAGTTATAACAATGGGGTGTGGAGATGCTTGCCCGTTCTTTCCTGGCAAAAGATATTTAGATTGGGTTCTGCCTGATCCAGCTGGCCAAGGTGTCGCAGATGTTAGGCCAATTCGAGATCAGATCAAAAAACTAGTTGAAGAGTTGATTCCAACCTTAACTAGCAAGTAATTTCTTTATTCGCCTCAGCCCAAGAAATAATTCCACCAGTTAGGTTTAAAGTGGAAAATCCAATTTCATCCATGGCTGTTGCAGCATCAACCGAACGCTTACCTGAGCGACAGTAAATTGCATACTCGAAGGATTTATCTAAAGCAGAAACATCAGCGGTGAAGTAATCTGAGAAAATATCTATGTTTATTGCGTTAGGTATATGACCTTCAGCAAATTCAGCAGCGGTTCTAACATCAAGAATTACAACCTTCTGATCGGAGATTTTCTCCGAAAACTGCGCTGCATCAAGATTTATCATCAGAAGGTAATCTTATCTCTGTGAAACTTGCAATTGAAACTCATGGCGCAGGTCTGCCGCTAGTTTTAATTCATGGCATGGGATCTGCTGCCACAGCATGGCAGCCAATTATTCCAACATTAGCCAAACAGTTCTCAGTGGTGACAATCGATTTACCAGGTCACGGCCGGACCCCATACTCACCAGTTCAAAAAATGGATCCAACCTCACTTGCCCAGTTAGTAGTAAAAAATCTAAAAAATATTGGAATTGAAAGTTTTCATTTAGTTGGAAACTCCTTAGGTGGTTGGGTTAGTTTTGAGATCGCAGCCTTAAACCCAACTGCAGTTAAATCTATAACCGCATTAGCACCAGCTGGTTTGTGGCTTACCCCATTCTCATCTAGATACCCAGGAGAGCTTGCACTTCGTGTTATGGCAAGTGGCGTAGAAAAACTTGCACCATCACTTTTGAATTACACCTGGGCTAAGAAAATTGGCTTTGAAACAGTCTCACCTCGTTGGAAAGAACTTAGTTATGAAATTTGTTTAGATGCAACATCTGCAATGGCTCAATCCACCGGATACTTCCCAGCATGGGATGCGTTATTGGGTAAAAGATTTGATAAGCAAATTGATCCACAAATTCCCATCACCATTGTTTTTGGCGATAGTGACCACACTTTGCCTGCAAAAACATGTCAGGAGCGATCACTTGCCCCAGCCCATGCGAAGTGGATTATTCTGCCGCAAACTGGGCACGCACCTATGTGGGATAGTCCAAATGAAGTTGTTTCTGAGATTCTACAAACCGTTGGTGTCTCACAATGATTACAGTTGTGTATTTTTGGCGAATTAAACCACTAGCGCTTCCAATTGCCATCCTAAATATGGCAACTAATAAATTGCTTCTTAGAAGTGTTTCAGGAATTGGGTTTATCAAATTACTGGGAACTGGTAAAGGTGAGAGTTTTACACCAAAGGATGCTGATCAATTGCGTTGGGGAATTTTAGTTACAATTAAAGAATCAAATCTTGATGCGCTAGAAAATTATTATGTGCTAAAACTATGGCGCAGAATCTCAAACAATCAATACCGGGTGATTTTAAAACCCATCTCCTCTCATGGATTATGGTCTAAGCAAGATCCCTTTCTCGTTGAAAAGTTTGAGTGGAGTGGCAAAGTTGCAGCGGTCACCAGGGCAAGGATTGTTTGGCGAAAGAATTTTCAGTTTTGGAAGGCTGTGCCGCCTGTTACGGAAAGTTTGCATCAATCACCTGGCCTAATTGATGCAATTGGAATCGGTGAGGCACCAATTGGATTACAGGGAACCTTCTCGCTTTGGGAAAGTGCTGCTGCGCTTCGCGATTTTGCATATAAAGGGCGGGCTCATGTTGCGGCAATCGCAGCAACTGAAAGTAATAAATGGTATTCAGAGGAGCTATTTGCGCGGTTTGCGGTTATAGAAGAGCAAGGCGTGCTCAAGTAATAAGGCACAATTAGCCCATGTCTCTACGCCAGTTCTACCCAAGAAAAAATCTTCGTAGGCAGGTTGCTAGTTGGAAGCTCTTTGTTTTGTATGCAACCTTGTTGGTTGCAATTGGCCTGCAAATCTCCTACCCCTTAATTGATGGTGAACCACTGCGAGTTGTAACAATCGCTACGGTTTACTGGGCTGCTGCGGCAATGTTTATTCATGCATCTCTTGCTTATGGCTTTGTGTACTCATTTCAATTCCTTTTTATTACCTTTACCTACGCACTTGTTGTCGAACAAATCGGCAGCAGAAGTGGTTGGCCATTTGGAAGTTATGAGTACTCACCTGCCTTGGGTTATCAAATATATGGCGTTCCATTAGTTGTTCCATTTGCTTGGGTGATGTTGGCCCACCCAGTATTACTGGCTGCCAGAAAAGTAACTAAAAATTGGGTTTTTCTATATGGCGGTTTTGGGATGATGGCATGGGATCTATTTCTTGATCCACAAATGGTTTCGGCAGAAAGATGGAGATGGGATTTCACTGGATCGCATGTGCCATTTCAACCTGAAATTCCACTATCAAATGCATTCGGTTGGCTATTAACTGGAATGGGGTTAATGGCAATTCTTAACGCGGTGCTACGAATTGATCGACGAAAAGTTTCTACCTCAACTGCAGTTCCTGATTTCTTCTTAATGTGGACCTGGTTTGCCGGTGTAGTTGGAAATCTATTCTTCTTTGATCGCACTGGTGTGGCATTTATTGGTGGGCTTGTATTTGGATTATTCCTTCTGCCTTACATATTCTTACTGCGATTTGGTCCACCAGCTAATAATTAATGGAAATTTCACTTTACCTTTCTTCACTAGCACTAGCCTTAGTAATCTTTAACTCATTAACAATCCGTGTAATTAAGAATTCACCAAATAAGGCCGCTGGCACCGTTTCAGTTTTAATTCCAATGCGAAATGAGGAAGAGAATGTTAAGCCTTGCCTAAGCAGCATATTGCAGCAAAAAGGGTTAGAAAACCTTGAGGTATTAGCCCTAGATGATGGATCAACAGATAACACTTTTAATGAGATTAAAGCTTTCCCTAGCGTCCAGTTGATATCTGGTGAAACATTGCCCGATAAATGGCTTGGAAAGCTATGGGCTTGTCAGCAACTTGCTGAGAAAAGTACTGGTGATTATTTAGTGTTTGTAGATGCTGATGTGCGATTGAGCGATTATGCGGTGGCAAACTCAATTTCAAAAATGGGTAACTGGGATTTCATCTCCCCCTACCCTCGCCAACTAACCTCTGGCTTTGTTCAAAAAATATTTCAGCCACTTCTGCAATGGTCATGGTTAGCCTCGGTGCCACTTCTAATTGCCCAGAAATTTTCAATTAGATCTATGGCAGTTGCCAATGGGCAATTTTTAATAATCAAAAGAGAGGCTTATTTCCAATCGGGTGCTCATGCTGGCATTAAAGCAGAGGTATTAGATGATCTTATGTTGGCTCGTAACTTACTTAAACAAGGATATAAAGGTGGCGTAGCCGAAGCGAGCAAGATTGCAACTTGCCATATGTATAAAAACAGAATGGAGTTATTTAAGGGTTACCAAAAATCCTTATGGAAGGCCTTTGGTTCTATTCCTGGAACAATTCTGGCAATTGCCTTGCTGGTATTGACTGGAATACTTCCAATAATCTCTGCCAGCCTAGCTTCAACTTCTGGTTTGATTGCATTTGGCCTGATCACATTAAGTCGAATAATTTCATCACTACGGACTGGCTCACTACCAAATACTGCGATTTTTCATCCGCTTGCAATTTTGATCCTGCTTGGATTAATTCTTTTCTCCTGGTTTGGAAAGTTAACTAATACAATCACTTGGCGAGATAGAACGGTGATCTAGGTGGCAAAAATATCTGTAATAGGTGCTGGTGTGGGAGGCATGAGCGCTGCTGCAAGATTAGCTAAACAGGGCCATGCGGTAACTATTTATGAGAATAGTGATCGCACTGGCGGTAAATGCAGAACTGAGTGGTTTGGCGATTACAGTTTTGATACCGGTCCTTCACTGTTAACACTTCCAGCTGTTTATCGGGATTTATTCCTTAAGACTGGAAAACGAATTGAGCATATTTTGGATATCACACCCGTAGATCCAGCATTTAACTACCATTTTGCAGATGGCAAATCTGTTGTATTTCCAAATCTTTCTAATCCTAAAACCTACCTAGAGATTGAAAAGTCTTTCGGAAAAATCGCAAGTCAAGGCTGGGAAAAAATCATTAATCGATCGGAGAGGATGTGGGAAGCTTCCCGTGAATCTTTTGTTGAATCAGAGTTAAGTTCAATCTGGCCCTTGCTTAAGCGCCGGGATTTATTTTCCCAAGTAAAACAAATTGCCCCGTTTACCTCTCTTCGAAAGGTAAGTAATAAATTAGCTCTAGATCCACATTTAAAGATGATCATCGATCGATATGCAACTTATACCGGTAGTGATCCAAGAAGTGCGCCGGCTGTTCTACTCACTATTGCTTTTGTGGAGAGCACATTTGGGGCATGGCACATCAAAGGGGGCATTGGCCAACTATCGATGGCGTTAGAGCAAAGGTGCCGGGAGCTTGGCGTTGAGTTTAAATTCAATACCTTAGTTACAAACATTCTCACATCAGGTAAATCAGTTGCCGGCCTTCAAACCCAAAATGGTGAAACCATTCTTTCTGATTTGGTGGTTGCAAACGCAGATGCAGAGTATGTATTCAATCAATTACTGGATAAAAAGGTATCCGCAGCAAAGAGTGAGCGACGTAAGCTAAAAGCTGCAACTAAATCCCTTGCTGGATTCTCGCTACTTTTAGGACTTGATAACAGTAAAGGTAAACCAGTAAACATTGAGCACCATAATGTTTATTTCCCGAAGGATTACGATGCGGAATTTGACCAGATTTTCACGAAAAAGATTCCAGTAAGTGATCCGACTATTTACATCTGTGCTCCAAAAGATCCATCTATGGTCAAGTCCAGCAACAAAGAAGCATGGTTTGTTTTGGTTAATGCCCCACGTCATGATGTAGAAGCTGGCTGGGATTGGCGAAGCGGCGGTGATGAATACGCCAAATTAATTATCAACAAATTAGATAAGTTAGGTTTGAATGTGTCTAGCAGATTAGATGTAATGCAATTTCGAACTCCATTTGATCTTGAAAGTTATGCGATGGCCCCTGGTGGTTCTATCTATGGAACCTCAAGTAACTCTGCGGCATCGGCATTCCTAAGAGCTCGCAATAGATCAAAGGTAAAAGGTTTGTTTTGTGTCGGAGGTTCAGCTCATCCAGGAGGTGGATTACCACTTGTGGGTATTAGTGCTGAGATTGTTGCAAAAGCTATTGGTAAAGCTTAATTCAATTTTGCAGCAGTAAATCTAACAACCGTTAAGAAACTAATTGCCTGCAAAATCAACCAAACAAAAGTAATCTGATTGAGTATCTCTAAATTTAGATTAAATGCAACCAAAGCTATAAATATAAATGAGGCTCTTACTGGACGTTCTGCAACGGTAACCACGCCCACTTGCTTTAACCCAACTCCACCTGCGCGGGCCCTTAGATACTCTTGAGTTGAAGCCAAAATCAAAACGGTTATTAGTATCTTTGAATCAACTCCCAAACTGTAAAGTGCTAAACCCAAAAAACTTCAGTAAGTCGGTCAACTACTGAATCTAATAGGGCACCCCATTTTGAGGATTGTCTAGTAATAATTGCCAGACTGCCATCAAGACCGTCGCAAATTAGCGAAATTACTAAGATTAATGGCGCCCATATTGCATTTGAATTCATGTACAACAAGATTCCAAATACTAAACCTAAAATTGTTAATGTATTAGGAGTTACTCGTATTTTGGCTAAAGCTTTCGAAACAGGAAAAGAGATGCTAAGCCAACCCTTAACAATTCCTGAAACCTTGGCATCTCCATGCAACTTACTCCAGGCTAAAAAGAATTCATATTTTGTCATTACTTAACCAAACCTAAATTTTTTGCAATTACAATTGTTGATTCAGCGGTATTCATTGTATAGAAATGAAGCCCTGGAACTTTTGCTGCTAGTAATTTACTACCAAGCTCAGTTGCAATATCAATACCTATTTTTTTGATCTCACTTGGATCATCACCTGCACTTTCAAATCTTTTTGAAATATGGTTTGGAATCTTCACGCCACTTAATTCGACCATGCGATTCAATTGTTTTAAGTTGGTAATAGGCAAAAGGCCCGCGATGATTGGAAGATTAGACCCACGCTTTGCTAATCGATCTACGATACCTTGCCATTTTTCAAATTCAAAGAAGAATTGAGTTGTTGCAAAGGAGGCGCCTAGCTGTTCCTTGCGCAAAAGCACATCGATATCTTTTTCTAAATCAAAATTTGATGCTGGGTGACCATCTGGAAATGCAGCAACTCCAATGTTAAATCCACCTATTTGCATAGCTAGCTCAACAAGTTCATCTGCATGATCTAATCCGGTAGGGATAGATTGCCATTGCGATGTTGGTCCTCCTTGAGGATCTCCCCTTAAAGCTAAAATGCTTTTGATTCCAGATGTTTTATATTGATTTAAAACTTCAACTAATTCCGATTTAGTTGAGCCAACACAGGTTAAATGTGCAACTGTTGGGATTTGGGTGCGATCAGTAATTTCAGTTGTAACCCGAATTGTCCGATCTCGCGTGGATCCACCAGCACCATAGGTAACTGATACAAAATCTGGCTTTAAAGGTTGAAGTTGTGCCAATACCTGCCAGAGCCGCTCTTCCCCTGCCAAATCCTTTGGTGGGAAGAACTCCAACGAGAAGGAAGTGGCTCTCTGATCATTGCTCACAGCAGGCAGGGTACCGTTGCGCCGTGAGTTTTTCTGCGACTAGCGATATCAAAGTGATTCGTGCTGAGATAAATCAGGTGCTTACTGAGTTTATAAAGCGGGAAAATAAGTACCTTGCCAAAATCGGACCTGAATTAGACCCCGTTGGAATTGCACTTGAAAAATTCCTACTCGATAGCGGAAAAAGATTACGCCCATTGTTTGCATACGTTGGACTAATTGGAGCATCTGCCCAGCCAAATAAAGAATTACTCTCAGCAATTGCAAGTCTTGAGTTGATTCATGTATGCGCATTAATTCATGATGATGTTATGGATGCCTCTGATACCAGGCGCGGTGCTCCTAGCATTCATAAATCTTTTGAAAAAATGCACAAGGATAATCACCTAGTTGGATCCTCTGCGCAATTTGGAGTGGCATCAGCAATTTTAATTGGTGATTTAGCACTTATTTGGTCAGCGCAGATGCTGCATAACTCCGGGATATCAAGTCAAGATTTGATTCGAGCTCTACCAATTTACGATGAGATGCGAGTAGAGCTTATGGCTGGGCAATACCTAGATGTTTACGAACAATCTTTAGGAACGCAAAGTATTGAACGTTCTCTTAAAGTTGCACGATATAAATCTGGCAAATACACGATAGAACGACCACTACATTTTGGCGCAGCGCTAGCCGGTGCCTCTGCTGAACTAATGCAGGCCTACTCAAATTATGGATTACCACTTGGCGAGGCATTCCAACTTAGAGATGATTTATTAGGAGTCTTTGGAGATCCATCTGAAACTGGCAAACCAGCCGGGGATGATTTACGAGAAGGAAAGCGCACTGCCCTATTAGCAATCGCGCAAGAGAGAGCTGATACCTCCCAATCTGTTCAATTAAAAAAACACATTGGAGATCCAAATCTCACTCCAAGCATGATTTCAGATCTCCAACAAATAATCACAGATACAGGTGCTACTTCTCACATTGAAACTATGATTGAAGAACTCACCAGCACTTCTCTAACTGCACTAAACCATGATGGAATTAGCCCAGATGGTAAGAAGTTACTGACAGAACTTGCGATCCTTGCTACTAATAGAAAGATTTAATTGTGCCAGCTAAAGTTAAAGGTGCCACCGACCATGTTGTAGTTGTGGGCGCAGGCCTTGCTGGATTAAGTGCTGCATTGCGATTAGCTGGTGCCGGTCGCAAAGTCACAGTGGTAGAGCGCGAATCTGTGCCAGGTGGACGTAATGGATTATTGAATAAATCTGGGTTTGCATTTGATACCGGACCATCGGTCTTGACCATGCCCGATTTGATTGCAGATGCACTGGCTTGTGTTGGCGAAGATTTGAAAGATTGGCTCGACCTAATTCCACTTAAACCGTTGTATCGAGCTTTTTATCATGATGGCTCCCAACTTGATGTCCACGCAGATACCAATCAGATGCAGGAAGAGATCGCAAAAAGTATCAGCCCAGCTGAAGCAGTTGGATATGGAAAATATGTAGATTTTGTGACGAAGTTATATAAATATGAAATGAATGATTTTATTGATAGAAATATTGATTCACCATTAAATTTGTTAACCCCAAATTTAGCCAGACTTATTGCTTTAGGTGGCTTTAGACGTTTGGCGCCAAAAGTAAATCAATTCCTAAAAGATCCAAGAACTCAGAAGGTTTACTCCTTCCAGGCTATGTACGCCGGTGTCAGCCCACAACAAGCGTTAGCTATATATGCCGTTATTGCATATATGGATTCAGTTAACGGCGTCTTTTTCCCTAAAGGTGGAATGCATGCAGTTCCAAGAGCGTTAGCTGGCGCTGCGGAAAAGCACGGAGTTGTTTTTAAGTACAACACAACTGTGACTTCACTAGAGCGAAGCAATGGCAGGGCTACTGCCGTGATAACCGATGATGGGCAACGTATTCCTTGTGATGTTGTTGTGTTAAATCCAGATTTGCCAGTTGCATGGCAAGATCTATTAGGCGGCCAACCAAGGTCGATAAAGCGCCTGAAATATTCTCCATCTTGCGTAACCTTGTTAGTTGGATCAAATAAGAGTTATGACCATCTTGCTCATCACAATATTCATTTTGGAAAGTCTTGGGATGGCGTCTTCGATGAATTAATCAAAAAGAAAACACTGATGAGTGATCCAAGTATTTTAGTTACAGTTCCTTCAAAAGATGATCCTGATTTAGCACCAGCTGGTAAATCTTCCTATTATGTTTTATTCCCAACTCCAAATTTAAGTGCCAACATAGATTGGAAAGTAACTGCGCCTAAATACCGTGATGAAATGATTCGCGCTTTAGAAGCTCGTGGCTATGCAGGGTTTGGCGCCGGAATCGAAGTTGAACAACTAACAACTCCCCTGGATTGGCAAAACCAAGGTATGGAGCAAGGAGCACCATTTGCTAGCGCCCATACCTTTTTCCAAACTGGACCATTTCGTCCTAGGAATCTTGCTAAAGGATATGAAAATATTGTATTTGCAGGTTCTGGAACGCAACCAGGAGTTGGAGTTCCAATGGTATTAATCTCTGGCAGATTAGCTGCTGAGAGAATTGTTGGGCCAGTTAAGTAATCGATGGATGAATTAACCGCAGCTGGGATAACAGATCCTAGGCTTCGAGCTTCTTACGCTGAATGTAAAAGACTAAATTCACTCCACGGGAAAACTTATTATCTTGCCACCTTATTATTACCAAAAGAAAAGCGACCATACGTTCATGCACTTTATGGCTTTGCTAGATATGCAGATGAAATAGTTGATGATCTGAATTCAACATTAACTGATGGCGAAAAAGCTGATGCATTAAATGCTTGGGGCGATCAAGTTCTGCAAGATCTACAAGCCGGTGGCAGTAAAGACCCAGTAGCAGCTGCACTAGTTGATACTGCTTTGAAATTTAAGATTCCAATTGAGTATTTTGAAGCTTTTTTGCACTCAATGAAAATGGATCTCACTGTCACCGAGTATCAAACTTATGAAGATCTTTATGAGTACGTCTATGGGTCGGCTGCAGTAATTGGCTTACAAATGGTTCACATCTTAGGAACCGTTTCTCCATCAGATTTGAATGAAGCCAAAATCGCAGCTGAAAAATTAGGTGTGGCTTTTCAGCTCGCAAATTTTATTAGAGATGTTGGTGAGGATCTAGATAGGGGACGAGTTTATCTACCTGTTTCTGAATTACAGGTTCATGGCGTTACGCGAACAATGTTAGAAGACAAAGTTCTTACACCACAAATACGTAGTGCACTTAAAGAACAAATTCGCAGAGTTAGGAAGTTGCAAGCAGAATCTGACTCTGGGATAAAGTTGCTGAGCCCAGGTAGCCGTGAATGCATTTTGGCAGCGAGTGAGCTCTACTGTGGAATTGTTGATGAGGTAGAAAAAATTGATTATGAAATTTTTACTAAGAGGGCAAAAACTTCCAGTTGGCGCAGATTAAAGGTTGCAGGACCTGCCTACATGCGATCATTATTTAGAAAATAACTATCTCTTCTGCATACCTTTTCTGCCCCAAAATATCCACATATTCATCACACATAGAATTAGGGCAAATCCAAAAAGCAGATCCTCAACTGGGGCCGATGCAATACGTGTTCCGATTATTGCCTCTGGACTATACATAACTATGTTTCTTGAAGTAAGCCACCAATTAGTTATTAGCTGAAATGGCAAAATAATTGCATAGCTTGTCCAAAATACTGCGCGCCGCAATAATCTCGCCTTGATAATAAACAGATCAAATATCACCGAGAACAAAAATGCTAGTACAGCAATATCGGTATAAACCATCACTCATCCCCCACAGACCAGTGCTTTTTCACAGTTCGAACAGCTTCAATTGTCATAACCGCTGCAATCGGAATGAAAGTAAAAAACAAGAACTCTTCTAAAGGAATATCAAAAGGTCCAAAAATTCCTAATATTTGCTTTTCATCAAAATACCAATGCCCCTGATCAATTGCATATGCATCCCAGGCTAGGAAAAAAAGTGAAACCGGCAAAATACTTAGCACCAATCTTTTGGCGCGCCTTAGTACGCCTATTTTTAAGACAACTTCCAGCCAAAATGAACCAATGATCGTAAACACAATCATCGCCATGTAACCGAATTTCAACACTTGCTAACTATAGACAACTTTCTTTAGGCTAAGATAAATAACACGGGAGCTAAGAAATTTAGCTGAGAGGGCTTGAACTTCAAGCCGACCGGTTGACCAGTTCGGTAATGCGAATTGGAAAGGGGTTCATAATGTCCATTTTAGAATTTTTCGCTTTTATCACCTCACTGACAGGTGTAATTCTTGGCGTACTGGGTCCACGCATAACATGGCCTTGGTGGGGAGTTAGCTCTTTTCTGTACGCAATCTTATTTTTTCAATCTCAATACTACGCAAGTGCTGCACTTCAATTTATATTTATAGCTGGCGGAATTTGGGGTTGGTTCGGCTGGGGACCAACGGGAGTTAAACCTAGAAAATTAAAACCAAAAGAACGAATCTCAGTAATCACAATGTTAATTGTTTTATCCCTTGCCATCTGGCCATTATTAATAAATATTGGAGCGGCATCCTCTGCCATTGAATCCTTTGGATTTGTCGGAAGTGTTATCGCTCAACTGCTAATGATTTGGCAACGATATGAGGCTTGGCCTTTGTGGGTAATTGTCGATCTTGCCTATACCTATCAATACCTAAAAGGTGATTTGTATTTAACAAGCTTTTTATATTTAATCTTCACAGGAATTGCAGTGTGGGGTTGGGTGCGCTGGCAGCGAGAATCTGAGAAATTCAAAATTGATTAATTATCAAGATTTACTTACTAACCTTAAGGAGATTGAGAATAGCTCCCCATGTGTTTTTGCAATCGATGGCGTTGCTGGGTCAGGCAAAACAACCTTAGCTTCAAAATTGCAATCAGATACCCCTGGTAGTCAAGTAGTACATATGGATGATTTATACAGTGGCTGGAGGGATCCGCTATCACAGGAATTAACTGAGCGAGTTTGTAATGAGATTCTTAATCCATTTTTACAGGGCAATGAGGTAGTTTATAGAAAATTTGATTGGCATCAAAACGTTTTTGGTGAAACCATGAAAATTGCCCCAACTAAAACTTTGTTTCTGGAGGGCGTTGGGGCTGGACAGAGTGCTTTTCGTAAAATGCTTTCGCGAATCATTTGGGTGGAATTTGATACTGAATCTGGTTTTGAACGGGTGATTGCTCGTGATGGTGAGGTAGTTAAAACACATATGTTGAATTTCTTAAAGGACCAAAACAAACATTTCTCTGCTGAATTAACCAATAAAGCTGCGGATTACACGATATCTGGCGTGCCATAAACTCTAAATTTCAAACTTTCTCTCTAAACTTTCGTTGTGTCTGATCTAACCGGTGAACTGATTGATAATCGCTATTTGCTTCAACGGCGTTTAGCAGCTGGTGGCATGGCAACAATTTATGCTGGTATAGATACTCGGCTTGATCGCCCAGTGGCAGTAAAAATAATGCATGCTCATCTAGCCAATGATGAGGCATTTGTTTCAAGATTCATTAAAGAGGCAAAAGCTACTGCGGCACTATCGCATCCAAATATAGTTTCAATTCAAGACCAAGGTTGGAATGAAGGTGGACCACCTGCAGTATTTCTTGTAATGGAATTAGTTGAGGGCACAACCCTTAGAGATTTCTTAAACGAAAATGGAGCTCTTAACGCTGAACAAACTATTCAAATAATAAATCCAGTTCTTAGCGCCTTAGCGGCTGCACATAAAATTGGAATTATTCATCGAGATATTAAGCCTGAAAACATTTTAATTTCAAAAGATGGCCGAATAAAAGTGGCTGATTTTGGTTTGGCTCGAAACACCTCTATGGCTCAAACCATGACTGCAGAATCAAGTGTTGTCCTTGGAAGCGTCTCATATTTATCGCCAGAGCAGGTTCAGCGAGGTGTTGCTGATGCACGTAGTGATATTTACGCGATTGGCATTGTTTTGTTCGAGATGTTAATTGGTAAGAAACCATACGATGGTGAAACACCAATTCAAATTGCATATCGCCATGTCAATGACCGTATTCCGAAAATTAACCAGATAAACAGCAATATTCCAGATGTAATTGCAGATCTGGTTTTTGACGCAACCGCACCAAATCCTGATCACAGACCAAAAGATGCTGAGGAATTACTTAATAAAGTGCGCGATATCCAAGCAAAACTAGATCCAAAACGCAGACAGTTAAGTTTGGAACTTGATTTGCCACCAGTAGCGCCTAAAATTAGTAAGCGCAAGAAAGTTTCCGTAGGTTCTGCCTTTGGAGGCCTGAAGGAGAAAACTTCTCAATTAATCTCAACTAAGCCTATTAATGTTTCTAAGCCAGAGGATTCGGTGAGAACTAAAAAACGCAAAGTTTCTAGAAGGGTAAGGCGCAATCGAATAATCGCCCTCTTACTTCTTGCTGGATTGATTTTTGGTGGCTACAAGTTCTTAGGTGTTGGAAAAATCTCTGTACCGTCCTTAGTTGGTTTGACTCAATCTGAAGCTAAATCAACACTTTCAAAATTAGGGCTTGAAACTCAAGTTGCCGAAGAAATATTTAGCGAAGATATTGAAAAAGGGAAGGTAATCTCTTCAAGACCTGGTGGCGGTGGAAAGGTCTCTCCCGCTGGCACAGTTGGTTTAGTAATCTCCAAAGGTCAGGAACGGATTCAAATTCCAGATCTCAAGGGATTAACCCCTGATGTTGCTTCGCAAAAACTTTCTGAGCTTGGATTAACAGTTGGTGATATCAATGAAGTATTTGATATGCAATTGGCTTCCGGATTTGTAGTTAGATCTGATCCCAAAAATGGTGAGGCAGTTAAACGTAAATCGATTGTCAATATCGAAGTTAGTAAGGGAATCGAAAAAATCACTCTCATATCCTTTGTAGGTAAAGGCGCGGATGAGGCGCTTTCGGAGTTAACGGATAAAGGCTTTGATGTGGATGTTACTTATAAATTTAGCGACAGTATTTTCAAAGGACAAGTTATATCTCAGACTCCTGATAAATCTGATTCAATTGAATTGGGTAGCAAAATTTCAGTCGTTGTTTCTAAGGGACCTGAGTTTGTCTTTGTGCCAAATGTTTTAGGTAAGAATAAAAATGACGCCAGCTTAGATATTGAGAATTTAGGACTCAAAGTTGTAATTAAGGGTGCAGGAAAGGTAAATAATATCTCTCCAGCAATTGGCACAAAAGTTAAACAAGGCGCTGTAATTACGCTCACTTTAAGATAGATAAAATTAGCCACCTCTCAGGTAGGCTCCCCTGATGGCTAAAGCTAAATCACTTCCAAAAATCGGAGCACATGTTCCGACCTCTGGCGGCATGGCCACACGTTCAATTGAGTATGCATTAACGATCAAAGCTGAAGCAATTCAAGTTTTTGCATCAAGCCCTAGAACTTGGGCAACTTCAGCACCCAACCCGGCAATGGATGAGGCTTTTAAAGCCAAGACTGCTGAACACAATATTGAAGCTTATGTGCACGCTTCATTTCTTATTAATCTAGGTTCTCCTACAGTTTCAACTTATGAAAATTCATTAGCAGCAACTGCGTATTCACTAAAACGTGGAAAAGAAATTGGCGCAAAAGGAGTAGTTGTCCATACCGGCTCCGCTGTTGATGAATCACATGTTGATAAAGCTTGGCAGCAAATACATGAAGGTGTCATGCCAATTCTAAATAACTTAAAAGATGACGACCCATGGCTGCTGCTTGAGCCAACTGCAGGCCAAGGCCAATCTTTAGTTAAGAAATTAGATGACCTAACCAAGTATTTTGAAGCCCTTGAGTGGCACCCAAAGGTTGGCGTTTGCCTTGATACCTGTCACGTTTTTGCTGCTGGTCATGACATCAAAAAGCCTGGCGGCATGACTGAAACGATGGATCTACTTGTAAAGATTGCAGGTATTGAGCGAATTCAATTAATTCACGCAAATGACTCGATGGATATCTGCGGTAATCTAAAGGATCGTCATCAAAATATTGGTAAGGGCGAAATTGGCAGCAAACCATTCATAGAGTTATTGGCCCATCCAGCTGTTTTAAATGCACCATTAATCTTAGAAACCCCAGGAGCTGAACCAGAACATGGCAGTGAAGTTGCCATGTTAAAAAAGATGCGAGATAAATAGATGAAAATTAAAGTATTTCTCTATTTAGGATTGCTTGCCACTACTGCGGTTTGGGGTGGAGCTTTCTTGGTTATGAAAGATTCTCTAGTTCGTCAGGACGTTTACTCCTTTTTGGCAAGTAGATTTATTTTGGCAGCTGCTTTTATGTTTATCTACAAGCCAAAATCTTTAACAGGATTAGACCGTAAATTTGTTAAACGAGCAGTTTTAATCGGATTACTTCTTTGCAGTGGATTCATATTCCAAACATTTGGACTAACCCAAACAACAGTTTCCAACACCGGATTTATAACAGGCCTTTACTTAGTCTTTACTCCCCTGATTTCTTGGCTACTTCTAAAGCGAGAAATTTTCAAAGTTCAATGGTTAGCAGTGCTAGTTGCAACTATTGGTCTTTACTTTATTTCATTTAATGGCATCTCAGTTGGCATCGGGGAGATATTGGTTTTGATCTCCGCCTTACTCTTTGCTGGACAAATTGTCGCCTTAGGCGAGTGGAGTGATGGAGAAAATACTTACGCATTAACATTGATACAAATTTTAGTTTCAGCAGTAATTTTCTTTGCTTTATCCTTAAAAGATGGTTTTCAACTGCCGCCCGATAATGCAGTTTGGTCAGCCGTTTTCTATACTGCGTTCTTTGCAACATTCTTGGGATTTCTTATCCAAACCAAAGCCCAATCAGTTATGAGTGCCACAGTTGCGGGAGTACTGCTCGCCATGGAAACTCCATTTGCACTATTTTTTGGACTCTACTTTGATAATGATCCGATCACTTTGCGGATAATTTCCGGTGGAACCCTAGTATTAATTGCCATGGCACTGGTAATTTGGTCTGATTCAAAGCACACTAATTCAGGAGTAAACAACAGTGGCAAATAAAGTAGTTGATCTTAGGTCGGACACTTTAACTAAACCTTCAGATGAAATGCGAAAGTTTATGGTTGCAGCTGAGGTTGGTGATGATGTTTATGGTGAAGATCCAACTGTTAATTCACTTGAAGAACGAGTTGCAGATTTATTTGGCCATGAAGCCGCTCTTTTTTGCCCTACTGGTTCTTTAGCAAATCAATTAGCTATCCGAATGTTAGTTGCACCCGGTGAAGAATTACTGACTGAGACAAATTCACATATTGTTAGAGCAGAGCTTGGAGCAGGTGCAGTTTTCAGTGGAATAACAACTAGAACTTGGTTGGCAGATCGTGGCTTGTTAAAGGCTGAGGATGTATTAAATATTGCACGACCAGACTCTGGGCCTTATTTAGTATCAACAACGGCAATTGCTATTGAGAATACTCATAATTTTGGTGGTGGAACTGTGCAACCAATTGAAGAAATAAAAAAACTTCGCCAAGAAACCCAAAAACTTGGAATTTCAATGCACCTAGATGGTGCAAGAATTTGGAATGCCCATGTTGCAACTGGAGTAGATTTCAAAGAGTATGGAAAGTACTTTGACACCTTGAGTGTGTGCTTATCAAAAGGACTTGGTGCTCCAATAGGTTCGCTAATGATCTCTTCAAAGGAGAGAATTACTAAGGCAAGACAATGGCGCAAGCGTTACGGTGGTGGAATGCGACAGGTAGGCCTGATTGCAGCTGCTGGCCACTATGCCTTAGAAAATAATATTAAGTTCCTGAAAAATGATCATCTGCGTGCGAAATCAATCGCCGAGGCGGTATCAAAAATTGCACCCGCTGTAATCACACCCGAGATGGTAGACACAAATATCGTCGGCTTAGATTTATCAAGTTTAAATATCACATCCCAAGAGTTAGCCGCTCAACTTAAAGAAAAGGGTGTACTAACTGGTCCCTTAGGTCCGAAGTATTTAAGGCTTGTAACTCATTTAGATCTTGATGATTCAGATGTCAATCTAGTAAATCAAGTCTTACCAGAGATCTTAAAAAGCGCCCTCGTGCGTAAGTAACCACTCTTTAACCTTTATTCCGTAACCATAATTTCCTAACGCACCACCACTTTTAATTATTCGGTGGCACGGAATTATTGGTGCAATTAAATTATTGCCACAAGCTGTACCAGCAGCTCTTATTGCATCGGCAGAACCAGCACGCTTGGCTAATTCGGCATAAGAAAGCGTTTTACCTGCTGGAATTTTCCGCATAACTTTCCATACCTCCTGGGAAAATTTTGCGCCTGGTTGCCTTACTTTAATTGGATTAAATGCATTCAGGTTCCCATCAAAGTAATCTGAAATTAACTCGGAAATAACAGGAATTTTTCCGATATGTTTGATCTCTTTATCAGCATCTACTGGCGATAATCGATTCATCAAATTCTCTAAAGATTTAAATCCTGCTGCAAGTAAAATATGTTCTTCAACGATGATACTTAGATCTCCGATTGGAGTTTTATGGGTGGCGCTGTGAAGCATCCACCGACTTTAACTTAAGTTTATAGATTAGAAAAGAGTTACTTTCTACGATCTCTAAGCATCTCAGCAACCAAAAAGGCGAGTTCAAGAGATTGAGTGTGATTAAGCCTTGGATCACAAGCACTTTCATATCTTGAAGATAAATCTTCATGGCTGATAGCTTCTCCACCACCAACACATTCAGTTACATCATCACCAGTTAACTCAATATGAATACCGCCAGGATGAGTACCTAATTTCTTATGTACCTCAAAGAAGCCCTTGACCTCATCTATAACATCATCAAACTTTCTAGTTTTATAGCCGCTTGGCGCTTCATATGTGTTGCCATGCATTGGATCGCACACCCAAAGCACGATAGCTCCAGATTTTGTAACCGCATCAATTAAGGCAGGTAGCTTTTCTCTAATTACGCCAGCACCCATTCTGGTGATAAATGTCAGTCGTCCAGGTTCATTATCAGGATTTAGTTTTTTGA
The DNA here is from genome assembly GCA_003569185.1 of Candidatus Planktophila sp. Classification (GTDB taxonomy): domain Bacteria; phylum Actinomycetota; class Actinomycetes; order Nanopelagicales; family Nanopelagicaceae; genus Nanopelagicus. The sequence goes on along the minus strand of BGOJ01000001.1, from coordinate 353,797 downwards.
TAATAGCCAAAGCTTCTTCAGGAGTACTTTTTGGACCCAGCTTTACACCAATTGGATTGTGAATTTTTGAAGCAAAATCCATATGAGCACCATCTAGTTGACGAGTGCGCTCACCTATCCAAACAAAATGTGCTGATACATCATAAGGATTATTGGTTCTTGAATCGATTCGAGTTAATGCCTTTTCATATTCAAGAATTAAAGCTTCATGGCTTGAGTAGAAGTCAACAGATTTAAATGATTCTGGATCAACGCCTGCAGATTGCATAAACTGAATCGCTCGACCAATCTCATTAGCCATTTCCTCATAGCGAGCGCTAAATCTGGCATCAGCTGCAAATCCCTTATTCCAACTATGTACCTGGCGCAGATCAGCAAAACCACCCTGTGTGAATGCGCGCACTAAATTTAATGTTGCAGATGAGGTGTTATAGACCCGAACTAGTCGCTTTGGATCTGGAGTTCTTGCCTCTTTAGTGAACTCAAGATCATTAACTGCATCCCCCCGATAAGCAGGCAGAGTTTGCCCATCCCGGGTTTCATTGTCATTGCTACGTGGCTTGGCAAATTGACCTGCCATCCGGCCCACCTTAACCACCGGAAGTGATGAGAAGTATTGAAGTACTGCTGCCATCTGCAAAATAGTTTTAATTCGATTTCTAATTGAGTCTGCAGTTGCCGCCACAAATGTCTCAGCGCAATCACCACCTTGCAGCCAGAACGCATTACCTAGTGCAGCCTCGCCAATTCGCTTCTTTAAATTGTCACATTCACCAGCAAAAACTAATGGTGGAAAGCTCTCCAACTCAGCAACGGCAGCTTTCACCGCAGCTGGATCTGGCCAGGTTGGTTGCTGGGCTGCCACAAGACCTGGGGTAAATATCGAGTTAGCGTTCATTAGGTAATGGTATGCAATCTTTAGTTAAGGATGTGGCTAATTAAGCCAGCATCAATTAACCGAAGAAGATCTCCGCTTCTTTATATAGGGCAGGATCAACAGTCTTTAACTTCTCTGTCGCTGAGGCCAGTGGCACTCTTTCAATTTTGGTGCCATGTAGGGCAACCATCTTGCCCCAATCCCCATCATGAACAGCTGTGATGGCGTGTAAACCAAATCTAGTTGCTAGAACTCGATCAAATGCAGTTGGGGTGCCACCTCTTTGAATATGTCCTAATACTGAGGTGCGAGCCTCTTTGCCAGTCTTTTCCTCTATCTGATTAGCCAGCCACTCACCTATGCCAGATAACTTCACATGTCCAAATGAGTCCAAAGTTTTATCTTTAGTAATCAAATCTCCATCTTGTGGAATTGCACCCTCTGCAATAACAATAATTGGTGAGTAACTTTGTTCAAATCTAGATTCCACCCACTTGCATACTTGATCTAATGAGAACTTAACCTCTGGGATCAAAATACAAGATGCACCCCCTGCTAATCCGGAGTGCAGGGCAATCCAGCCAGCATGCCTGCCCATTACTTCAACAATCAAAGCTCGGTGATGTGACTCTGCGGTGGTATGCAATCGATCAATCGCCTCTACTGCAATATTTACGGCAGTATCAAATCCAAAGGTGTAATCAGTATTGTTTAAATCATTATCAATTGTCTTTGGAACACCGATGACCTTAACGCCAAGTGAATCAAGTTTGGTTGCAACTCCCAATGTGTCCTCGCCGCCAATTGCAATCAAGGCATCCACATTCATTTTTGCTAAATTTTCTTTAATCTTTTCAACACCATTTTCAATTTTAAATGGGTTAGTTCGTGAGGAACCTAGAATCGTGCCACCTCTTGGCAATATTCCACGGGTAGCTGGAATATCTAATTTCATTGTTAAGCCTTCAAGTGGCCCACGCCAACCATCTTTAAATCCAATAAATTCATAGCCATACTCTTTAACACCCTTGCGCACAACAGCACGAATTACCGCATTTAAGCCTGGGCAATCTCCGCCACCTGTTAAAACACCGATACGCATCTTGGTAAAAACTCCAGCCTTGAAATAGTTATATGAGTTGGTCAACGTTGACGGCTAAGTCTACTCTGCCGCAATGGGACTTAAACCCGAGATAGCTGCCTACCTAGCAGAGCGTGCAGCAACTGGCCTGCCACAAGTCTGGCAAGCACCACTTGCTGAGATAAGAGAAAACACCAAACTTCATATCGCATTAAAGCAACCATTACTGCAGATACATTCAGTGGATCACCGAAGTATTAATGGGCCAACATCAAATCTTCCTATTCGGATCTATCGGCCGAGTGAAGAAAATAACTTGCCGGCGCTGGTATTTTTTCATGGTGGCGGATGGGTTTTAAACTTCTTAGATATCTACGAACCAGCTCTTCGAAAAATTGCTAAAAATGGAAACTTTTAATTATTGCAGTTGATTATCAAAAAGCCCCTGAACATTCCTACCCAGCTCCTCTTGATGATTGCTATGCAACTCTTAAATGGGTTATTGAAAATGCAAAAGATCTAGGAGTAGATCTAACCGCAGTTGGAGTTGGCGGTGATAGTGCTGGTGGCAATCTAGCCTCATCAGTTGCCCTTAAAGCCTCTAATGAACAATTAATCTCACTTGCTTTTCAGCTTTTAATCTATCCATGTAACGACTACCAGATGAATTACCCATCGGCCACAAATTACTCACAAGGTTATGGCTTAACAACCCAAGCAATGAAATGGTTTTGGGATCAATATCTATCAAAAGTTGAAGACCAAGAAGATCCATATGCAGTGCCGGTAAAAGCAAACTCTCTTCGTGGTGTTGCACCTGCGATCTTGATTGCAGCTGAGTTTGATCCACTAACTGATGATGTTAAAAACTACTATCAAAAATTGATAAAGGATTCAGTTCCGGCGATATATAAGGAGTTTGCCGGCCAGATTCATGGCTTCTTTAATTTAAGTGGAGTAACAGATGACGCCGAATCACTATACTCAGAGATTGCGAAGGAAATTAATGCAGTTTTAGGAAGGCGTAATTAATTGACAAAGGTTGGCTGGAGCAGATTTGCCCTGGTGGGCTTTCTTTGGGGAACGCCATATCTTTTTATCAAAGTTGCTGTTGAGGAGATCTCTCCTTCTACAATAATTTTCTTTCGTGTCCTTATTGGTGCGATGGTTTTACTACCACTTGCTTTGTCCCAGAAAACAATCCGCATACCAAGAAAGTACTGGCATATAGTTCTTATTTATACCGTGGCAGAGTTAATTGGGCCTTGGTATTTGATTACTAATGCAGAGCAGAAAATATCTTCAGGCTTAGCTGGGCTCTTGGTTGCAACTGTGCCGATTTGGGCGGCAATTTTTGCCTCTTTAAATGGAGATCACACTGTCTGGCACAAATCTAGATTATTTGGATTATTAATTGGTTTTATCGGAGTTGTGGCTGTGGTTGGAATTGAATCAATAAGTGGACGTCAGGATATTAAATCAATTGGCATGGTAATCCTGGCTGCAATTGGTTATGCCTACGCAGTAAATATGATCAACCGAAAAATACCTACCGTTCCTGGAATTGCCCTTAACGCTTGGGCGATGATAATTACTACTATTTTCTACTTCCCATTTGCCATAACTCATTGGCCAACTAAAACTCCTTCAATTGAAGCGATTGCATCAGTTGCAGCCCTTGGGGTTTTCTGCACCGCAATTGCCTTTATTTTGTTCTTTAAGTTACTTGCCGAAGTTGGTCCACCAAGAGCCTCACTTATCACCTACTTAAACACAGCAGTTGCGGTGTTGCTTGGAGTAATTTTATTAGGAGAACCTTTAACACTTGGAATTATGCTTGGCTTACCATTGGTTCTAATTGGCTCTTACTTTGCTAGTCGGAAAGTGCGTCTGTAAATCCTAATTTAGCTAATAATTTTGGATCTTTCTGCCACTCTTTTGAAACCTTCACATGAATTTGTAAAAAAACCTGCATGCCTACAAGATTCTCAATTGATTTTCTAGCCAAGGTACCAATAGCTTTTAACTTACTTCCTTGCGGTCCAATAATTATTCCCTTTTGACTATCACGCTCAACATGCAATGTGGCGCTGATATCAAATATCTTTCCATCATCTCGCTCACCCATCTCTTCAATGGTGACCATTACGGAGTGTGGCAGCTCTTCATATAGCTCTTCAATTGCCGCTTCTCTAATCAAATCAGCAAACATCAACTCCTGTGCTTGATCAGTATTGATATCGGTTGGATAAAGCGCGGGCGAATCCGGTAAGTGCTCAGAAAGTAATTCAAGTAAAAGTTCGGTTTGATCTAGATTCTTAGCCGATACTGGAATTATTTCAGCATCTTGCAGATTTAGTCTCAGCGCAAACTCATTTACAGCTATCAATCGAATTGCTAAATCTGATTTTGAGATTTTATCTACTTTGGTAACAACTAAGAATACTTTCTGATTTCCTTTGATCTGCTTTGCAATGTACTCATCACCAGATCCTATTTCCTCATCCGCCGGCAAACATAGAAGTACAGCATCATTTGATTGAATATTTTCATTCACCATCGAATTAAGTCTCGTACCAAGTGCAGTTTTTGGTTTATGCATTCCTGGAGTATCAACCACAATCATTTGGTATTTTTCGCGATTTATTATTCCCCGAATTGGATTTCTAGTGGTATTTGGATGATGAGATGTGATCACTATTTTTGTTCCAACCAAAGCATTTACCAAGGTAGATTTTCCAGTATTTGGACGGCCGACAATTGCCACAAAACCAGATTTGAAGTTTTCCATTGATCTTATTCTCTCACCTTTTGGCTATCGCAATTGCAAGGGTGTTATCACTTCTAATATTTCATCCAAACTAGTTGCAATATCAGCGATTCGTTCGGCAATAAGTCGGTGGCAGCCATCGCTTAACTTTGAAGATATCTGGCCGGGAATCGCAAAAACTGGTCTAAATATCTCAGCAGCATCACGAGCAGTCCTGATAGAACCACTCACAAACTCTGCTTCCACTACAACTGTGGCTTTAGATAAAGCCGCAATTAAACGATTCCGATTCAAAAATCGAGCTGGCATAGTTTTAACACTTGGCATAACCTCTGAAATTAGTAATCCATTTTCAGCAATTTTTGTAAAGAGTTGCCGATTTTCAAGTGGGTACAAATTATTAACGCCGCCAGCTAAAACTGCGAGAGTTTTACCGCCCGCCATTAGAGTTGCTTTATGTGCTGCTGTATCAATGCCATAGGCACCACCACTTATCACCACAATTTCTTGTTTACAGGCATCAGTAGCTAATTGATTCGCAACACTTAAGCCATAATTTGTGGGCCTGCGACTACCGACAATTGAGATTGAATTGCTAAGTTGAGTTAGTAACTTGCGATCGCCTTTAATTACTAATCCAATTGGTGGGGCTGAAAGATCTTGGCAAGAAAGGGGCCAATCAAAATCCTCACTACTTATAAATTGAGCATTTGCAGCGATAATCTCAGATTTAAGATACTCAACATTTGCTCTTAAAACTTTATTTCTAATCTGAGTAAAATCTGAAATATTCAGATACGCAGAACCTTTTATTATGTTTTGGTAGGTATTAACCGCTCCAATTCTTAAAACCTCCCCTTGCCAGAAAGTATCAACGGGATCTAATGCAGAGAATAATATTAATTTGGCTGTTTTTTCATCTAACACTTTGCAAATTTAGCAAAGTTTGATTACTAATAAAGGCTATAAATCTCTATTGTGAATTGCTATTAACTAAGAAGGGCTGCAATATTTGCAAATGATTTTCGGTGTATGGGCAGCACTCCATACTTCTTTATAGCTTCAGTATGTAGCGCTGTTATATACCCTTTGTGACTTGCCAAACCATAATTTGGATAGGTTTTGTCCAGATCAATCATTATTCGATCTCGATATACCTTTGCCAAGATTGACGCAGCACTTATAGATATTGCTACTTGATCACCCTTCCAAACCGAAAGATTTGGTGTGGTAAGCCCAGGAATTGCATACCCATCAGTTAATACATACTCTGGCGAACTTTTTAACCCATTTACTGCCCGACGCATACCCTCAATATTGCATTTATGAAGTCCGAGTTCATCGATCTCTTGTGGAGTGATTTCAATTATTGAGTAAGCAATTGAATTGTTAATTACTACATCAAAGAGTTGCTCCCGCTTTGATTCGGTAAGTTCTTTTGAGTCTTTTACTTCTCTAAGTGCTGGCGAAAGTGGATCCTTTAAAATTACCGCGGCAACAACCAACGGCCCTGCACATGGTCCTCGGCCGGCTTCATCAACTCCTGCTATGTTTTTAAGTCCAGCCTTAAGCAGAGTTTGCTCAATCATAAAACTAAGATTTTGCTTTTACTGGAATCTTTTTTAAATCTTCACCCTTTTCAAGTACCGCAATATTTCCAAATGGCCAGATAATGAAAGTGGCTCGACCTACAACTTTACTCAGTGGCACCAATCCATTATTGGCACTATCTGGTTGATACCTTGAATCAGTACTTGCAGATCTATGATCTCCCATTACCCAAATAAAACCTGCTGGTACATCAACATTAAACTTAGTATCACTTGGATTATCGCCCGCAAAAATGTATGGCTCAGTAATTGCCACACCATTTACTTGTATTTTTCCATCAGAATCACAGCAGGTTACGTTGTCGCCTCCGACACCAATTACTCGTTTGATTAAGTATTGCTTTGCTGGATCAGGTAATACACCAACAGCGATCAAACCAGTTTTTATCATTGCAATTGGCTTTGGGTCGGTAGCTTCTGAAACCTGACCTAACCACTTATCAGGATCGCCAAATACAACAACCTCACCACGTTTGATTTCGCTAAACAGGGCTCCAAATTTATTAACCGCAATTCGGTCACCTACCTGCAGTGTGTTTTCCATTGATCCAGAAGGAATATAGAAAAAATGCAATAAAAAGGTTTTGACCAGAATTGAAACAATTAAGGCAGAAACAACAATGACAGGTAGTTCGCGAAGGAACGAACCCTTCTTAGGCATTAGTTTTTCTTTGCTTAAGCTTGTGGAGTTTCTTCAGCAACCGCTTCGGCAACAACTTCAGTTGGTGCTTCAGTAACCGCTGCTGCTTCTTCAACCAGTGGAGCCTCTTGTGCAACAGGTGCTTCTTCAGCAACTGGCGCCTCTTGTGCCACAGGTGCTTCTTCAACTACTGGAGCAGCCTTTGCTGCCAATTTCTCTGCAGCTTTCTTCTTTAAGGTTGTTGCGCCATCTGCTGGCTCATTCATTGCCTCTTTAACAGCTGCTTCATAAGCAACTCGCTTATCAATTCTTACAGGTTGTGGTTTAAGTGATCCTTCACTACCTGGCAAGCCATGAGCCTTCTGATAATCACCAGTAATTTTAAGAAGGGCAGTTACCGCCTCAGTTGGTTGTGCACCAACGCCTAGCCAATATTGAACCCGCTCTGAGTTAACTTCAATTAAAGATGGCTCAGAGGCTGGTGAGTAGCGGCCAATCTCTTCAATTGCTTTTGAATTTCTAGCTGAACGAGAATCTGCAATCACAATACGAAAATGTGGTGTGCGGATCTTTCCAAGACGCATTAACTTAATCTTTACTGACACAAAACTCCCTATAGAAAATTATTCGGCTTTTTCTTTCGTAAACAGCGGGGGCGTTTACATCCAGATCTAACCTTGCGGATAAATATTGCTATGGGTTAGAGGGTCCCGTTAGCAGAAGGCTAATCTTGCCAGCAGGATGGGATAAACCCAAATTGGCCTAAATACCCTCTTCCAGCGCCCGCTTAGCGGGATTTCCAGATCGTGATTTCTTCTTTGGGATGTTATTTGATTGTTGTGGCTTTGGCATCGATCCAATATTTGGTAATCCAGCTGGCATGTTGCCACCACGCATTTGCTTCATCATTTTTTGAGCTTGGGAAAATCTCTCAACTAAAGAGTTGATCTCAGAAACAGCTCTTCCACTTCCTAGTGCAATTCGTGATCTTCTAGAGCCGTTTAAAACCTTTGGATCATTTCGCTCCATTGGAGTCATAGATTGAATTATTGCTCTAGTCCTAACCAATTCCGACTCATCAAAATTTTCTATTTGCTTCTTCATGCCAGCAGCTCCTGGTAGTAATCCCATTAACTTGCTCATGCTGCCCATATTTTTCATTGCTTCCAACTGAGATAGGAAGTCCTCAAATGTAAAATCTTCACCCTTAACAAATTTATCCTCTAGCTTTTTGGAAGTTTCCTCCGGCATCGCCCGCTTGGCTTGCTCAGCTAACGAGGCAACATCTCCCATTCCCAAAATTCTCGAAGCCATACGATCTGGATAAAAGAGATCAAAATCTGCAATTTTTTCGCCAGTGGATGCAAAAATAATTGGCTTACCAGTAATTTCAACAATTGACAGGGCTGCGCCACCTCTAGCATCACCATCTAATTTAGTTAACACCACTGCATCAAAGCCGACACCATCGGCAAATGCTTTCGCCGTTACCGCTGCGTCTTGTCCGGTCATGGCATCAACTACAAAGAAAATTTCATCTGGTGTAACAGCATCACGGATACTTTTGACCTGATTCATCAACTCTTGATCAACACCAGTTCTTCCAGCTGTATCAATAATTACAAAATTATGTAACTTATCTTTTGCAAATTTGACTCCTGCTTTTGCAACTGAGATGGGATCGCCAATACCGTTGCCAGGCTCTGGGGCAAAGACTGGAATTTTGGTTGATTCACCTACTACTTGAAGTTGATTAACTGCGTTAGGTCTTTGTAAATCTGCCGCGACTAATACAGGTGTGTTGCCTTGCTGCTTTAAGTAGTTAGCTAATTTACCAGCAAGTGAAGTTTTACCTGCGCCCTGCAAACCTGTTAACAAAATTACGGTTGGTGCTACTTTTGCAAACTTAAGCCTGCGTTCTGATCCACCTAATATTTGAGTTAACTGCAGGTTGACAATTTCAAAGATTTTTTGGGATGGGTTTGTGCTTTTATTTATGGTTTCTGCTTGATTATTAAATTCTTCAAGTACCTGCTTTGAAAATTTATCTGCAACGAAAAGGGCAACATCTGAATCAAGAAGGGCATTTTTTATATCAGATGAGAATTCAACTAACTGCGCCTGCGAAACTTTGCCGCGCAGGCCAGAGAATAATGATGTAAACCTCTGGCCTAGCGCTTCAAACATGGAAGCATCTTACATTTTATTTAGATTGCCTCTTCACCACTTTCACCGGTCCGAACCCGAGTTACTGAATCAACAGCTGTTGCCCATACTTTGCCATCGCCAATACTTCCGGTCCTAGCAGCATTGACAATAATTTCTATTGCTTTATCTGCAACCTTAGAACTTACTAATATTTCCAATCTTATTTTCGGTATTAGATCCACCTTGTATTGGGTTCCACGATAAACCTCAGTAAGGCCAAGTTGTCGCCCGAAACCTTTCGCCTCTGAAACTGTCATACCAGTTATCCCTTGCGAAACTAACGCCTCTTTAACTGCATCTAGTTTTTGCGGCTTAATAATTGCAGTAATCAGTTTCATGAACTAAAGCCTCCTCTTGAACTATTGGTTAATTCATAGCCAGTTTCTGCATGTTGATCGTAATCAATTCCAGAAATTTCAGCCTCTTCTTTAACTCTAAGCCCAATCGTCTTATCGATCGCAAAGCCAATCATTAAAGTGACGATGAAGGAGTAAGTTAAAACAAAGAAAGCTCCAAATGCTTGTTTGCCAAGCAATGTGGCGCCACCACCATAGAAGATGCCATCTAAGCCAAGGTTATTGACTGCACTGCTTCCAAAGAAGCCAAGTGATAAGCAACCCCATAATCCACCGACTAAGTGAACCCCAACCACATCAAGTGAGTCATCAAAGTTAAATAGATATTTAAGGCCAACTGCAAGTGCACATAAGATTCCTGCAATTAATCCAATTACCACCGCTGCCCACGGTGCAACAAATGCGCATGCTGGTGTAATGGCAACTAAGCCGGCAACTGCGCCAGATGCAACACCTAATGATGTTGGGTGACCATCTCGAAGTTTTTCAACAAGAAGCCATCCCAGTGCTGCGGCTGCTGTTGCAACTTGAGTATTTAACAATGCCAAAGCTGCGGTGCCATTGGCCCCCAATGCAGATCCGGCATTAAATCCAAACCAACCAAACCAAAGCAAACCAGCTCCGATCAAAACCAATGGCAATGAGTGTGGTCGCATCGATTCTCGTCGCCATCCCACTCGCCTACCAAGGATTATCGCCATTGCAAGACCAGCTGCGCCAGCATTTATGTGAACAGCTGTACCGCCTGCAAAATCCTGCACACCTCTAGCTGCTAAGAATCCAGCGCCCGTTACCGTATCGCCAACCTTATTTCCAAAGGCAAAGACCCAGTGCGCAACTGGGAAATAAACCAATGTCACCCAGACAGTCACAAAAACCGCCCATGCAGTGAACTTGGTTCTATCTGCAATTGCACCAGATATCAAAGCTGGCGTAATGATTGCAAACATCAGTTGGAATGCAGCAAATGCTAGTAATGGAATCGGATAAACACCGCCATTATTAGTTAGTTCATTTACCGCACTACCCAAACCAGATAGTGAAATTTCTCCATACCATTGTGAATTAGATTCATAGCCAAAGGCTAATTTGAATCCATAGATAACCCACAACACACTAACGATGCCAATTGTTACCATTGACATTAACATCATATTCAAAACACTTTTAGCACGAACCATGCCGCCATAAAAAAGAGCTAAACCTGGTGTCATCAAAAGTACTAATGCAGTGCTTGCTAACACCCAAGCAGTATCACCAGTATTTAAAACTACTTCTGCCATTTGATCTCCAATAACCAATACCTGCTTTCGCAGTATTCATATAGTTGGGAAACCTCGCCTTTGAGATGGCCATACTCTGGCTTGAGCGGGTTAAATCAGGTGGTTTTTTAAGTTTCCAACTGGTGACAGTTTTAAGGCAATTGTTAAAAGTATGTTACTTAATCAAACAAAGAGGCGATGTAATGCTCAGGATCAAAGGGGGCAAGGTCTGAGATCTGCTCCCCAGTGCCAATAAATTTAATCGGCAAACCAAACTCCTTCTCTATCGCAAGGCCTACCCCACCCTTTGCCGAACCGTCTAATTTAGTGAGAATAAATCCAGTCACACCAGCTGCTTCAATAAATACCTTTGCTTGGTTAATTCCATTTTGCCCAGTGGTGGCATCTAGCACCAATAAAATTTCATCAACAGGTGATTGCTTTTCGATAACTCTAATAACTTTTCCTAATTCCTGCATCAAATTTTCTTTAGTGTGTAATCTGCCGGCGGTGTCCACAAGAAGATAGTCGTAATTTTCAGATTTTGCTTTGGTGATTGCTGAAAATGCCACAGCTGCAGGATCACCATTTGCTGCCCCACTTACAACCTCTACATCTATTCGCTTTGCCCAAGTTTGCAACTGATCAACAGCTGCTGCGCGAAAAGTGTCAGCTGCTGCCAACAAAACAGTATTTTTTTCATTCTTAATTAAATTAGCTAACTTTGCAGTTGAGGTGGTTTTGCCGTTCCATTAACTCCGACAACCAATATGGTGCTTACCCGATCTGAATTCTTAGCTATTGCCCTATCTTTACTACTAAGCCACTGCTGAATCACATTTGTAATTGATTGTTGTGCATCCTCAGGCTTTGCCAACTTCGCCTCTGCAATAACCTGATCACTAGCTTTACGCCAAGATCGGCTGAGATTAAATTGCTTCGAATCTCATCCCACTGCTCATTAGATACTGAGCCAGATCTAACTGCATTGAATAAACGTTTAAATAAACTCATCTACTTTTTAAGAAACTGCGTCAACTTCACGAATTCGCTGTGAAATTACTTCGCTAACTCCATCACCGCGCATAGTCACACCATAGAGTGCATCGGCAATCTCCATTGTCCGCTTTTGGTGGGTGATAATAATTAGCTGAGATTTTTCGCGTAACTCTTCAAAGACGCCTAACAATCTTCCCAAGTTTGTATCATCAAGTGCGGCCTCAACCTCATCCATTACATAAAATGGAGAAGGTCTTGCTTTAAATATCGCAATTAACAAAGCCACTGCTACTAGTGATCGCTCACCACCTGATAGAAGTGATAATCGCTTAACTCGTTTGCCAGGTGGCCGAGCTTCTACATCAACTCCTGAGGTCAACATATCTGAAGGATTAGTAAGAATTAGCTTTCCATCTCCACCAGGAAATAGTCGAGCAAATACAAGTTCAAATTCACGGGCTGTATCTTCATATGCTTGAGTAAATATCTGTTGCACCCGATCATCTACCTCTTTGATAATGTCTAGCAAATCCTTTTTAGTTTTCTTCAAATCTTCTAATTGCTCTGCCAAATAACGTAACCGCTCTTCAAGGGATGAGTACTCCTCAAGGGCTAGCGGATTAATCTTGCCAAGTAAGGTTAGTGAGCGCTCGGCTTGCGCTAAACGTTTTTCTTGTTGATCTCTTCGATATGGGATTAAATCTCCAGGTACAAACTCCCCTTGCTCATTTTCATAAAATGTCGGTACATCATTACTTGGGCCATACTCAGTTAAAAGCGTTGAAACATCAACACCTAACTCCTCCACTGCTTTGCTTTCAAGTTGCTCAATTCTCAATCTTTGTTCGGCGCGTGCAATCTCATCTTTATGAACACTAGAGGTAAGTCTTTCGAGCTCAATTGCCAACTCTCTACCAACAGTTCTTAGACTTAAAATCTCACCTTCTCTATCAGATCGTGATTTCTCAAGGCGCTCACGCTCTGCTCCAGCTTTTGAAATCGAAGATTCAATTTGAATTAATGCCTCATATGCAGTGTCTGCTATTTCTTGTGCAGTAATTGCAGCCTGAGCTCGATTCTCCCTGCGCGAAATAGATTTTGAAGCTGCATCTCGTTCAGCACTTGCTTGGTTTTCCAGTGCAATCGCCCGTTGTGCGATAGCATCCCGTCGCTCTTCAATTGTGCGCAGGCTTAATCTTGCTTCAACCTCTTTTGAGCGAGCACTAGAGACTTGCGATCTTAAATCTTCTAAGTGAGTTAGATCTGGTTCTAGTGGAGTCTGATGTGACTCAAATTGGGCAATAGCAGCGGCTAGATCTCGTTCATCAAAGGTGCGCTGCTCATTTGCTGCATCTAGAGCAGAGATTAAGCGATCTAACTCCTCGCCTGTGTTCTTAACATTCTGGCCAGCCACAGCTAATTGCTCAGCCAATCCAGTCATGGCGGCATCTGAATCATTTAACTTAGAAAGTGCTATCTCATACTCGCGGCTGACTGCATCAAAACCGCTTTGTGAAGTGGTCAATTCAAACTTAATGCGATCACAATCTGCGGAAACCTTTGCTACTTCGGCCTCGCAATTAGATGTTAATACCGAAATTTTCTCAATTAAATTGGCATTTTGTGAGGCGGCCACCAACTCAGTTATCTCCGTGAATGCAGTTAATCTTCCCAGTGAGCCGGCTCTTAATTTTTCTGTAGATTGCAACTTGTCAGTTAAAACCTTTAACTCAGCTTCTGCAGACTTTAAATCACCCTTTAATTTATTAAATTGATTATCTAGGCCCGGCTCGGTTGCCGTTAGAGATGAAATTTGAGTTTCAATTAATGCAAAACTTTCACGATAACCTCGTAATCTGCCTTCGGCGGAATCTTTGGCCGTAGTTAATCGAGTTATCTCACCAGTGGTGGCATCAATTCTAGATCGAAGTCCATTTATATGACCTTCTTGCCTTGCTGTTCCTTCACGTTGATCTGCAATCGCTCGTAGTGAAGCAGAAACGCGATTTTCTTCTAATGCTAACTGTTCCTCAATTGCCTTTAATGAATTTGAATCTACTTGTAATTGTTCTTGTGAAGTTTTTACTTGCGAAGCAAGTGTTGACTCCTCTTGTCTTAAAACTAAAGCTTCATCCTCTAATGCCTTTGGATCTCGGCCAATAGCTTTAGCATCTTCTGCCTCTTCCGCTAAGAATCTGGCGCGCTCCGAGGATAAATTCTGAACGCCACGAATTTGCTCGCGTTGGGCAGTTAATCTATAAAAGTTTTCTTGAGCAGCAATTAATTGTGGATTCTCACTTGCAGCAATTGCATCTAACTCAACCTCACGTGATCTTGCACTGTTTAGCTCTCGCTCCACCTGCTCTTTTCGCTCACGCAAGACATTTTCATCAGCAACTTCAACCTCCATCTCAGATCTCATCCGGGTTAAGTCATCAGCTAATAAGCGAAGTTTTGAATCTCTAACATCTGATTGAATTACCGATGCTTTTCTTGCCACCTCAGCCTGCTTACCTAGCGGTCTTAATTGACGCCTAAGCTCGACGGTGAGATCTTGAATTCGAGCAAGATTGGTTTGCATTGAATCTAATTTTCGAATTGCTTTTTCTTTTCGCTTGCGGTGTTTTAAAACTCCTGCAGCCTCTTCAATAAATGCTCGACGCTCCTCTGGATTTGCCAGCAAGATTGCATCTAACTGTCCTTGCCCAACAATTACATGCATTTCCCGACCAATACCGCTATCACTGAGCAACTCTTGAATATCTAATAATCTTGTGGTTTCACCATTTAATAAATACTCAGATGAACCATTTCTAAATAGAACACGAGTGATTGTTACTTCAGAAAAATCAATAGGTAGAACACCATCTGCATTATCGATTGTTACTGATACCTCTGCACGGCCTAGGGGTGCACGGCCAGAGGTGCCGGCGAAAATTACATCTTCCATCTTTCCGCCACGTAAAGATTTTGCGCCCTGCTCTCCCATTACCCAAGAGAGTGCGTCAACCACATTTGATTTACCAGATCCATTTGGGCCAACCACACAAGTAATGCCCTGCTCAAAATTTAAGGTGGTGGAGGAGGCAAAGGATTTGAACCCTTTTAGGTTCATACTCTTTAGATACATGGCTTCGCCCTCATAGGCGCAAACCTATCTAAAAACTGCCGAAAATCTGGGCTACTTACCCTTGGCAACGCGGGCAAAAATGAGATGATCGATTAGCAAAGGCAATTCTGTGGATAGTGCTGCCACATCGTGAACATTTTTCACCCTCACGGCCATATACCTTCAATGACCTTGAGAAATATCCACTTTCGCCATTAACATTTTTATACTGCTGATCAAAGGATGTGCCACCAGCTTTTATGGCTGATTTCATTACTGAGATCGCAGATGTAATCACTTTCTTAATCTCTGCTTCTGATAAATCCTCGCAAATTACTTCCGGATGTATTTTTGCTCGCCATAGCGCCTCATCTGCATAAATATTTCCGACCCCACTTAACACCTCTTGATTAAGTATCGCTGGCTTAATTGCACATCTCTTCGATTTAATTTTGGCAACAACCTGCTGGATATCAAACTCAGTTTCAAATGGATCAAAAGCAATGTGTTCAACACATCTAGGTATGCCGTTATTTTGCTCTTCAATGGAAAGCCAGCCAAAGGTTCGCTGGTCAATAAATCTAATCTCATCCCTTCCCCTACCCAGCCGGCTACTTAATGACAATCTCGCTCGCAGATGGGTTTGAATTGGCGCAGTTGATGGTTGGACAAGTAGCTGGCCACTCATGCCAAGGTGTGCCACTAAGGTGAAATCGCGATCTAACTCTAGCCATAGAAATTTTCCACGACGTTTAACTGCTTGAATCTTTGAACCAACTGCGGCAGATAATGGCGCAATTGAGCCTGGCTTAACTGTCCGTGGGTGAAAGGTTTGCGCGGCAGAAATTCTCTTCCCAACTACATATTTTTCAAGTCCGCTTCGAACAGTTTCAACCTCTGGCAACTCTGGCATTACGCGCTCAGATTATTTATTTCTTGTTGACTCTGCTACTTAACACTTCATGAGCTAACTTAGCTGCGGCTTGTTCAGCCTCGCGCTTGCTCTTTCCTTCGCCAGATGGAAATTTCTCACCACCGACAATTGCTGTGGCAATAAAACTTTTATCGTGATCTGGACCAGATTCGGTAATTTCATATTCAGGCGCTGACAAATTCAAGGTAGCGGAAATTTCTTGTAATGCGGTTTTGCCATCAAGTGCTGCACCTAAAGTAGAAACCGAACTTAATGCTGGTTGCATCCACTTTAAAACTATTTCAGCCGTCTTTGTGTAATCATATTGAAGATAAATTGCACCAACTAAAGCTTCTAATGAATCAGCCAAGATCGAGTTTTTATCTCGACCATTTGTTGCCTCTTCACCCTTACCAATTCGAAGGTGCTCTCCCAATTTTAAATCTCGAGCAATTTGAGCAAGGGCTCGCATGTTCACTACGCCAGATCTAAGAGGACTTAATCTACTTTCATCTAAGTCAGGAAATCTTTTATAGAGTTCATCGGTAACAACTAAACCTAAAACTGAATCGCCTAAAAACTCTAATCGCTCATTAGTTGGAATGCCACCTGCTTCATATGAAAAGGAGCGATGGGTTAATGCAAGTTCAAGCAACTCTTCCTTAACCGATATTCCGAGTTGCTCGGTTAGGTCAGAGTACAGATCAGACCTCTAAAACCTGGCGACGGTTATAAGTTCCGCAGGTTGGACAAGCTGTGTGTTGCAACTTTGGTTGTTGGCATTGTTCACATGTTGCCAAGTGAGCAGGAGTTGTCTTCCACATGCTACGACGAGAGCGAGTGCGTGCTCGCGACATTTTTCGCTTTGGTACTGGCATGATAATTACTCCTTATATAACTGCGCTTTGCGCAAGATGAGAATTATCTACGAAAAGTTGGATCTTGTAAAAACGATTAGTTTTTAAGCGGGAAATCCTTCAGGGCAGCCCATCTTTGATCGGCGGGGGTTTGCGATTGCTCTGCTGGCAAATACGCCCAACTCTGCCCCTGCTTCTCTTCAAGACCTGGACAATCCTCAGTGCAAAGTGGATTAACCGCCAAATTTAAAATAACTGCATCGCGAATTGCCGGTTCTAGATCAATGTCATCGCCAACCATAAAACTTAAATCATCCTCCTCTAAATCAATCTCCTCATCCTTACCGGATTTTGATTTAGTTCCTCGCTTACTAGCGGCAAGTTCGTAGTAGTAGAGCTCAGTAAAGTTTTCATCAATTGGCCAGGTAATCGGCTTTAAACATCTGGTGCACTCACCGGTGGCGGTGGCCATTACTCGAGCGGTAGCAAGAACTCCTTCATCAACTGATTGCAGGCGTAGATCAACCTCAATAACTTCACCTGGCTTTACCGAGAGCAGATCAACACCAACTGGCTCTGGAATCTTTAAATCTAACTGATGCTCCCGCATCTCACCGGCCCGATGAGGCAGGTCATGGGTATTGAAGATATAAATTGATCGTGCCATCGAACTACTTATTTAGATCAGAGAGTGCGTGCTTAGTTTCAACTCCACCTAATTGATCTCTACCTTTACTAATTACATCTAAGGTTTTATTCAAAATTACCTCAAGAGTTGCCAACCTGGCATCTACATACTCATCAATCTCTTCACGATTCTTCTTACCATCTGCATTTGCCTCAGCAAGAATACGAGTTGCCTCTTTTCGAGCATTTGAAACAATGGTGGTTTGCTCAACCAAACGTGCGACCTCATCCCTGGCTTGCGCAATGATCCCATCAGCTTGAGTGTGAGCATTTTCTAAAATCATGTCTTTGTCTCTAAGAATCGAAATCGCCTTGGCTAGATCATTTGGAAATGAAAGTTTAATTTGATCAAGTAATTGCAACATTTCGCCACGATTTAAAACACAGGATGCCGATAACGGAACTGATCGAGCCTCTTCTACGGCAGCAATTGCTGCCTCTAAATTCTCAATTACATCCATCGCTAATCCCTCCGCTTGACTCTAGATTTTAACTTATCAACGATAGCAGCGGGCATATAAGCTGAAACATCTCCACCATAACTTGCTATCTCCTTCACTAATGAGGAGGACAAAAATGAGTGCGATGGCGCAGTAGACATAAACAAGGTCTCAACCCCTTGCAATTGTAGATTTACTTGGCTCATCTGCAGTTCATAATCAAAATCACTTACCGCTCTTAATCCTTTAACTATTGTTGGAATCTTATTTGTTCGACAGTAATCAACCAATAAACCACTCCATGAATCAACCTTTACATTGCTATATCTAGCAGTAACCTCTTTGATCATGGCAATTCGCTCATCCACTGTAAACAATGAGCTTTTGGTTTGATTAACTAATACCGCAATGACAACCTCATCAAATAAGGAGCAAGCTCTAGCGATAATATCTAGGTGACCATTAGTAATTGGATCAAAAGAACCTGGACAAACAACGCGTCTCATGAGTAAAACGCTAGCAACTTATTGCGCAGTTAGCCATTTTCTCAGCCAATGCGCTCAGTTAAGACGCCATAGTGAATAGCACCGGCGCCATATGATCGAACCTTTAACTCAGAGAATCCATCAGGCCAGGTAAACGATTTTGCCTTAGCATCTCGTTCAATCGCCACCAGACCAAATTTACTAAGTAATCCAAGAGCTAAAATCTTTTAAGAATCTTCTCAACCTCAACATTATCAACCTCATAAGGTGGATCTATATAAATAATCTCATACGGCTCACTGGCGGAGTGGTTTAAGAACTCAAATACAGTTTTAGCATGGACTTTAAATTTACCAACACCTTCTAGCTTTGAAATAAGTGCGAAGTTATCTTCACAAACTTGCGCGCTAACTGAATTACTCTCAATCGCCTCAACTAGAGCTGCACCTCTGGAAAGGGCTTCAACACCAACTGCGCCAGAGCCAGCATAGAGATCTAAGAAATGTAATCCATCCAATGTTGAAAAGGTTGAGGTTAATGATGAAAACAAACCTTCACGGGCTCGATCTGAGGTTGGTCTAGTAATTGAGGGAGGTGAAAACAACTTTCTACCTTTACCAAGACCGGAAATTATTCGCATGCTCATGATTTGTCCATAAATCTTGCCGCCTCATCTGATTTAAGCTTTTCAACCTCAGCATTTAACTCAGGTAAGTTACTAAGATCTGGATCTGTTTTCAAAATTTTCACCGCAACCTCACGCGCTTGATCAATCAAGTTTTCATCCCGTAAAACTCTAAGTAAGCGAAGATGTGATTTACCGCCAGATTGAGATCTGCCAAGCACATCACCCTCCTTGCGTTGTTCTAAATCTATTCTGGCTAATTCAAAACCATCTAAGGTGGCAGCTACTGAATTTAATCGTTGCATAGCAGGTGAATCCTCCTGCGCGCTACTTACCAACAGACAAAGACCAGGTGCACTTCCTCGGCCAACTCGACCACGTAATTGGTGAAGTTGAGATACGCCAAATCGATCAGCATCCATGATTACCATCATTGATGCATTTGGCACATCCACGCCCACCTCAATGACTGTAGTTGCAATCAAAACTTGTATTTGACCAGCAGCAAAGGCTGCCATTGTTTGATCTTTAATTTCACTAGATTGTTTGCCATGCAAAACTGCAATCTTTAAGCCAGAAAGTGCGCCACTTGCTAATTGCGGGGCCAACTCCTCAACTGCGACCATCTCTTCATTGTCCAGTAGCTCCTCACCGAGTAATAAGGCAGCAGCAATCTCTCGCTCCGTTAACTTCTTATTTGGATTAGCAATTCTTGGGGCAACGATATAAACCTGATGGCCTTTAGCCACCTCCTCTTTCACCCGTTGCCATGCGCGATCTAAGAAGTGTGGTTTCTCTAGCACTGGAATTACATGAGTTGTGATTGCAACTCGACCACTTGGCAACTCTTTTAGGGTTGAAATATCTAAATCACCAAAGACAGTCATTGCCACAGTTCTTGGAATTGGCGTTGCCGTCATAACCAAAAGGTGAGGTGGCTGTTTTGCTTTCATCCGAAGTGCATCTCGTTGCTCAACACCAAATCGATGTTGTTCATCAACTACTACTAAGCCAAGATCATCAAAACCAACACCATCTGAAATTAATGCGTGTGTACCAATTACTATCCCAGTTTGACCTGTTGCTAATTTGGTATGGATCTCTTTTTTCTCAGCAGCAGATAATGAACCAGTTAGTAATTCAACCTGGGTCCCAATTTCACCAGCCTGTAATGTTCCAGCCTGGGCTAACTCGCCTAAAATTTTAGTAATTGTTCGATAGTGCTGTTGAGCTAAAACTTCTGTAGGCGCAAGTAATGCTGCTTGGCCAGATGAGTCAACCACTGAGAGCATTGCTCGAAGGGCAACCACTGTTTTTCCAGAACCAACCTCACCTTGCAATAAGCGGTGCATTGGGTATTTATTTGATAAATCTTTTTCAATTTGAGAATTAACCTCAATTTGCCCGGCTGTATATTTAAATGGCAATTTCTTCTCAAATGCTGCAACTAATTTAGGAGTATTTGGAGTTCTAGATTTAGTGCTCAATTTGGTTATCTCATCTCGGCGTTGCACCAGAAGTAATTGCAACAGCAACGCTTCATCAAAGGTCAGGCGCTGCCTAGCATTTTCAGCACTCTCTAAATCAGGTGGTTGATGGATATCTAGAAATGCTTTTTTTAATGATGGATACTTAAATTGTTCAGTGATCTGCGCAGGTAGGTAATCTGGCAAATCATCTAGGGAATCAGTTGCTAATTTCATGCACTGCATGATCTTCCATGAGGGTAATTTTCCAGTTGCTGGATAGACAGGTAAATACTTCCCAGCAAACTCAGCTACGGCAGCATCCACATCATCGCCATCTGGAATTAGTTGATAATCCGGATGAGCCAACTGACGCCTGCCTTTAAATACTCCAACTTTGCCAGCAAATAGACCAACTCTTCCTGCTCTTAAATCCTTCTCGCGCCATGCTTGGTTAAAGAAAGTTAGGGATAAATTTGCGCTGCCATCGGTGACCACTACCTCAAGAATATTTTTACCATTTGCTCGCCGAAGTTTTACCGCTTCAATCTCTGCCAAAATTGTTACCTCATCATCGGCAACCAAGGTTGAAATATCAGTTAATTCACCCCGAACTACATACCTGCGTGGATAGTGCCGAAGTAATTCATTTATAGTTGTAATGCCAAAAGATTTCTCTAAGACCTGCGCTGTTCGGTCGCCCACGATATTTGTTAATCGGGTTGAAAGAGTGGCCATAGTGGAAGTATCTAACGCCCGGTGGCTATCTGTGCGTAATTACCCACTGGATTAGCCAATTAATACCCTGGCAAGGTAATCTTTCGCCTCTATTAAGTGAGTTAAACCAATTACAAGGGAGTACGTAAAGTGTCTTCAGTATGCGATATCTGTGGCAAAGCACCTAGCTTTGGCAATAACGTCTCACACTCAAAGCGTGCTACTCGTCGTCGTTGGAATCCAAATATTCAAAAGATTCGCACCATTATCAATGGCCAGACCAAGCGTAAGAATGTTTGCGCATCCTGTCTGAAGGCTGGAAAAGTCTCCCGTTAATTAAAAGTGCTGGTATCCAGCCTTTGTAATCGCTTTACCATCTAATTTCACAACACCACTTCCGGCTTCAACTTTTCCAACCAATAAGCCAAGATCATCACTGGCCTTATCGGCAGAGACGGTTGCTAAGAAGAAATGATCCTCACCGCCAGTTAGTATCCAATCAAAAACATCCTCACCTAATTCGGTGGCAAGTTCGGCAAGATCTTTGAAATCACCTGATTTCTGCAGTAGCTCTTTACTTAACTCTATATTCACACCAGATGCTCTTGCGATATTTCCTGCATCAGTAACTAAGCCATCACTTATGTCACACATCGCAGTCGCCACCTTAATTAAATTATTTGGAGCCACTAATTTTGGATTTAGGTGCGCCTCAACCACATACTTTGGTCGGTTAAGTCCTCTAGTTAAAATCGCAAGCCCTGCGGCGGATAAACCTGGCAGCGCACTTAGGTAAACCAGATCACCAACCTTTGCACCATCTCTAGTTATCGCTTTACCAGTTAGCTCCCCGAGTGCGGTGATGCTTAGGCTCATTTTTTCAGCTTTACTTAAATCTCCACCAATTACAGTAACTTTAAACTTATCAGCAACTGATCTAATCCCATTTGCAAGATCGGTAACAGTTTGAGAGTTATTCACCTCTGTTATCGCAGCAGCGACAAGTAAGTATTTCGGTGTGGCTCCCATGGCAAAAACATCAGCTAAGTTTGCGGTAGTTAACTTTGCGCCTATTTGGAAGGGTGTGGACCACTCTCTTTTGAAGTGGATCTCCTCCACCGCCATGTCTACCGTTGCCACTAATTTATTATTATTGGCAGCAATTACCGCACCATCATCACCAATTCCAACCTCAACCCCATTTTCAAATGAGGTGTGAAATAGATCGCGCAAGCGCTCTATCAACCCAGCTTCTGATTCAATCATTGGCACTCCCCAATTAACTCGCTATAGGCTACCCTTTAATATCACTACCGTTCATTGTTGAACTGGTAAATGTAAATTGAAAGGCTACAAATGTCTGTCCAGGCTTATATTTTGATTCAAACTGAAGTTGGCAAGGCTTCAAGTGTTGCCAAAGCTGTATCTGCCATTGCCGGGGTAACCATCGCTGAAGGAGTTACTGGCCCATACGATGTAATTATGCGAGCTGAATCTGCCAGCATGGAGGATTTAGGTCGAACTGTATTAGCAAAGGTACAAGGGGTTCCTGGAATAACTAGAACTCTTACCTGTCCAGTAACTACTTTTTAAAAAATCAAAACCATCGAATCATCCCAATAATTCCTGCAGTTGCATAAAAAAACTGCAGGAACAATATTCCTCTGTGCTTACCTAGAAACGCCCAAATTCCAATGAATGCGGATGAGGCTAGTAGAAGTGTGAAGCCAATAAATTCAGCGCCAATGTTGGCTGCAACAAGTAATGAATAGATGATCGCAGTTACTACACCAAGCCATTCAAACAATCTTGATTTATTAATCTTCATTTAGACACCATACCAACCATCATCGATTCTGCTCCGGTGCAACCCAATAATTCCTTGTAACTAGTAGGAAAGACTGCATGCGGGTGCCCAGCTGCTGCCCAGACAACCTCGTAATCATTTAAAGCCTCATCAATTAAAGTTATTGAAGGAGTTTTAATCCATCCAATTGGCGCTACGCCTCCAATTGAAAAGCCTGAATTCTCTTTTACATAATCAGCATCAACTCGCTCTAATTTTTCAAAACCTAATTTACTTGCCACCAATTGCGTATCAACACGATGTTGGCCAGAGGTAATTACTAATAATGGTGAGCTATCAGGCAATTTAAAGATTATCGATGAGGCAATCTGCCCAACTTCAATTCCCAACCCAGCGGCAGCCTCTGCTGCACTTTTTGCAGTTTCAGTTAATACTTTGATCTGACCGGTAATACCAAATTTTTCTTTTGCAGCCACTACCCGCTTAACTGCAGATTTTTCTAGTACCCCATCCATGATTACTAACGGGTGATACTAAGCGATCGATTTTCAGCAGTTTGAATTAATTTTGTGATTAACTGCTGATATGTAATCCCGCTCTTCTCGATTAACTTTGGATAAACAGAGGTTGGTGTAAAGCCAGGCATAGTGTTGATTTCATTAATGATAATTTCGCCTTGATCTGAATAAAAGAAATCAATCCGGGCTAAACCTTCACAACCAGCTGCCTTAAATGCTACTAAAGCTGCTTTTTGAATTTTTGCCTCTACCCCCGCTGGTAGATCTGCTGGCACAACTAGTTGCATGGAATTATCTAAATACTTTGCTTGAAAGTCATAAAACTCAAACTTATCGGAAAGAAGAATTTGACCAACTTGGGAAACAGTTAATTTCCCATCTGCTTGCAAAACTGCGCACTCAATCTCTTTACCAACCACGCTTTGTTCGACAATAACTTTGGTATCAAATTCAAGAGCGTTGTTAACTGCTGCTGCTAGCTCTGATTGTTGCTTAACCTTTGTAGTACCCCGACTTGAGCCACTTCGGGCTGGCTTAACAAATAATGGAAAGGTTAGATTACTTGGCAATTCAAAATCTTTAGATGTAACCACAATGCCAGGGGCAACTTTTAAGCCAGCGGCAGCAAAGATTGGCTTTGCATAAGATTTATCCATACTCACAGCACTTGCCAGAACACCTGAACCAACGTAGGAAATTGCAATCATTTCAAATAATCCTTGGATTGTTCCATCCTCACCATATGGACCATGCAAGATAGGAAATGCAATATCAATAGCTAAAGCTTTACCCCCTGAAAACAATCCTTGGCTAGTAATACTTATCTCCACACCAGATTCAGGCACTGTCGGAAGTGCGCCATTGATAATTGCAAAATTTGTATCATCTGGAAGTAGTAGCCACTTCCCACTTTTGGTAATACCGATTAATACTGGCTCAAATAAATTTCGATCAATTGCGTTTAAGATGCCATTTGCAGATACAC
The DNA here is from genome assembly GCA_003569185.1 of Candidatus Planktophila sp. Lineage (GTDB taxonomy): Bacteria > Actinomycetota > Actinomycetes > Nanopelagicales > Nanopelagicaceae > Nanopelagicus. Next base: position 329,385 of record BGOJ01000001.1, on the reverse strand, counting down.
ATGAAATCTCATGTTCACTACTTTTACCACCACAAATAATTGCAACCCGTGCTTTGCTCATCAAATTTCAGCCTTAATGCTCACAGTCATTAACCGGGCCATTGCATCCTTTGGATTCAAAGTACCGGCAACTACATCTGAGACCGCTTCGATAATTGGTACCTCAACACCAACTCGGTGAGCTAGTTCCAGCATCGCACCAGCTGAATAAACACCTTCAACTGTTTTTACCACCTGCGCTCTAGCTTTTGTGATTGAACCTGATTTACCAAGTACTTCACCAAAACTTCTATTTCTTGAAAGTGGTGATTGTGCACTTGCTACCAAGTCACCAATTCCAGCAAGTCCTAAGAATGTAAGTGGATTAGCACCGTAAGCACCACCAAGTCGGGCCACCTCAGATAGACCGCGGGTAATCATTAATCCTTGAGTGTTTTCGCCATAACCCATACCAACTGCAATACCCACTGCCAGCGCAATCACACTCTTTGCTGCGCCAGCGAATTCACAACCAACTAAGTCACTAGATGGATAAATTCGGAAGTAATTAGTTGAAAACATCTGCTGCATAATCTCAATATTTGCTGGATTCTCCGAGGCCGCTACTGCTCCTGCTGGCTGGCGCATAATGATTTCATTTGCCAAGTTTGGGCCAGTGATTAATCCAAATTGAGATTTATCAATACCAAGTACTTCCCCAGCAACCTCAGTCATTCGTAGTTGAGTTTGGACCTCAATTCCCTTTAATGTACTAATTACTGGTAAATCTCTAGGGAAAAAGCTCTTCCATGAATCCAAATTCTCACGCAAGGTTTGGGAAGGAATTGCTAATAAAATCACATCTGCAAACTCAAGCACCGCTTTAATATCAGTCGTTGCCTTCAACTCTTTTGGTAAATCAATTCCTTTTAAGAATTTTCGATTTGAGTGACGGCGGTTAATTTCCCGCACCACCTTTTTATTTCTTCCCCAGATCAATACCTGTTGTCCGGAATCCACCATTACCTGGCCTAGGGTTGTTCCCCATGCGCCTGATCCAAGAACGGCAACTTTTTTCATTTGTCATCCTTTTTAAAATTACCAATTCTTGGTAAAGCTGATTTTTTGGGATCAAAAACTTCACTAGGGGCAATCTCACCTCGAATGTTTTCTAATAATTTAGTAACCGCACTCATCACATAAGCGGTTGCCTCCTCCAGTGCCACCGGATCTTCAGCTCGACCAGCCCACTTAGAAAAATTAAGTGGCTCGCCAGCTACCACTATCACTTTTGTGCGCGGGAATAATTTTGGCTTCTTGCTATAGGCCGGCAGAATTTTCTGTGCTCCCCATTGTGCACAAGGAATTACTGGTACCTGCGACAAAATGGCAAGACGAGCAATTCCAGTCTTTGCCTTCATGGGCCAGTAATTTTCATCTCTGGTTAAGGTGCCTTCTGGGTAAACACCTAGTAAGTGACCTGCTTTTAAAAAAGCAACTGCATGTTGTAAAGATTGGGAGGCTACTGCGCTCTCACGCTCGACTGGAATTTGACCTGCGCCGAGTAATACTCTGCCAATGATTGGTAGTTTGAATAAGGAGGCTTTGCCTAAATATCTTGGCGCTCTGCCATTGTCATATAAAAAGTGGGTAAAGAGCAGTGGGTCCATATATGAAATGTGATTGCAGACCACAATCGCAGCCCCACTCTTTGGCAGATTTTCCGCTCCCCGCCAATCCCGCTTTGCAATCAGATTAAGTATCGGACGGATAAGTGTTGCGCCGAATCTAAACCAACCTGTAACACCAAGTGGTTTTCCAGTTGGAGGCGCGTATGAAATCTTCAACTCAGTTGACACTGTGTAATTCTACGACCATTACAGGAAATGGGTATAAATGAGCGTAAAAAAGCGGGACCTCACGCATGAGATCCCGCTTTTTAATTACTTAATTAGCGACGCTTTGACTTCTTCGCTTTCTTAGCAGGTTTGCGAGCTACCTTCTTTGCCTTACCAGCTTTTTTAACAGCCTTTGCAGGTGCTGCCTTTGCTGGAGGTGTTGGTGCTGCACCCAATTTACGGGCGCCAGAGATAACCTCTTTTAAACCCTTTGCAGGCAAGAAACGAACTTTCTTACTTGCTTTAATTTGGATTGACTCTCCGGTAAATGGATTACGTCCCTTACGTGCTGGACGATCTACTTTCTTAAACTTACCGAAATCATTAATCATTACATCATCACCCTTAGAGATGTTGCGAACAATCGCATCAAAAACAACCTCTACGGCGCGAGCAGCTTCCTTCTTACTATCACCAAATTGTGGTGCTAGATAAGCGATGAACTGGGCCTTGTTCATTTGATCCCCTTATTTTTACGCGTAAACATTAAGCATTCGCTTAACTAAGGGTTAATCTATGGGGTGAGTAGTAATACTTTGATGTATTTATTGGGTGTGTCGCAAGCAAATTCTTATTGTAAATCAAGGCTTTTAAGCAATTATTCGAAACTCTAAATAATTACTTTAGAGTTTTCGATTACTTAATTGGCAGTGTTTTAGGCTTAAAACTCACTCTTTTTTCTTCAAACTTACTTACTGAATCAATCTTTGTGAAGGTAAGGCCAATGTCATCTAGCCCTTCCATTAAGCGCCAACGGGTGTAATCATCGATAACAAAGCTAAGGGTTTTATCCTCATATGAAACGGTTTTGCTCTCAAGATCAACAGTTATTTGAGTATCTGGCTTACTTTCAACAGTTTGCCAAATCTTTTCAATCTCATCTTGGCTCAAAATCACCGTTAGCAGACCCATTTTTTGGGAGTTGCCCCGGAAGATGTCAGCAAATCGGCTAGATAAAACAACTTTAAATCCGTAATTTTGTAGGGCCCAAACTGCATGCTCACGGGAGGAGCCAGTTCCAAAATCAGGGCCAGCAACCAAGATCGTCGCTTTTTTATACTGAGGTTGGTTTAACTCAAAGGCTGGGTCATTTCGCCAGGCTGCAAATAACCCATCTTCAAAACCGCTTTTTGTGATCCGCTTTAGGTAAACAGCTGGAATTATTTGATCTGTATCAACATTGCTTCTGCGCAGAGGAAGGGCGCTGCCGGAATGCTTTATGAATTTTTCCATATTACAAATCCGCCGGTGAGGCTAATGTGCCCTTTAACGCAGTAGCAGCAGCTACTAATGGGCTTACTAAATGTGTACGTCCGCCTTTACCCTGGCGACCTTCAAAGTTTCGATTGCTTGTGGAGGCAGCACGCTCTCCTGGCTTTAACTGATCTGGGTTCATTCCCAAACACATTGAACAGCCAGCACTTCGCCATTCAGCACCAGCATCTAAAAATACTTTATCTAGCCCTTCAGATTCAGCTTGTAATCTCACTCGAGCTGATCCTGGAACAACTAGTAATCGAAGTGAAGAGGCAATTTTCTTACCCTTAATAATCGAGGCCGCAGACCTTAAATCTTCAATTCGTCCATTTGTACATGAACCTAAGAAAACTGTGTCGACCTTAATTGATTTAAGTGGTGTGCCTGGTTTTAAATCCATGTATTCAAGTGCTCGTTCAGCTGCGCCACGATCTTCAGGATTAGCAAAATCTGCTGGGTTTGGAACTGCCGCACTTAATGGCAATCCTTGTCCTGGATTAGTTCCCCAGGTAACAAATGGTGCTAATTCATCAGCATTTAGATCAACCTCTTTATCAAATTTTGCATCAGCATCAGTTGTTAAAGTTTTCCAGTATGCAACAGCGGCATCCCATTCAGTACCTGTTGGTGCGTGTGGTTTTCCTTGGACGTAATCGATGGTGATCTGATCGGGAGCAATTAATCCAGCTCTAGCTCCTGCCTCAATCGACATATTGCAAATTGTCATTCGTGCCTCCATGGATAAATCCCGGATAGCACTTCCTCGATACTCAAGAACGTAACCCTGACCGCCACCAGTTCCAATTTTGGCAATTACCGCCAAGATAATATCTTTACTTGTTACGCCAGGTTTTAACTTACCTTCAACATTAATTGCCATAGTTTTAGGACGCACCAGCGGCAAAGTCTGGGTAGCCAATACATGTTCAACCTCACTGGTACCAATACCAAATGCGAGCGCACCAAAAGCACCATGAGTTGAGGTGTGGGAGTCACCGCAAACAATAGTCATGCCAGGTTGGGTAATTCCTAACTGCGGTCCAACCACATGAACAATTCCCTGCTCCACATCACCTAATGAGTGAAGGCGAACACCAAACTCGGCACAATTTTTACGCAAAGTATCAACCTGTAATTTAGATACTGGATCAGCAATTGGCTTATCAATATTTAGGGTTGGCACATTATGGTCTTCAGTTGCAATGGTCAGATCTGGCCGGCGCACCTTTCGATTTGCCAGGCGCAAGCCATCAAATGCTTGTGGGCTAGTTACCTCATGAATAAGGTGTAGATCAATATAAAGTAAATCTGGTTCACCAGCAGTGGCAGAGACAATGTGCTCTGTCCAAATTTTCTCCGCTAATGTCTCTCCCATTTTAAAACTAGCTCCCTTTAAGAAATTTTGTAGGTTCACACTTAGATTTGCTTCTCACTAGTTGAGATGGCATTATCAGAGTGTGGACGGTAAGAATAGCGGAGTTGGTGTATTAGATAAAGCGGTGAAAATTCTTGCTGCGCTAGAGGCAGGCCCGCAATCCTTAAGTGATTTAGTTTCGGCAACTGGCATTGCCCGGCCAACCGCCCATCGGTTAGCGGTAGCCCTAGAGCACCACCGATTGGTAAGTCGAGATTTTTCTGGAAGATTTGTACTTGGCAGCAGATCAGCTGAGTTAGCTGCCGCAGCTGGTGAAGATAAGTTGTTAGCGATTGCCTCCCCAGCCCTTACCGCTCTGCGAGATGCAACAAGTGAGAGTGCTCAGTTATACCGTCGCCAAGGTGATCTTAGAATCTGCGTTGCAACTGCGGAGCGATTAACTGGCTTGCGAGATTCAGTGCCAGTTGGAACTGTATTAACTATGCAGGCGGGCTCAGCTGCGCAAATATTATTAGCTTGGCAAGAGCCAGATAAACTTCATCGCGGTTTAGTAAATGCAAAATTTACAGCAGCAAATCTCTCAGCAGTTAGGCGTCGTGGTTGGGCGCAATCAGTTGGTGAAAGAGAGGTTGGTGTTGCATCAGTCTCTGCGCCAGTACGTGGACCAAATAATAAAGTTATCGCTGCAGTTAGTATCAGCGGACCGATTGAAAGATTAAGCAGACAACCTGGCAGAATTCACTCAGCAGCAGTTGTTGCTACCGCTGCCAGATTAAGTGATTACTTACTTAAAAACAGTAAGTAATTAATGTAGCTCCGAGGGGATTCGAACCCCCGTAGCTGGCTTGAGAAGCCAGAGTCCTAGGCCACTAGACGACGGAGCCGTACGGTAAAACTTTTCTTTATCGCTGGGGTACCAGGACTCGAACCTAGACAAGCTGAACCAGAATCAGCTGGGCTACCAATTACCCCATACCCCAATAGTAAATTTCTTACAGGCTAAGAATACCCTGCACCACAATTTATTTGGAAATTACCGCCTTAATTCGAGCGATCGAGCGCTCCTTACCTAATAATTGAAGTGATTCAAATAATGGTGGTGAGATGTGAGAACCAGTTACTGCAATACGCAATGCACTAAAGGCGATGCGAGGTTTTAAACCAAGTTCATCAATTAACGCACTTCGCAATACCGCTTCAATTCCAGCGTGATCCCAAGATTGCAATGGCTCAACTTTCGCCAACGCCACCTTTAAAACATTTTGAGAGGCCTCATCCTGTAATTTACCCAGCTCCTCATCTGCAACCTTAAAATCCTTCACAAATAGGAAGTTAAGCATGGCTGGGATCTCAGATAACTTAATTATGCGCTCTTGAATAATTGGCAGGGCAGATTTAACAACCTCTATCTCCTGCTCATTTCCCGTTATCACTTTTGCGTTAATCAAAAAGGGAAGCGACCATTCAAGAAACTTATCTAAAGTAAGTGCTCGAATCTTGTCGCCATTAATTGCCTCTAGTTTTTTCATATCAAATCGAGCCGGGCTGCTGTTTACTCTTTCCACAGTAAACAGCTCAACTAACTCTTGCATTGTGATATTTTCTTTATCATCTCCTGGTGACCAACCAAGGAGGGCTAGATAATTACAAATTGCCTCAGGCAAGAAGCCTTGCTCTCGATACCAAGCAATTGACACCTCACCATTTCGCTTAGATAACTTGGCATTATCTTGTCCCATAACAAAGGGCAGGTGAGCAAAGATTGGGTATTCAGATTCGGCAACACCCATCGCTTGATAAACTCGAATTTGTCTTGGAGTTGAAGATAATAAATCCTCACCCCTTAAAACATGAGTTATTTTCATCAGCACATCATCAACTGCAACTGCCAGGGTATAAAGCGGTGAGCCATCAGCTCTTGCTAAAACAAAATCTGGCACATACTTATGCTCAAACTTAACCTCACCCCGAATTGCATCCACAAATGAAGTTTCACCATCTGGCATTCTCATTCTGACAACTGGTTTTCGACCTAATGATTTATATTCGTTAACTTGTTGCGCTGATAAATCTCGGCATTTACCGTCATATCCAGGTGCTTGATTGCTTTTCATCTGCGCCGAACGTCGCTCTTCCAACTCCTCTGCGCTGCAATAGCAATGATAGGCATCACCTTGATCTAAAAATTTCTGTGCCCAGGTGGCATAAATTTCTAATCGTTGAGATTGTAAATAAGGTCCATACTCCCCGCCAACCTCAGGTCCCTCATCCCAATTCAACCAAGCCATTTCAAAGTATCGATGGCAGCTTTTATATATTGATCAGTAACTCGTTCTGTATCGGTATCTTCAATTCGAAATATTAATTTGCCACCAGTATGTCTGGCATAAGCCCAATCAAACAAAGCGGTTCTAATGTTTCCAACATGCAGATCACCCGTTGGTGACGGGGCGAATCTAACTCTAACTTGTGATTTATTGGACACGAGAGGAGACCTTATTGGTAAGAGTGCCTAAACCATCAATTGCTACCGAAATAGTTGATCCAGCCGGCATAGCGCCAATTCCAGCAGGAGTTCCAGTCAGAATTACATCCCCAGGAAGTAAGGTCATAACATTGGTAACAAACTCAATAATCTGTGGAATCTTAAATATCATTTCCGAAAGTTTTGATGACTGCTTTACCTCACCATTTAATGTTGCTGTTATACCTTGGTCTGCGGGAACAAACTCGGTTTCAATCCATGGTCCTAGTGGGCAAAAAGTGTCAAAGCCTTTAGCGCGACTCCACTGGCCATCCTTTTTTGTAAATCACGTGCAGTCACATCATTTGCCAAGGTGTATCCAAAAATTACATCCTTATATTTAGCAGCCGGCACCTCTTTGCAAATCCGGCCAATAACAATGGCAAGCTCTGCCTCATGATCAACTCGCTCACTCATGCGGGGCCAAACAATTGTTTCATTTGGACCTATCACTGAAGTATTTGGCTTGATAAAAATAATTGGCTCACTTGGTACTACAGAATCCATCTCTGCAGCATGGTCGGCATAATTCTTACCGATGCAAACAACTTTACTTCTAGGAATAACTGGCGCTAGTAGTTTCACATCACTTAATTTCAAAGTCTTATCTTGAGGAACGATCCCTGCATAAATCGGATCACCGCGTAAAACTAAAATTGAGTCTTTATCGTTTAATACTCCAAATAATGGTTCACTTCCAACACCTAATTCCACTGGTGCGGTAAATCTAACGATACGCATTAGATCATCTTACAACTGATCGGTTATTTGACTCGCTTCGGCAATTTTCTCAACTAGTACGGTAGCGATTCGATGGCGTCTGCCTGCTGGGCGCTCTGCAGTTAATTTCCATCCTGGAACGGTAATTGTGCTTCCTGGAATTGGAATGCGACCTAAGTGCTTTGCAATCAATCCACCAATACTGTCAACATCCTCTATTTCTTCTGGCGTAAATTCAGTATCAAATTTTTCAGCAAAATCCTCTACATGCAAACGTGCAGAAACTCTAGCTTTACCATCAGTAAGCCATTCAATCTCAACTGTTTCATCATCGTCGTATTCATCTGCAATTTCGCCAACGATCTCCTCTAAAATATCTTCAATCGTAATCAATCCTGCCGTGCCACCATACTCATCAACAACTACTGCCATATGGATTTGATCTCGTTGCATCTGCTTTAACAACTCATCGGCAGTTTTAGTCTCTGGAATGAAGGTTGCTTTTCTTAAATGCTCCTCCACAAACTCATTTTGCTCAGCATCTCTATTTTCATGAACCCGCTTGGCCAGATCCTTAACATAAGCAATTCCAACCACATTATCTAAATTCTCAGAGATGACTGGGATACGAGTAAATCCTGATCGAAGAGCCAGTGAAAGCGCTTGTCGTAGATTTTTTCCAGACTCAATCCAAACCATTTCCGTTCTTGGAATCATCAACTCTCTAACCATTGTTTCGCCTAGATCGAAAACTGAATGGATCATCTCCCGCTCTGACTCTTCTACAAATCCACTCTCACTTGCTTGATCTACTAGATCTCTAAATTCAGCCTCGGTCGAGAAGGGGCCAGATTTAAATCCCTTTCCAGGCGTAATGGCATTACCAATTTTAATTAATAAGTTTGTTAGCGGACCTAAGACTTGAGAAAGGAAGTAAGCAATGGTTATTGCAGGCTTAGACCATTTTGGAGCATGCTGCTTTCCTAAAGTTCTTGGCCCAACTCCAACGATTACATAGGAAATTGCTACCATCAAAATTATGGCCTCAGCTAAAGCCAAACTCTTATTTGATGCATTCTCAACAAAAGATGTTGCAACTAAGGCTGTTGCTGTTAATTCACAGCTTTTGCGAACTAGTAGAAGTACATTTAAGTAGCGAGCAGGATTTTCAACATATCTATCAAACCGCTTTTTGTATTTCGGATACTTCTCTACCAACTCTTCTATCAGCAACCTTGAAAGTGAGGTAAGTGCTGACTCACAGCCTGCAAGAAGTCCGGCAAATAGAAGCAAGAAAACAACCAAGAATTAATGTGGAAAGGCTCATACTAATAATCTCCACTCTTTTAGTATTTCCTCTTGCAAAGCAAACATTTTCTTTTCATCATCAACATCCTCATGATCAAATCCCAAGAGATGTAGCACGCCGTGAACTGTTAGCAACTCCAATTCTTTCTCTAAAGATTGCTTTCCATTTTTCTCAGCATAAGCAGGGCATAAAACAATATCGCCAATTACTCCCGGTCCATTTGCAGCAGAGTTTGGCTTTAATTCATCCATTGGGAAGGAAAGCACATCTGTTGGCCCTGCAAGATCCATCCACTTAACATGTAACTGCGACATTTCATCCTCATTTACAAATCTAATCCCGAGCTCTGACTCTTGGTGGATGCCCATTTTCTTTAACGCAAATTCAGATACCGATGCGATGGCGGACTCATTGCATTGAACGGAGGAGTTATTTACTAAATCTATTTTCATGGCGATTAATTCAAGAAAGTACTTGAATCGATTATCGATCACCTTTTCCGCTTCGAATTGGGAATGTGCTTTTTGAGATATTTTCATCCCAGTGCCCATAAGCAGTGACGATATCCCCGACTAATCTATTGCGGACAACATCTTCAGCATTTAGGTACATAAAAGAAATATCTTCAACATCCTTCAAAATATCTTGCACAATTTTCAATCCAGACTGAGAGTTGTTCGGTAAATCAACTTGAGTAATATCACCAGTTACAACCATCTTTGAACCAAATCCAAGACGGGTTAAAAACATTTTCATTTGTTCAGCAGTCGTATTCTGAGCCTCATCTAAAATTATAAAAGCATCATTTAAAGTTCGACCTCGCATATAAGCAAGGGGTGCTACTTCAATTACACCTGAGTTCATTAGCCGGGGAATTGCATCTTGATCAATCATGTCATGCAAGGCATCAAATAATGGACGTAGATAGGGGTCAATTTTTTCGTGCAGAGTACCTGGCAAAAATCCTAATCGCTCACCAGCTTCTACCGCAGGTCTAGTCAAAATAATTCGATTAACTTGTTTTGCCTGTAGGGATTGGATGGCCTTAGCCATTGCAAGGTATGTCTTACCTGATCCAGCCGGTCCTATTCCAAATGTGATGGTATTTGTATCGATTGCATCAACATACTTCTTTTGATTTGAAGTTTTTGGTCTAATAGTTTTGCCGCGATTGCTTAATATATTCAACGATAAAACCTCAGCTGGGTGCTCTACTGGATCTTGTTTAATCATGCCGATAGATCTGCGCACCATATCGGAGGTTAGATTTTGGCCACTACGTAAAATTGCAATTAATTCTTCAACTAAACCTACAAATTGCTTAGATTGCTCTATCTCACCTTTGACATAAATTTCATTACCTCGCACAGTAATTGCTAACTGCGGGAAGTGATCTTCTAAAATTCTAAGATTGGTATCCCCTGGGCCTACTAATGTGACCATGGGAAATGCAGCCGGTACTTTTATTGCGATCGGGTCCATTACTTTAATTCTATATTTAACCTGGCGGCCATGCGAATGACCTGCCTGCCAGAAGGTGTAAGTGAGCGTGAAATACAGATTGGCCAGCAGCAGCGCCAGTGTTTACATTCATTCGGTAACTCTCTAAACCATTCTCACTTGCGATCTGCCCGGCGGCCCTAAAAATCTCTCCAGCTAAAGCAGGATCAGAGTTAGCAACCTCTGCCATATTTGTGAAATGTTTATTAGGAATAATTAAAATATGAGTCGGCGCTTGCGGAGTTATATCGTTGAAGGCAGTAAATATCTCGGATTTCTTCACGATTTTTGCAGGAATAGTTCCGTCAACTATCTTACAAAATAAACAATCCACCACTACCACCGTCCTAACTTAGTTTGAACTGCAGAGATTGCCGCAAATCCGGCATGTGCTGATCTAAGAACAGTTTCTCCCAACCTAACTACTTTACCGCCACTGTTTTCAAATATCGAGAGCTCATTTGGACTTATTCCACCTTCAGGTCCAATAATTAGAAATATAGAAGTAAGTGATTGCGCTAATTGCAGTTGAGCAAATTTTTCACCAGCTGATTCATGAAACACGATTGCCTGAGCATCTTTATTTAATAATTGAACCACGCCAGCAGTCGTTAACATTGGCATAAGTTTGGGTAATCTGATTTGTCTGGCCTGTTTACACGCCTCTTTGATCCCAATCTCCCACTTTTGTGCAGAGTCAGATTGCCACTTACTGATTGATCGCTCTGCTTGCCATGGAATTATTCGGTCCACACCAGATTCGATAACTAGTTCAAGCATCTCTTTGTTTCTGTCAGATTTTGTCACTGCTTGTACCAAAACTAGTTCTGGCTTCTTTTCTTCAAACTCACCTTTTTCTGAAACTGATATCGTCAATTCTTTCTTTGATATTTCAATTATTGGACCGGATACCCACTTTTTTACGCCATCTGAAATCTTTATAACTTCGCCAAGATTCAACCTCAAAACCTTTATGGCATGATGTGATTCATCTTTGCCTAATGTTTGCGTGCTGCCATTATTTATTTGGTCAGTAAAAAATAAGGTGAGCACTACCGGAAAGCACTTCTTACTTTGCTAAAGAAACCTTGATCACTATTTTTATGGATTACAACCTTGCTGCCATCTTCATTTCTAGATTCAGAAAATTTACGAAGCAGCTCACTTTGTTCCTTATTGAGCTTGCCGGGAATTACTACCTCGATATGAACGATCAAGTCACCTCGTCCACTTCCTCGCAACTTAGTTACTCCCAATCCTTTGAGAACCACCGTTGAGCCACTTTGTGTTCCCTCTTTGATTTCAACCTTTTGATCACCATCAAATGTTTCGATAATCACTGTTGCACCTAAAGCAGCTGATGTCATCGGGATTGCAATTGAAATGTGAAGATTATTTTCTTCTCTAATTAAATACTCATGCGCAATCTCAACAATCTCAACATATAAATCACCAGCATTACCACCGCCAGGGCCAACCTCACCTTGTCCACTTAATTGGATGCGATTTCCAGTTTCAACACCAGCTGGAATCTTTATTGGAATACTTTTTCTCGAACGAACACGACCATCGCCAGCACACTCGGTGCATGGGTCAGAAATTACTGAACCAAAACCTTGGCAACTAGCACAAGGTCGGCTAGTCATTACCTGACCTAAAATCGAACGTGCTACTTGTTGTGTTTCACCACGTCCTTTACAAATATCACAGGTTCGCGGACGAGAATTATTCGCGCAACCACTTCCACCACATTTAGAACAAACCACCGCAGTATCAACATTTAAATCTCGTTCACAACCAAATGTTGCTTCCTTAAGATCCACCTCGACTCTAATTAATGCATCTTGTCCTGGCCTGGTTCGTGGCCGTGGGCCTCGTTGCTGTCCACCACCAAAAAAAGCATCCATGATGTCGCCAAATCCAAAGCCCGCATTAGAAAATCCACCACCAAAACCACTTCCACCAACATCGTAATTTTGACGCTTATCTGGATCACTTAGAACTTCATAAGCAGCGGTAATCTCTTTGAACTTATCAGCCATCTTTGGATCAGGGTTTACATCTGGGTGATAACTGCGCGCTAGTTTTCGATAAGCCTTTTTAATTTCATCAAAACTTGCATCCCGATCAACACCAAGAGTTTCATAAAGATCAGCCATCTTTTACTTATTCTCCGTCAAAAATCTACCAACATAATTTGCCACCGCATTCACCGCTGAAATAGATGATGCGTAATCCATTCGGGTTGGTCCTAAAATTCCAAGTGCGCCGATATCTGCATAACCAACCTTTACTAAACTAGTTTTTCTCAAACTCTTTTCACTTTGTTCATCACCGATTTCAACTTTAACCGAAGAATCTGTGCCAGAAAGCAATCTAAGTAAAACCACCTGCTCCTCTAACGCCTCTAAAATTGGATGAATACTGCTAGATAAATCCTGGTTTGCTCTTGCAAGATTTGAAGCTCCAGCCAATACCACCTTCTCCTCTGGATGCTCAATGGCCATTTCAATTAAAGTTGTAATTATCACGACAATATTGGATTTATCGCTGCCACGATAATTACTAGACAAACTCTCTAATTTGCTGGCCACATTTGAAAGCGATTGTGTGGCGATAAGGGAATTTACTTTCTTATGAAGATCAGAGAGAGCACCTTCGGTGATTTCAAATGCTAATTCAACCATTCGCTGTTCAACTCGGCCAGCATCGGTAATTAATACAATCATTACTCGACTTGGGTTTAATAGAACCAATTCAATGTGGCGAACCTTTGCCTTAATTAATGATGGATACTGAACTACTGCAACTTGCTTAGTTACCTGAGCTAATAATCTAACTGTTCGGGATATAACATCATCTAAATCAGTTGCGCCATCTAAAAAGTTTTCAATCGCTCTACGTTCTGCTGAGGATAAAGGTTTCACCTTAGCTAATTGATCAACAAATACTCGATAACCTTTATTTGTAGGAATTCGGCCCGCACTTGTATGGGGTTGAGTTATTAACCCAGCATCCTCTAGTAAAGCCATCTCGTTTCTAATTGTTGCTGGTGAAACGCCTAACCCCGCGCGCGTAGCAAGAGTCTTTGAACCTACTGGCTCTTCGGTTGCAACATACTCATCCACAATTGCTTTGAGGATCTCAAGTTGCCGACCTGGCATCGCATTACTCATAAGCCAACGCTACTACAAGAGTATTTGTCTTAGTATTCGGTCGGCGATTAGACGACCATCTAAGGTTAAAGTTGCTCGGCCTTGATTCCAATTTGCTTGATCTAAATGACCGCTTTCGACGTAACTTGAAAGCTCTGCAAGTTGTAGTTCATTTAAACTTTGTTTATCTACACCGCTTGGCAATCTTAACGACAACATCAATCTTTCACTTTCAATCTGCAATTCTTCAAGTACTTCTGAATCTGCAACTGGTGATTGATTTGCAAGAACTCTTTCTTTATACAAATTGGGGTGTTTAACATTCCAAAATCTCTTCCCATTCAAGTGTGAATGGGCACCAGGACCTGCACCCCACCAATTATCACCTAACCAATATGCCAAATTATGTTTACTTAATGATCCAGATTTTGCCCAATTACTCAACTCATACCATTCAAATCCCGCTGCAGTAAATGCTTTATCTGCAACCAAGTATTTCTCAGCAGTTAAATCATCATCTACTTGCGCAACTTCACCACGTTTAATCTGAGCAGCTAATTTTGTGCCCTCTTCAACGATTAATGCATAAGCAGAAATATGTGTGATTGGAAGAGCAAGAGCTGCATCAATAGATGTTTGCCAATCAGATAAAGACTCCCCAGGTGTTCCATAAATTAAATCAACTGAAATTTCGGAGAATCCAACCTCCTTTGCCCAAGTTGTAACCTGCAACAAATTCTCAGGATTGTGCGTGCGATCAAGTGTTGCTAATACATGTTTAACTGCTGATTGCATACCAAATGAAACACGATTCACACCAATTGCTCGAAAGGCAGCCAAGCTTTCCTTAGTTACAGTGTCCGGGTTACATTCCATAGTTATTTCAGCATCTGGTAAAAGTGTGAATTCAGATTTAATTGTAGAAATCACCCGGCCGATATCATCTGGTTGCATAAGTGATGGTGTTCCCCCGCCAAAGAAAATTGATGGCACATTGGCGCTCTGACCAACCTGCACCTTTGCCGCTTTCATTTCCATTAGTAGTAAATCAATGTATGAGTTAGAGATTTGAGCCAGACCTTCAGTTATTTTCAACTCACTTGGTGTGTAAGTATTAAAGTCGCAGTAACCACACCTTTTGACGCAATAAGGAATGTGAATATAAAAGGCAAGATTCACTTACTTTTTCTTTTCACTCGCTTTATCTGAATCTGTGGTTAAGGCGGCAATAAAGGCTTCCTGTGGTACCTCAACTCTGCCGACCATCTTCATGCGCTTCTTACCCTCTTTTTGCTTCTCCAACAGTTTGCGCTTTCTTGTTATATCTCCGCCATAACATTTAGCCAACACATCTTTACGAATTGCTCGGATGTTTTCTCTTGCAATTAATTTTTGCGCCGATCGCAGCTTGAATTGGAACCTCAAACTGTTGGCGAGGAATCAATTCTTTTAACTTCTCAGTCATCTTTACACCGTAGGTATACGCCTTATCTCGATGAACTATCTGGCTAAATGCATCAACTTTTTCACCCTGCAACAAGATATCGACCTTAACTAAATCTCCGGCCTCTTCCCCAATTGGTTCATAATCTAAGGAGGCATATCCACGCGTTCTTGATTTAAGTTGATCAAAGAAATCAAAAACTATTTCAGCCAATGGCAAGGTGTATCGAATCTCAATCCGATCCTCAGATAAGTAATCCATGCCTTTTTGTATGCCTCTGCGCTGTTGGCATAGCTCCATGATGGTGCCAATAAACTCACTGGGCGCCAATATTGTTGCTTTAACAATTGGCTCATTTACCTCGGCAATTTTTCCATCTGGATACTCAGATGGGTTAGTAACTGTTAACTTCTTACCATCATCTAAAGTCACGTTATAAACCACGCTGGGCGCTGTTGAAATTAAAGTCAAACCAGCTTCCCGCTCTAATCTTTCTCGCACAATCTCCATATGCAATAAACCTAAGAAACCACAACGAAATCCAAAGCCAAGGGCTGCAGAAGATTCTGGTTCAAAAACTAGCGCTGCATCATTTAATTGCAATTTATCTAAAGCTTCACGCAGCATTGGATACTCCGCGCCATCTAAAGGAAATAATCCAGAAAATACCATCGGTTTTGGATCTGCATAACCTGCAAGGGGCACTGTTGCTGGGTTGTTATAGGTAGTAACAGTGTCGCCAACTCGAGATTGTCTAACATCCTTTACGCCGGTAATTAAATAACCTACCTCGCCAACACCTAAACCTTTACTTGCAATTGGTTCTGGCGATATCACGCCAACCTCTAGCATTTCATGTCGCACGCCCGTTGAATACATTTGAATTTGATCTCGTGGTGAAAGATGGCCATCAACAACTCGAACATATGTAACCACACCGCGATATGAGTCATAAACTGAATCAAAAATTAGCGCTCTAGTTGGTGCTTTTGGATCTCCAACTGGAGGTGGTAATTGTTTAACAATTTGATCCAATAAAACTTCAACGCCCTCACCAGTTTTACCAGAGACCCTTAAGCAATCCTCAGGCTTGCAACCAATTAGATTGGCTAGCTCTTCAGCAAATTTTTCAGGTTGAGCAGCGGGTAAATCAATTTTATTTAACACTGGAATAATCGTTAAGTTGTTCTCCATCGCAAGATAAAGATTTGCCAAGGTTTGAGCTTCAATTCCTTGAGCACAATCCACCAGCAATATTGCACCTTCGCATGCTGCCAGAGATCGAGAAACTTCATATGTGAAATCCACATGCCCAGGTGTATCGATCATATTTAATATGTAATCTTGACCATCAATGCCAGATTTCCATGGCAAACGAACCGCTTGGCTCTTAATAGTTATGCCGCGTTCGCGCTCGATATCCATTCGATCCAGATATTGCGCACGCATATTTCGGTCTTCGACAACACCAGTAATTCCTAACATTCGATCAGCCAAAGTAGATTTACCGTGATCGATATGGGCAATGATGCAGAAGTTTCTTATCTGTGCCGGATTTGTGGCAGCAGGTTGAGGTGCTTTTGCAATCGAGATGGCAGGCATTTATGCCTTCGCAGTTTCTAGAAAATTAACGAACGCCAGCTTTGTTGGCCAATTTAGCCATAGCTGACTTTTTGTTAGCTGCGTTATTGGCATGAATTACGCCCTTTGAAACAGCCATGTCTAATGTACGAGAAGCATCTGTGAACTCTGCTTTAATCTTTGCGGCATCGCCAGCTGTAACAGCATCGCGGAATTTGCGGATTGCAGTACGAAGAGCTGAACGATAAGCCTTGTTGCGATCCTGCGCCTTGTTGTTGGTGCGAATGCGTTTAATCTGGGACTTAATATTTGCCACTTGAAATTACCTTTTCTCGTTAATTGTCTTAAAAACTTATTTAATAAGAGCGTAAGGGTATCAGCGCAGACCCGTTCGACTCAAACTGAGCCTAATTACCTAGATCCTCTAGCAGCACAAACGGTCATTATCGCCCGTTCTAGGGCGTAGATCGGATCGGCTGCCGCGCCTTTGATATCAGCATCAGCGGCTGCAATTGCGATCACAGCTTTTGCCATTGCATTTTCACTCCAGCCAACAAGTTGACGACGGGCTTTATCAATCTGCCAAGGTGGAATCGCCATGCTCTGGGCTAGTTCAAATGATTTAACAGTCCGAGATGCACCTGAAACTTTGGCTAAGGTGCGAAAAGATGAAGCCAGGGCGCTGACAATCAAAACTGGATCAGTTCCTGTTGCCAAAGCATTTCTTAAATTAATTATTGCAATCGGAGTATTGCCCTCCACGGCAGCATCAGCCACATCAAAACCAGTGCTCTCAACTCTGCCTTGCTGGTAAGCAGTCACATCATCTTCATCAATAGTTTTTTGCAAGGCCACATCGGATGCAAGTTGCGAGCAGGCAGCGCTTAACTCACGTAAATCACTTCCAAGTGAATCTATCAATGCCTGCACTGCCTCAGTAGTAATTTTTCGATTTAAACGTTTGAACTCTGCTCTAACAAAATCTGACTTTTCACTCTCTTTTTTCACAGCTTCGGCGGCAATTATCTGAGCCCCGGCTTTTTTGATTTTATCTACCAATGCTTTGCCTTTGACTCCCCCTTTATGCCAAAGAAGTAAGGTTAGATTCTCATCTTGATTTTCTAGGTAGGTAGCAATCTCATCACTGCACTCGGAATCTAAATCTTGAATTTCTTTAATTACAACAACTCGTTGGTCGCCAAAAAGTGATGGCGCTAAATTATCGGTAATGACACCAATCTCAATTTCATCTGATGACAGCGTAATAACCTGAGCATCAGCTTTAGCGGCAATAACCTGTGTGATGGCGCGATCAGCTAACAAGCTTTCAGCACCTTGCACTAAAACTAACCCCACCTTATTTGCCACCATTCTTTGCCAGTTACCCTGATCTTATTAGGTGTGGCAAGTGATATCCCACCAGATTGATCTGTGCGCCAAACCTGGATATTTCGCGAAATTAACTCTGCTATAAATTGCTGATCTGGATGACCATATGAGTTGCCTTGCCCAACCGAGATAATGGCTACTTTGGGATTTAATAGATCCAGCATAGGCAAGTACTGGTAAGCAGATCCATGATGTGAAACTTTCAAAACATCCACCTGTGACAAGTAGCCGGAAGTAGTAATCATCTCTTGCGCTGCCGGCTCAATATCACCGCCAGCAAAAATCGTTAAAGTTCTAGTCTTGATGATCACCGAGATGCTTGAGTTATTAACCTCTGAACCATCCCCAGGAAGGGTAGGCATTTGACCTAGAAGTAATTTGGGCCAAACCACCAAAACTTGTGTACCAAAATTTGGTAGAAGATATTTTTCACCCTGTTCCACAATTTTTAAATCAATCCCGCTTACTTCCTTCATAGTTGAATGATAAGCAGCTTCTGGCTGCGCCAAATTGGAGATCCAAACTTGTGAGACCCTTCTATTTTGGATTACCTTAGAAATACCGCCAACATGATCTGAGTGAAAATGAGTCAGAATTAGAAGTGGAATTGATTTAATCCCTAATTTATTTAAACATTGATCCATCTTTTCTGGCTCTGGCCCAACATCAACCACAATCGCATTACCTTTACCTAAATTAACTACTAACCCATCGCCTTGACCAACATCACAGTTGGCAATCTGCCAGCCGCTGCCAGGCCAAGCAAAATGTGAGGTTATTAATTGGATTGTTATAAAAAAGATCGCTAGATAAATCACCCATTTTCTGCTACTTATTAATCCAAAAAGTACGGCGACAAATATTAGGAAGAATACAAAGCTTCGATTGAAAGAAATCGCTGGCAAATTAGCCATTGATTGGCTAACAATTACTATCCAGTGAGCAAAGGGTGTGGCAAGGAGTAAGAGAAAGGATGAGAAAAAAGGTGTGATGGGGGCAAATATTGCAGCAACAAATCCAAGTAAAGTAATTGGGGCAATAACTGGTGCTACCAGAATATTTGCTGGCACGCTGACTAATGAGATTTGATTTGATAGTAATACTATTACCGGTAAGCAAAAAATTGTTGCACTAACGGGAATAGAAATTGATTGCACAATCCAAGTTGTCTTTATCCTCTGACTCAACTTATCCTCAATTACTGGCGAGAGCAGAAGAATTCCTGCTGTGGCCAAAACCGATAAGGCAAAACCAGGATCAGTTGATTGAATTGGGTCTAATAACAATAAGAGCATGATTGCAGCAGCTAATGATGGAACCCCAAAGGAACGCTCACCAAAGTACTTAGCCAGGATTACAACTGCGCTCATCACCGCTGCCCGTAATACAGATGGGGTTGGGCGAACTAAAAAGATAAATAGGAAAAGAATTACCCCAACTAACCAAAGTCGATTTCGCAATCCCTTGATGAAGTACTGAAGCAGCCAAAATAGGAATGTCGCAACCATCGCAAAATTAGCTCCACTAACTGCAGTCAGGTGTGAAAGTCCAACTCTGCGCATCTGCGTAATAAAGGATTGGGTTTGTAATGAGGTATCCCCCAAAACCAGACCTGGAATTAATGCCCCCGCTTTGCTATCACTTGCCAGTGTTCGAAAATCATCTCTTATCTTTGAGGTAAATCTAAATAGATTTCGCGGCTTTCCAACCTTTGTTATTTCACCATTTGCAATAGCAAGGGCGGCAACTTTGCGCTCTTTTGATTTAACCAACCGAGCATTCACAATTAGATTTTGATCTATTTCAAGATCACTTGCGGGGCTAAAACGGATTCGAAGTGGCAAATCAATTCCTCTGCCATCGATAGCGGTGAGTTTAAATAATGCACTTAATTGATCAGGCTTTTTAAAGGAACCAATAACCAAACCTTCTTTTAGCACCGGATCAGTTGTAATAACACCTTCTAACCTTGCAACTGAGCCAATTTTGCTTTGTAGGAATTGATTGTTTAAAGCTGCTTGTCGAAAGGAAACTAGGGATATGCCAACAAGTGCGGTTACTGCCAAAATAAGAAAGGAGGTACGGCGATAGCCAATGGCAAGTACTAGTATTGAAAGTAGAAGCAGAATTTTTAATCCTGGCCAAAAGCAACTTATTGCAGCACTTAGCCAAAGGCTGCTACTAATTAGAAGTAGACGGTAATCTATAAAACGCGCAGCAACGGTTTGATCTCTTCGAATTTCAAACCACCTAACCCGGAAATTTTCTTCAACTCATCAAGTGCGTTAATTCGGCCAACCTTGATTCGGTAATCAATTATTCTTTGAGCAGTTACTGGTCCAATCCCTGGCAAGGTATCTAACTGAGACAAGGTGGCTCGGTTTATATCAAGTGGATTATCTGGTGAAACTTTCTTAGCCACTACTTTTCCACTGGAGTACTTACTTGCGCCAACTAAAATTTGCTCACCATCAACTAAAACTCTGGCCAAGTTAATGTCGCTAATATCCACACCTTTTAATTGATTTCCGGCAGCCTCAATTGCATCAATTACCCGTGATCCACTTGGTAGTTGATAAACCCCAGGGTTGGCAACTTTGCCAGCAACATTAATAATCAATTTGGCTGTCTCTGCCTGGGAAATAATTGGCGGCATATCACTAATGATTGGCATTTGATCTTGTGGTCTTGAGTTTAGAAAGTAAAACCCAGCAATGCCGATGCTTAAGGTAAAGAGAACTGCCAATCCGCGCTTTTGTTCATTTGTGATGTTTAAATCAATCATGGGCATATCAAATATTATTTTGATGAGTTAGATCGATGATTTAATTAATTTGTGGAAAAGCTAAAGCTATTTTTGTAGATCTTTCGGATACATAATGCCTTTTAGTTCTCTTTTGAATACATGTGTAGTAACAAACTGCTTAATAGGCTTAGGAATCTCATAAATCTGAATTGGCTTAACTCTGACCATAAACAATGGCACAAATGACCAAAATCCAAATATGTAGGCCATCACCGCCCAGCGGAATAATCCTCGTCCCTTTGCCCATGCCAGTAGAAGTACAAATGGAATGGCAATTAGGTTTATCCAGTACATACCTGCCCTTTCTTGGTGAGGTTACCCACTACTAATAGTTAAACAGGCGCCACTGACAGTAGATTTGCCACATGAAAAACCCAGATGCGATTGTGATTGGAGCCGGGTTAGTTGGTGCTTGCAGCGCACTTTCACTAGTAAATGCAGGATTAAGGGTTTTAGTTTTAGATCGTGGCCCAGTTGCAAGTGGCACAACTGGAGCTGGTGAAGGAAATATTTTAGTTTCTGACAAAGAACCAAGTGCTGAATTAACACTAGCTCTTAGATCTAGAGATGCTTGGTTTGAAATAAACACCGATATTGGTGGTGGTTTTGAGTTAGAGGATAAAGGTGGCGTAGTTGTTTCACGCAGTGAAAAAGGAATTGCAGATTTAAAGAAATTATCAGCTCTGCAAGCCCAGAATGGCATCCAAGTTGTGGAGTTAGATGCCAAGGGCATAAGGCAGATTGAGCCACATATCTCAAACAGTGTTGAGTATGCCGTTCTTTATCCGCAGGATGCTCAGTGTCAACCGATGTTAGCTGCCGCGCAAATTATGCGAGCAGTTAAAAAACGGGGCGGAGCATTTATTCAAGGTGAAAATGTTAAATCAATTAATGTTAAATCTGGAAAAATCGTTGGCCTATCCACTGAGAAAAATACCTACGCCTGTCCTATCGTTATTAATGCCACTGGAACTTGGGCTGGTGAGATTGCAAAGATGGCCGGTTCCTATCTACCAATTATGCCCAGACGCGGCTTTATCTTAGTTACTGCCCCGGCGCCAAAAATAATTCACCACAAAGTTTATGATGCTGATTATGTGGCAAATGTGGCCAGCAGCGATGCTGACCTGCAATCATCCGCAGTGGTGGAGGGAACTGAAAGTGGCACAATTTTAATTGGCGCCTCCCGTGAACGTGTTGGATTTAAATCTGATTTAGATGTGGCAGTTCTACGGCAGTTAGCAAGACAAGCAATTTCATTATTTCCAATTCTTTCAAATATTGCGCTACTGCGTGCTTATCGGGGATTTCGTCCATACGCGCCAGATCATCTGCCAGTAATTGGTGAGGATGCCAATGTAAAAGGGCTTTGGCATGCAGCAGGCCATGAAGGAGCAGGAATTGGTTTAGCTCCCGCAACTGGTGAGTTAATTACAGCCCAAATTACATCTAGAAAAACCTTTATGGACCCAACACCATTTTCACCAAAACGATTTAAGGAAGCATCAAATGTCGCAATTTAATATTGAGTTCACATTTGATGGTGAGAAAATCGATGCAATTACTGGGCAATCTGTGGCCGCTGCCCTATTGGCAGCAAACCAACGCGCACTTCGCAAAACTAGATTTAATAATAATGATCGAGGCGTATTTTGTGGCATTGGTGTTTGTTTTGATTGTTTAGTTGTAATTGATGGCATTACTAATCAGCGGGCTTGCTTGATTGAAGCAAAGCCAGGAATGAAGGTTCAAACACAGGTAGGTAGCGATGCATAATGTAGTAATTGTTGGCGCAGGTCCGGCTGGTTTAAGCGCGGCAATCGCAGCCGCAGCTGCTGGAGCGCCAGTGTTGTTAATCGATAGCAATCCAAGATTGGGCGGTCAGTACTGGCGATTGCCAGCTGATAATTTTGGCGATCAACATGATCAACATTTTGATCTAGATACTGGCCTGCTACTCATTAACGCAGTTAAAGATCGCAAAGAGATTGAAATATACAGTGGTGCACAAATCTGGAGTGCTACCCACAAGGATGGTATTAACACCTTGCGAGTACTCCACAATGGTGTTGAAAAAATAATCAATACTGGAAATTTGATTTTGTGTACGGGTGCTTATGATCGAACCTTGCCATTTCCTGGCTGGGATATTCCAGGAGTTATGACGCCAGGTGGCGTGCAATCACTATTAAAAGGACATGGCGTATTAGCTGGCAAAAAAGTCGTGGTTGCAGGAAGTGGACCTTTCTTATTACCAGTTGCTGCTGGCGTGATTAAAGCGGGAGGTGAGGTCGTGGAGTTACTTGAAGCAAATAAATCTTATCGATGGCTACTTTCACCTTTTGTACTCCTGGAAAATGTATCAAAATTAAAAGAGGCTTTTTACTATATAAAAACTATCAGTCAATCAAAGTTGCGTGCCAGGTTTGGTCAAGCTGTGGTTGCTGCCCACAAAGGCAGTGATGGCAGTTTAGAGTCGGTAGATATTGCAACTATTGGTCGCAAATTTAAGGTTAAGAAGATTCGAAATGTTAAATGCAATGTGGCAGCGGTCGGTTGGGGCTTTACTGCAGATACCTCACTTGCTGGCGCTTTGGGATGTAAGCAATCTGTGGCGAAAGATGGTGGCGTAGTGGTAGTTGCTGATCAGGATCAGCAAAGTTCTATTCCTGGAATTTTTGTGGCAGGTGAGATAACTGGAATTGGTGGTTCTGAACTTTCAATGGCGGAAGGTGTGTAATTGCTGGAATCTCTGCAGCGAAATTTGTTGGCTGCCAAGTAGAGGTTCTTAAAGCTCATCGTAAGCGACGCGCAAAGAAGCAAAGATTTGCAAATGCATTAATTAAATCTTACCCAGTAAAGGCTGGTTGGATCTCTTGGTTAAATGGACAAACTGTTGTTTGTCGCTGCGAAGAGGTTACGGTTAATAATTTAAAGTATGCAATTGAAGAATTAGGTGCGACCGATTCTAGAACTGCAAAGCTACTAACTAGGTGCGGTATGGGTCTATGCCAAGGAAGAGTATGTGGCCGATCAGTTGTTGATCTGGTGGCAGCAGAATTAAATATCTCACCTTCTGATACTGATCGATTTTCTGCCGTCAATCGACCAATTATTTCGCCAATTCCACTTGGTGTTTTAGCAAAGGGCGAATAAGGTTTAGCCATGACAACATCAAAGCCATGGCATGGAGTTTTAACTGCAACCGCACTTCCATTTAGACCAGATCTTTCTATTGATTTTGATAAGTATGCCGACCACATTAAGTGGCAAGCAGAAAATGGCGTTCATGGCGCAATTCCCAATGGCTCACTTGGTGAGTATCAGGTATTAACTCCTGAGGAGCGCACTAAAGTTTTAAAGACCGCCCTTGATGCCGCACCTGCCGGTTTTAATGTTGTGCCAGGTGTTGCCGCTTATGGCGCAGCTGAGTCTCGCAGATGGACTGAGCAAGCAGCTGAGATGGGCGCGAAGTGCGTAATGCTTTTGCCACCAACTGCCTACCGCGCCAATGATGAAGAGATTATCGCTCACTACAAAGAGGTGAGCAAGGTTGGATTGCCGATTATTGCTTACAACAATCCTTTTGATACCAAGGTTGATTTGACCCCACAATTAGTTGGTCGAATTGCAGAGGCTGCCG
Organism: Candidatus Planktophila sp.; assembly: GCA_003569185.1. GTDB lineage: Bacteria > Actinomycetota > Actinomycetes > Nanopelagicales > Nanopelagicaceae > Nanopelagicus. The sequence goes on along the minus strand of BGOJ01000001.1, from coordinate 304,805 downwards.
AAAATGTTGTGGCAATCAAAGAGTTTTCCGGAGATGTGCGCCGGGTTTGGCAGTTGCATCACTACGCCCCAAGAATTGAAGTATTAGTTGGAGCTGATGATGTTTTGCTTGAATTATCAACTGGCGGTGTAGTTGGTTGGATTGCCGGTTTTCCAAATGCACTACCTAAAGAATCTGTTGAACTTTATAACCTTTGTTTAGCTGGAAAATATGCTGAAGCAAAGCCAATTTATGCTGCAGTTCATAATCTCTTTAATTGGGACAGTCGAAAAGAGTTTATTGTTGCAATCAAAGTAGCAATGGAAGCGGTCGGTCGCTATGGCGGACCAACTAGATTGCCTAGGTTGCCACTACCAGCTAATGATTTAGCTCAGCTAAATAAAGATATTAAGCAAGTACTAGATTTCTATAAAAATAGAAAATAGTTAGATGAAAAATAGTCTGCGCACCGTAACCACGGTGGAATCGCACACTGAGGGAATGCCTACCCGGGTAGTTACCAGCGGGATTGAAGAGATCCCAGGCAAGACCATGTTTGAAAAGCGGATGAACTTCATGGCAAACATGGATTACATCCGGCAGTGGCTTATGTATGAACCACGTGGTCACCCTGCGATGAGTGGGGCTATTCTGCAAAAACCAACCAGAGCTGATGCTGACTGGGGTGTTATTTTCATCGAGGTTTCAGGGTGCTTGCCAATGTGTGGCCATGGCACCATTGGAGTTGCCACAGTTTTAGTTGAAAAGAAATTAGTTGCAGTCACTGAACCAATCACCACAGTCCGACTTGATACCCCAGCGGGATTAGTTGTTGTTGATGTTCAAGTCAAGGCCGGTAAAGCCGAAAAAGTGACCTTAACAAATGTTCCTTCATTTTCTTATCAATTAGATCAAACAGTAGAAGTTCCTGGCTATGGGAAAATTAAATATGACATGGCATTTGGTGGAAATTTTTATGCAATCATTCCAATTGATCGAGTAGGAATAGATTTCAAAAGAGAAAATGGCCAAAAGTTTTTAACAGCTGGCCTTGCAATTAGTGATGCGATAAACCAACAAAATAGACCTATTCATCCAGAGAATCCAGATATTGCAGTTTGCCACCATATTGATTTCATAGCCCCAGGTAAGAATTCATTACATTGGAAAAATGCCATGGCAATTCATCCTGGTTGGTTTGATAGATCCCCATGTGGAACAGGAACTAGCGCCCGATTAGCACAGATGGTGGCAAGGGGTGAATTTAAAGACACTGATGTATTGATAAATGAATCTTGGATTGGCTCCCAATTTGAAGGAAGAATTAAAGAGCACACAAGCGTTGCCGGCCTAGATGCGATTGTGCCAACTGTTACTGGTAGAGCCTGGGTAATGGGTGAGGCAACTTGGTTGTTAGATCCAACAGATCCATTCCCAAATGGATTTATAGTTTAAATCTTCTCCGCCAGCATCTCTATTTTTCGAGCAAGTGCGCCACCAACCATGGCATGAAGTTTTGTTCCCTCTGGTAAATACTCCTCTGAAATAATTTCACCTTGCTCATGCACGGCGCTCACTAAATCTCCTCTATTAAATGGAATTACTGCATTAACCTCCACCTTTGGTTTTGGTAGCGCTGATTCAATTGCTTTAACCAAAGTTTCAATGCCATAACCAGTTCGGGCTGAGATCGCATAGGCATTACTTTCCTTCCGTAGCAGCTCCATCAAAACTTCAGGAGCGGCAACATCTGCTTTGTTAATTGCAATTATTTCCATAATCTCACCGCCACCAATTTCAGTTATTACCTCCCGAACCGCGCGTAATTGTTCAGTTGGATCTGGATGAGCACCATCAACAACATGCACGATCAAATCAGATTGTGAAACCTCTTCCAGGGTTGATTTAAAAGCCTCTACCAATTGGTGCGGTAAATGCCTAACAAATCCCACGGTATCGACCAATGTATAAATTCGCCCATCACTACTTTGAGTTTTTCTAACAGTTGGATCCAAGGTGGCAAACAATGCATTTTCTACTAATACATCTGCTCCCGTTAGGCGATTTAACAGGGATGATTTACCGGCATTTGTGTAACCTGCGATCGCAACCGATGGAATATTGTTTTTACGCCGTTCATTTCGCTTGGTATCACGAGAAACCTTCATCTCTTTAATCTCACGGCGCAATTTAGACATCTTGTCATTAATTCTTCGTCTATCTGTTTCGATTTTGGTTTCACCAGGACCGCGTCCACCAATACCACCTGCTTGTCTTGATAAAGACTCACCCCAACCACGAAGTCTTGGCAACATATAAGACATTTGCGCTAATTCAACCTGCGCTTTACCTTCACGACTTTTTGCATGCTGTGCAAAAATATCTAAAATCAAAGCGGTTCGATCAATCACCTTTACTTTAACCTTTTGCTCCAAAGTTCTAAGTTGTGCAGGAGATAGCTCACCATCACAAACGACAGTGTCAGCTCCAGTTGCCACCACCGCATCTCGAACCTCTTTAACCTTTCCAGAGCCAATAAAGGTTGCAGAATCAGGTTTATCACGGCGCTGAATTAACGCCTCCATAACCTGTGATCCCGCAGTCTCAGCTAATGCTGCTAACTCTTTAATTGAGTTATCTGCATCCTTGGCACTGCCTTCGGTCCACACACCAACTAATACAACTTTTTCTAATCGTAATTGACGGTACTCAGCATCGGATACATCTTGTAACTCGGTTGATAAGCCACTTACCCGACGAAGTGCTTGTCGATCTTGTAGATCTTGGTTATCACTTTCTGGCGAATCCTGTAATTCATAATCTGCAACCGCTTGAGCATTTTCTCTAATTAAAGTGTCTATATCTATCTCAAGACCATCTTCTTCACCAAACTTATTTTTACTCACAGATACTTATCCAACTCAACCTCTTTAACTAATACCGCCGGTCCAGTTAAGGTCGCATTACTGTGGCCATCTATTTCAACCATTAATCTGCCACCAGGTGGGTTAATAACCCATTTAATTGGAAGAGATTTTCTCTTTTCAATACTGGCAGCAAGTGCAACTGCGCAGGTACCGGTTCCACAAGATTGAGTCTCACCCACTCCTCGCTCATGCACCCGCATTTGCAACTCGCCATTTTCTAAAAACTTAACAAACTCAATATTTACACCATCTGGATACTCCGAAGCTGGCTCAACAATTGGCTGTGTTTTTAGGTCGCCAATTAAATTCATATCTTCAACAAAAACCACTGCATGTGGATTGCCCATATCAATATTAAATCCACGAAAAGTATGGCCATTTACACTCACTTTTATCTCACCAGGAATTTGACTTACCTGTCCCATATTCACTGCGATATCACCATCATCTGGTACTGAAAGAAACTTTCGACCATCCCGAGTGTTAATTGCATAAATACCACTGCCCTGGTGATTATTTTGCGTAAGGTATCGGGCCATCACTCGAATTCCATTGCCACACATCTCAGCCACGCTGCCATCAGCATTTAGATAATCCATAAACCACTGGCCATCTTTTTTAACAATCTTTATAAACCCATCACTGCCAATCCCAGTTTTTCGATCACAAATTCGCTTTATCTGTTCTGGTGTAAATTTAAGCTGATCTGCTTCATCAAAGACCAGCACAAAATCATTGTGTGTGCCATGGCCGTAGGTAGCTTTTATCATTAATTAATACTAGCCAACAGTTTTTCTAACTGGCCAGCCTTACTTTCTGGCGCCAACCACTTAATTCGATCATCCCGAGAAAACCATGTTTCTTGCCGCCTGGCATATGCTCGAGTAACTCGTTTGGTCTCCTCTTTTGCAAATGCTTCATCACACTCACCATTTAGATAATTCATTATCTGGCTATAACCAAGAGCCATCTTGGCAGTAGTGGCCTGCTCTAAACCTTTAGTCATAAGTTGCATTACCTCTCGAACAAATCCCTTCTCCCACATCTTTTCAACTCGTCTATCGATCTTGCTATCTAAATTTTCTCGATCCAGTACTAAACCAAACTGTTTAGCTTGCGGATACTTACTACTTGCCTCTCTCGGCAAATTAGCTGTGAATGGTTTACCAGTAATTTGGATTACCTCAAGTGCTCTAATGACTCGCCTGATATTCTCTTTTGGAATTGCAAGAGCTGCTGCTGGATCTAACTTTGCAAGCCGCTGATGCATCTGATCATTTCCAACTACTTGAGCCTCATCAGTTAATTGTTGGCGCACGATTGGATCTGTATCTGGGAAATTCAAATCATCCAAAATGGCTTTGATATAAAGACCAGTTCCACCAACAACTACAACTGATTTTCCTGCACCAAGAAGTTGGTCGATTTTTTCCCTAGCTAATGCTTGATACCAGGAAACATTTGCCTCCGCAGTTACCTCAAGTAAATCTAGAAGGTGATGTGGGATCTCATTTCGCTCTGTGATTGGCAATTTTGCTGTTCCAATATCCATGCCCTTATAAACCTGCATTGAATCGGCATTAACAATTTCACCATTTATTTCCTTGGCAACTGCTAGGGCTAAATCACTTTTTCCAGTTGCAGTCGCGCCACAAATAATTATTAAACTCATAAAGATTTTAAAGATGCCAAAGTTGGTATCCCAAGTAAAATCTTTTTATCCCCTTTTTCTGCCATCCAACTGGCATGAGCATCACCACCACGAGTTTTGTTACAGATATCGGCGCACTTGCCACAATGTGGTTTGCAAAAGCTTCAACTACCTTCACCTTAACTAGATCACCAGGTCTGGCAGTTGCAGCTGAGTTATCAAAATGGGTTAGCCTAAAATCTGCGCTGCGCCCATTCATCCGATTTTGATCAATATCATGACGACCCTCATGGCCTGAAACCAGTAATTCAATATCTTTACCAATTAACTTGCCATTTTCACTCTTTGAAATCTCCTGCTGAATTTTATGCAGCTGGTTATACCGATCTGCCATTACATCATCAGCTATTTGATTAGGCATGCTGGCAGCAGGTGTGCCCGGACGCTTTGAGTATTGAAATGTATAAGCTGCTGAAAATTTAGCTTGTTTAACCAAATCAATAGTCTGGGCAAAATCATCATCACTTTCCCCAGGAAAGCCAACAATTATGTCGGTCGTAATTGCAGCCTCCGGCATAGCTTCTCGCACCTTCTCAATAATTCCTAAGTATCTCTCTCTGCGGTAGGACCTTCGCATCGCTTGTAAAATCTGATTACTACCTGATTGCAATGGCATGTGCAGGTGAGGCATAACATTTTTGGTTTGCGCCATCGCTTCAATTACATCATCAGTGAAATCTCTTGGATGAGGCGACATAAATCTAACCCGCTCTAAGCCTTCAACCTCACCACATTGGACGAAGCAATTTTGCAAAAGCACCTCGATCACCAAAATCAACGCCATATGCATTTACATTCTGGCCTAATAAGGTAATTTCAATTACCCCTTGAGCAACTAATGCTTTAACCTCTTTCATAATTTCATCCGCTGGCCTATCTTTCTCAATTCCGCGCAGGGATGGCACGATGCAAAATGTGCAGGTGTTATTACAACCAACTGAAACTGAAACCCAGGCAGAAAAGGCCGAATCACGTTTGACCGGCAAGGTGGATGGGAAGTGCTCTAGTGATTCTTTAATTTCAACCTGAGATGCTTCCTCAATTCGAGCACGTTCTAACAAGATTGGCAGAGAGCCAATATTGTGAGTTCCAAACACCACATCCACATATGGAGCTCGCTTAATAATCGCATCTTGATCTTTTTGCGCCATGCAACCACCAACTGCAATTTGAAAGTTTGGATCACTTTTCTTGCGAGGTGCTAAGAAGGATAGATTTCCATAAAGTTTATTATCAGCATTTTCTCTAACCGCACAGGTATTGAAAACAACTAAATCTGGTTGAGTATCTGCCAATGCTTGGGTGTAACCAGCATCTAGTAAAAGACCTGAGATACGTTCGGAGTCATGAACATTCATCTGACAGCCGTAGGTTTCAACTACAAAGGTAGGCATATGCCCAATTCTACTTGCTAATTAACCTGAGTTAACTCCCGCATAATTCTTGCGCAAATTCCATGACCATAACCTTTACGCGCTAATAATCCGGAAATTCTTCGATATACGACCTCCGGATCTAGATGGGCAATTGATTTATATTTTCGCTCTGCCAATAAAAATGCTTGGTTGTACTCAGATTCATCATCAATGCATTCAATAACCTCATTGATAATATCTTGTGAGACTCCTTTAGTACGAAGCTCACCGGCAATTACTCGCTTACTTAACTTCTTAGCCCGCTGCCTAGATTCACTCCATAATTTGGCAAACTCTAAATCATTTAATAAACCCTGTAGCTCCAATGAATCTAAGACTGCATTGGCATTGTCAGCATCAACACCACGTTTTAGTAATTGTTTAAATAACTCATCCCTACTCTTAGCGCGTGGGGCGAGAGCGTATAACGCAATCGACATCGCCTCAGAGTAGGGATCAGCTACTACCTCTTGATTTTTCTTCAAGGTATTTTTGAATGAGTTAGAGATTAGAACTCAACATCAGCTGTGGCCTCATCAACTGCTGCCACTAGTGCCGGGTCGATTTCAGCAGGCACATATGATGCCCGAATCTTCTTCTCAATATCATTGGCTAGATCTGGATTATCAATTAAGAAGGCACGGGCATTTTCTTTACCCTGACCTAGTTGATCACCCTCGTAGGTGAACCAGGCGCCAGATTTCTTAACGATGCCAGCTTCAACACCAAGATCAATTAATGAACCTTCACGGCTAATACCAACGCCGTAAATGATGTCAAACTCTGCTTGCTTAAATGGGGGCGCAACCTTGTTCTTAACAATCTTGACGCGAGTTCTATTACCAACCGCCTCTTGACCATCTTTTAAGGTTTCAATTCGGCGCACATCCATACGCACTGATGCGTAGAACTTAAGTGCTTTTCCACCAGTAGTTGTCTCAGGTGAGCCAAAGAAAACACCGATCTTATCTCGCAGTTGATTGATAAAGATTGCAGTGGTATTTGATTGGTGCAGTGCACCAGTCATTTTACGAAGTGCTTGTGACATAAGGCGGGCTTGCAGACCCATATGTGAGTCACCCATCTCGCCTTCAATTTCAGCTCGTGGTACTAAAGCTGCAACTGAGTCAACTACGACAATATCAATCGCACCTGACCTGACCAACATATCCATAATTTCAAGTGCCTGCTCGCCGGTATCTGGTTGGGAAACAAGTAGCGCATCAATATCAACGCCAAGTTTCTTTGCATACTCAGGATCAAGGGCGTGCTCAGCATCAATAAATGCTGCAATACCGCCAGCTTTTTGGGCATTAGCAATTGCATGCAATGCCACCGTGGTTTTACCAGATGATTCTGGGCCATAGATTTCAACAACGCGACCACGTGGCAAGCCACCGACGCCGAGTGCGATATCTAATGCAACTGAGCCAGTTGGAATAACCTCCATGGCAACAGCTTTGCGATCTCCCATTTTCATTACCGATCCTTTACCGAACTGACGCTCGATTTGGGCAAGGGCGGTATCTAGGGATTTAGCACGATCACTAGATCGTTTATCTTCTTTTTTATCATCTTGTGGTTCTCTATTTGCAGAGGCCATAGTTGATTTGTTTCCTTTCATCTCCTTGACCAGCTCTTGGGGTTTTCATCTCCAGTAGCGAGGTCATATTGTTCGGTCCAGAAGGTACGGAAGATCACTGACGGCTGGCATCTGATGCCAGCGGAACTGTGGAACCGCTCTGGTTGGGCGGGATAATTGTATCGAACAACTGTTCGAAAGGGTAAAACCGGGCTAGGACACGCCGTTATCTGTACTTAGCTGGCATCGCAGGGTTATGGCGGATGACCGCCTTCCAAATCTCATCTGGCTCCATGCCAATCTCAATCGCGGCATTAACACTTATGCCGCCCAGCTCGGAGTGGATGATATCTCTGGCATAGGTATCTGAATCTGGAAAGTAATCTGCTAATCGAGAACGAAGCTCTGAGATGCGCATAGTGAAAAACTACTAGCTAAATAAGGTGGCAGATAATCGCTTTGATTGCTGCAATGACTCCTCTTGGGTAATTGGCGATGGGATCTGGCCAATTAACCAGCGAAGAATTACCCCAAGGGTGGCTGAGTCTGCGCCAAAAACCTTGGCAATCCCCTGATGAACTAACACCCAGGTTGGATGAGGGGTGATAGTTACCAACTTTGCAATATCTAGTGGATCACTTTCAACTAATTTACGAAGTGCAATATCTTGAGAGATTTCTTTGGAAAGTAGGTATAACGCCTCTTGTCTTGAAGACGCGTTGAGTGCCAGATCGGTCAATCTCATAACTTCCGCCTCAACTAAGCACTCCATCATCTCGGCTTTGTCGGCGAATTGATTGTAAATTGTGGCTTTTGAAACCTGCGCTCGCAGTGCAATATCTGCAATATTAGATTGGTAATTTCCAACCTCAGCGATTACCGCCTTTGCGCCATTAAAGATAGCGGCGCGAGATTTGTTGCTGGTAAGAGTTTGGCGGGCGTAAAGTGGTGCCGCCGGCTCGGCTGACAATTTAAGCTGCGGTCTCTACCACTTGCAAAGTCGAGATTGTTAATACTGGGGATTCGTGGTTTTTAACCACAGTGGCAACATCAACCAAGATTGTGGAAAGAGATAGATCAAGGGCTGAGCAAATTGCATTTAATAACTCACTTGATGCTTCTTTGTGTCCGCGCTCAACCTCAGATAAATAACCAAGAGAAACCCGGGCGCTCTTTGCAACATCGCGAAGGGTGCGTCCTTGTTCAATCCGGGCAGCACGCAAAGTGCTTCCGATATGAGTTCGTAGAAGTATCACGGCTTAAGAATACGCTCTAGAGCTGCTAATGCGCTGGTAATAATGGCATGTCGGATCGATTCCCTATCACCGGAAAGGGCCAACGCCACTGCAAAACTCTCATTTTTACTAGAGACCCCAACCCAGGCAGTTCCGGCTTTCTGGCCATATGCCTTACCAGGTCCGGCTACCCCAGTAGTGGAAATTGCGTAATCTGTTTTTAATTTCAATCGCACACCCTGCGCCATTGCAATTGCAATCTCCTCTGAAACTGCGGTGTGTTTTTTTAAATCAGCTTTACTAATTTTTAATTCTGAGATCTTAACCTCATCACTATATGCAATCACACCACCTTTAAAAACCTTTGATGAGCCAGCTATCTTGGTCAATTCACTAGCTAAGCCACCGGCAGTTACCGATTCGGCAACTGAAAGGCTCAATCCTTTTTTTGTAAGTTTTTTAACAATAGATTTAGCCAGCACCTGAGAGCTCACTTCTTTAATGCCTTTCTAAAGTAATCCACGCCAGTTGAAATTGTTAAATAGATAGCAATTGCCATGAAAATATCTCGGGGCAGATTTAACAGTGCAGGTAGTGGCAATATATAAAATCCCACGCCAAAGTTCTGGAAAAAAGTCTTAAGTTTGCCACCCTTACTTGCTGGAATAACACCCTTTTTAATCACTGCAAACCGCAAGATTGTTACCGCAACCTCCCGGATTAAAAATATTGCCGTCACCCACCAAGATAAATAGCCAAGGAGTGAGGCGCCGATTGTGGCCGTGGCCAACATTGCTTTATCAGCAATTGGATCTAGTAATTTTCCAAACTCTGTAATTTGATTTCGGTCCCGAGCAATCTTGCCATCTAAAATATCGCTTAAGCCAACAATAAAAAATAGGGTGAAGGCAATAATTCGCCAATTCTCATCATTGCCACCATTTTTAAATAAGGCATATGCGCAAAATGGCAAAGCCGCAATTCGAAAAATTGTTAGTGAATTTGGCAAGTTAGGACGCTCAACCTTTTTCATATTACCTGCGCTATCAAATCAACACCTGCAACATCACTGACAACTGCATCCACATAATCACCAACACGATACTTATTTCGTGATTTCACAAAGGTTGAGCCATCAACATCTGGGCCTTGATGCTCCGCCCTTCCCTCCTGTTCTGCCTCATCCTCAATTAATACAGAAATCTTCTCACCAATTCTCATCTCAGATCGTTGCGTAATTAACTCATCTACTAAAGTTGAAAGCTCAGAAACTCTTTCGGCAATTATCTCTGGGGCAACCTTATTTGGGAGAGTTTCTGCTTCAGTCTTATCCTCATCTGAGTATCCAAAAACTCCAATTGCATCTAATTGTGCTTCCGATAAAAACTCAATTAGATCCATAAACGCAGCATCACTTTCCCCAGGAAAACCAACAATAAAGTTTGATCTAATACCGGCAGTTGGCGAAAGCGCTCTGATTTGGGAGATTAGATGTAAGAATTTCTCGCCATCGCCAAATCTGCGCATACTTCTAAGCAGATCGCCATTGGCATGTTGGAAAGATAGATCAAAGTAAGGAACCACTTTATCTACTGAAATCATCGCTTGCAGCAATGTTGGCCTAACCTCGGCTGGCTGTAGATAGGAAAGTCTGATTCGCTTGATTGCGTCAATCTTAGAAAGCTCAGGCAGCATTTTCTCCATCATTTTTAAATCGCCAAAATCTTTGCCAAATGAGGTGGTGTTTTCGCTAACTAGATAAAGCTCGGTAACACCATTATCTGCCAGCCACTTAGCTTCCTCGATAATTTCAGCTGGCTTGCGAGAGATGAAGGAGCCTCGGAAGTACGGGATGGCACAAAATGAACATCTTCGATCGCATCCGCTAGCAATTTTTAATGGCGCGATCGGCGCATTATCAAGTCGTTTGCGCAGTACCGTGCCAAGTGGATTTATCTCTTTGCCCTTGGCTATATCTCGGCTGGCAGCACGATCAACTGGTGCGATCGGAAGCAAAGTTCTGCGATCTTTTGGTACATGGGTTTTAATCTTTCCACCCTCAATAATGGTATTTAAACGCTCTGAAATATCTTTGTAATCATCAAAACTTAAGATGGCATCAGTCTCACTCATTTCTTGAGCAAGTTCAGTGCCATACCGCTCAGCCATACAGCCAACTGCTACTACCGCTTTAGTAACACCATTTGCCTTAAGTGAGTGAGCTTGAATTAGAGCATCAATCGAATCTTTCTTAGCACTTTCAATAAACCCACATGTGTTAATTACCGCAATTTCAGCATCAGCAGGATTGGTAACTAATTGCCAACCATCTGCGGCAAGGCGTCCGGCTAACTCCTCTGAGTCTGTTTCATTTCGGGCACAACCCAAAGTAACCAACGCAACCGTACGTGGTTTTTTCTCATTAAGGATTTTTGAACTCACTGTGCGCTAAGGATACAGCGCGGGGCTTACATAACTTCTAATTTAGCGAATTACAACTGCCCATTCGCATCAAAATCTAAGCGAACTACCTCACCTTCGGCTCCAGCCACTCCTAAATCTGAGCCATTTAGATTTAATTTGACTGCGCCAGCATTTCCAATCACAGCTTTAATTAATTGTGGATCAGTAAAAGTTGCAACCTGACCTGATGAAATTTGTCCATTAAATACCTGCTCGCCATTTGCATTGGTTAGGCCAATCCAACTTTTTCCACTAATACCAGTTACAACTAAGTTAACACCAGCTGGCGTACTAGCAGCTTCATTTTGAAAGCTTTTACGAGTAGTTGTGATTTGAGAGGTATCAACATCAATATTTGAAACATTATTTATTGCAACCTGTGCAACAAAGCCAATGCTTAAAACTGCAGCTGAAATTGAAGCCAATGTTCGAAACTTCATTCGCTTTTTCTCTTTTGGCTTATCTGCAACATTATTTTCTGCTAAACGCTCAATGATCTTTCGACCGTCCTGACTCTGTGCTGCCTCTATTTCGGCAACGATTAAATCTGCATCAAAGGAGATTGATTTAGGTGTTTTTTGATTTAAAACCTTTGCAATGGTTCGGATATGTCCGCGGGCATATGCAATGCCTCCACAGATATCAACGGAATTGTTTTCTAAATCTTTAATTACAGCAACTCGAATATTTGTTAATGCAGAGATTTGTTCAACGGTTAAGCCAGCAGTTTCTCTTGCCTGCGCTAGTGAAGATTTACTTTCCATTTAGCTAACCAATCCTGCTTTGGGGAGGCTTAATGGTAGAACTTAGGGGCAGTAATGAACAATAAATTTTGAGAAATTTTTGGGGGTCAGCACGCTCAATTAGGAGTTTAGAAAATTTTCACCCATCCACTCACCCTGCCAAGTGAACTACTGGTTACCCCTAATCGACTCCAGTACATCTGGCATTTGCTCTGCATTAATCAAAACCGTTCTAGCTTTTGATCCTTCACTTGGACCAACAATCCCGCGACTTTCCATTAAATCCATTAGTCGCCCAGCTTTTGCAAAACCAACTCTTAACTTGCGCTGCAACATAGAGGTTGATCCAAATTGAGTTGAAACTACTAGTTGAATTGCTTGCAATAACAAATCTAAATCATCGCCAACATCATCGGTCACCGCAATTGATTTGATTGGCGCATTTAAATCAATTCGATACACCGGTTGCAATTGAGCTTTAACATGATTCACAACCGCTTCAATTTCACGTTCAGAAACATATGCTCCTTGAATTCGTACCGCTTTGCTTGCTCCCATTGGTAGGAATAAACCATCACCTTGACCTACTAATTTCTCAGCTCCTGGTGTATCTAAAATAACTCGTGAATCTGCCAGGCTGCTTGTTGCAAAAGATAGACGAGATGGCACATTTGCTTTGATTAAACCTGTAACAATATCAACGCTAGGACGCTGTGTTGCAAGCACCAAATGAATTCCCGCAGCTCTTGCTAATTGAGTAATTCGCACAATCGATTCTTCAACTTCACGTGCGGCCACCATCATTAAATCTGCTAACTCATCAACAATTACCAATAAATAAGGATATGGCTCAAGAGTGCGCTCACTACCAGCTGGATGAGTTACCTTGCCAGCCTTAACCGCTTTATTAAAATCATCAATATGCCTAAAGCCAAAGACTGATAAATCGTCGTAACGCATTTCCATTTCACGTACTACCCAAGATAAAACATCAGCCGCCTTCTTTGGGTTTGTAATGATTGGTGCAATTAAATGTGGAACTCCCTCATAATTTGTTAATTCCACTCGCTTTGGATCAATTAGAACCAGCCGTACTTCATCTGGAGTTGCTCGCATTAAGATTGAAACTACTAAGGAGTTAATCATTGAAGATTTACCTGCGCCAGTTGCACCCGCTACTAAAAGGTGTGGCATTTTTGCAAGGTTTGCACACAAGAATGATCCTTCAACATCTTTTCCTAGCGCGATCAACATTGGATGGGTATCAGTGGATGAAACCGAGGATCTAAGAACATCGCCTAGAGCCACAATCTCTCTATCTGAGTTTGGAATTTCAATTCCGACTGCAGATTTTCCAGGGATTGGAGAAAGAATTCTTATCTCACCACTTGCCACCGCATAAGCAATATTTTTAGACAGCGCTGAAATTGCCTCAACCTTTACACCATTTCCTAATTCAACTTCATATCTAGTTACCGTTGGACCTCGCATAAAACCCGTAACTTGAGCATCAACATCAAATTGTTCAAAGAGTTGTTTAAGTGCTGCCACCACAGTCTCATTAACCTTAGATTTTCCCTTGCTTGCTGGCCCACTACGAAGTAAATCAGCTGGTGGTAATTCATACTTCGCGTCCGATGATGAAAGTAGAAGTTGCTGAGGCCTGGTGTTCTCACTCTTTACTGGCTTACTAATCTTTGGCACCTCTTGAGTTATCTCATCAAAATCCTCAAGTTCAACCTCATAATCTAATTGCTGAGGTTCAAACTCTTGGACTAAGTCTTTAACCAAAGGCGATTCAAAAGGTGGACTCTCGCTAACTTCAAAATCTTCATCAACCAAACGCTCTGCTCTTCTAGCCCTGGCATTGCTAATGCCAGATCTTCCTAAGCTAAAGAGTTTTCCGATTTGGGCTAAAATTTTTGAAAGTGGGGTCTTTGTGATTACCAACAAGCCAAATATTAAGAAGATTAGAAAAATAGGTATGGCAAGTACTTCAGTTACTAGCGCAACTAATCCAGTTGATGCTGCATAGCCGATCCAGCCACCACCATCTCGCATTGCAGTCGCGCCTGTTCCAGTTGAACCATTAATTATGTGAGATAACGATGTAGTACTAACCACGATCAGAATAGTTCCGATCGAAATTCGTCCAATATCGGCTGAATCATCAGTGGATTTAAATAATCGATATGCAAAAAATATGAACATAACGGGAACTAAGTTGGCTAGTAGGCCAACTCCCCCAAATAAGAATGAATAGGTAGCTCTACCTAATTGGTTATTAAGATCAAACCAAACACCTGCTGCAGAAACTAGGGCCAGAATAAATAAGAAGAATGCAATCCCATCTCGTTGGTGAGCTGGATCTAATTCTTTTGAAGATCTAAATATGAATCGAACGCTGCTTCCAATTGCCTTTGCGATTAAACGCCAAAGCCAGCCAATACCCCGCAGAACAGGTGCAAAGAAATTAGATTTCTTTGTTGATTTTTTCTTTGCCATAAGAAGATAAGCCTAAAGAATAAGTTAATTTCAAGCCGTAATCGGCACGCACTTTGGCTAGAAAGTTAAGAAAAAAGGTTTATTAAACCTCAACAACTAACGGAATGATCATCGGCTTACGACGATGTTCCTCCCCCACCCAGCTGCCAATGGTTTTGCGTACTACTTGAGATAGTTGATGTGTTCCATTAAATCCACCAGCAACTGCCTTGCTTAATGCTTTTTCGATATCACCTTTCACATCATCAAATAATGTTTTATCCTCGGTAAATCCTCGAGCATGAATATCAGGGCCTGCAACTATTTTTCCGCTTTGGGAATCAATAACAACTACAACTGAGATAAACCCTTCATCTCCTAAAATTCTACGATCCTTAAGTGAACTTTCAGTTATCTCACCAACACTTTGTCCATCAACATAAACATAACCACAAGGTACGGAGCCTGATATGTCAGCATGGCCATCTGCTACATCAATAGTTATTCCATTCTCAGCAATTACAACGTTGTGCTCAGACAAACCTGATTTCATAGCAAGATCAGCATTTGCTCTCATATGTCGCCACTCACCATGTACTGGTAAAACGTTTTTAGGTTTAACTACTTCATAACAGTGCAATAACTCCCCAGCTGATGCATGTCCGGAAACGTGAACCATTGCATTTCCTTTATGGACAACATGAGCACCAAATCTAGTTAATTCATTTATCACACGGTAAACAGATTTTTCATTGCCAGGAATCAGAGATGATGCTAAAACTACTGTGTCACCTTTACCAACCTGGATTTCATGGTCACCATTTGCAATTCTAGAAAGTGCTGCAAGTGGTTCACCTTGTGAGCCAGTACAAACCAATACGATTTTGTCACCGAAAGAATCGATATCTTTATAATCAACAACTAAACCATTTGGCACCTTCAAATAACCTAAGTCCTCAGCCAATTTCATATTACGAATCATTGATCTGCCAACATAGGCAACCTTGCGATTTGATTCATCAGCAGCATTTAATACCTGCTGGATTCTGTGAACATGAGATGCAAATGAGGTAACAACCACTCTTCTTGGCGTCTTATCGATTGCCTCTTTTAACGCCGGATAGATGTCTTTTTCTGCAACAGTCAGTCCTGGTACATCAGCATTTGTTGAGTCAACTAAGAATAAATCAACTCCTTCTTTTCCTAACCTGGCAAAGGTTTCTAAATCTGTAACTTTGCCATCAAGTGGCATTTTGTCCATTTTAAAATCTCCAGTGTGCAAGATAACTCCGGCCGGTGTTTTAATCGCAACCGCCAATGAATCTGGAATTGAATGATTAACTGTTACAAACTCCAAAGTAAATGGTCCAACTTGTTCAACTTGCCCAGCTTTAACTTGGGTCATTGGCGCAGTAATTCGGCGCTCCTTTAATTTAGGGGCAACAAATGCAAGTGTTAGTTGAGATCCAATAATCCGAATATCACTTCGTTCTCTAAGTAAGTAAGGAACAGCGCCAATATGATCTTCATGGCCATGGGTTAGAAATATTGCCTCAATATCATTCATTCGATCTTTCAGGTATGAAAAATCAGGCAAAATTAAATCAATACCTGGTTGATCATCGCCTGGAAATAACACACCGCAATCAACAATTAATAATCTGCCTTCATATTCAAACACTGTCATGTTGCGGCCAATTTCGCCTAAGCCGCCGAGAGCAACTATTCGAAGAGTTTTTTTAGCTAACTTTGCAGGGTAAGGCAGACCAGGATGGGGATGATTCATCTAATTATTTTAATTTAACGCCGCCTGCTTGCAGATCAACCTTTAATTGCGCAATTTGCGCATCAGTTGCATCAACAAGTGGCAATCTTGTAAATCCGCCAGGAAGGCCCATCAAATTTAAAGCAGCTTTAGTTAATATCGCACCTTGTGTGCGGAATGTTCCAGTAAATACTGGCAGAAGCTTTTGATGCACCTCTAATGCTTTAGCAGAATTTCCAGCAAACCAAGCATCGAGCATGATTCTTAAATCTGCGCCAACAGTATGGCCGCAAACTGAAACAAAACCTACTGCGCCAACTGAAAGTAATGGCAGATTCAAAATATCATCACCAGAATAAACAGGGATTGAAGAACGTTTTATTACCCATGAGGTTGCTGCTGGGTTTCCCTTTGCATCTTTCAACGCTGCAATATTTTTATGTTCTGCAAGTTTTACAATCGTATCTGACTCAATTTCAACACCAGTACGACCAGGAATGTCATACATCATGACTGGTAAATCAGTGGCATCTGCCATCGCTCTAAAGTGAGCTTCGATTCCTGCTTGTGGTGGTTTGTTGTAATAAGGGGTAACAACTAGTAATCCATCTGCACCTGCTTTGGCAGCGCGCTGTGCTTGCTCAACTGAATGAGATGTCTCATTATTTCCAGCACCAGCAACAATTTTAATTTTATCTCCCACAACTTTGCGAACAACTTTAATTATTTGATCTTTTTCATCGTCAGAGGTGGTTGGTGCCTCACCTGTTGTGCCATTAACGGCAATTCCATCATGGCCAGTTGAAACTAAATGTGCCGCAATCTTTTCAACACTTGCCCAATCAATCTCACCTGATTTTGAAAATGGAGTGACCATGGCGGTGATTAGCCGACCAAATGGTGGTGTGATTTGCATGGGTAAAGGCTACCGCTTATTTACGGGGCTATGCGGCCAGATTTTTGAAATGCTCCGTAGGTAATCGGCATTAACTTGGCAAAATGTGCTTCCATTTTCTCCGCCACCATCTCAATTTCCCGTTGTGGATATGAGGGAAAATGTGATCCTTCACGTGCAGTTCTTAATGAAAGAAAATTCATTAATGCTCTTGCATTCATTGTGACATACATAGATGAGTACAAAGTTACTGGTAATACTGCTCTAGCCACTTCACGTGCCACACCTGCCTCTAACATTTTTTGGTAGTTTGCATAGGCTAAATTACAAGTTTCTTTAATCGCGGCAACTGTAATTTCAAACTGCTCTGCTGTGCCATCAACAAATGTGTAGGCGCCTGCTTTACCAATTTGAACTAACTTTCGTTCTTTGCTCGGAATATAGAAAACAGGTTTTAACTCTCGATACCTTCCGCTCTCCTCGTTATAAGAGGCAATTCGATGTCTCATGAACTCACGAAAAACAAAAATAGGAGCAGAGATGAAGAAAGTCATTGAGGTATGTTCAAATGGAGAGCCATGGCGCTCACGCGCTAAATAATTAATCAGACCTTCAGATTTCGCAGCATCTGCGCCGACATCTTCCAATGATTTATCGCCAGCGGTAGAAACACGGGCTGCCCAAATAACATCAGCATCACTTGCACTTGATTTAACAAGCTCTACCGACATATCGTCTCTAAATATGATCTCATCACTCATGGTTGCGACCCTATCTTTGGTGATTGGTGATTGGCTGGATTAAAGTGTCGGCGTGTCAGTAAATCCAAAGAGAAATCAGGTCGATCGCACCGCTCTTAGCGTTGCATTTACCGTTGGACTTTACGGCGCGGCCTTTGGGGCCGCTGGTGTGACTGCAGGTTTTTCAATCCTGCAAACCTGCTTGCTCTCAATCTTGCTCTTCTCAGGTGCATCGCAATTTGCAGTAGTTGGAATTATGGGAGCTGGTGGAGCGGCAGTTAGTGCAATTGCAACTGCAACCTTACTTGGATTTAGAAACGCACTTTATGGCCTGCAAATGGCACCTATTTTAAAAGTTAAAGGATTGAAAAGAATCCTGGCCGCACAAATAACTATTGATGAATCAACAGCAGTTGCAACCTTGCAGGAAAATGATGCTGATCGCAGAAGAGGTTTTTATGTTACCGGAATTGGTGTTTATGTCTTTTGGAATCTATTCACCTTCCTTGGCGCTTTAGGTGCTAGCGCAATCGGAGATCCATCTGTATGGGGATTAGATGCTGCAGTTCCAGCAGCTTTCTGCGGCTTGATTTGGCCACGTCTTAAAAACAAAACTCACTTTGTAGTTTCAGCTGTAGCCATTGCCTGGGCTTTATTACTGACACCGATCGCACCAGCTGGTATTCCTATTATTACTACCGTGCTACTTGCTGTAATTTTTGGATTGAAAAAATGAGCGCCATCTGGATTGCAGTTATAGGGGCAAGTTTGACCGCTTTTCTAAATAAATATATCGGTCATAGCGTTCCAGAAAAATGGCTAAATCGACCAAGCTTTATGAGAATAAATGCACTAGTCCCAATAGTTCTACTTAGTGCATTAGTGGGAGTGCAAACCTTTGCTAATAAAAAGGAGCTAGTTATTGATCAAAGATTTGTTGGCGTACTAGTAGCTCTAGTTGCACTTAATTCAAAGCACCATTTCCGGTGGTTGTTATCTCAGCTGCAATCACATCTGCGGCAATTTATAACTGGTTTTAAAGAACTTTCAGCGCCTCTAGTTTTTCCTTTAATGCCGCATCTGATGGCTCGGTAAGGTGAGTTCCATCTGAAAATAGAATTACTGGAATTGATCGCATGCCACCGTTGATTTCAATAACCTTTTCTGAGGCTGATACATCTGCTTCAACATCGATGTAATTATATTTAACATTATTTGCATCTAAGAACTTCTTTGATCTACGACAATCTCCACACCACTCGGCGCCGTACATTGTTATCTCACTCATTACATACCTCCCATATAGTTTTCCAAACCTACGGTAAGGCCCGGATTTTTTGCAACATTTCTAACGCCGATTAGTACTCCTGGCATAAATCCTGCCCGATTTATTGAATCATGGCGAATTGTTAAGGTCTCCCCAGCGTCACCGAAAATAACCTCTTGATGTGCAACATATCCATGAGATCTAATTGAATGCACCGGCACATCCCCAACTTTTCCACCACGTGCGCCAGGTATCTCAGATTTTGTTGCATCAGGCATAGCCGCCTTCTTACTTTGCTTTCTGGCATCTGTAATCATTTGGGCAGTTCGAATTGCAGTTCCAGATGGGGCATCCACCTTATGTGCATGGTGCATCTCAACAATCTCAGCACTTTCAAAATATTTTGCAGCGGTTTGGGAGAATTGCATCATCAAAACCGCGCCTAAGCCAAAGTTTGGGGCAATTAGCGCGCCAACCTTTGGATGATTACTTAACAAAGTTTTAAGCTGCGCAAGTTTCTTATCATCAAAGCCAGTAGTGCCAACTACAACATGAATACCATTATTGATAGCAAATTCAAGATTTTTCATAACTGAATCAGGTGTAGTGAAATCAACTATCACTTCAGTACCAGTTGAAAGTAGTTGATCTAGTGAATCTCCTAAATCTAATGCAGCACTTAGCGTTAAATCAGTTGCAGAATTAATCGCTGCCACTGCCTCTGCGCCCATTCTTCCCTTAGCGCCTAATACTGCAACCTTCATTTGATCAGCCTTTCAAATTTACTTGTAGATCTAAATGGTCCCACTACCGCAAGGGTAGGAGATTCCGGCAGGATTTGGCGGGCAATTTCCTTTATTTGATCCTGTGTTACATCGGCAATCTCACGCAGAATTTCATCAAAGCTAAGAACTTGTCCATATACCAACTCACTTTTACCAATTCGAGTCATTCGAGAACCAGTGTCCTCTTGGCTAAGAACCAGCGCCCCAGAGACAGCCCCCTTTGCACGAGAGATCTCCTCATCTGTTAATCCATTATGTGCCACATCTTGCAAGATAGATTGAATGATCTTAATCGCCTCTTCAGCTTTTTCTGGTTTGCAGCCAACATAAAAAGATAAAACCCCACTGCCTGCAAATTGTTGATTGTAGGCATAAGTTGAATATGCCAGTCCGCGCTTTTCTCTAATCTCTTGAAATAAACGAGAGGACATTCCGCCGCCAAGTGCTGAAGATAAAATACTTAAAGCAAACCTTTTCTTATCATCTCTAGCCACGCTCGGTACGCCATAAATTATGTGAGCCTGCTCAGTTTTGCGATCAAGCAAAGTTACTTCACCCCGACCAGGTACTTTAATTTTTCCGGAGGTTCGCAATGCATAATCACTCTTTGGTTGATCTAGGAAACCATCTTTACTAAGAGCATCTTCAACCATGTTCACAACATTTTTGTGCTTAATGTTTCCTGCAACTGCCACCACAAGATCACTTGGTTGATATCGATTTTTGTAGTAATTAAAGACTGTGCTTCGCTGCATAGATTTAATTGATTCAACGGTGCCCAAAATTGGCCGACCAAGGGGTGTATCTCCATAGTATTTTTCAAGAAATAGATCATGGATCAAATCACTTGGATCATCATCTCGCATGGCGATCTCTTCTAAAACTACTTTGCGCTCTGCATCAACATCTTCTTGTTTTACAACTGAAGAGGTAATCAAATCACTTATGACATCAACTGCCAGGGGCAAGTCTTTATCTATAACTCGTGCGTAAAAACAGGTGTACTCCTTAGATGTAAATGCATTGGTTTCACCACCAACAGCTTCAATCGCTGAGGAAATTTCTAGAGATGTTCTTCGCTTGGTTCCTTTAAACAATAGGTGTTCTAGAAAATGTGAAGCTCCCGCAGTTGAAAGTGATTCATCGCGGGAGCCAACATTGACCCAAATACCAAAAGCTGCAGAGCGAACAGATTTTTCCTCTTCAGTGACTATTCGCAAGCCACTAGGAAGAACTGTTCTTGCCAAATTACTCGCTCTTAGCTTCCTCAGGAAGATTTGCAGGAACTAATGAGTACTTACCCTTAGGGTCAATCTCGTTAATTACTACTTCAATCTTCTCTCCAACCTTCATTACCTCTTCAAGGTTTTCAATTCGCTTACCACCGTGCATCTTGCGAATCTGCGAGATGTGTAGCAAGCCATCTTTACCAGGAGCAAGGTTTACGAAAGCACCAAAGGTTGCCAGTTTCACAACTGAACCATTGAACTTATCGCCAACTGATAACTGCACTGGATTTGCGATCGCATTGATTTGCGCTTTCGCCGCCTCAGCAGCAGATCCTTCAGTTGCTCCGATATAAATAGTTCCATCATCTTCGATGGTGATATCAGCACCAGTCTCATCTTGAATCTGGTTAATCATCTTGCCCTTAGGCCCGATAACTGCACCAATCATGTCAACTGGCACCTTGATCGAAATAATTCTTGGCGCTAGCAGTGACATTTCATCAGGTGATGAAATTGCTTGATTCATAACATCTAAAATTGCAAGTCTTGCTTCTTTTGCTTGCAAAAGTGCAGCAGATAGAACTGATGCAGGAATTCCATCAAGTTTTGTATCTAACTGAAGTGCGGTAACAAACTCTTTTGTACCAGCAACCTTAAAGTCCATATCGCCGAATGCATCCTCTGCACCCAAGATATCGGTCAATGCTACATATTCAGTTTTTCCATCAACATCATCAGAGATAAGTCCCATTGCAATACCTGCAACAGCAGCCTTAAGTGGCACACCTGCATTTAGCAACGACATTGTTGAAGCACAAACTGATCCCATAGATGTTGATCCATTTGATCCAAGTGCTTCAGAAACCTGACGAATTGCATATGGAAACTCTTCGCGAGTTGGTAGAACTGGAACAAGAGCTCGCTCAGCAAGTGCACCATGTCCAATTTCTCGTCGCTTTGGAGATCCAACTCTTCCAGTTTCACCAACAGAATATGGTGGGAAGTTGTAGTTATGCATATAACGCTTGTGATCCTCTGGTGACAGAGTATCTAGTTGCTGTTCCATCTTAAGCATATTTAATGTTGTAATACCCAAAATCTGAGTCTCACCACGTTCAAATATTGCAGAGCCATGGACTCGAGGAATTACCTCAACCTCAGCAGTTAATGCACGAATATCGCGTAACCCGCGGCCATCAATACGAATTTTATCTCGTAATACTCGTTGACGAACTAACTTCTTAGTTACAGATCTAAGCGCTGCTGAAATCTCCTTAGTGCGCTCTGAAAAATCTGCTGTGATTTTCTCAGTAACACTCTTATTGATTTCATCTAACTTAGTCTCACGCTCTTGCTTACCAGCAATTGTTAGCGCTTTAGCTAGATCATCTTTAGCAGCCTTTTCAACTACTGCGTAAATATCCTCTTGGTAATCCAGGAATACTGGAAATTCTCCAGTTGGCTTTGCTGCCAATTTCGCTAATGCAAGTTGTGCCTCACATAGTGTGCGAATAAATGGCTTTGCTGCCTCAAGTCCTTGACCGACAATCTCTTCAGTTGGCACTGTTGCGCCACCCTTTATTAATTCAATTGTCTTAACAGTAGCTTCAGCTTCAACCATCATGATTGCAACATCACCATCTGAAATTCGACCAGCAACTACCATGTCAAAGACAGCTTTATCTAAATCAGAGTGATTTGGGAAAGCAACCCATTGACCTTCGATTAGTGCAACTCGCACACCACCGATTGGGCCAGAAAATGGCAGTCCTGCTAATTGTGTTGACATTGATGCTGCGTTGATCGCAATCACGTCATACATGTGATCAGGATTTAACGCCATAACTGTTACAACAATCTGAACCTCATTACGCAATCCTTTAATAAAGGATGGACGTAGTGGGCGATCGATTAATCGACAGGTAAGGATTGCATCCTCAGAGGGACGTCCTTCACGACGGAAAAATGATCCTGGAATTTTTCCAGCAGCATACATTCGCTCTTCCACATCAACTGTTAGTGGGAAGAAATCAAATTGATCCTTCGGATTTTTTGATGCAGTAGTTGCAGATAGCAACATGCTGTCATCATCTAAATAAACAACGGCTGTTCCCGCTGCTTGCCGAGCTAGTCGGCCAGTTTCAAAGCGGATCTCCCGCTTTCCAAATTTACCGTTGTCTATTTTTGCAACGGCTGATTGCACATCTTGACCCTCCATGGGTCATCTCCATTTCTCAACACTTTAAATCTAGAGAATGGATCTTCGATCGAAGTTCACGGAAAATCGTTTTCCGGAAACCACTACCGAGGACCAAAACTCTTAGCGATAAAGTTTTTTGCTGATTGTTATTTAACGGCGAAGATCGAGCTTTTCGATAATCGCTCTATAGCGCTCAATATCCGTCTTGGCGAGGTACTGCAAAATCCGACGACGCTTACCGACCATCAATAACAAACCACGACGGTTGTGATGATCCTTCTTATTTGTCTGCAAATGTTGTGTTATCTCATCAATACGCTTTGAAAGAAGTGCTACCTGTGTTTCTGGGCTACCTGTGTCAGTTGCAGATGAGCCGTACTTACTTACGATTTCCTTTTTAACTTCTGGCGTTAATGCCATTTGTATTGCTCCTTCTGTCTGTCACGAGGGCCTCGGTGTTATTCACGAAGGCGCACCTTCTCGCTTTAGTAAAGGCAAGATTACCAGCGCAGTAGTTGATACTTAAAATCCACGCGTATTTGAGCGTTATTTACTGGTCAATTCCCTTGCCTGATCACAATCTTTTTTCATCTGCTCAAGAAGTGGTGCTAATCCATCAAACTTTAAGGTGTCACGTAATCTAAAACCAAACTCAATCTTCGCTTCTTGATCATATAAATCTAGTCCAACTTGATCAATTGCATACGCCTCTACTTGTCTTCCTCTAACTCCTGGAAAAGTTGGATTTGTTCCAATTGATATTGCAGCTGCCCATCTGCTTTCACCAACACTTAACCAACCGGCATAAACACCATCAGCAGGAATTGTGGCAAGTGGAGTTAAGCCGAGGTTGGCAGTTGGGTAGCCAATTTCTCTTCCCCGCTTTTCACCATGCACAACTGGACCTTTTAAATAAAATCTTCTGGTTAGTAATTCATTTGCCCGCTCAATCTCACCATCAATTATTAAACTTCTAATTCGAGTAGATGAAATTGTTGAACCACGCTCTTCTTGTAACTTAACTATAGAAACACCAAAGCCATACTTAGGCCCAACCTCTGATAAGTACTTTGGTGAACCTTGAGCTTTAAAGCCAAAATTAAAGTTCTCACCAATTACAACATGTTCGGCTTTGAATCTGCCAAGTAAAACATCTTCAATGAATTGATCTGGCGATAGCTGTGAAAAATCCTTATTGAAGTTAACTACCTCCACATAAGTAGCACCTGCTTGCTTGAGCAATTCAATTCGATCTTTAACAGAGATCAATTGCGAAGGTGTGCGCTCAGGTGCTACCACCGAGGTTGGATGTGGATCAAAGGTCATAACCGTTACTTCACCTAGATGTTTTGCGGTGGCAATTATCTGTTGATGGCCAGCGTGAACTCCATCAAAGATTCCAACAGCTAACACCTTCATCTGCGTATTGTTTCATAAAACATAATTACTCACTGACCTTAACTAAAATTGGGGCAGCCACAACTTGAGAACCTTGTAACTTGTTTTCTAGCAAGGCCAGGAAATTATCTTGTGAATCCAAGGCCGCCACTATGCCACTTTGCTGATTTTGTTCAATCACTCGACCAAATGTGATCTCTCTGCTTTGGGCTAAATCTAACTTTCTGATTGGGAACAACTTTTCAATTACTTCAGTGATAGAAATTAATGGCGCCTGCGCTAAGGGATGACAATCTTGCAAAGTAAATGGTGAAACTAATGTACGACGTAGTGTGGTTAAGTGGCCACCAAGATTTAATCTTTCCCCTAAATCTCTTGCAATTGCTCGAATATAAGTTCCGGCCGAGCAGGTGACCGATACATCAACTTCGATCGCTGTGGCTGTGTGTCTAATCTCTTTAACAACTATTTCATCAATAGTTACATCTCGCTCAGGAATTTCAACACTCTCCCCTGCCCTAACTCTGGCATGGGCAGATTTTCCATCAATTTTTATGGCAGAGACTGAACTGGGTCTTTGTTTAATGGTTCCAACAAACTTTGCCAGCTCATTTGTTATGACTTGATCATCCATATTAGCGATTTGATCAGCAGTGGCAGTTGAGATTACATCGCCATCTTTATCATCAGTATGTGTTGCACTTCCCAAATTAATAGTTGCTTCATATGCCTTTTTGCCATCTGTTATGTAGGTAAGAAGTCTGGTAGCAATACCGACACCAAGCACTAATACTCCAGTTGCCATTGGATCCAATGTGCCAGCATGGCCCACTTTTTTTGTATCAAGTTTTTTACGCGCCATCGCAACTACATCATGGCTAGTCATTGCGCCGGCTTTATCTACTAATAAAAAGCCATCCATTAAATCACCTGTTAATTATGTTTTTTATATGGATCTTCAGCAACAGGTTTTGCACCAGCTCTTAACTTTTCAAGCTCTGCATCAGCCTTATGCATCTGCTCAATTAAATCATTCATCGCTGAAGCAGAATCAGCCATGCCGTCTAAGAAAAATTCAATTGATGGTGTAACTCTTAAGCCAAGTGCTCGACCAACCTCAGATCGAAGCATTCCCTTTGCACTACTTAATGCTGCAGCACTTGATTCATGTGCAGCTGCATCACCAAGAACTGTGTAAAAAACTGAAGCCTGTTGCAAATCACCAGTTACTCGAACATCAGTAATTGTCACAAACCCAAGTCGTGGGTCTTTAACCCGCGACTCAAGTGCGTTGCAACTAATTCTTTGATGCGATCGGCAACCTGTAGTGGACGTTTACTTGGCATATGTTAAGCCCGCTTTTTCTCACGGATTTCATAAGCTTGAATTACATCTCCTACCTGAAGATCCTTAAATGATCCAAGACCAATACCGCACTCAAATCCATCGCGAACCTCAGTGGCATCATCTTTAAATCTTCGAAGTGATTCAATGCTTAAGTTTTCACCAATCACAACACCAGCTCGCATAGTTCGAACCTTGGCATTTCGGCGAATAATTCCATCAGAAACTACGCAACCAGCAATATTTCCAAACTTGCTTGATTTAAATATGTCTCTAATTTCAGCATTACCAAGTACTGCCTCTTCAAACTCTGGCTTAAGAAGTCCCTTAAGAGATGCTTCGATCTCTTCAATTGCCTTGTAAATAACGGTGTAGAACTTAACTTCCACACCTTCTTGTTCAGCAAAGATTGCAGTTTGTGGCTCAGGCTTGACGTTAAAGCCAATGATTACTGCCGTTGAAGCAGATGCCAAGGTAACGTCATTCTTAGTAATCGCACCAACACCACGGTGAATAACTCTTAGATCAACCTCAGTACCAACATCTAATTGAACTAACGCATCCTCTAAGGCTTCTACCGATCCAGAAACATCGCCCTTTAGAATTAAGTTCAAAGTAGTTACCTTTGATTGCTCCAAGAAATCTTCAAGTGAAACCTTCTTGCGTGCCTTAGCTAAGGATGCATTTCTTGATGCAAGTTGACGCTTCTCTGCGATCTGTCGTGCAGTTCGATCATCCTCGGCAACAATAAATGAATCACCAGCACCTGGAACAGATGTAAATCCAAGAACTTGAACTGGACGTGATGGACCTGCCTCTTCCAAGGTTTGTCCATGCTCATCTAACATCGCACGAACGCGGCCATATGCACCACCAGCCACAATCGCATCTCCAACATGCAAAGTTCCGCGTTGGACCAAAACAGTTGCAACTGGTCCACGGCCCTTATCAAGATTTGCTTCAATCGCAACACCTCTGGCAATGTCATCTGCAATTGCGCGCAAATCAATCGCTGCATCTGCTGTTAACAAAATTGCCGCGATTAGATCATCAATTCCTTTGCCAGAAAGAGCAGAGACATTTACGAACATGGTCTGTCCGCCATACTCTTCAGCGATCAGGTTGTACTCAGTTAACTGCTGACGAATCTTGTCTGGGTTAGCACCCTCTTTATCTATTTTGTTTACTGCAACCACGATTGGTACATCAGCAGCTTGGGCGTGATTTAACGCTTCAATTGTCTGTGGCATAACTCCATCATCGGCAGCCACAACAAGTACTGCAATATCAGTTACCTTCGCACCTCGAGCACGCATCGCTGTAAAAGCTTCATGGCCCGGAGTATCAATAAAGGTAATTGCGCGTTCTGCTCCATCATGTTCATGGTGAATTTGGTAGGCACCAATATGCTGAGTAATTCCACCTGCCTCAGACTTTATAACCTCAGTTGATCGAATTGCATCTAACAATCTAGTTTTACCATGATCAACATGTCCCATAACAGTAACAATTGGCGAGCGCACAACCAGATCCTCTGGATCAATTTGAGCTAACTCCTCCTCTAAATTGATCTCAAACTCTGCAAGCAACTCACGATCTTCATCCTCAGGGCTTACGATCTGAATTACAAAGCCAAGCTCTGCTCCCAACAATGTGAAGGTGTCTTCATCAACTGATTGAGTTGCAGTAACCATCTCACCTAAATGGAAAAGGGCTGAAACCAATGCGGCTGGATCTGCTTAATTTTCTCGGCAAAATCCATCAAAGTTGCACCACGGCGCATGCGAACTACCGTCTTGCCATCACCTCTTGGAACTACTGCGCCACCTAATTGTGGTGCTGGTAGATTTTCAAAATCTTCACGTCTTTCTTTTTTACTCTTTTGTCCGCGATTTTTATTTTTACCTTTACCACCTTTACCAAATGCACCCGCTGCACCACCACGTTGTGGTGGACGTCCGCCACCTTTACCACCAAATGGTGAGCCAGCTGGCGATGAGGAGGGTGTGCGATACGGAGATGAAGAGGAGCCAGGACGAGATGATGTTGGCGCACCAGTATTTGGTCTTGGATTACTAGATGGTGGACGAGCTGCAAATCCTGGACGAACAGAGCCAGGACGAGCACCTGACATTGGTGGACGTTGACCAGGTTGTAATTTTCCTGGAGTTCTTCCCGCCTCACCAGGTCTAATTGGTCTTGCAGGTGGTCGTGGTCCACCGCCGCCAGTACTAAATGGATTATTTCCAGCTCTTGGTGGTCGTGGCATTGCACTTGGTGGTGTTGGTGTGCCACTACCTGCTGAGAATGGATTATTAGCTGGGCGTGCTGTTGGTGTTGCAGGGCGCGCTACTGGTGTTGCATCCTCAACCATTTTTTGTAACTCAGGTGGTAAATCCTCCACCTTCACAGTTTTCTTAGCCGCAGCTTTTTTCGTTGGAGCTTTTTTAGCTTTTGGCGCAGCCTCTGCCGGTACTAAATCTGGAAACTTATCCATCAACTTGCGCACAACCGGTGCTTCAACAGTTGATGATGCTGAGCGAACAAATTCGCCAACCTCTTGCAGCTTAGATAAGAGCTCTTTGCTTTCTAGCCCTAACTCTTTCGCTAACTCATAAACGCGGACCTTGGCCACACTTCTCCTTCTTCTGGCCCCGCGTTATTTACGCACGAGCCTAAATAGAACTACTCATAATCTTGTAGTGCTCATTAGAGTGTCATTCTCGCTCGCTCCATACTGTTTGTTAATTACCTAAATTTTTTAAGTAATCATCTAACTCATCGGTTTTAATCTCACCTTCGAACTTGAAGGAGTGATTAAACGATCTTCGCTCAGTTGCCACCTTAAAGCAGTTTGCGTGAAGCCAAGCTCCCCGGCCGCTCATCCGATGGTTTAGATCAACCTTTATTTCATTGCCGATCAAAACTGTTCGAATTAAATCTGTTCTGGTATCTAACTTTCGACAAGCGATGCAGCTGCGTTGCCTTAGTTTTTTACCCAACATCGCGCACTCTACCCTAAGCCCCTTGGATGGGTGAAATAGTTGCCGCTTCCTCTGTCTTTTCCGCCTTAATCTGCGTTACTGGATTATCTGGATGGATATCAATTCGCCATTGGGTAAGGCGAGCGGCAAGTCTGGCATTTTGACCATCCTTACCAATTGCAAGTGATAATTGATAATCCGGCACAATCACCTTGGCAGATTTGCTCTCTAAATCAACAATCTCAACTGAGCTTACCTTGGCAGGCGCTAACGCATTTGCAACATAAGTAGCAGGATCTTCAGAGAAATCAATGATGTCTATTTTTCACCATTTAATTCATTCATAACATTTTGCGCTCTAGAACCTTGCGGGCCAATTAATGCACCCTTGGCGCTTACTCCGGCGCGATGAGTTCTAACCGATAACTTTGTTCTTGCCCCAGGCTCTCGTGCTATTCCAACAATATCTACTACTCGCTCTTTAATCTCTGGAACCTCCAGTGCAAATAACATCTTTACAAATGCTGGATGTGTTCTAGATAAAGTTACCTCTGGTCCTTTTTCACCCTGCTTAACATCAACCACAAAACATTTAATTCGATCTCCATGTTATAAACCTCACCCTTTACCTGCTCACTAGGTGGCACCTTTCCTTCAACTCTTCCCAAACTTACATAGATAACATCAGCATCTCTTCCTTGCTGCACAATCCCACCAATCACATCACCGACACTGCCGGAGAACTCTGTAACAACTTCAAGATCTTTTGCCTCGCGCATCTTCTCTTTAATAACTTTGCGCGCAGTTTTATCAGCTAACTTTGCAAAACCATCTGGGTTATCAACAACTGTGTCTAACCGATCACCATCTGGACCAAGTAGTGGCACATAAATTACTAACTCACCAGTTTGGCGATTTAAAACCGCACGTCCATGTGGTTTGGCAACTGGTAGCTCGGCATATGCTTTTGCAACCTCATTTTCAATTGCATTGATTAATCGCTCAAGTGGTAATTTCTTTTCTTGGGCTAAAAGTTTAAGTGCTTCAACATCAACACTCACTTGCCCACCTGCTTAAACTCAATCTCAAGGGTGGCGCGCTTAATATCGGCGAAGTTAATTACCTGCTCATCAAGAGTTGCATTACTTTCACTTACATCTTTAACTCTGCCCTTAACCTCTTTGCCATCTAGCAAAACTACCTTTACTAAACGATCAAGATTTTTTCGCCAATGCCTTGGCTTGGTAAGTGGTCGATCTAAACCAGGCGAGGTAACCTCTAAGGTAAAAGGGGTTTGACCTAAACTTTGAATGCCTTCAACAATCTCACTAATTCCCTTGGTAGCTGTTGTAACTTGATCGAGTGAGAGATGAGTATCCCCATCTACTATGACAGTTAACATGCTGCGCCTGCCAGCTGAAGTAATTGTTACATCCTCTAGGTAAAAACCGAGGGCTTCTAATGCGGGAGTAATCGCCGCAATTATCTCTTCTTTCTTTCCCATTTTTTCCTTCTTCGATATTAAGTTGTGTGGATGAGTTTAACTTATAAAAGTATCCAAAGCAACGCGGGTGATAAGTAAAAAGGTAACTGCTAAAAATACTTTTCGGACCAATGGTGAGCCACCTTTGATTGCAAGGCGTGAGCCAATAATCGCACCCGTCACATTGGCAAAAGCTAGAAGTAAACCTAATTGCCACCAGATATGACCAGTTAATTGAAAACTTAAGATCGCACCAGCATTAGTTGCAATGTTTACTAATTTTGCAGTGGCAGAGGCTTTTAAAAATGCATAACCGATTGTTGAAACAAGAAAGAAGACTAAGAATGTGCCAGTTCCTGGACCAAAGATTCCGTCATAGAAGCCAATCATCAATCCAATCAACCCAACAATTACTAATCTTTTTTTATGAGTAAATTTTAAATTCTCAGCCATACCTAACTCAGGTTTGCGCCAGGTGTAGATAGCAACCAGGATCAGTAAAAAGACAATAAATGGTTTGAAAAAATCCTTTGGCACAAATGCCGCTAGCGCTGCCCCACCCATAGAACCAGCAAAGGCTGGCACCATCATGGTTAAGGTAAGTGGAATATCTGCTTAATATTTTTAAAGTAATTTCGAGCAGCAGCTGCTGTGCCAAAAATAGATGGAACTTTGTTAGTACCTAGAATTAAGGGCAGCTCTTTATTTGGTAGACCAACAAGGAGAGCTGGTAATTGAATTAATCCCCCACCACCTGCCATGGCATCCACAAAGCCGGCAAATCCTGATGCGATCGCCAAAAAGATTGCGATCTCAATACTCATAAATTAGTTAACTATTGTTTTAACAACATCTGCGAGCGCACCTCTTGCTTATCACCAGATTTACGATCCCGCACCTCCACCTTGCCATCTGCTAATGCTTTACCAACAATAATTATCTTTTGAATACCGATTAACTCAGCATCTTTAAACTTAACCCCAGCAGATGCCTCCCGGCGATCATCCAGGAGAACTTCAAGACCTTTTGCCTCTAAATCTGTAGCAATCTGTTCTGCCACATCAAATGGTTGATCCTCTTTACCAGTTGCCACGATGTGAACATCCGCAGGTGCTACCTCTGCTGGCCAATTTAAACCAAGCTCATCATAAGTTTGTTCAGCAATTGCAGCTACCGCTCTTGATACACCAATTCCATAAGATCCCATCGTTACAACAACTGGCTTACCCTCTTTATCTAGCACGGTAAGTCCTAGAGATTGTGCGTACTTTCTACCTAGTTGAAATATATGACCGATCTCAATTGCTCGATCAATTACCACCGGCTTTTCACACTTTGGACAGTTATCACCAGCTCTAACCTCGGCTGCTTCAATATATTGATCAACCTTAAAATCACGTCCGCAGGTTACAAAGCGTGCGTGCTTATCCTTTTGATTGGCACCGGTAATCCAATGAGACCCTTCCACAATTCTTGGATCGGCATATAAGGTGATTCCAAATGCTTTGGCATCTTGTGGTCCAACATAACCTTTAACTAACTTTGGATGTTTAGCAAAATCAGCATCCTCAAATAAACGCAACTCTTTAACCCCAGCTAAATTTGCCTCCAATCGCTTTAGATCAACCTCACGATCTCCTGGCACTAAAACCGCTATTGGTTTTTCATCAGCCATCAATAAAACATTTTTTAAGGTATCAACTGCGGTGATATTGGCGCCATATTTACTATTAAAAACTTGAACTAATGAATCAATAGTTGGGGTATTTGGTGTATCTAAAACCTCAATTGCGCCAACTTTTTCTCCCTTAAATGGTGCAACCTTGGTAATCATTGCCTCCACATTTGCGGCATACCCACAGCCATTACATAAAACATAGGTATCTTCACCAGTTGGACATGGCGCTAGGAACTCCTCTGATTTTGATCCACCCATCGCACCGCTCATCGCCGAAACAATGTTGTATTTAAGACCTAAGCGATCAAAGGTATCTATATAAGCCTGGCGATGTTTGTTATATGAAAGCTCAAGACCTTCATCATCAACATCAAAGCTATATGAATCCTTCATCACAAACTCACGTCCTCTAATAATTCCACTCCTAGGACGTGGTTCATCGCGGTACTTAGTTTGAATTTGATAGATCGATAATGGCAAATCTTTATATGAAGAGAACTCACCTTTAACCATCAAGGTGAACATCTCTTCATGAGTTGGTCCTAATAAGTAATCATTACCTTTTCGATCTTGTAATCTAAATAAATCTGGTCCGTACTCAGCCCAGCGATTTGTTTGTTCATATGGATCCTTTGGTAAAAGTGCTGGAAAGTGAACCTCTTGAAATCCAGCCTTATCCATCTCTTCCCGAACCACATTTTCAATCTTGCGATATGTTCGATAACCAAGTGGCAACCATGAGTAAATACCAGCGGCAACTCTTCTTACAAATCCTGCTCTAACTAATAAGCGGTGGGATGCAACCTCAGCATCAGCTGGATCATCACGCAATGTGCGCAACAATAAGGTGGACATCTTTAACATAGGTAAAGCCTATCTATTGAACAGCAACCGATGGCTCACCTGATGCCACTCCAGCAGCCTCCATCTCTTCAGCAAGGCGCATCGCCTCTTCAATTAGCGTCTCAACAATCTGTGCCTCTGGCACAGTTTTAATTACCTCACCCTTTACAAATATTTGACCCTTACCATTTCCAGATGCCACACCAAGATCTGCCTCTCTTGCCTCACCTGGTCCATTAACAACACAACCCATAACTGCAACGCGAAGTGGCACAGTCATTCCTTGCAATCCTGCTTGGACTTTCTCCGCCAAAGAGTAAACATCAACTTGGGCTCTGCCGCATGATGGACAGGAGACAATCTCTAACTTTCGTTGGCGCAAATTAAGGGATTCTAAAATTGAAATACCAACCTTGACCTCTTCAACTGGTGGAGCAGAAAGTGAAACACGAATAGTGTCGCCAATTCCTTCAGCAAGTAATATGCCAAAAGCGGTAGCAGATTTAATTGTTCCTTGGAAAATTGGACCAGCCTCTGTCACACCAAGATGTAATGGGTAATCACATTTTGCAGCGAGTAATCGGTAAGCCTTAACCATGGTTACTGGATCATGATGTTTAACTGAAATTTTAATATCGCTAAAGCCATGCTCTTCAAATAATGATGCTTCCCATAATGCCGACTCAGCTAATGCCTCTGGTGTTGCCTTGCCATACTTTGCCAGCAACCTTGGATCAAGTGAGCCGGCGTTAACACCAATTCGAATTGGAATTCCAGCATCCCCGGCAGCCTTTGCCACCTCTTTAACCTTGTCATCAAATTGTTTGATATTTCCTGGGTTAACTCGAACTGCCGCACAACCTGCATCAATGGCTGCAAAAATATACTTTGGTTGAAAGTGAATATCGGCAATTACAGGAATCTGAGATTTCTTAGCAATCTGAGCAAGTGCATCCGCATCATCTTGCGATGGAACAGCCACTCGAACAATTTGGCAACCAGATGCAGTTAACTCTGCAATTTGCTGCAAGGTTGAATTTACATCTGCAGTAAGAGTTGTACACATAGATTGAACAGAAACTGGTGCATCGCCACCAACTAAGACTGAGCCAACCTTTAACTGCCGGGATTTACGGCGAGGAGCAAGAGTTGGAGGTGGTGCTGATGGAATTCCTAAATCAACCATAGGTAAACCTTACCTAGAAATTAAGCCGAATTGGGTTGAGTATGTCTGCAGTAAGCAGCAATAGTGATAAAGAAGCCATCAACACAAAGACCACCATAGTAATTGGTGTGAGCCGCTCAACATCAAAGGGAGCAGGCTTTGCCAACCCTTTTCGCTTTGCGCGTGCATTTCTAAAACCATCTGCAATTGCAACTGCCATATGTCCACCATCTAATGGCAGAAGGGGTAATAAATTAAACATGCCCACAAATAAGTTAAGGGATGCAACTATCAAAATAAAGGTGGCGATCTTCTCTCTGGTTGTTAACGCCTTTGTTTCAGCTGTTTCACCACTTACCCGCGCCACACCAACTACACCAACTAATCCCTCTGGATCACGCTCTTGATTACCAAATGTTTGATTTATTAAATCTGGAATCTTGCTTGGCAGTGAGATCAAAGATGTGATGCTATTTCGCAAAATCTCACCGGTAAAGGTGGTTGCTTTGCCAAGAGCGGTAAATGGTCCATAAGTTATTGTGCCAATCTCATTAACCACACCCAGCACACCAATTTTTTCACCATCTAAATCACGAGCAGCTGGAGTTACCAATAGATTTATCAAACTGCCATTTCGATCAACTGTAATATCTAATTGTTTTCCAGCAGATGCTCTAATAACTGTTACAACATCATTCCACTCTTGATATGAGATTCCATTCACCTTAACAATTTTATCGCCAGCAACTATTCCGACATTTTTAGCAGGAGATGGCACAGATTTTGCAGAACACACTTCAGTGGCAGTTTGGGGAATGCACTCACTTACCCGCTCCACCTTGTTGGTTAATGAGGTCACCCCAACTGAGGAAAATAAAACAAATAGCAGCACAAAACCAATAACAAAGTGCAGAAATGAACCAGCGCCTAAAACTATTAATCGCTGCGCAACTGATGCTTTAACAAATGCGCGTGGGGCATCTTCTGGTGATAACTCCTCCCGTGGCGTCATGCCAACAATTCGGCAGTAACCACCAGCTGGTATTGCCTTTAAACCAAACTCGGTCTCACCTCTAGTAAATGACCAAATCTTTTGTCCAAAACCTAAGAAAAACTCAGTTACCTTCATACCAAATTTTTTAGCAGTTAAATAATGTCCAGCCTCATGAATCATTACAGAAACTAATAGTGCGACTACAAAGGCGAGAATGCCAAGAATTGCCATTTAAGCGATCTCCTTAATTAACTCTGTTGCTTTAGAGCGCGCACTTTGCTCTATCCCACTGACATCGGAAATATCTCTAATTGTAGTTAGTGGTGTTACTGCCAAATGATTGAACAACTGATTCGACTGTATCAATAATGGCTGTGAATTTAATCTGACCTGCTAAAAATGCGGCAACTGCCACCTCATTAGCTGCGTTATAAACAGCAGGCAATCCTGCGCCCACCTGACCACATCTTTTTGCCAACTCAATCGCTGGATACTTCTCATTATCAATTGGGGAAAACTCCCAAGTGTGAGATTTACTCCAATCAATTGCAGCGGTAGCTTTATTAATTCGCTCAGGATATGACAGAGCGTAAGCAATTGGGCCTTTCATATTTGGCGGAGATGCTTGGGCGATTGTGGAGCCATCCACATACTCAACCAATGAGTGCACCACAGATTGTGGGTGAATTACCGCTTCAATATTTTCATAATCAAGACCAAATAAATAATGCGCTTCAATAATCTCTAATCCTTTATTTAATAAGGTTGCAGAATTTATCGTTACCACCTCACCCATTGACCAGGTTGGATGATTTAACGCATCAGCCACCGTCACATCAGATAGATCTGCTCTATTTCTAAAAGGGCCACCACTTGCAGTTAAAATCAATTTCTTAACATCACTTTTCTTTCCGGCAAGTAATGCTTGGAAAATGGCTGAGTGCTCAGAATCAACTGGAATGATTTTGTCTGCGCCAAACTTC
Source organism: Candidatus Planktophila sp. (assembly GCA_003569185.1). Taxonomy (GTDB): domain Bacteria; phylum Actinomycetota; class Actinomycetes; order Nanopelagicales; family Nanopelagicaceae; genus Nanopelagicus. Next base: position 268,513 of record BGOJ01000001.1, on the reverse strand, counting down.
ATTACTAAATCCCCACCGGCAACTAAGGACTCTTTATTAGCCAGGGCAACCTTGTTTCCAACACCGAGGGCAGAGAGCGTTGGTCCTAATCCAATTGATCCGGTGATGCCATTTAAAACAATGTCACAGGGCAGGGCGGCAATCTCAATTGATGAGTTATCACCATCTATTACCTCAACTCCGGCAGTTTTAGGTGCTGGTGCCATCGAGCCAACTATTGGCACATTAAATTTTTTAGCTTGCGCCATTAATAGTTGTGGGTTTTTACGGCCACCACTTAAGCCAACTAAGCGAAACTTATTTGGATGGGCAGCAACAATCTCCAGGGCCTGCACCCCGATAGATCCAGTTGAACCCAAAACCACCACATCACGCATATGCCTATCTTAACTGTGTCGAGTTTTGAGCCTTCTCAGATAGTATTTAGGCATGTACTCAGAGGCTAAAAAACCGGTAGCGCAAAAACGAAAGCTAGTAACTGCTATCCCCGGACCTAAATCTGCTGAGCTAATTAAGCGAAGAGGCGAGGCGGTCTCTGCCTCACTTGGTACTGCATTCCCAGTTTTTATTGACCACGCGCAAGGTGCAATTATTGTTGATGTTGATGGCAACTCAATTTTAGATTTAGGCGCAGGTATTGCGGTATTAAATGTTGGTCACACACAAAATCGTGTAGCAGATCGAGTAAAAACCCAAATTGATGCCTTCAGCCACACCTGTTTTATGGTTGTGCCATACACCGGTTATGTTGAAGTCTGTGAAGCTCTTAACCGATTAACACCTGGAAAGTTTAAGAAAAAATCAGCACTCTTTAACTCAGGAGCAGAAGCTTTAGAGAATGCGGTAAAGATTGCCCGTTCATACACAAAGCGATCAGCAGTAATTGTCTTTGAACATGGCTATCACGGCCGTACTAATTTAACTATGGCAATGACTGCAAAAAATATGCCTTACAAAGATAGCTTTGGACCATTTGCCCCCGAGATTTATCGCATGCCGATGGCATACCCGTTTAGATGGAATGGCGATCAATCAAAGTGTGCGCAAGAGGCATTAGATATGGTGATTCATAAGATTGAAAAGGAAATTGGCGCAAAAAATGTTGCTGCAATTGTGATTGAACCGATTCAAGGTGAAGGCGGCTTTATTGTTCCACCTAAGGGCTTCCTACCAGGCATGGTTAATTTTGCTAAAGAAAATGGAATTATCTTTATCGCAGATGAGGTTCAAACTGGATTTGCTCGAACTGGCAAGATGTTTGCAAGTGAGGATGAAAATATTGAGCCAGATCTAATCACTACCGCAAAGGGAATTGCTGCTGGTTTGCCACTATCTGGTGTTACTGGCCGTGCTGAAATTATGGATTCAATTCATCTATCTGGTCTTGGTGGCACATATGGTGGAAATCCAATTGCCTGTGCTGCAGCACTTGGCGCAATTGAGGTAATTGAGCAAGATAATTTAGTTGAACGCGCAAATAAAATTGGTCAGATAATGCATGATGAACTTACCGCCATGATGAAGAGATACTCAATCATTGGTGAGGTTAGAGGCCGTGGCGCAATGCAAGCAATTGAATTAGTAAAACCTGGCACAACCGAACCAAACCCGGAAGCCTTAACAGCTGTAATTAAGTACTGCACCAACAAGGGTGTATTAATCCTTTCTGCTGGCACATATGCCAACGTAATTAGATTGCTTCCACCTCTTGTAATTGAAGAGGATTTACTACGCGATGGCTTATCTGTATTGGATGAGGCGCTAGCAAGTATTAAGTAATGATCTCTCATTCAATCAGAGAAATTGCAGAATCTGATGCAAATTGGATAGTTGAAGCTTGCCAAGATAAAGAGATTCTATTTTGGACTACAGTCCCCCGTCCTTACGAATTGCAACATGCGCAAGGATTTATAAGAGGTGAATTTCCAGAGTACAAAATTTGGGTTATTGAAGATAAAGAATCTAAAGCTGTTGGCATAATCTCAATTCACGGAATCGATGAGGCTGGAAATGCTGAGCTTGGTTATTTTGTGGCACCTTGGGGAAGAGGAAAAGGTGCAATAAAGGATGCAATAAATTTAATTGAAGAATACGCAAAAAGTGATCCAAAAATTAAGTTTTTACAAGCATGCATTGCTGATTTAAATATCGCTTCACAAAAAGTGGTGGAATCTGCTGGATTAATTAAGGCAGAAGCTGCTGCAAAGAAAGTTCCGGCCGGAGATGAAAAGGTTAGCTCAACTTTTTTCCGTAAAGCTATTTAATTAACGATCCAGTAAGTTTCTAGTGGCAGAGTAAGTACCGCCTGCTTTCTTAAGCGCAATCGCACTAAGTGCCTCAAGCACCACTCGATTAGCCAAGATTGCAGTGATATCGCTGCTGTCATAAGCAGGTGCCACCTCAACCACATCAATGCCAACAATTGGTAATTCAAAACAAATTCTTCGTACCGCTTCTAATAACTCTCTACTAGTCATTCCCCCTGGCTCTGGTGTGCCAGTGCCAGGCGCCATACCTGGATCAACTACATCAATATCAACAGATAAAAAGACTCCTTCACAACCATCGGTAAGAATGGAAAATGATTCATCTAATACCGCTTTCATTCCGCGGTGATGAATCTCAGTCATCTCATAAGATTTCATTCCTTTGCCAGCCATCCACTTTAAAGTGGCATCATCTGGCCAGTAACCACGAAGTCCTAATTGCAAAAAGCGATCTCCACGAACAGATCCTGATTCAATTAATCTGCGCATTGGTGTGCCATGACCAATTAGTGCGCCAAATTGATCCTCACCAGTATCAGCATGAGCATCAAAATGAATCATTGAAACTTTGCCCTTACCTAAATGATTTGCAATTCCTGCCACATCAGCTGAAGCAATTGAATGATCTCCCCCTAATACAACAGCGATTGCGCCAGCTTTTGAAATCTTCTCAGTTGCAACCTCTAAAACTTTGAGTGAATTAACTAAATCTCCACCTGGCATTAACAAATCTCCTGCATCAAAAATCTTTAGTTTTTGTAATGGATCAATTCGCATTGCAAGATGTGGCCGGGAGGCATCATGTGGAAGGTAATCGCCCATTCGAATAGCTTGTGGACCCATCTTCGCCCCTGATCGATGAGAGGTTCCGCTATCAATTGGTGCACCAACAATAATTACATCTGCACCTTTATAACTCTCAGGCTTATCTAAATCACATCTTGGAATGCCAAGAAATGTGAAATCTGGGCCATACATATTGCCGATGTTTGTCATGAGAGCAGTATATATGTACTGGTTTTATAAGTGATTATGAATTAAACATTCAATATTTTATAGTATCCGCCCATATCTGACCTAAATAAAAAGAAGATTCGCCCTTGGGCTAAGCAGATTTTTCTACTTTAACTATTAATCCTGAAGGTGAAGTGGCAGACACAGAAATATTCCAATTATCTAATCTTATGCTCTCACCCAAAGACAAAAGGTTTTTCTCAGCATTAATTGGGCCATCTCCATGATTTGTATTTGAATCAATTTTATACACCAATAACCCCTGATTTTTGAATCAATCACACGAGATTCCATTGCTATGGTAATTCCACTAGCAACATTGATCATAACCAATTTAGGATCAGTTACGCTATCTATATTGGATAGAAAGTGCGTTGTAGAGTTTTGATTTTTTATGCACCTGATTTCACTGTCAGATAGCCAACCCATAAGTAATCGATTCCATCCAAAGAATCCAGGAACAAGCGATCCGCCTTCGCTCATTACATCCCACTTGCCAGCAGGTTGCGGCTCTGGAACTGTGGGGCGTTTACTATTTAAAAAAACATACAGATCTTCTAAACCAAAGAGGTTATGCCCCAGCTCATGTGAAATTACGGATGCACGACCAACTGCTTCACCTATTTCTAGCGTTGCTCCAACAATAGATCCAGTTTTTCCGACAAAGGTTTTCCCACCCATTCCTTGGCCAATACTGGTCAAAGTACTATAGCCAGACTCTATAATCACACTTTGGTATGCACTTAAATTAATTTGCTTATCAGCAAGTGCAATAGCATCCACTGCAATTATTTCATTATTCTGTTGTGGCAAATTAGGAATGATTCCATATGATTTAGCTGATTTTAAAAGCTTAACCCATAATTCTCGTTCTGGTATTTCGAAAATCAGCTTTAGTCTTCCATAGGACATTTTTGAGTAAAATTCACTTGTACTCTTAATTGCATTTTCTAAGTTTGTAAGATCAGTATTTGTAAAGGGAATTTCATCAAATATTATTGGCAATACAAGCAACTTTATTTCAGTTTTTCCATTCAGGCTAAAACTTGGTCTAGGAAAACCATTACTGAAAGTCATACTTGGAGTTATATCAACAGTTTTACAGATTTCTGGCGCAGAAAGTTCAGTTGAGGGAGTTATGTTTGTAAATTTAGAAAGATCTATTGCTTGCACTACAGGTAATTTTGATAGCGGAATACCCTTACTCCAAACCAATTTCTTGCCAGATTTAATGCATGTATATGTCTTGCCAGCTGCAATAGTAGTAAATCCAGCCTTGTTGCATTTCGCTCCTGCTTTGGCAGCAGCATTTACTGGAATTATGGGAGTGGACAGGAAAAGAAAAAGTATTGATAAGAAAGTAATCAACTTCTTGTTCATTGATAGAGAATAGATTGTGTATTTAGCTGATGCAATGGGTAATCGCCCATATCTGACCTAAACCCGTTCAATATCTAGCAAATGTAAGTCCTTGGATGTAGATTATTGCTAATTCTAGAAATCTAGAAGGTTCGTACATAGCCCCAATATGTGTGGGTATAAAAACTAAATATCAAACCTTTTTCTAATTACCAAGAAAGGTAAAATCGGGGCCATACATATTGCCGATATTTGTCATGACTTCTTTCGTTTCCGGCTAACAACTTGGCCGACTATAACAATGATCAGCGCAATAAAGAACATCGCACTACCAATCACATTTGCTTGTGCTGGGATTCCGCGAGCCGCTGATACATAAACAAACTTTGGAAATGTTGAAACTGTGCCGGAGTTAAAGTTAGTGATAATAAAATCATCAAAGGAAAGTGAAAAGGCCAATAGTGCAGCTCCTGCAATACCTGGCATCACAAGTGGCAAGGTCACATATCTAAAGGTTTCCTTCTCATTTGCATAAAGGTCCATTGCCGCCTGTTCAAGCCGAGGATCTAAAGATGCAATTCTTGCCTTAACAGTTACCACCACAAAGGAAATACAAAACATCACATGTGAGATAACGATGGTCCAAAAACCAGGGTTAACTCGTAGGTTTAAAAACATTGCAAGTAAAGAGGCGCCGAGTACTACCTCTGGTGTTGCCATTGGAAGGAAAATTAGAAGATTTGTTGATGTGCGCCCTTTAAATTTATATCTACCTAATGCAAAAGCAATCATGGTTCCTAATATGGTGGCCAGTAATGTTGAGATCACACCAATCTTTAATGAGTTTCCTACCGCCTCACAAACTTGCGGTGCACCACATGGGTTTTTCCAGTTTTCTAAAGTAAAACCTTGCCAAACCAGGTTGCTTTTTCCAGCATTATTGAATGAGAAGGCAAATGTGTAGGCAACTGGAATAAATAGATAAATAAATGCAAGGGCAGCATAAATTCTGATTAAGTTTCGGGAAAACCATCTTGAGGCACGATGGCTCAAACTTGGCATTGGAGCGTTAATAGTTGTCATACCAACTCATCCGTTCCAGACTTTCGAATATAAAGTGTTACCAAAATTAAAATAGTTGCCATTAAAGTAAATGAAAGCGCAGCAGCAGTTGGGTAATCCACCACAGCAAAGAAGCGAGACTCAATAACATTTCCAATCATCTTGGTATTTGGATTACCTAAGATCGCAGCGTTCACATAATCACCAGCTGCAGGGATAAAGGTCAAAAGAGTGCCAGCTACAACTCCTGGCATAGATAATGGAAGTGTCACCTTTCTAAAGGTGGTCAGACCATTTGCATATAAATCCCCTGCCGCCTCAAGAGTTCTTGGATCAATTCGCTCCAAGCTTGCATAAAGTGGCAAGGTCATAAAGGGAAGAAAGTTATAGGCAAGGCCAATTACTACCGCAGTTGAGGTGTTGTTTATTCGAAACAAATCATCAATAAAAGGTAAAACCTTTATTGCACTAACTACTGGGCCAGAGTCAGCCAAAATCTGAGTCCAGGCAATAGTTCTTAATAAGAATGAGGTAAAAAATGGTGCGATAACTAAGACAAGTAAAATATTTCGATACTTACCTGATTTAAAAGCAATTGCATAAGCCAGCGGATAAGCAATTGCTAATGCCAGCAAAGTTGCAAGGGCAGCATAGAAAAATGATCGAAGGTATTGATCCTGGTTGGCCACAAATGCATCAACATAATTTGCAAACCTAAGCTTTTGTTCATAAACCCCAACCTGAGCACCATCTGGTCTGACCATGGTTGATGTGCTGGCCAAGGAAAATATCGGAATGATAAAAAATGTGATTAGCCAAATTAAGCCAGGGGCAAGAAGTAAATAGGGAGTTAAAGATCTTTTCTTTAAAACATTTTTAGTAGCTGAGTGACCAGATGAGACTGCGTGCAGAAAAGCCATTACTTACTCTTCATCATCAAGATCAGCGCCAGCATTAATATCGCCAGCACCATCTAATGCAAAGGTGTGTTCGGCATCCCACTCAAGAGAGACGGTATCGCCAACCCGAAGATCATGTAATCCTTCATCATTTTGTTCAAAAACAACCAGCTCTAAATCCCATGGCGCTCTTACTAAGTATTGGGTTGAGGTGCCAACAAATGAGCGATCGGTAACAACACAATTCTTAATTGAGTTAACGCCGCTGTCATCTAAGCGAAGTTTTTCTGGGCGGACTCCCAAAAATACGCTATCACTGCTAGTTGCAACCCGAGATAGTGGAACTTCAAAGGTTAAGCCTTTAGCGGTAACTGTTGCCTTATCCCCACCTCTTGAAGTTATTTTTCCTTTAATCAAATTGCATTGACCTAAAAAGTTAGCAACAAATGCGGTCTTTGGCGCCTCATAAAGATCAGTTGCACTTCCCATTTGCTCAATCTTTCCTTGATTCATCACCGCAATGGTGTCAGCCATGGTCATTGCCTCTTCTTGATCATGGGTGACGTGAATAAAGGTAATTCCAACCTCAGTTTGAATTCGCTTTAACTCAATCTGCATCTGCCGGCGCAGCTTTAGATCAAGTGCGCCAAGTGGCTCATCAAGTAATAAAACCTCTGGCCGGTTAACAATTGCTCTAGCCACTGCAATACGTTGTTGTTGCCCACCTGATAATTGATTTGGTTTGCGCTCAGCCAAATGGCCCATCTCCACCAGATTTAACGCATTTTCAACCTCAGTTTTAACATCTTTAATTCCACGCCGACGTAAACCGAAGGCGATATTTTCAAAATTGTTAGGTGAGGAAATAATGCGTAATTTTGAAATACTGTATTTACATTTCGTCGATATGATTTTTGGGTTGTGATATCAGTATCGCCAATTGAAATAGTTCCAGCACTTGGCTCCTCTAAGCCTGCAATCATTCGAAGTGTTGTGGTTTTACCGCAACCAGATGGTCCAAGGAGTGCGAAGAAGGAGCCATCTGGCACGATTAATGACAGATCATCAACGGCGCAAAAATCACCGTAATGTTTAGAGACTCTATTAAGTTTTAAATCACCAGTATCTTGTGAGACTTTACTGTTCGCCATCACCAGCTACTTGTCTAAAACCTAATTGCCGATAGCTTCATCAAATGCTGTTTGGAATTTAGTGCTCTCATCAGCGCTAAGAGATCTAAACACCTTCACCTTTGCAAGGGTGGCAGCATCTGGGAAAATAAATGGGCTGGCAGCAAGAGCTGGATCAATCTTCTCAAGCTCAGGTTGGGCAGCCTCTACTGGGCAGATGTAATTAACATATGCGGCAACCTGCGCTGCAACTGCGGGCTCGTAGTAGTAATTGATTAACTTCTCAGCATTTTTCTTATGAGTTGATGTTGATGGAATCAACAAGTTATCACTCCATAATGTTCCACCTGACTCAGGGATAGCAAAATCAAACTTGCCACCAGACTCAGATTTCAAAATAAATATATCGCCAGACCATCCAATTACGGCGTTGGCATCGCCTCGTTTTAGATCCTCTGAGTAAGAGTTGCCCTTAACTTGGCGAATAAAGCCATCAGCAATCTTCTTCTTGAAGAAATCAATTGCATTCATATATTGATCCTCAGTGAAGTTTGAGGATGGATCTACACCCTGATAAAGCATGATTACACCGATTGTGTCTCGTAGCTCAGAGAGAACTACAACCTTTCCCTTATTTGCTGGTGCAAAGAGATCCTCCATGGTACGAACACCCTTTGGAAGTTTTTGGGTATTCCAGCCAAAGCCAGCAAAACCTGATTGCCAGGTTAATGAGTACTGACGACCTTTATCAAAGCCAACATCTGATAAAACTTGGCGAATATTTGTTTTGTTTGGCACATTAGCTGGATCTAATTTTTGAGCATATCCCTGCTCAATAAATCTAGCTGCCATCCAATCAGTTGGGGCAACAATGTCATAACCAATATCTGATCCGATTGAAAGTTGTCCTTGCACTTTGCCATAAAAAGTATTGTTGTCATCAATTGCTTCTTCATAAGTAACCTTTAAACCACTCTGCTTTTCAAAGGCAGCAAGAGTTGGGTAAACCTTTGTATCCTCATTAAAATCTAAATAAAGTGGCCAGTTTGCCCACCGCACAATTTTTTCAGTATCACTAACATCAACTGCAACCTTTGCTCCGGTAGATGAACCTGTGCCACATGCTGCTAATAAACCAGCAGCTGAAACTGCGCCAACGCCAGCAAGAACTGAACGACGAGAAACCTGAGCGCGAATAATTGCGCGAGCTTCAGGAGATAAGGAGTTAATATCTTTTTTCATTACTTCTCTTTCTTATTACTCTCGTAGGAACAGTGCTCTTCTGCTTTGGGGAGTGTGGGGAAATCTATCAGGCGTTGAGGTTAGTCATCACGTGTTTGATGCGGGTGTACTCCTCAAATCCATAAGCTGATAGGTCCTTACCGGTACCGGAGTGCTTAAATCCGCCATGAGGCATCTCCGCCACCATTGGAATATGGGTATTGATCCATACACAACCAAAATCAAAGGCCTTTGCCATTCGCATCGCTCGGCCATGATCCTTTGTCCAAACACTTGAGGCCAATCCATACTTAACACCGTTGGCGTAACGAACCGCCTCTGCCTCATCCTTAAACTTTTGCACAGTAATAACTGGCGCAAAGATCTCATTTTGAATCATCTCATCATCCTGTTTTAGATCTGCCACCACAGTTGGATTCCAGAAGTATCCAGGACCCTTAATTGCAGTTCCTCCTGCAGTAACTCTTGCGTGGGCTGGCACACGATCTAAGAATCCTTGGACTCTTGCTAATTGATTAGCATTATTAACTGGGCCAACTAATACATCCTCATCTGGCATACCAACTTTAATTACATTTTTTGCCTGCTCTGAAAGCAGCGCCACCACATCATCATAAGCACTTGCCTCAACCAATACTCGAGTGGCAGCTGTGCAATCTTGGCCAGCGTTAAAGTAACCAGCAACTGCAATCCATTCACAAGCTGCCTCTAAATTAGCATCATCAAAGATTACAACTGGTGCTTTGCCACCTAACTCAAGGTGTAACTTCTTTAAATCTTTAGCAGCACTTCCGGCAACCTCCATACCAGCTCTTACTGAGCCAGTAATAGAGACCATCTGTGGAATCTCATGTTCAACCAATGCTCTACCAGTATCACGATCTCCCACCACAACATTTATTACACCCTCTGGCAAAAACTCCTGCATTAACTCTGCCATCCAAAGTGTTGAAACTGGAGTGGTATCACTTGGCTTTAAGACAACAGTATTTCCAGCCGCAATTGCTGGCGCCCACTTCCACACCGCCATCATCATTGGATAATTCCATGGTGTCACCTGCGCGCAAACGCCAATTGGTTCACGTCTAATAAATGAGGTGTGACCTTTAAAGTATTCAGCTGCAGATTTTCCCTCTAAATTTCTAGCCGCTCCTGCAAAAAATCTAATCTGATCAAGCATTGGACCAATCTCTTCGGCCCGAGTGACCGCAATTGGTTTGCCAGTATTTTCTGATTCAATTCCGATTAACTCTTCACTTCTATCCTCAATTGCATCTGCAATCTTATTTATCGCCTTTTGTCGCTCCCCTGGTGTTGACTCTTTCCAAACTTCAAAGGCACTTGCTGCAGCGACCATTGCCTTATCAACATCGGATGCGTTGGAGACTGGCGCCTTTGCAAAAACCTGACCAGTAGCTGGATTAATTAAATCCTGGACCTTATCTGAGGTGGCACTTACCTTTTTACCATTGACAAAGTTTTGCAGCGTTTTCACTAAATACTCCTTGGCTAATTAACTTGTGTGAGAGTCTAGTTATCCGCCCAGCTGTAATCAATAGCGCAATTATTTAAGATTTGTTACTTATTTTTCAGATGCCGCCAATTGACCACAGGCACCATCAATCTCCCGCCCTCTGGTATCGCGCACCGTAACTGGCACCCCATACCCTTCCAATGTTTCAACAAAGGCCCGCTCATCTTCGGCTCGAGATGCGGTCCACTTAGATCCAGGGGTTGGATTTAATGGAATCAAATTGACATGAGCATTTTTATTTTTTAATAACCGACCTAATAAATCAGCTCGCCAAGCTTGATCATTAATATCTCTAATCAATGCATACTCAATTGAGTACCGCCTGCCAGTTTTAGCTTCATACTTATCAGCTGCTTGCAGCACCTCTTTAACTTTCCATCTTGAGTTAATTGGCACCAAGGTGTCGCGTAACTCATCATCTGGAGTGTGTAATGAAATTGCCAAGGTTACTGGAATATCCTCTTCAATTAACTTTTCAATGCCACTTACTAAGCCAACAGTTGAAAGAGTTACCGATCTTGCCCCAATGCCTAAACCATCTGGCTGAGGATTTGTAATATTTCTAATACTTTGCATCACCGCTTTGTAATTAGCCATCGGCTCACCCATGCCCATAAAAACCACATTAGATAACCGTGTTGGCCCACCTGGCATCTCACCTAAATCACATGCACGAGCTGCCATCATTACCTGCGCTGTAATCTCACCTGCGGTTAAATTTCTAGTTAATCCTGCTTGGCCAGTTGCGCAAAATGGGCATTGCATGCCGCATCCGGCTTGGGATGAAATACAAACTGTGGTGCGATCGGTATAACGCATTAAAACAGATTCAACTAAAACTCCATCATGTAATCGATATAGATCTTTTCTAGTTTTACCACCATCACAGGTAACAGATTTAACTAGCGTAAGTAATTTAGGTAAAAATGCCTCACCTAATTTTGCCTGCAAATCCTTTGGAATATCGGTAAAGCTTTCAACATCATCATTGTGATGGGTGAAAAAATGCACCGCCAATTGATTAGCTCTAAATGGCGGCAGATCTAACTCAACTGCCCGCGCCTTGCGCTCAGTCGGGGTTAAATCAGCAAGATGTATTGGTGTTTTTTTCTTAACAGCTGGGGCATCAAATACTAAATCAGCCATCTATAAGTACCGATTAATTAATTCAATTGCAAACCAAACAGCTGGGGCTGTGAAAAGGGCAGAATCTAAACGATCCATAATCCCGCCATGGCCCGGCAGTAAATTAGACATATCTTTAATTGCTAAATCTCTCTTTATCGCAGATTCAATCAAGTCCCCACAGGTTGCAGTAACTACTGTCATCAACCCAATTAATGCGCCAACAAACCAGGCGGTTTCAAAGAGTGAGTTAAAGATAAATGAGCCACCGATCACAGCTGCGATCGCTCCCCCAATTAATCCTTCCCAACTTTTCTTTGGAGAAATACTTGGCGCAAGTTTGTGCTTACCAATTAAAACTCCAGCAATATATGCAAAGGTGTCATTGCAGGCAATTAAGGCAACCAATGCAAAAATTCTTGTTGCCCCATCCTCATGATTTGCTAGCAACAAGATAAATCCACCAAGGACAGCTAGGTAGAAGGTAATAAAAACAGCGGAGGTTGATCGTTTAATAAAATCTTTTTGAGAGATTAAAAGCAAAGTAAACATTAAAATCGGGATGGTAAGACCAGCAGAAACTGCAAGGCCTTGGGTATTGCCATTCCAGGTTGCCACTAGTAAAACAGTGGCTGCAATCATTAATACATAATCAGGTAGTTCAATTCCGCCCTTGCCATAGGCAGCGGTGATCTCTCGAACTCCGATCATGATAACAATCCAAATAAGGCCAAAAAATAAGAGTGGTTGGGTATTGATGGTGCCAAAATTAATCCCAGTAAAAATAGGGATACTAAAATAGAAGGAAGAAGTTTGCGACCTGCCTTTTTATTTATCGCATCATTTATTGCGTGCAGGTCTGCCATCATTAAACCTCCAGCAGCTCAGCTTCTTTATGCTTTAGCAACTCATCAATTTTCGCGGTGTGCTCACCAGTAACTTTTTCTAGCTCTTTTTCAGCTCTGGCTAAATCATCTTTGCCAACCTTGCCATCTTTTTCTAACTTCTCCATCGCCTCTTTCGCACTTCGCCTAATTGCACGAATTGAAACCTTTGAATCCTCCGCCTTGCCCTTTGCAACCTTAATAAACTCTTTGCGTCGCTCTTCAGTTAATTGTGGAAAGTTAACGCGAATTACAGTGCCATCACTTCCTGGATTAACACCTAGATCTGAATCGCGAATTGCCTTTTCAATAGCTGCCATCGCGCCCTTGTCATAAGGAGTAATTAGCGCAAGCCGGGCCTCTGGAACCTGCACAGTTGCAAGTTGAGATAAGGGAGTGCCGGTGCCGTAGTAATCAACCATTAACTTTGCAAACATCGCTGGGTGAGCTCTGCCGGTTCTAATGGTGGCGAAATCCTCTTTAGCAACATCAATAGCTTTATTCATCTTGGTGTTGCACTCAGCCAGTGAGCTATTTAAATCTGACATCTTTGCATCTCCTTTAATTAATCCAACTCTACTAGCAAATTACTTAGGGTTATAAATACGGTAATAAATGAGGCTTAGGAGACGAGTGTGCCAATGCTTTCACCAGATACTGCCCGCCTGATATTGCCTTGATTTTTAAGATCAAAGATCACAATTGGCAGTTTGTTCTCACGGCAAAGTGCAAAGGCAGCTGCATCTGCAACTGCAAGTGATTTACTTAAAACCTCATCATAGGAAATTGCCTCATACTTTGTTGCACTCTTATCCTTACGAGGATCAGCTGAATAAACACCATCCACACCACTTTTTGCCAAAAGGAGTGCGTCCACACCAATTTCAAGTGCGCGCTGCGCGGCAACTGTGTCGGTGGTAAAAAATGGCATACCAGCACCAGCTCCAAAAATTACAACTCTGCCCTTTTCTAAATGTCTAATCGCACGACGTGGCACATAAGGCTCTGCCACCTGACCCATTGTGATTGCAGTTTGCACGCGGGTTTCAATACCCTCTTTTTCTAGAAAATCTTGTAGCGCTAAACAATTCATTACCGTGCCAAGCATGCCCATGTAATCAGCACGCGCTCTATCCATGCCGCGTTGTTGAAGCTCAGCTCCTCTAAAGTAATTTCCGCCGCCGACCACAATGGCAATCTGCGTTCCGCCTCTAACAACCTCTGCGATTTGATTTGCCACATCATGGACTACATCAGGATCAACACCGATGCCTTTTTTCTCCGCCAAAAACCTCACCAGATAATTTAAGGAGCACTCGTTTATAACCTTTACGTGGCATGAGCGCTCCTTTAATTAATTTGTATTACTAGTTTACTGACCTACGCGGAATCTATTAAAGGCAGACACGGCGGTCTTAGCCTCATCCAGAATTTGTTGCACAGTCTTTTTAGCATCCTTAGCAAATGCTTGCTCAAGAAGAGATACCTCTTTAACAAAGCCAGTAACACGGCCCTCCACAATCTTGGCGATTGAGGCTTCTGGCTTTCCTTCAGCCTTTGCTGTCTCCTCCGCCAATCTGCGCTCTTTAGCAATTTCATCAGCTGGTACTTGATCTCGGCTACAAAAAGTGGCGCGAAGGCTGCAATATGTTGGGCAATATCTTTACCAACATTTTCAGCAGCACTCTTTAGCTGAACTAGCACACCAACCTGTGGTGGTAGATCAGGAGAGGTTTTGTGTAGATATAAAGAGACTGGTGAACCAGTTAAAACAGAGATTCGCTTAATCTCAATCTTCTCCCCCAACATCGCATTTCCCTCATCAACGACCTCTTGCACAGTTTTACCTGAGGCTAGCTTTGATGATAAAAACTTATCTAGCTCACCAATTTTTGATGCCGCTAGATGGTTTAACAACTCATCAGCTAAAGCTTGAAACTTTTCTCCCTTTGCAACGAAATCAGTTTCGCAATTTAACTCAAGCATTACACCCAAGTCACCCTCTGCTTTTGCTGTTACCAAACCATTTGAGGTGGCTCGGCCTTCACGTTTTGTAACACCCTTTTGACCTTTGACGCGAATGATCTCTACCGCTTTTTGGTAATCACCATCTGCTTCATCTAATGCTTTTTTGCAATCAAGCATTCCGGCAGCGGTCTGCTCCCGTAATCTCTTAACATCCTCTGCTGTATAGGCCAACTTATGCACCCTTGTTTTCAGTTGGCTCTTTGATTAGATCTTTTTCCCAATCAGCAAGCGGTTGTTCAGCTGTTTTCTCAGCCGCAGCGGCTGCTTCAGCAGCTGCCTTATCAGCAATCTTTGCAGCATTTGCTGATCTAATTTGAAGTCCAGCCACAATTGCATCAGTCATTACTCTAGTTAGAAGCGCAATAGATCTAATCGCATCATCATTGCCAGGAATCTTGAAATCAACCTCATCTGGATCACAATTTGTATCCAAGATTGCAATAACTGGAATACCAAGTTTTTTCGCCTCAGCAACAGCTAAGTGCTCCTTCTTAGTATCAACCACCCAAATTGCCGCAGGCAGCTTGGTCATATTACGAATTCCATCAAGGTTCTTATTTAACTTCTCGCGCTCACGGCGAAGAACAAGTAACTCTTTTTTGGTTAGAAGTTGATCATTTGCTGTCTCTAGCGCCTCTAACTCTTTTAATCTAAGCACGCGCTTATAAACAGTTGGGAAGTTGGTAAGCATTCCGCCTAACCAACGCTCTGTTACATAAGGCATACCAACTCGGGCAGATTGCTGCTTGATTGGCTCATGTGCTTGCTTTTTGGTGCCAACGAAAAGTACGTGGCCACCCTTTGCAACTGCATCTTTAATAAACTCATAAGCGGCATCAATTAGCGCTAATGATTGTTGGATATCGATGATGTAGATGCCGTTGCGCTCAGTGAAGATATAGCGCTTCATCTTTGGATTCCATCGACGAGTCTGATGTCCAAAGTGAACACCGCTGTCGAGAAGCTCTCGCATTGTTACAACTGCCATTTAGGCACACTCCTTTTTTCACTCTTTATTTACGCAAGGTAATTAAAGAGCACTCGGTTTGTGATCTAGCAATTTGCTAAATCCCTAGCATCTTCGAACCGAGTAGTTATTGCTAACTACACCGAACAGGTTCTTAAGCATTTAATTGGTAATCAATTAATCACTTTAAGATGCGTGAAGTCACAAAACTTTTTTAAGGTCTTGTGCTGAGGTAAATCCTACCTGAACTTTTACACCCCAATTTCCACAGCACTACCACCTGGCCCACGCATTGGCCTGCTTAAATAATCCAAAATATGGGGGTGAAATACAGCTACCTTCTGCCAACCCTTGTGATTGGGGTGGTGATTGGAATCTTCTTTGGTGATTATGAAAATATAAGTTGTGAAAGCACTACCTACTGCGCAAAGCTAGATTCAACTAATCTGCGCCGTAGCTTTTAACTCATCCTCTAATAATTTTGCCAAGTATGGCCTGATCTGCCACTGCGCAAGTAATTGCAGATACCGCTCTTTATCTAATGGCGCAGGGCTGGCTCCAGTAAAGACTGCTCTAATTAAAATATTTCGAGCGGTGTGCTCACCACCAATAAACTCCACAATATCTACCCGGTAGCCAAGTAATTTTAAAATTTGAGCCCGCAATGAATCTGTCATTAGATCAACTAAGCGCTCCTTAACCAGGCCATACTTAGTTAATAAGCCCCATGGCTCAGGTGAATCTTTAATCTGAGTTTGCAACTCATGCATGCAACATGGTGCTGCCATGATTACCTTCGCTTTGTTTTTAACCGCCCAGTAAAGGGCGTCATCTGTTGCGGTATCACAGGCATGGAGCGCGATTGCAATATCCACCTTTTGATTAGGTGTATCAGCAATTTTTGCAGCAATAAATTTGGCCTCAATCTTTAACTTAGCTGCCACCTTTTCATTATGTACTTTGGAATCATCCCGCTCATCTACCCCCAAAATTGAAACCTTTTTGTACCTATCCTTTAAAAACTCCTGCACAGCAAAGGTTAGATAGGCATGACCACAACCTAAATCAACTACTGAGATATCATCTTGATTACTTAAATCAGTATCTAATGTTTGGCTTATTAATCTTAAAAACTCATCCACCTGCTTGTACTTATCCATCTTGCTTGGCTTAATTCGCCCCAACAGATCGGATAAATCAAGAGCTTTAAATACCTGATTACTCTCCGGCAACATTCTCATCTTTTGGCGATCATGGGAAAGATCTCGACTCAATTTCACCTTACTTATTGCAACTAACGCCTCATCTTTTTTAGAGATCCTCACCTGGTAGGACTCATCTTGAGTATCTACTAATAAGTTGGCATAACCGCTTTCAAATAATTGCGTAAAGTTAAAATCAGCTGCCACATTCTTAGTTAAATCCTTCTTGCCATCACTTGAGATTATCTGCCACTTAATCTCATCCTTTATCAATACCTGCCTAATATCAATCCGCTCATACTCAGTTTGCATATTCCGCCGCCGGCCAGAAAGAACCGCCCTAACAAAGTTTTCAGATCTAATTCGTTGATCTAATTGCGTAATAGCAAGTGGTAACTCAATCTTCACAAATTACGCCCTTGGGTGTGCTTGCTTATAAGCAGTTTGTAATCGTTCAGGTGAGACATGGGTGTAAATCTGAGTAGTAGATAAAGATGCATGTCCAAGAATTTCTTGCACAGTTCGCAAATCTGCTCCACCTTCAAGTAAATGTGTGGCAGCAGAGTGGCGAAGTCCATGGGGCCCCATCTTGGCGCCAACTGCTTTCATCGCTTCATAGACAACCTCGCGCACAGTTCTTTGATCAACTCTTTTGCCACGGCTACCTAAAAACAAAGCATCAGCAGATGAGTTATTTACAAACTCATCTCTGCCATTTTTTAAGTAATTATCAATTGCCCGCATCGCTGGCAATCCCAATGGCACTACCCGCTGCTTATCCCCTTTGCCAATTACATTTAGCGTATTTCTTGATCGATCAACATCACTTAGATTTAATCCACAAAGCTCTGAGACTCGAATTCCTGATCCATATAAAACCTCAACCAATGCTAAATCCCTAACATTTACCGCAGTTGGCTCCTCAACAGATTTAACCTCAAGTGCTTTTAATACCGTTGCAGCCTCATCAACATTTAAAACCTCTGGCAAAACTTTATGAGGTTTTGGAATTGCAAGATTTGCACCAAGGTCTGAGGTTAACCAGCCACTTGCTGCCGCCCAATTTGTGAAGGCGCGGATTGAAACAATTCGTCTAGTTAAGGTGGCTCTGGCAACACCGGTACTTTGCAGGTTTGCAAGCCATGATCTGATGTGTTCAATTTCTAATTGATTAAACTCAACAATTCCAAGTTTTTCCATATGTTTAAGAAAAGACTCTAAATCTGTTACATAACCTTTGATTGAGTTATCAGATAAATTTCTAACCAGCGCTAGGTGCTCTTCATACTGGGTGATCAGAGCTGCGGACATGAATAGCAGATTACTCGGGTTTGCGTCCTTGCCTTAGTAAGCCATAGGTAACCGCGTCATCTAATGCCATTGCTGAGGCTGCAATCACATTCTCATGCACACCAATTGTGCTCCACTCGCCATTGCCATCACTGGTCTCAACTAAAACTCTAGTTACCGCCCCAGTTCCTAGCCGGCCTTCCAAGATACGCACTTTGTAATCAGTTAACTCAAGTTTTGAAAGCTCTGGGTAAAACTTTTCTAGGCCACTGCGAAGTGCGTTATCAATTGCGTTAACTGGACCATTTCCAACACCATTTGCTGAAATCGTCTCACCCTTTGCATTGATCTGCACCGTTGCCTTACTAGTTACCTTGCCTGAATCATCCTGATGAACTGTGGTTTGCCAATCTAAGATTGTGAAAAAGCTTGGCCGCTTTCCTAAAACTTGGGTGCGAAGTAGTAATTCAAAGGAGGCATCTGCTGCTTCAAAGGTGAAACCTTTGCCCTCTAGATCCTTAACCTTCTCCACTACTCTGCCAATTAAATCCTTATCCCCACCTAAATCAATTCCTAATTCAACAGATTTCAACTCAATTGAAGCACGCCCTGCCATCTCAGAGACCAACATCCGCATGTCATTGCCAACTGATTCTGGAGTTTCATGTTGATACATCATTGGATCTACCTTGATTGCAGATGCATGAAGACCTGCCTTGTGAGCAAAGGCTGATGTGCCAACATATGGTTGGCGCGCACTTGGCGCAACATTTGTAATCTCAGCAACTGCGTGTGAGATGCGGAATGCTTCTTGTAATTTGCCAGCAGGCAAAACTGTTTGTTCCTTCTTTAACTCAAGGTTTGCAATGATATTTACTAGATCAGCATTTCCAGTTCGCTCGCCATAGCCATTTAATGTTCCCTGCACATGGGTAACACCAGCAGAGATCGCAGCAAGTGAGTTAGCAACTGCGCACCCAGTGTCATTGTGGCAGTGAATACCAAGACGAGCCTTTGATGCAGTTAATACCTCATGGACAATATTTGATAATTGATCAGGCAACATTCCACCATTTGTGTCACAAAGGGCCACAACATCAGCACCAGCTTCAACTGCAGCTTTAACCACCTCAAGTGCGTAAGCCTTGTTGGAAAGGTAGCCATCAAAGAAGTGTTCAGCATCTAAGAAAACTCTCTGACCGCCAGCTTTTAAAAACTTAATTGAATCGGTAATCATCGCAAGATTTTCATCAAGATGTGTCTTAAGAGCTAGATCAACATGGCGATCATGACTCTTTGCCACCAGTGTTACCACCGGTGCCTTTGAATCTTGCAAAGCGCGCAGTAGCAGATCATCTGCGGCCTTTACTCCAGGACGCCTAGTCGCACCAAATGCAACAAAGGTTGCATTCTTTAGTTTTAACTCAGTTTGGGCTAATTTAAAAAACTCAGTATCTTTTGGATTAGCACCCGGCCAGCCACCTTCAATAAAACCAACACCTAAATCATCAAGGTGGCGAGCAATAGTTAACTTATCGTGAACTGATAAATTCAAACCCTCTTGCTGGGCGCCATCACGAAGTGTGGTGTCATAGATATGAAATGAATCATTAATTGGCATTAGATAACCCGTTTATTCCAACCATGTTTATCTTCAGCGCTGCCATGCTGAATCGCAAGTAGGGCTGCTCTAATCTGATTTGTAATTGGACCTGGTTGGCCATCACCTGTTTGCCAGGTGCCATGAACACTTTTTGCACTTCCCACCGCTGAGACAACTGCGGCGGTGCCACATGCAAAAATCTCAGTTATCTCTCCTGATTTAACACCATCTCGCCAATCTTCAATTGAGATCATCGCCTCTTCAGTTTTGTATCCAAGATCATTTGCCAGAGTTAAAATTGAATCGCGGGTAATTCCAGGAAGTAATGTGCCAGTTAACTTTGGTGTAATGATCTTGGCATCTTTGCCACTTCCCTTAATGAAGTAGAGATTCATGCCACCCATCTCTTCAACCCACTTACGTTCTTTGGCATCAATGTAGGCAACCTGATCACAACCCTCTTTAGCTGCTTGTTTTTGCGCAAGGAGGGAAGCTGCATAATTTCCACCGCACTTTGCCTCCCCTGTTCCACCTAACGCTGCTCTTACATACTCAGTTGAGATCCAAACCGTTACCGCTTTTGCAGAGTTAAAGTAGGCAGCAGCAGGGGTAGCAATCAAAATATATGTTGCATGATTTGATGGCCGCACTCCTAAGCCAACCTCAGTTGCGATCATAAATGGGCGAATATATAAAGACTCACCAATTTTCTTTGGCACCCAACCAGCATCAGCTTTTACTAACTCTTCAACTGTTTTAACAAAGAAATCAACTGGCATTTCAGGCAAAGCAATTCGAGCAGCAGATTTTGCAAAACGTTTTGCATTTGCTTCAGGTCTAAAAAGGGAGACTCCACCATCTGGTTGTGAGTAAGCCTTCATTCCTTCAAAGATCTCTTGACCATAATGAAAAACCATTGCCGCAGGATCTAAAGTAATTGGACCATATGGTTGTAATTTGGCATCAGCCCAACCAGTTGCCTCACTCCACTCTGCGACCACCATATTGTCGGTGTAATACTTACCAAAACCAGGCTCTGCTACTCGCTTCTCTCGTTCAGCAGATGAAACTGGATTTGTATTTGGGTTACTAATTACCTTCATAACACTCCCGCCACTAACGCATCCCCGATTTCAGATGTTGATCTCTTCTTATCCCCACGGGAAGCTAAATCTTTAGCGACCGCTTTTTCCACATCAGTTGCAGCTTGAGTTTGACCTAAGTGATTTAACATCATGGCAATTGATAAAACTGTTGCAGTTGGATCCGCCAAATTCTTACCAGCAATATCTGGGGCTGAGCCGTGAACGGGTTCAAACATTGATGGAAAAGCACCAGTTGGATTGATGTTGCCACTTGCGGCTAAGCCAATTCCACCGCAGATTGCAGCTGCGATATCAGTGATGATGTCACCAAATAAGTTATCGGTAACTACTACATCAAACCGTTCTGGGTTAGTTACAAAAAACATAGAGGCGGCGTCAACATGTAGGTAATCTGTTGTTACTTGTGGGAAATCCTTAGCAACCTCGTTAAATACCCGGGTCCATAATCCACCTGCTCTAGTTAACACATTGTTTTTATGAACAAGGGTAAGTTTTTTGCGCGGTCTATCCATTGCTCGATTAAAGGCATCTCGAATCACCCGTTCAACACCTTTATAGGTATTAATAGATTCCTCAATTGCTAACTCTTTATTTGTGCCCTCATCTTTAATGGATCCTGCGCCAACATAAAGTCCCTCAGTTCCCTCGCGCACCACAATAAAATCAATCCCCTTATTGTTAGTAATTGGTGATGTAACACCAGGAAACAACTTTGCCGGTCTTAAATTTATATAGTGTTCAAATGCAAATCTAAGTTTAAGTAATAATCCTCGCTCTAATACCCCACTTGGCACAGTTGGATCGCCAACTGCTCCTAATAAAATCACATCAGCTTTTGCTAATTGCGCCATCACTGAATCAGGCAGTGTCTCTTTAGTCTTATGCCAGTAGGCAGCGCCTAACTCATAATTGGTTTTCTTAAACTCTAAATCATATTTCTTAGCAATCGCATCTAATACCCGAAGTCCTTGCGTTACTACCTCAGGACCAATGCCATCACCTGGGATTGTGGCTAGATTAAAAGTTTTCACTCAGTCACCAAATTCACAAAGCGAACTAAGGTTGCCCCGGTTTCTTTTGCGATCACATCAATAATCTCTTTAGGAATAACTGAATCAACAGTTAATGCCATCAAAGCTTGGCCACCCTCCTGGGTGCGACCAACCTGCATATCTGCAATATTGATCTTCAACTTACCTAATGCATTTCCAACTACACCAACCACACCTGGGCGATCGGTATAACGCAGGAATAGCAAATTATTTGTTGGCTTTAAATCTAGATCTAACTTATCAATTGCCACAATCTTTTGGATCTGCTTAATTCCCATCAATGTTCCACTTACAAATACTTGGCTGCCATCAGCACAAGCTGCCCGTACTGAAACTAAATTACGGTGATCTGGGCTTTCAGAATCAGTTGAAACAGTAGAGCTAATTGATCGCTCCGCTGCTAATGCTGGGGCATTTACATATGTAACATCCTCAGCGCCCATTGCAAGCAGTGCTCCCTTTAGTGCACTCGTTGCAAGTACTGAAACATCTAGAGTTGAAATCTCACCTCTTACCTCAACATCAATTGCTGAGATAACATCATTTGCTAAGGCGGTTGCAACCTGCGCTAATTTTTCAACTAACGGAAGTGCTGGGCGAACTGCTTGATCAATCGCACCACCCTTAACATTTACCGCATCTGGTACTAACTCACCAGATAATGCTTTTCTTACTGAGATTGCAACTGCAATGCCAGCCCGCTCTTGCGCTTCATCAGTTGAAGCTCCAAGGTGAGGAGTTGCCACCACATTATCTAATGTAAAAAGTGGTGAATCTGTACAAGGCTCTGTTGCAAATACATCAAGACCCGCGCCAGCCACTTTGCCAGCTTTAAGTGCTTCATAAAGTGCGGTTTCATCTAGTACTCCGCCACGGGCAGCATTAATAATTCTCACCGTTGGCTTAACCTTATTTAAGGCTTCGGTACCAATTAAATTTGCTGTCTCTTTAGTTTTTGGAAGGTGAATAGTGATGAAATCACTCACTCTTAACAACTCATCTAACTCAACCAACTTAACATTTAATTGCGCAGCCCTTGCTGGTTGTAGATAAGGATCATAAGCAACTACATCCATTCCAAATGCCTGCATTCGGTGGGCTACCAATTGACCAATTCGGCCAAAGCCAACAATTCCTAAGGTTTTTTCAAATAACTCAGCACCGGTGTACTTAGATCTTGCCCACTTACCATTTTGCAAAGCGGTGTGAGCAGGTGAGATAAATCTTGCGCTAGCCAGAAGTAATCCAATTGCAAGTTCGGCGGCCGAGACAATATTTGAGGTAGGTGCGTTAACCACCATTACACCCGCCGCAGTTGCAGCTGGAATTTCAACATTATCTAAACCAACACCAGCTCGTGCAATTACCTTTAATCCCTTTGCTGCTGCAAGTGCCTCGGCATCCATTTTGGTAGCAGAGCGAATTAATACCGCATCTACTCCTTTAGAAAGAGCAGCTAATAACTCTGCCCGATCTGCGCCATTGCAATTGCGCACCTCAAAGTCAGGTCCGAGCGCCTCTAATGTGGCTGGACTTAACTCTTCAGCGATAAGAACTACTGGTTTAGCCACGCGCCGCATTTCCCTCTTTGTAATCATCATTGTTTGCAGATTTAACCCAAGACATCATCTTGCGAAGATCTCGGCCAACCTGCTCAATTGGATGTGCTTCACCCTTTGCACGTAATGATTTAAATTCAGGAGCTCCAGCATCTTGATCATCAATAAATCTCTTGGCAAACGCACCTGATTGAACATCAGCAAGAACTTTTTTCATATTCTCTTTTACGCTTGGATCAATAACTCTTGGACCTGAGATGTAATCACCATACTCAGCTGTGTCAGATACTGACCATCGCTGTTTTGCAATTCCACCTTCATACATAAGGTCAACAATTAGTTTTAGCTCATGTAGACACTCAAAGTAGGCAACCTCTGGTTGGTAGCCAGCCTCAATCAAAGTCTCAAAGCCATACATAACTAATTGAGAAGCTCCGCCACAAAGAACTGATTGCTCACCAAATAAATCTGTCTCACACTCTTCAGTGAAGGTAGTCAAAATTCCACCAGCACGAAGTCCACCAATTGCTTTTGCATAAGAAAGAGTTAGCGGCCAAGCATTTCCAGTTGCATCTTGCTCTACCGCAACAATTACTGGTACACCTCGTCCTGCTGAATACTCTCGTCTAACTAAGTGTCCTGGACCCTTTGGTGCGACCATACAAACATCAACATTTGCAGGTGGCTTGATATAACCAAATCGAATATTAAATCCATGTCCAAAAAATAGCGCTGCGCCATCTTTCATATTTGGTGCGATTGAATCATTGTAAATATGTCGTTGCACATGATCAGGAGCTAGCAACATCACAACATCAGCACCCTTTACTGCATCGGCAACAGATGCAACCTTTAGGCCTTCTGCCTCAGCTTTAGCTCGAGATTTTGAACCATCAGCTAATCCAACCACCACATCAACACCGCTATCTCGTAGTGATAGTGCGTGTGCATGTCCTTGCGATCCGTAACCAATTACCGCAACCTTTTTAGATTGGATAATTGATAGATCTGCATCTTCATCGTGATACATCGTTGCCACTGTATTTCTCCTTATGTTGGTTGGTTTGTTAATTTTGGTAATCAGCTGTGGAACTATTTGGGTCTGACTCATTCGCTGTTCCCATCGTACTTAAAGTGCGATCAGCCAGGGTTTTATCCCCGCGCTCTAACGCAACTAAGCCAGATTGAACTAGTTCGCGAATTCCATGTGGTTTTAACTCTGCCAATAAAGCTTCAATTGCAGATGATTGACCAACTGCTTCAATTGATATGGCCGCAGGTGATTCATCAGCAATAACCGCGTTGTGCTTTTTAACAATCTCTTTAGTAGCCGGTGTATTTGCCACCTTAACTAGCAAAATTTCTCGCTTAAGTGAATCAGAATCCTTCATCTCAGAGATTCCAATTACATTTACTAACTTAAATAATTGCGCACTCACCTGATCTAACGCATGACCTTCAAGATTTAAGACAATTGTCATTCGAGAAACCTTTGGATTCTCCGTTGGACCAACAGCAAGTGAATCAATGTTGTAACCACGACGAGAGAACAGGGAAGCAACCCGGGCAAGCACGCCAGGTGAGTTCTCAACTAAAACTGCCAATGTGTGAATAGCCATTACAACTCCTGTGAATCCCAGACAGGTGCCATGGATCTGGCAACAGTAATATCATCATTTGAAGTTCCAGCTGCCACCATTGGCCAAACCATCGCATCTCGATGAACATTAAAATCAACAACTACCGGGCGATCATTAATTGCCATCGCAGCCTCAATTGTCTTATCTACATCCCCTGGTCTCTCACAGCGCAATCCAACACACCCCATAGCTTCAGCTAACAATTTGAAATCAGGGATGCGCTTTGAGTGCAGATCAGTATTTGAATATCGTTGGTTATAAAACAATGTCTGCCATTGGCGAACCATGCCAAGGGATTCATTATTAATTACCGCAACCTTGATTGGAATATTGTTTAACGCGCAAGTTACTAACTCTTGGTTTGTCATTTGGAAACAGCCATCACCATCAATTGCCCACACAGTTGTATCAGGTGCGCCAACCTTTGCACCCATTGCAGCCGGAACTGCGTATCCCATAGTTCCAAGACCACCTGAGTTAAGCCAAGTTCTTGGTTTCTCATAACCAATAAATTGAGATGCCCACATCTGATGTTGGCCAACACCAGCAGCAAAGATGGTGTCAGGACCTGAGATCTTGCCAATTCTTTCAATTACATATTGTGGTGAAACAGAGCCATCTGCTGGCTTGTCATAACCAAGTGGGAACTTATTTCGCCAGCCGTAAACCTCATTAAGCCAAGGGGTTAGATCTGGCGCAGATTTAGCCAGTGCCACCTTTGTTGCTGGCACTAATGCTCTTAATACATTTTTTAGATCGCCAACAACTGCCACATCAGCATGACGATTCTTACCAATCTCTGCTGGATCAATATCGGCGTGAATAATCTTGGCATTTGGGGCGAAGGTGGAAAGTTTGCCAGTCACACGATCATCAAATCTGGCACCTAATGTAATTAACAGATCTGCCTTTTGTAATGCGGTAACTGCCGCAACTGTGCCATGCATGCCAGGCATACCTAAATGTTGTTTATGTGAATCTGGGAAGGCACCTCGTGCCATTAAAGTTGTAACAACTGGCGCACCAGTTATTTCAGCCAACTGCATTAACTCCTTGGCAGCATCTGCCTTTATAACACCGCCACCAACATATAAAACTGGTTTCTTAGATTGAGCAATTAATGCGGCAGCATCTGAGATCGCCTCACTCTTTGGCTCCAATACTGGGTTGTATCCAGCAAGTGAAACACTCTTTGGATAATTAAAGGTTGTCTCCTTTTGCAGCGCATCCTTTGCAATATCTACTAGTACCGCACCAGGCCGACCGGTGCTGGCAATATGAAATGCTTCAGCAATTGCTCGTGGAATATCAGCTGGATCTGTAATCAAATAATTATGTTTTGTAACTGGCATGGTGACGCCGCGAATATCTGCCTCTTGGAATGCATCTGTTCCAATTGCAGCAGAGGGAACTTGACCTGTGATTGCAACTATTGGAACTGAATCCATCTGTGCATCAGCAAGTGGTGTTACTAAATTTGTCGCACCAGGGCCAGAGGTCGCAATGCAAACACCAACTCGACCAGTTGCTTGGGCGTAACCAGTTGCAGCATGACCTGCCCCTTGTTCATGTCTAACTAATATGTGTCTAATCTTTGAATCAAATATTGGATCATATGCAGGCAGGATCGCGCCTCCTGGGATACCAAACATAACCTCAACCCCAGCAGCCTCTAGTGCGTTAACTAAACTTTGCGCACCGTTGATCTTGCTCATTGCTCCCTTTCATTTACATATGCCCCACTAAAGCAAAACCCCTCAGTTTTATCTGAGGGGTGCGAACTAACTTTTTCTAGTTAGCGCGCACGCTCAATAATCACCACGACCACTGATGTGATCACGATTTGTGAGATAAGTGAGCTCTTCTTCATGGGCTTAGTTTCGCAGGTGGTGCATTGGCTAGTCAACTCCTGAGATACCAATCTCAGTATTTGAGCCTAGGCAGATAACAAAAAGTATTAATCACAGACCGCGCCCTTGGCGGCGCTACCAACTAATTTTGAATACTTAGCTAATACCCCGCGACGATACTTATGAGCAAGGGGTTTAAAACTTTTCTTTCGCTCATTCATCTCTGATTCATCAACTAATAAATCTAAAGTGCGATTTACGGTATCAATTCTTATTTTGTCCCCAGTTTTAACAAATGCAATTGGGCCGCCATCAACTGCTTCAGGTGAAACATGTCCCACGCAAAGTCCGGTTGTGCCACCAGAGAATCTGCCATCAGTTAACAGCAATACAGATTTACCAAGACCGGCACCCTTGATCGCACCAGTAATCATTAACATCTCGCGCATACCAGGTCCGCCCTTTGGACCCTCATATCTAATTACTACAACATCACCTGCCACAATTGATCCATTTTCTAATGCATCCATTGCTGCCTGTTCTCTTTCAAAAACTTTTGCAGGACCTTCAAATACATCCACGCCAATTCCGGCCGTCTTACATACCGCACCCTCTGGCGTTAGTGAACCTTTAAGAATAGTAATTCCGCCGCCAAGAGAGAGTGGATCTTTAACCGCTTTAAGAATTTCACCATCTGGATCTGGTGGAGTTATATCTTTCAAGTTTTCTGCCATGGTTTTGCCGGTCACAGTTAAACAATCACCATGCAAAAGACCAGCATCAAGTAAAGCTCTAAGAATTACTGGAATACCGCCAACTTTGTCCACATCAGTCATTACATACTTACCAAATGGTTTTAGATCTCCAAGAAGTGGCACCTTTGCTCCAACCCGTTGGAAATCCTCCAAAGTTAAATCAACCTCCGCCTCATGCGCAATTGCAAGTAGATGAAGTACTGCGTTGGTTGAACCACCCAGTGCCATTACAACTGTGATTGCATTTTCAAATGCTTTTTTGGTAAGAATTTGTCTAGTGGTAATTCCTTTTCGAATTAACTCAACAACTGCTGCTCCTGATTTAACTGCGTAATCATCACGGCGTCGATCAATAGATGGTGGGGATGCTGAACCTGGAAGTGATAATCCAATTGCCTCTCCAACTGCTGCCATTGTGTTTGCGGTGTACATACCACCGCATGCACCCTCACCTGGGCAGATAGCTCTTTCAATTTTATCGACCTCATCTTGGGAAATTAATCCTCTAGCGCAGGCACCGACCGCTTCAAATGCATCAATGATTGTTACATCACGGCCATCTACTTTGCCTGGCATAGTAGAGCCGGCGTAAACAAATACTGATGCCACATCCATTCTTGCTGCAGCCATCATCATCGCTGGTAGTGATTTATCGCAACCGGCAAATGTAACCATGCCATCTAATCGCTCTGCCTGCATAACTGTTTCAACTGAATCAGCAATTACCTCACGTGAGACAAGTGAGAAATGCATTCCCTCATGTCCCATTGAAATTCCATCTGAGACTGAGATAGTTCCAAATTGCATTGGAAAACCACCAGCTTCAATAACACCCTTCTTTGAAGCCTTTGCCAATCTATCTAAAGATAAATTACAAGGAGTGATCTCATTCCAAGATGATGCAATTCCAATCTGTGGTTTGGCAAAATCTTCATCTTTAAAACCAACTGCGCGAAGCATTCCTCTGGCAGGTGCGCGCTCCATACCATCTGTAACTAAGCCAGATCTTGGCTTCATTTTGTTTGGCGGATATTTTTCGCTCATGGGATTAGTTTATTGCCCTAGATGCTTTAGTAATAGTTCACGCACCTTAGCCGCATCTGCTTGGCCACCAGTTAATTTCATTACCGCGCCAATTAGAGCGCCAGCTGCTGGAATATTGCCACCACGAACCTTTTCCGCTGTCTCAGGAGCAGCAGCAATTGCTTCCTCGATCGCCTTCATAAGTTGAGAATCATCTGAGACAACCTTTAGTCCACGTTTTGCAATAACTTCACTTGGGGAGCCCTCTTTGGCAATTACCCCTTCAACAACTTGTCTGGCTAATTTGTCAGTTAGCTCACCCTTAGAGATTAATTCAATAATTTGAGCAACATCATTTACACTCATTAAATCTGTTGGAGAAACAGCTTTATCATTTGCAATTCTTGAGATCTCACCTAACCACCAAGATCTAGCCTTTGTTGGATCTGCGCCAAGTAAAACTGTTTGTTCAACTGTATCTAGCAGCTCCGCATTAACCATTGCATTCATCTCTTTATCTGGCACAGCCCAAGCAGTTTGTAATCGCTTTCTGCGATCCGCTGGTTTTTCTGGCAATAAAGTGCGCAGCTCTTCAATCCATTTTGCATCAGGAACTACTGGTACTAAATCTGGCTCTGGGAAGTAACGGTAATCCTCGGCCTGCTCCTTTGATCTACCAGGCCTAGTCTCACCACTTTCCTCTAGGAAGTGACGAGTCTCCTGCACAATCTTTTCGCCGCTTTCTAATCTATTTGCATGTCTAATAATTTCACCAGCTACTGCCCGCTCAACTGAACGAAGTGAGTTAACATTTTTTGTCTCACTTCTGGTGCCAAGTTTGCCACTGCCAATCTTTGATAATGACAAGTTCACATCGCATCTAAGGGAGCCTTGCTCCATCTTTACATCAGAGACTTTTAAGGAGCGCAAAATATCTCGCAAAGTTGCAACATATGCCCGGGCAACTAATGGGGCGTACTTGCCAGTGTTTGGCACAATCTTGGTAACAATTTCAACAAGAGGAATACCTGCTCGGTTGTAATCTAAAAGTGAGTGATCAGCACCATGAATTCGACCAGTAGCACCACCAACATGTAGTGATTTACCAGTGTCCTCCTCCATGTGAACTCGCTCAATTTCAACTCTAAATGTTTTATTTCCTTCATCAGTTTCTACATCAACATCAAGAAAGCCATTTACACAGATTGGTTCATCATATTGAGAGGTTTGAAAATTCTTTGGCATATCTGGGTAGAAGTAATTCTTGCGAGCAAATCTAGAAAATGGTGCGATTGAACAATTCAATGCAAGGCCAATTAATATCGAGCTTTCAATCGCACGCTTGTTAACAACTGGAAGTGAGCCAGGAAGTCCAAGACAAACAGGGCAGGTTTGAGTATTAGGCTGCGCGCCAAACTCTGTTGCGCATCCACAAAACATCTTTGACTTTGTATTTAACTCAACATGCACCTCAAGGCCAAGGGTTGGCTCATAGATTGCAAGTGCGGAATCGTAATTTAGAGTCATTTTGATCCTGCTAGCTTTGGTGCAAAATCTAGAATTGGTTTGCCCCACTTTGAAAGTAATGCTGCCTCTAATGCCCCGCCAACTAAATACATTCGATCATCTTTCATCGCCGGTGACATGATTTGAAAACCAACTGGCAAATTATCTTCATCCGCTAATCCACAAGGCAGGCTCATTCCACCAATACCAGCCATATTTACTGGGATTGTGGCAATATCATTTAAATACATAGCAAGTGGATCATTACTTTTCTCACCAATTTTAAATGCTGTAGTTGGCGCAGTTGGTGAAACCAAAACATCACATTTAGTAAAGGCGTTATCAAAATCTTGCTTGATTAATGTGCGCACCTTTTGCGCTGATCCATAATAAGCATCGTAGTAACCAGATGAAAGAGCATATGTTCCAAGAATTATTCGGCGCTTAACCTCACGGCCAAAGCCTGCCTGCCGGGTTAAATTCATAACCTCTTCCGCACTCTTCACGCCATCATCGCCAACACGTAAGCCAAATCTAATTGAATCAAATCTTGCTAAGTTTGATGAGCACTCACTTGGGGCAATTAAGTAATAGGCAGCAAGTGCGTATTCAAAATTAGGGCAGGAAACCTCAATAATTTCAGCGCCCAACTTAACTAACTCAGCGATCGCCTCATTAAATTTATTCTCAACACCCTTTTGATAACCATCACCTGACAATTGCTTAACTACGCCAATTTTCATTCCTTTTATATCTAACTTTTTAGCAGCTGCGACCACATCAGGGACTGCTTGATTAATGCTAGTGGAATCCTTTGGATCAAAACCTGCAATAACTTGGTGTAAAAGAGCAGCATCTAAAACAGTTCGAGCGCAAGGCCCTGCTTGATCTAGTGAGGATGAAAATGCAACTAAACCGTATCTTGATACGCCGCCATAAGTTGGTTTAACGCCAACAGTTCCAGTTACTGCAGCTGGTTGGCGAATTGATCCACCAGTATCAGTACCAATTGCAAGTGGTGCTTCAAATGCTGCTAACGATGCCGAAGATCCACCACCTGAACCACCAGGGATTCGTGTTAGATCCCAAGGATTATGAGTCGGTCCGTAAGCTGAGTTTTCAGTGGATGAACCCATTGCAAACTCATCCATATTTGTTTTACCTAAAATAATTACGCCAGCATCCTTTAATTTAGTAACCACAGTTGAGTCATAAGGTGGACGCCAATTTTCTAAAATCTTTGAGCCACAGGTTGTTGGCACATCCTTTTGTGTCATCACATCTTTTAATGCAAGGGGTACACCGGCAAGTGGTGATAATTTCTCACCCGCTGCCCGCTTGATATCAACCTCTTTGGCTTGGGAAAGCGCGCCCTCTTTATCTAAATATAAAAAGGCGTGGACATCTTTATCTACCGCTGCAATTTGCTCATAATGTTGGTTGGCTAACTCAACTGCTGAAATCTCATTCTTACTTAGGGCAGCTGCCATCTGCCAGGCATTATCTCTAATGCTCATTTACTCTTCACCTAAAATTTGGGGAACTTTAAATCTTTGCTCACTAGATGCAGGGGCGCCAGATAATGCTTGCTCTGGTGTCAGGCTTGGTGTTACAACATCTTCGCGAGTTACATTGTTAACTGCTAATGGATGAGATGTTGGTGGCACATCAGCACCTGCAACCTCTTGCACTCTGGCTACTGCGCCAAGAATTACATCCATCTCCCCTGCTAAATGATCTAACTCAGCATCACTCATTGAGATGCGTGCTAGTCGGGCAAGATTTGCCACTTCATCGCGGGAGATTGCAGCCATAATCGGTGAGTATAACTGGTGTTAATTCACTGGCGAATTCGCCCTAATCTGCATTTGATAACTGCAATATTTTCCCGCTGTGGCTGCCAGTTCGGTGAGCAGTATTGAAATAGGCTATAGCCATGATGCGTTTGTTTAGAATAATTAGGAACACCCTCATCTCACTCGCGGTGCTATATGGCGCACTATTTATCTTCACCAAAATAGTTCATTATCCAGAGCCAATTGCAGCAATTAAATTAGGACTTGCCCCTGCTTCAAAAACGCCCACATTAATGCCGTGGCATGTGATTGATCCTTCCGATAAACCAATTGCCCTACCGGTGGCATCTGAGAAAATGCCAGCAGAGATTATGTATAAGGGAACATCTTTAGCATTTAATGAATTTTTAAAGCAGACCGATACCAATGCATTTCTTGTAATTAGAAATGGTGTGATGACATATGAGTGGTATAAAGATGGTGTAACTCAAAGTACCCAACTACCATCCTATTCAGTTGCTAAAACTATGACTTCTATCATGATTGGTCAGCTAATTAATCAGGGCAAAATTAAGGAAAGTGACAAGTTTGTTGATTACTTCCCAAATCTAAAAGCTGGCACAAGTTTTGATCTAGTCACTATTCAACAATTACTTGATATGCAAGCAGGAGTTGGAGTTAGTGATAACTACCCATCAGGTCCTTCTGGGTGGGGTGTTGCGATCGCGCAGATGTATGCCACTACCGACCTAGATTGGTTTTTAAAGAATAATCGAAAGATGGCCTTTGAGCCAGGTTCAAAATCTGAATATATGAGCGTTGATACGCAGATGCTCGGCATGATTATAAAGAAAGTAACTGGTAAAAGAGTTTCTGATTACTTTAGTAAAAATGTTTGGCAAGCAGTTGGGGCTAAGTATCCTGCCACCTGGAATGTTGATCGAATTGGTGGAACTGAGAAAACATTCTGCTGCTTCAATGCCTCGGCAATTGATTATGGTCGAGTTGGAATGTTGTTTTTAAATGGTGGGTATGCCGGTCCAACTAAAGTCATTGACAACAATTGGCTAAAGCGCCTGACCACACCCGTTACAACCTTAGATCGAAATTGGGGTTATGGAGCACAAGTTTGGCATCCATATCCAAACACTAGTTTGGCACTTGGCTTACATGGACAATTTATATTTATAAATCCTGCCACCCGAACTGTAATTGTTAAGTTAAGTGATAATCCAACTGATTCTGATCATGAATCAGATACTGCAAAAGCATTACTTGAAATCTCAAATCTAAAGAATTAAATCTGCTTACTTAACATCCTCATCAATTCGAGGATTTCTAGGATTTGCCACGTTGTACTCCCACTGCATTTCAATCTCATCATCACTTAATTGATCAATATCATCCTCTAATAAATCCATTCGCCAAGGTGTTGAAAGTCGAAGATCCTCTCCTCTTGGACCACCAGCTAGTAATTCAGCACCAGCTTCAATACTTGGCTCCCAATCAAAAATTACCGCCTCATCACCCAAACCAATTCTTACCTCATCCCCTGCCTTTGCACCCTTTTTAAATAACTCTTTTTCAATGCCATATGAAGCAAGTCGATCTGCTAAATAACCAATTGCTTCAGCATTTGCAAAATCAGTTTGTTTAACCCATCGCTCTGGCTTATCACCAGTAATGTTAAAGGTGCCATCTGCATTTGCAATTACTTCAAAGCCGGCGTCATCAACAGCAATAGGTCGAAGCACAATTCTGGCAACCTGCTCCTCTTTCTGAGCCTTGCGCACCTTTTGAATTATCTGCGCCATTGCATAAATTAATTCCTGCATACCTTCACGTGAGGCAGCTGATACTTGAAATACTGGAAAGCCGCGAGATTCTAAAGTTTTCTGAACCATGTCTGCCATCGCTTTACCATCTGGAATATCAATCTTGTTTAACGCAATAATTCTTGGTCGATCTGCCAAGCCGCCATACTCTTTCAGCTCTTCTTCAATAACATCAAAATCTTTAACTGGATCTCGATCAGTTTCAAGTGTTGCGCAATCTAAAACATGTACTAATGCTGCGCATCGCTCCACATGTCTTAAAAACTCATGTCCTAAACCTTTTCCTTGACTCGCGCCAGGAATTAATCCAGGCACATCTGCAGCTGTAAACCTTGTCTCACCTGCTTGCACAACACCTAAGTTTGGAACCAAGGTAGTAAATGGATAATCAGCAATCTTTGGTCTGGCAGCAGACATTGCGGCAATTAAAGAAGATTTTCCAGCACTTGGATAACCAACTAAACCAATATCGGCAACGCTCTTAAGCTCTAAAAATAATGTTCGACTTTCCCCTGGTTCACCAAGGAGTGCAAAACCTGGTGCACGTCGCTTTGAGTTAGCAAGACCTGCATTGCCTAATCCACCTTTGCCGCCTTGTGCTGCCATAAATCTGGTACCAAATCCAACAAGATCTGCAATTGTGTTGCCACTAACATCTTTAACAACAGTTCCATTTGGAACTGACAAAATTAAGTCTTTTCCTTCTGCGCCATTACAAAAATCTCCAGCACCTTTTTTGCCATCCGTTGATTTTCGATGTGGTGAATGGTGAAAATCCAACAAGGTTGTTACATCAGCATCAACAACTAAAACAATGTCGCCACCACGTCCACCATTGCCACCATCTGGACCGCCTAATGGTTTGAATTTCTCACGGTGAACAGAGACGCAGCCATCGCCACCTTTTCCGGCATCGGCATGCAAGGTAACCCGATCAACAAAGGTTGTCATCGGATCTCCTTTCGCATCTCTTTTGAATCAAATAAAAATGGGCCCGCAGTTAGCGGACCCATAAATTTAAATCCGCTGAAATTATGAAGCTGGAACGATATTTACTACGCGACGACCGCGAGCGCGACCGAACTCAACTGCTCCACCTTGCAGCGCAAATAATGTGTCATCTTTTCCGATGCCAACATTCTTACCTGGGTGGAAGTAGGTTCCGCGTTGGCGAACCAAGATCTCTCCGCCCTTAACTACCTGGCCAGCAAATCTTTTAATGCCAAGGTACTGAGGATTTGAGTCGCGACCATTACGTGTGGAGGAGACACCCTTTTTACTTGCCATCTGCTTTCACCTGCCTTAAGTAGTAGTTACTTGTTAATTCCAGTTATTTTTACACGAGTTAATTTTGAACGAAATCCTTGACGCCGACGATATCCAGTTTTGCTCTTGTAACGAAGGATCGCAATCTTTGGACCTTTTTGCTCAGCTAATATTTCACCAGTTACTTTGACAGAGGCTAAAGCTTTTGGATCAGCCATAACATCTGCGCCATCAACTAGAAGTACTGCTGGAAAAGTTACGGAAGCGCCAACGGCAGCATCAATGCGATCAACAACAAGAGTTTCACCAACTGAAACCTTCTCTTGTCGTCCGCCTGCTTTAACAATCGCGTACACCGTTAACTCCTTGCTCGTTATTAACCTAGATCAATTACTACCAATCTGGCTAGGTGGATAAGGGTAGAGATTGATCCACCCTTGGTCAAATTCACTTGATTAGTTGGTTGAAATTACCCCAGTGCTCACAGCCCGACGACCTTTTCGACGGCCAGCAGGTGCTGCAGGTGTTTCAACTACTTGCTCAACTTCATTTGAATTATCAATTGGCTCATGATCTGAATCTTCATCTGTTGATTTATCTTCATCATCTGATAAATCCTCATCCGCATTAGCTTTGCTAGTTTTTGAGTAGCGCTGCTCCATATCTTTTTCAAGAGCTACCTTTTTAACTGGCTCACTATGAATATGAATTCCACGACCACCACAACTCTCACAAGTTGTTGAGAAAGCCTCAATTAATCCTTGGCCAACTCGTTTTCTAGTCATCTGCACTAAACCTAGTGAGGTAACTTCAGCAACTTGGTGCTTGGTGCGATCTCGACCTAAACACTCAACTAATCTGCGAAGTACTAACTCTCGATTTGATTCCAGTGTCATATCAATGAAGTCGATCACGATAATTCCGCCCATATCCCGAAGGCGCAGTTGACGAGCAATCTCTTCAGCCGCCTCTAAGTTGTTCTTAGTAACGGTCTCTTCCAGGTTGCCGCCCTTACCAATGAATTTACCGGTGTTAACATCGATAACAATCATCGCTTCGGTGCGATCAATAACTAATGAACCACCTGATGGCAGGTAAACCTTGCGATCAAATGCTTTGGCTAACTGCTCCTCTACGCGGTTTTCTGCAAATAGATCACGAGGTCCTACCCACTTTTCAATTTTGCTAGCAAGCTCTGGGGCGATATGACCAATATAGTTTTGAATATCATCCCAAGCTTGATCACCTTGAACTAACATCTTATTGAAATCTTCATTGAAGATATCGCGGATAACTCGAACAGTTAGATCTGGCTCACCATATAAAAGTGATGGCGCTGATGTGCCGGACTCATTTGCTTTCTTTTCAATATCATCCCATTGCGCTTTAAGACGAGTTACATCTCTTTCTAACTCAGCCTCTGGCGCACCCTCAGCTGCAGTTCGAATAATTACACCAGCTTGCTCTGGAATTAAATTCTTTAAAATTCCCTTTAAGCGATTTCGTTCATTATCTGGCAATCTTCTTGAGATTCCACTCATGCCACCACCTGGTACATAAACTAAGTAGCGACCAGGCAGGGAAATCTGTGAGGTTAATCTGGCACCCTTTTGACCAATTGGATCCTTGGTAACCTGAACTAAAACAGATTGTCCACTCTTTAATACATGTTCAATCTTTCGTGGCGCAGTATCTGATAAACCATGTGCATCCCAATTAACTTCACCAGCGTAAAGAACAGCATTTCGTCCCTTACCAATATCAACGAAAGCAGCCTCCATCGAAGGCAGTACGTTTTGTACCTTACCTAGATAGACGTTACCAACATAGGAAATATTGCTATTACGGTTTACATAATGCTCAACCATTACATCATCTTCAATGATGGCAATCTGTGTTCGATCTGCAATTTGGCGAACCAACATGGTTCTCTCAACTGCTTCACGGCGAGCTAAAAACTCTGACTCAGTAATTACCGTTCCGCGTTTGCGGGTGAAATCACGTCGCTCTCTGCGATCTGGTCGCTCAAAGCGATTGCGATCTCGTCTTTCAAATTTACGAGTTTCAGGACGTGCCTCACGAACTCGAACCGGTCTAACCTTTACAACAGTTAGTACGCCATCTTCTTCAATGGTTTCACCTGGTGTTACACCCTCACCACGGGCTCTACGGCGTCGTCGGCGTTTATGGGTTACACCATCAGAATCGGTTGTCTCTTCTAACTCTTCAGTTGCAGAGCTCTCATCTGTTTCAGAACCCTCTTTGCCATTTCGCCTTCTACCTCTGCCACCTCTGCGGCGACGGCGGCGAAACTCTTCTTTTTCATTCTCATCACTTGCGCTTGCAGCAACTGGCTCAGCTTTTTCAACCTTGGCAGTTTTTGCCACCTTGGTAGTTTTAGTTGTTGGCGCAGCTTGGAATAATGGAACTGGAATAGCGGCGGCTTTTTTACTTACTTTCTTACTTTCGCCATCTACTGCCTTTTTGGCAGCGCGTTTACGTGGTGCTTTAGGCTCATCGGCCATATAAATCAAATCCTTTTCAAAAATTAATTACTGCAGTTTTGCAGTATCTCTTTCAATACTTTTTTTAATTAATCTGGTTAATTAACTTGCTAAAAATATCGACGCTATCGCGGCGTTGGATCTTTATCCTCGCGCTGATTGCGTGGCGTAAGTATCGCAGAAAGGCGGAGGAACTGCCAACTAAGCGCAAATTAAGCGTGTTATCGGCTTCTTGCGTGGACATTCTGAAGTAGTCCAACACCAATTAAATTAGCAAACATTGATGATCCACCATATGACAAAAATGGTAATGGCACACCAGTCATTGGCATTAATCCCATAGTCATACCGATATTTTCAAAGGTCTGAAATGCAAACCAAGCTATAACACCAATACAAACTAATCTGCCAAATAAATCACTGCTGCGCCGGCAGATTGCAAAAGCCCTAATAAAGAAGAGAATATAAAGAAGTAAAATTATTGAACAGCCAACAAAGCCCAACTCCTCACCGGCAACTGTAAAAATAAAGTCAGTCTGCTGCTCTGGCACAAATCGTCCATTTGTTTGCGGACCTTCAAATAAGCCTTTACCTAATAAGCCACCAGAGCCAATAGTGATTCTTGATTGACGTAATTGGTAACCAGTTGCTTGCGGATCTGCAGATGGATCAACAAATGATTGCAGACGTGCTACTTGGTAGGAGCTAACTGCCCCAGTTTGAACAGCGGCAAAGACGCCCACAATTGCTGCAAGTAACAGACCAATAACCCAGCGTGCAGGAGCACCTGATGCGCCAATCATTGCCACAACCGCAGCTGAAATGATTAATACAGTTCCAAGATCTGGTTGGGCCACAATTAATAAAACTGGAACAGCAGCAATTGCCAATGCCTTTACAACATCTAGATCAGTTGGATCTTTATCACTTTGCTCACGATCTGCCAGGATCATCGCCATTCCAACAATAATTGCAATCTTTGCTAATTCAGCAGGCTGTAATTGAAAGCCACCAGGAAGTGAGATCCAAGCCTGGGCTCCATTTATCTCAGAACCTAGTCCTGGGATTAATACAATGATTAAGCCAATTACCGCCGCAACCAAACAATTGGTGTGTAAGCACGTAATAGCCGGTAATCAATCAAAGTTGTTCCATATGCAAGCAAGCCACCAATGATGATATTTAAGGTGTGGCGCTTAAAGTAATACTCAGGATCTAATCCGTAGGAGCGAAACCACTCTCTAGTTCCCGCATAAACCAGCATTGTGCCAATTAAAAGTAGGCCTGCCACTGCGAAGGTAAGCAACTTATCAAAGTTGCCAAAGCTACTAGTTGCCGGACGTCGATACCTAACATTTAAACTCACTTTAACTTCACCCCGCCAACTTTAACGCCAGTTAAATCTACTTTGGCTGCCACCTTTTTTAAATCAACCTTTGCAATTGTACTTGGCACACCATTTGGAAAGATTGCTTTTTCAGGATTTACCTTATTTCCACTTACTCCAAACAATGTCTCATAAATATTTCTCACGCCAAGACCAGAGGTTGAAGCTCCAAATCCTCCTTGGCTAACCATCATTACAACTGCATACTGTGGATCATTTGTTGGTCCATAGGATGCAAACCATGAGGTGTCATCCTTTGCACTGCCATTTGGATTTTTTCCAAATACCTGCGCAGTTCCAGTTTTACCACTGACCTCAACTGGAAAACCTGAAAATACTCCAGCTGCAGTTCCTCTGGTAACAACCATTCTTAAGCCACGGTGGAGAAAATCCCAAGTGCTTTGTTCAGCTTTGATGGTATCTGCCACCTCTGGCTTAAACTCTTTAACTAACTTTCCATCAACATCAACAATTGCCCGTGCTACCTGTGGTTTGTAATAAGTTCCATTATTTGCAATCGCTGCATAAATTTGGGCAAGTCGAAGTGGTGTTACCAAGGTATCGCCTTGGCCAATTGAGAAGTTAACCGCATCTCCTGCTCTTACCTTGTTGCCATCAATGCAATTTTCCCGGGCAATCTCAATTAAGTATGCAGTTAAATCCTGCTTCTTTGCCCGATCCTTATAGTTGCAGTAAAAATCCTTATTTTGCTCATACCAATTTTGCTTCCATTGCCGATCTGGCAATCTGCCCTTCAATTCACTTGGTAGATCAATCCCTGTTAAAAGCCCAACGCCAAAATCTTTAGCTGCTTTAAAGAAGTAATCATTTGCGGAAGATTTAGGTTTTAAACCGCCATCTCTAACCCATTCATCATAGGAAATCTGATACCAAAGTGAGTCACAGGAGATAGCAAGACCAACATCTAATGGAATTCGACCAGCAGCGATGCTGTCGAAGTTTTTAAAGGTTCGATTTCCAATCTCAACTGTGGCTGGGCAGTTGTAGGTGGCATTTAATGAGTAACCAGCAGCTGCGGCAGCAACTACTGAAACAGATTTAAATGTAGAGGCGGGTGCAAATAAACCTTGCAGTGGTCTAGATAATGCTGGCACGCCCTTTGTCTCGCTAAATAAATCCTCTGCCTGTTTAACTGTTAAACCTTTTTGCCAAATTGCTGGGTCATAAGTTGGGTATGAAGCCATGGCTAATACCCGACCAGTTTTAATCTCTAAAACAATTGCAGCCCCTGAATCACCACGGTATCCAGATGCACGCGCTCGTTTAACGGCAGCCTCAAGTGATCGCTCAACACCTGCTTGAAGTTTGGCATCAATATTTGTTATCAAGTTATTTCCAGCAATCGCTGAAATATTCTTGTTCTGCTTGGTGACAACCTCTTTGCGGTTAACTAAAAAGGTCCGAACACCAGGTGTACCACGTAAGTACTGGTTGTATTTAGTTTCAAGTCCAGTTTTACCAACTACCTCATTACGATAGTAATTAATTTCCGGGTTCTTTAAATCCTCATCAGTTACCGATCCCACATAACCTAGGACATGTGCAACATTTTCACCCTCAAGTGATGGATAACTTCTAATCGGAACTGATTGCACCTCAACCCCTGGGTAAAGATCAGCATTCTCCATAATCTTTAATGCTAAATCTTGAGAAGCTCCTCCAACTAATGGAATTGGTTGATATCTAGTTCCATTCCAACATCCGGCACGGTTGTCTTTAGGTAGCTCACCACACAACCTAGTTCGTTGATAAATATCTGAATACTCAAGCTTAAATAGATTTGCTACTTGAGCTAGAACCTTAACGCCCTTATCTGGTTGCTTATCAATCTCAATTCGGTTGATAGAAACCACAAGACCTGGCAGATCCACCACCATAGGTGTGCCATTGATATCAGTGATTGCGCCACGAACAGCTGGGGTTACTACATCTCGGCTTTGAATACTTATTGCCGCATCCTGATACTTATCACTTTCTAAAACCTGCAAATAGAAAAGTCTGCCAAATAAGGCGAACATCAAAGAAAAAACTAATGTTTGAAAGATGATTAAGTTAACTTTAGATCTAAGAC
This sequence comes from Candidatus Planktophila sp., assembly GCA_003569185.1. GTDB lineage: Bacteria > Actinomycetota > Actinomycetes > Nanopelagicales > Nanopelagicaceae > Nanopelagicus. The sequence continues at coordinate 227,536 of BGOJ01000001.1, read as the reverse complement.
TCATGCACGCTCTCGATTACTAAGCAGTGCTGTTCTGGTCTTAATTATTAATGGCAGGAAGAGTGGTGTTATTAGGAAGCTCCAAAGAGTGTTTGCAAAGATAATTGATATGGCATGGGTGAAGGTGCCATTTTCTTGTCCTAGCATCGCGCCTATTACTAAGAATAAAACTAAAGAAAGCGCCGAAGCTAAACTGATAAATACAATAAATACAATTGGTGAATCGGTGAAATCACCAATACTTTCTTTATTTACGGAGAAGAGATACCCAATCGCAGTTAATACCAAAGCCCACTGCCCAAACGGCGTATCTGCCGCAGCTGATAAATCCATGATCAAGCCACCGATAAAACCAAAGACCAATGCGCCATTTCTATCCTCTAGAGATAACAAAACCATTAATGCAGCTAGATACAAGGAGAAGCCATTAATTGGAAAATTGATGCGAGAAACTACTGTTTCTTGGAGTAAGAAAATTGCAAATAAGAAAATACTGGTGTTTAAAACTCTAATCCTGCTCATACTGATTACTTACTTGCTGATGGGCTTGGTGTTGGGGTAACAAAAACTGTAACTGTTGGCGCAGGTTTTGGAATCAAAGAATCTCGTGGATCTTGCTTAGGAGCTGAAACTACAACTGCCACCACGCCAATTCGATCTAAATTACTTAAACCCTCTACATCAGCGTTTTGCGTAATGGATGAAGCATTACTTTGCACTGAAGTTACTGTTCCAACTGGTACGCCCGGTACAAATGGCCGCCCACCCTCACTACCTCTAGCAACTAAAACATCGCCAACCTTTATCTCACCAGTTGCATCTAATAATTGAAGTAAATACTTATTTCCACCTTGACCAGAGACCACACCAATTCCTTGTGTACCTGCAATTCGAACACCGATCTTAAATGTTGGATCACTCATTAATAAGACAATTGAACTATTTGCGCTAACACTCTTTACGACACCTACTAAACCACCATCGGAAATTACCGTCATACTTTTTGAAACACCATCATTGCTACCAACATCAATTGTGAGCGTTTGTTTGAAAGTTGCCGATGATCCTCGATTAATTACCTTGGCAGCTACTACCTTATATCCACCGCGGCCTGCTAAATCTAAAACATTTTTTAATTGACTTAACTGTCCTACTAGATCCTCATCTAGGACATCTTTAGATTTAAGTAAATCAACCTCTTTTTCTAACTGCTTAATTTTGGATTTGGATTGTCCGAAATTTCGAAAATCTGAGGCAAAGTTGCCAATTGGTGAAAACAACTTTGAGAAGAGATTTTCAACTGGTGAAAATACGGTGGCAACGCCAGATCTGATTGAGCCAGCAAGATTTACGCCGCGCAGATCTAAGGTAATAAGAAAAAGGGATGAAACTAGTAAGAGAATTAGTAGCAGCCGCGAACGATTACCGCCGCCTCTAGCCACAAATAAACTCCCTTACAAATTAATTAACGACGTGGTTCAGAGATTAAAACCTTCTCCAAGGCTTCAAACTCTTCAATACATTTTCCAGAACCTTCAGCCACTGCTTGCAATGGACGCTCAGAAATATGAATTGGCATTCCAGTCTCATGACGAAGACGTTCATCAAGACCACGAAGTAACGCACCGCCACCAGTTAACACAATGCCACGATCCATTAAATCGCTCGCTAGCTCAGGTGGAGTCTTATCTAATGTGTTCTTTACCGCATTAACAATTGCTGCAACTGGCTCTTCCAACGCCTTTCGAATATCTGCTGATGTAACCAAAATAGTCTTTGGTAATCCGGTAGCTAAATCACGTCCGCGAATTTCTGCATCTGGCTCACCTGGCAGTGGAAATGCTGATCCAATTGCCATTTTGATCTCTTCGGCGGTGCGCTCACCTAGAAGTAGTGAGTACTCACGCTTTACCCAGTTAATAATTGATTGATCTAACTCATCGCCACCAACGCGAATTGAAAGCGCAGCCACAATTCCACCAAGTGAAATAACTGCAACCTCTGTTGTTCCGCCACCAATATCAACCACCATGTTTCCAGTTGGCTCATGAATTGGTAGATCAGCACCAATTGCTGCTGCCATTGGCTCCTCGATTATGTAAACCTTACGAGCACCAGCTGCATAACCAGCATCCTTAACCGCTCTTTGTTCAACTCCAGTAATTCCAGATGGCACACAAACCACAATTCTTGGCTTTGCTAAGTAACGGCGCTTGTGAACTTTTTGAATAAAGTACTTAAGCATTCGCTCAGTTGTATCAAAATCTGCAATCACACCATCTTTAAGCGGACGAATTGCCACAATGTTTCCTGGTGTTCGACCAATCATTCGCTTAGCCTCTAAACCAACTGCCAAAATCGCGCCAGTATCTTGATTGACTGCAACTACAGAGGGCTCATTTAGCACAATGCCGCGTCCGCGCACATAAACCAAAGTGTTAGCTGTGCCAAGATCTACCGCCATATCGCGACCAATCCAGGACATCCGATTAGTTCCTTTAGCCATTTGCGCTTCTCCTTCTTACCTCTTGTTAGTTACTTCTTAGTTGCCGAAAAAAATCTTAATTTCACGTTGGGCTGATTCAACTGAATCTGAGCCGTGCACAATATTTTGCACAACCTTTGTTCCCATATCCCGTGCTAAATCCCCTCGAATGGTGCCAGCTTCAGCAACTGTTGGATCTGTTGCCCCTGCCATCTTTCTAAATCCCTCAATCACTCGCTCACCTTGCGCAATCATTGCCACGATCGGACCTGATTGCATAAATTCAAGTAGCGGTTCATAAAAAGGTTTACCTTCATGCTCGGCATAATGCTTTGCAAGAAGAGCTCGATCTGCAGTTAACATTTTTAAGTTGGTAACTACATAACCTTTGCGTTCAATGCGAGCAATAACTTCGCCAACCAAACCACGCTTTACGCCATCTGGTTTAATCAAAATTAATGTTTGCTCTGAACTCACTTTCTTATTCTACGCACCTTTGGCTCAGGCTGAAAATTATGGCTGTTTTGACCCATCTTTATCCGACTGCGCGATTAATCTCGCCTTTATCGCCTCACCCCGGCGGCCAAGTGAAATTGCTGCAACCCATAAAAGCAAAAATAAGCCACCCATGTAATACATGTGCCACACAACTAAGCCATAACTAATTAAGAAAAGTTGCAAAATACTTCCCAGCAAATACCCACCCTTGGACTTTAATGCACCTGCGGTTAACAAAAGTATTATTGAAAGCAGCCCACCTAGCCAAAGTTGAAGGCTGGAAGCTGAATCCTTGGCAATTAAAAGTGCAAAGCCCATCAAGATTGACTCCATCGCCAGAACTGCTGCAGCCATTACTCTCATGATTTCACCTTCCCAATTGAGTTGAGAATACTTCGAGCACTTCCGGCAGTCACAACAGATCCAGTGACCAATACTGCGCCAACTCCCTCATTAACCTGATTTGCCATACTCACCTTCTCAACTGCATATGTGATCGCTCCCCTTAAATCTGAGATCACCTCAATCTGCTCTGGTTTAAAGTAATTACCAGCAATCTTGGCTAATTGATCAGCAGCCATTGCCCGGGCAGATGAGTTTTGGCAAATAATTATGTAATCAAGACAGGTAGATAGATTCTCTAATATCCCATCAACATCTTTATCGGCTAAGACAGCAACTACACCAACAACTATTTCAAAATCAAACTCACTGTTTATTGTCTTAGCAATCGCAGCGGCGCCATGTGGATTGTGAGCGGCATCGATAATTACTGTTGGATCTTTATAAACAATCTCACATCTGCCAGGGGATGAAACTTTGCTAAAAGCATCCCTGACTAACTCTTGATCTAATGCAACACTGGTGAAAGCCTCAACTGAAGCTAAGGCAAGGGCGGCATTATTTGCTTGATGATCACCATAAAGAGGTAAAAAGATATCTTCGATATCTCCATGTAAGCCTTGTAGGGAAATTAACTGACCACCAACTGCAAGGGATCGTTTTTTAACTGCAAACTCAATTCCCTCTCTAAAAGGAATTGCTGAAACCTTTGCCACCTGCGCCATTAATACTTTTGCAACCTCAGCAGTTTGCGCAGCCATCACCACATTAGATTCTGGTTTGAAAATACCTGCCTTGGTTAGGGCAATTTTTTCTAAGGTGTCTCCCAAATACTCCATATGATCAAAGCCAATTGGGGTCATTACAGATACTTGAGAGGCTAAAACATTTGTGGCATCCCATTGCCCACCCATCCCCGCTTCAATTACTGCAATATCAACTGGATATTCCGCAAAGGCCACAAATGCCATTGCGGTCATTGCTTCAAAGTAGGAGATTGGATGTGGCTGGCGGGAATCAATTAAATCTAAATACAAAGCAATATCTTTATAGGTAGCAATCATTTGCGCAGGGGTAATTGGTTCACCTTTAATACTGATTCGCTCGGTAAAGGATTCAAGATGTGGAGAGGTATAACGACCAACCCGATAACCAAGATTGGTGAGTAATTGATCAATCATTCGAGATGTTGTGGTCTTACCATTTGTGCCAGCTAAGTGAATAGTTGGATATGACAACTGCGGTGAGCCAAGTGCGTCAACTAAGGCTGAGATTCGATCCAATGTTGGTTCAATCTTATTTTCAGGCCATCTTTTATTTAATGCAGCCTCAATCTGAGCTAACTCAGTTAGATTTTGAAGATCACTCATTTACTTAGGAAGTTTTTCAAGCAAGGCGGTAATTCGTTCAATATCAGCGGTTGTTTGCGCAAGCCGTTCTCTAATCTCAGTAACCACCTCCATTGGCGCTTTAGCCATAAACCCTTCATTATCTAATTTAATCTTGGCAGTATCTCGATCTTTTTGCGCAGTTTGTAGATCCTTACTTAACCGAGCTCGCTCAGCAACCAAATCTACTGCGCCAGTTAAATCAAACTCAATTAAAACATCACCGATTTGTGTTTTAGCTGTGAAGTTATCACCAGATGCCTCACATTTAACAACATATCTAATTGCCGCCTCATAATCTTCTAGGCCAACCTTATTTAATCCAGTAAATTTTGCCGCCACCTTGGCAGTGCTCTTAATTCCCTGATCATTTCTAAATCTTCTTATCTCCGTAATGATCTCTTGCATCTGCTCAACTAATTTCACCGCATCATGATTTTGGGTAGAAAGATTTGAGGTTGGCCAATCTGAAATCATCAAAGATTGTCCATTTGTTAATGTGCACCACATTTGCTCAGTAATAAATGGCATCACTGGATGCATTAAACGAAGTAGTTGATCTAATACCTCACCTAGAACTCGCTTACTTTTTTCCGCCTCTGCCCCACCTGCGTTAAAGGTTGATTTAGAAAGCTCTAAGTACCAATCACATAAATCATCCCAAGCAAAGTGATAGATCAGCTCACATGCCTTAGCAAACTCAAATTTTTCAAATAACTCATCAGCTGATGCAATTGTTTGATCTAATCTGGTCAAAATCCAATTATCAATTGCTCCTAGCTCTTCACTCTTTGGCAGCTGCCCATCAATATTTGCGCCATTTAACATCGCAAATCTGGTGGCATTCCATAATTTAGTTGCAAAATTTCTAGATCCTGCCACCCAATCTTCAGCTAATGCTTGATCAGTTCCAGGATTTGCTCCCCTAGCTAAGGTAAAGCGCAATGCATCCGAGCCGTACTTATCCATAAATTCAATTGGATCAATAGTGTTACCCCGGCTCTTACTCATCTTTTTGCCAAATTGATCTCTTACTAAACCATGCAAAACAATCACATCAAATGGTTGCTTGCCATCCATCGCAAATAATCCCATGATCATCATTCTGGCTACCCAGAAAAACAATATGTCATAACCAGTTACTAATACTGAGGTTGGATAAAACTTCTTTAAATCTTGGGTTTGATTTGGCCAACCTAAGGTTGAAAATGGCCAAAGCGCAGATGAAAACCAGGTATCTAATACATCTGGATCTTGGGTGTAACCAGCAGGTGGAGTTTCATCTGGTCCACAAACTACAACCTCATCATTTGGTCCATAAAAAACTGGAATGCGATGGCCCCACCAAAGTTGGCGAGAGATACACCAATCATGCATGTTATCTACCCACTCAAAATATCTTGGCGACATCTGCTCTGGTTCAATCTTTACTCGGCCATCACGAACAGCATCCCCGGCAGCTTTAGCAAGGGGTGCAACCTTTACAAACCATTGCTTTGAAAGTCTTGGCTCAACAGTTGTGTCACACCTTTGGCAATGTCCAACTGCATGAACATATGGCCGCTTTTCTGCCACAACTCTTCCTAATTTTCTAAGTTCATCAACCACCGCTTTACGGGCATCAAATCGATCCATGCCATCAAACTTTGTCCCTGTTCCTGCCATCACGCCATGTTCATTCATAATAATTACTAACTCAACGCCGTGACGCATGCCCATCTCAAAGTCATTTGGATCATGGGCGGCGGTCACCTTAACTGCGCCAGTTCCAAAATCTGGATCTACTAACTCATCAGCAATAATTGGAATCATTCGATCAACTAATGGAAGTAATACTTTTTTGCCAACTAAATGCTTATATCGCTCATCATTTGGATTAACCGCGACTGCGCCATCACCAAGCATTGTTTCAGCTCTAGTGGTAGCAACGGTGATATTCACATTCTCATCACCATATTTAATTGAAACAAACTCACCTGAATCATCCTTATGCTCAACTTCAATATCAGAGAGTGCGGTTAAGCATCTTGGGCACCAATTAATGATTCGCTCTGCGCGATATATCAAACCCTTGTCATATAACTGCTTAAAGATTGTTAAAACCGCTTTGCTTAAATTCGCATCCATCGTAAAGGCTTCGCGATCCCAATCAACTGAATCTCCAAGCCGTTTCATCTGATCTAAAATCGCACCACCAGATTCAGCCTTCCACTGCCAAACCTTTTCAATAAAAGCCTCCCGTCCTAAGTCATGGCGAGATTTACCTTGGGTTGCTAATTGTTTTTCCACCACATTTTGCGTTGCAATTCCAGCATGATCCATGCCTGGTAGCCATAAGGCTTCAAAGCCTTTCATTCGCTTCATGCGAATTAATAAATCTTGAATTGTGTGATCTAAGGCGTGACCAATATGTAATGAACCGGTGACATTTGGTGGTGGGATAACAATTGTGAATGGTGGTTTTTTAGAGTTTGCATCCGCTTTAAAGTAACCAGCATCTAGCCACTTCTTATATAACGGCGCTTCAATCTCGGCAGGGGAAAATGTGGCAGCTAACTCTTTCTTTTTATCACCACTCATAAGGGTTGAATCTTATGCGCTTTTTTCCTCAGAGCCTTTTTCACCCTTAACCGCCCGCTTTGGTCCACCAGCAGGACGTGGCACATAAGTTGGTGCTTCCTCTTTTCTAACAACTGCTGGGGTAATTATTACCTTGCCAATCTCTTTTTGACTTGGCACTTCATACATCACACCAAGCAAAGTCTCCTCCATAATTGCGCGAAGTCCACGAGCACCAGTGCCACGCTTAATTGCAAGATCAGCCACTACCTCAAGGGCTTCATTACTAAATTCCAACTCCACCTCATCTAAATCAAATAGCTTTTGATACTGCTTAACTAATGCATTTTTTGGCTCAGTTAATATCTGCATCAAAGCTTTTTGATCCAAACTTTCCACGCTAGTCATAATTGGCAGACGTCCTATGAACTCAGGGATCATGCCAAACTTAAGCAAATCCTCCGGCATTACATCACCGAAAATATCGGTCTTAACCACATCATCAATGGTTTGTAATTTGGCATTAAATCCAACGCCAGCTTTTCCTTTGCGGCTTTCAATAATTTTCTCAAGGCCAGCAAAGGCACCGCCAACGATAAACAAAATATTTGTCGTATCAATTTGCAAAAACTCCTGGTGTGGATGCTTGCGGCCACCTTGTGGTGGAACTGAGGCGGTAGTGCCCTCTAATATTTTTAGTAATGCTTGTTGAACACCTTCACCAGAGACATCTCTAGTAATTGATGGGTTTTCAGCTTTTCTAGCCACCTTATCAATCTCATCAATATAAATAATTCCAGTCTCAGCCTTTTTAACATCAAAATCAGCAGCTTGAATAAGTTTTAGCAAGATGTTTTCCACATCCTCGCCAACATAACCAGCCTCTGTTAAAGCTGTTGCATCTGCAATTGCAAATGGCACATTTAACATGCGAGCAAGTGTTTGCGCAAGCAAAGTCTTTCCACAACCAGTTGGACCTAAAATTAAAATATTACTCTTTGACAATTCAATGGCATCTTCACGCTTTGAATCTCCAGATTGCACCCGCTTGTAGTGGTTATAAACGGCAACTGATAAAGATTTCTTGGCCTGATCTTGTCCGATCACATACTGATCTAGGAACTCAAAGATCTCTTGTGGCTTTGGTAATTCAGCAAGTCCTAAGGATGAGGTTTCATTTAACTCATCAATAATAATTTCATTACAAAGATCAATACATTCATCACAGATATAAACGCCAGGACCGGCAATTAACTTCTTAACCTGCTTTTGAGTTTTGCCGCAAAAGGAACACTTCAGTAAGTCGCCACTTTCACCAATACGTGTTGTCACCTTTTACTACTCCTGTTCAGTTGGGAAGGAGATAAGGGTAGAACGAGATATGACTTAGATGCTTAGAAAGTGAGCGTATATCTGTTCGCTTATAGGCGAATTGAAGTTAGTGAGTGCCCTCAAACTCGCGCTTATCTGCAATCCAATCCATTAGAGCAAATAAGACACCTGAAATAACAAAGGTGATGTGAATAATGATTCGCCAAATGGTTCCCTCTGTCACCTCTGCTTGACCACTTAACTCAATAAAATCTTTTAACAACTCAATAACTGAGATAGCAACGAGTGATCCAATTAATTTAATCTTTAGACCAGAAAAATCGATGGTGCCCATCCAGTGTGGTCGATCCTTTGAATCATGGGCAATATCAATTCGAGAGACAAAGTTTTCATAACCAGCAAAGATCACAATTAAAATCAAATTAGCTAGCAAGGTTAAATCCAACAACGCCAGCAGATCAAGAGTGAATTTATGGGCATCCGCATCGCCAACATTTTCAATCATATGGACGAACTCAAGAGCGAAGCGATAAATTAAAAGTACTAGGGCGGCTACTAAGCCAACATAGAGCGGAACCAATAACCAGCGCGCTCTAAATAAAATAACCTCAACTGCATTACTTAATTTAGACATCACTGCCTCCAGATTATGCTTTTGCTTTAGCCTTACGAGTTGCCAGAACTTGATCAATTAACCCGTACTCAACCGCTTCAGCTGAGGTTAAAATCTTATCTCGCTCAATATCTTTGGCAATATCTGCTTGACTCTTCTTTGAGTGACGAGCCAGCATCTCTTCAAGCAATGTGCGCATACGCAAAATCTCTTTTGCTTGAATCTCAATATCAGAACCTTGTCCGCCACCTTCTGAATATGGTTGGTGAATCAAGATTCGAGCATGCTCTAATGCATATCTTTTTCCAGCAGCTCCACCAGCTAGTAATACCGCAGCAGCAGATGCTGCTTGTCCAAGACAGATTGTCATTACATCTGGGCGAACAAATTGCATCGTGTCATAAATTGCAGTTAATGCAGTAAATGATCCACCTGGAGAGTTGATATACATCATGATGTCGCGATCTGGATCCATTGATTCCAGAGTAAGTAATTGCGCCATCACATCATTTGCAACAGTGTCATCAATTGCCTGACCTAAGAAAATAATTCGCTCTTCAAACAACTTGGTATATGGATCAAGACGCTTGTAGCCATAACTGGTGCGCTCTTCAATAGTTGGCAGGATGTAGCGAGAGGTAATCTCATTTACCTTATTTTTATCTGGCTTCATCGTGATGTGCCTCCGCTTCCAGATACCTGTCCAGCTGATTTAACAACATGATCAACAAATCCATACTCTTTAGCTTCAGCTGCTGTGAACCAACGATCACGATCTGAATCCTCTGTAATAGTTTCAGCCTTTTGGCCAGTGTGGAAGGAGATTAACTCCGCCATGCTCTTCTTAGTAAAGCTCATCTGCTCTGCTTGAATTTTGATATCAGATGCGGTGCCACCAATACCACCAGATGGTTGGTGCATCATGATGCGAGCATGTGGAAGTGCGTATCTTTTTCCAGCTGTGCCAGCGCAAAGTAAGAATTGACCCATTGAGGCGGCAAGTCCCATTGCAACTGTTGCCACATCATTTTTGATGTATTGCATCGTGTCATAAATTGCCATACCTGCTGAGATGGAACCACCAGGTGAGTTAATGTAAAGATAAATATCTTTTTCTGGATCTTCAGCAGCTAGCAGCAACATCTGTGCACAAATTGCATTTGCCATTGAATCTTCCACAACTGAACCAAGGAAAATAATTCGCTCTTTTAGTAATCGTTGATAAACCTGATCATCAAGTCCACCAGCACCACTAGTTGCATTTCGTGGGGTAGTACTTAGCTCCACTTTTATCTCCTCGTTTGATTTATCTTGAAAAAATACTGTCATGACCTTAACAATCTTTTAGCAAAAATGCTTCCCCGATTAGGCGTGATCTTTGTTCGCCGTAGCGATTATTCGCTTTTTCTCAGGTTCACTCTTTGGGGCAAGCGCCTCTAGATCAACCTTCTTGCCAGATTTATCAACAACCTTAACCCGGCCTAGTACTTGAGCCAATGCTTTTGCTCGCGCAACCTCAGCCACCATAGTTGTTACCTGGCCGGCTTGTGATACCTCTTTAATAAATTGATCTGGGGTCATGCCATAACGAGATGCTGCTCTAACTAAATACTCAGTTAACTCGGATTCATTTACGGCAACCGATTCTGCCTTCACAATTGAATCAAGTAAAAACTCTCTAGTAATTGTGCTCTTTACCTCTTCATTAACCTCAGCGCGATGTTTATCATCTTCTAATCGCCCCTCTTTTTCCAGGTGATCATTTACTTCAGCTTCAATAATCTCTTCTGGCAGTGGAATATCAACTGATGAAATTAACTTCTCAACTAATAAATCTCTAGCTTGTGCGCCCTGTTCCATCTCTTTTAATCTAGTTAATCTTGTTGTTAAATCTGCCTTTAATTCAGCCAAAGTTTCAAACTCAGATGCTAGCTTTGCAAAGGCATCATCAACAGGTGGTAGCTCTCGCTCCTTCACCGCTTTCACACTCACCTTCACATTTCCCTTTTCACCCTCTGCCATCCCGACTAATGCAGTTTCAAAACTCTTCTCGCCCCCAGTTGAAAGACCGATTAATGCTTCATCTAAACCATCGATCATCGAGGCAGAACCAACCTCATAAGAGAGATCATTTGCTGTGCCACCATCTAATGGTTGGCCATCTTTAGTTGCAACTAAATCAATAGTTACAAAATCTCCACTTGCCACCACTTTTTCAACTGTAGTTAATGTGCCAAATCGAGTGCGAAGTGCCTGCACCTGCTCATCAATATCAGACTCAGTTACTTTGACATCATCAACTTCAAGTTTGATCTCAGAAAAGTTAGGCAGTGCAATCTCTGGCCTGATATCAACCTCAATTGTGAAGGTAAAATTCTCATTATCTTTTAGCTCAGTAACTTCAACAGTTGGCCGACCAATAACTAATACATCATTATCTTTGGCCGCTTGGGAGTAAAAGGTTGGAATAGCTGCATTGATTGCTTCATCAAGCACTGCGCCTCTGCCCACCCGCTGATCAATCATCGCCGATGGCACTTTGCCTTTTCGAAATCCTGGAATGGTGATTTTTTCACTTAAGCTTTTATAAGCACCATCAATATGTGGTTTTAACTCTGTAAATGGAACATCAATTGAAAGCTTTACCCGAGTTGGCGAAAGTTTCTCAACAGCGCTTTTCAATTACTTCACTCCCTTTAAATATTAGTTAAGTTAAATATTTTGGTCGGGGCGGAGGGATTCGAACCCACGGTCTCCTGCTCCCAAAGCAGGCGCGCTAGCCACTACGCTACGCCCCGAAGGCTGAAAGTCTAGAGGGTGATTTTCCCTTCTCCTAACCGAAGTAATAAGGTATGACCTGCTACGGCATTCCAAGTTAAACTTGGTGAAGCAGTAGCAGATCACGCAACAAATTTGCGGGTGTAGCTCAATGGTAGAGTTCTAGCCTTCCAAGCTAGCTGTGCCGGTTCAATCCCGGTCACCCGCTCCATATTTAGTTAATAGATCCGACTTCTTGGATGTATGCCTTTCCGCTAAAAGTAACTGAGTTGCTTCCAGTCGTTCCCCTAACATCTTTAACTAAGACAGAGAAATTGCTTGAAGCTGTTACAGATATTGAGCCAGAAATTACAAATGAAACTCGGTTGAATTCTTCTACTCCATCTGCCGATGGACCAAATGAATAACTAAATTCATAACTCATAGTTGCTGAAGTATCAGAGACTTTTAATTCAGGATACGTCCTAAATGAAGTCACGCCAGTCGAGGTTTTTCCAAATACCAAAATTGAGAATGTGTATTTTTTGCCTGCAGACAAACTTGCAAATGCACTCGATTCTGAGCCTCCGCCAGCTGTGCTGGTGGATAGAATCCACTGACTCAAATTAATTTGTTGAATAGCCCCAGCAGTTCCTGTATCTCCCTTAGGTCCGGCAGCACCAGTTGCACCCGTTGCACCAGTGTCACCTTTAGGTCCGGGGGTTCCATTGTTTGATCCAGCTGGACCAGCAGGTCCAGTCGCACCTGTTGCTCCCGTTGCACCTGTTGCTCCGGTATCACCTTTAGGACCAGCAGGTCCTGGCACACCAGCTGTTGCACTCGCGGTCGTGCCATTTTTTCCATCAACTCCTGATGGACCGGTTGCACCAACTGGGCCACGAAGTGAGATTGGTAGTGGCCAAAGTTTATTTTTCTTAGGCCCATAAAAATTCATACTCTTTAGATCAATATAGAAATCACCATCATTTCCAAGTGAAGCAGATGGAACTCCGCTGCCACTTCTTATTGTGTTCACAACATCATTGGCTCGTCCTGCTGCATATGAGTTAGTTGGAATTAATATTGAAATAAGTACTGCTACAACTACTGTTTTTGAAACTCTGGCTTTTAGATTATTGATTGCCATTTCTACCCTGCTCCATCCCCCCTTAATTGAGGTCTTGTGGCAAAGCCTGATTGGCATTGCACTACATAAATGGTCAATCTGATTACGCACAGTGACTAGAGAGGTAGCACCCAGATTTGAATTACTCACACACAACTCACAGAAATATGAGGGTTAGCACTTTGATAAGCGGGCTTATGATTAAGTCAGTTAAAAAGATTCTGACCTAGCACTCAGGTGTTATGGATTACTGCCACAGACAAAGGCTGTTATCTACTCACATCAGGTGCAGTGAGTACTTGAAGAAATGAGGATCGATGAAAAAGAAAGTTGTTGCAGTAATTGCAACTGCAGCAGTTGCGCTAACCCTTTCAGGTAGTGCAGTTGCATCAGCTCATGATGGCAAGGGCGGTAAGGGTGAAGATAAAATTACCTCTCTGCTCTCATCCCTTGTAAGCAAGGGAACTATTTCGCAATCTCAAGCAGATGCCATTGTGCAGGCTGCTAAAGATGCTAGAGCTGCTGGCAAGGTAGCGATGGATAAGGATCGTGCCGCAATTGATGCGGTAGTTACCTCAACACTTGGTATCTCAATCGATACGATTAAAACCAGATTAAAGGCTGGCGAGACACTTGCAGCAATTGCTGGTGATAAGAAGGCTGCATTAATTGCTGCAATCTCTACTGAGGTTAATAAGCAAATTGATGCTGCAGTTACCGCCGGTAGATTAACCGCTGCTCAAGCAGCTGATAAGAAAGCTAAAACCACTGAGCATGTGACCGAAATGGTTGAGCGAGTAAAAGGTTTTGGCCATAAAGGTGACAAGGGCGGAGCGCGCGCCTAGATTGCATTAAATACCTTCCCAACCTAGACACTTCTGGCTTACCTTATGAAAATAAGGTAAGCCAGTTTTGTTTTTATGCCAAACTAACCACATGAAGATTCATATTGGCAGTGATCACGCAGGTCTTGAATTTAAGGCAAAGATTATTGAACATTTAAAAAGTAAAGGCCATCAGGTTGAAGATCATGGTCCTCATCAATATGACGCTCTAGATGATTACCCAGTTTTTTGTATTCCAGCAGCACAAGCAACCGCAGCAGATCCTGCCTCCTTTGGCATCGTTTTAGGTGGCTCTGGCAATGGTGAGCAGATAGCGGCTAATAAAGTTAAAGGTGTTAGAGCGGCTTTAGTTTGGTCAATTGAAACTGCAAAACTTGCCCGCGAGCACAACAATGCAAATGTAATTTCAATTGGTGGCCGTATGCATGATGAGCAGTTTTGTTTACAGCTGGTAGATACATTTCTTGCCACCCCATTTACCGGAGATGAGCGGCATGTGAGAAGAATTGGTCAGATTTCAAAGTTTGAAAGTGATGGAAAGATTTAAAGCTTTACATACCTAAAATCTGTTACCTGATGTCCTTTTCGCAATCCCTGTCCTTCAAATTTTGATAAGACCCGCCAATCTGGTCTTGGCGTAATTCCCCCGGTAAAACTTGGATTGGCATCAAACCTAACCTTTATCCAATCAGCATATGGCTGCCAATCAGTTGCAATATGAATAAATGCTCCCGGCTTTAATTTTTCCCACACCATCTGCACAAACTCACTCTGCACAATCCGCCGCTTATGTTGCCGGTTTTTTGGCCAGGGATCAGGAAAGAGTAAATGAATTCCATCTAAGGATGAATCAGCAATGAAATGAGTAAGTAGGTAAATAGCATCCTCTCTAATAAATTTAATATTGTTCAACTCTTTTTCTACTATTAACATTAAAAGGGCGGCAAGACCTGGTTCATGCATCTCAACTGCAACATAGCCAGTGTTAGGTGTTGCTTGCGCAATTTGCGCAGTTGCCTCCCCCATGCCAGAGCCAATCTCTAAAATAACTTTTTGCTTATCTGGGAAAATCTGATTTAGATTTAATTGCTGATCAAGCGGTATTGCATATTGATCCCAATGCTGTTTTATTGCCTCACCTTGGGCGCGGGTCATCCGATTTCCACGAAGTGAGTAGCTGCGGATTGAGGGACGCTCCATCTTGGCTTAACCTGCAATCTCTGCTTGGATACAGACTTCAATAATATTGCAAGAGTAGTTACTCAAAAGAATAAAGGGAGTCCAAATGCCAGGTTTAAACTCAACTAGAGCAGAGGCGGCGCAGCGTTCATCACATCTGGCAGTTGAAAGTTATGACTTAACCCTTGATTTAACAAAAGGGGATGAAATCTTTGAGTCTAAAACTATTATTAAATTCTCTTGTAATAAACCAGGGTATGAGACATTTTTGGATGCAGTTGGTAAGAATGTAATTTCAGCAACCTTAAATGGTCAGCCAATCGATACCGCCTCCTATGATGGTGAAAGCTTTTTTGTTAAAAATCTTGCTGCCCAAAATGAGTTAGTAATTCATATGAATGGTTTGTACTCAAAGACTGGTGAGGGGCTACAACGCTCAGTAGATCCAGTTGATAATGAGGTTTACCTTTACTCCCAAGGTGAGACAGCATTTATTAGAAAGATGTATCCATGTTTTGATCAACCAGATTTAAAAGCAACCTTTACCTTAACTGTTACCGCACCTGATCACTGGCAGGTAATCTCAAATAATCCAGTAAAAGAAAAGGTTGATCTGGGTGAGAAAAAAAGTAAATGGAGCTTTACTACTACCCCAAGAATTTCTACCTACATCACCGCCCTTATCGCAGGTCCTTACTACAGCGTGCAGGATGAGTATGTTGGTAAGAAAAAGGTGCCACTTGGAATTTATTGCCGTAAATCATTGGCTGAGTTTTTAGATCCAGAGGATATTTTCTTAATTACTAAACAAGGCTTTGCCTACTTTGAAAAGGTATTTGGTCTTGAGTATCCATTTGAAAAGTATGACCAGATTGCTGTGGTTGATTTCAACTGGGGTGCGATGGAAAATGCTGGCGCCGTTACCTTCTTAGAGCGTCTCTTAGTATTTAGATCTAAAGTTACCGAGCGTATGTATAACGCCCGTGCCAACACAATTTTGCATGAGATGGCCCATATGTGGTTTGGAAATATGGTCACCATGAAGTGGTGGGATGATCTATGGCTTAATGAATCATTTGCCGAATGGTCTTCATACCTTGCAATGGTTGAGGGAACTAGATTTAAAAACTCTTGGACTGGCTTTAATCAGGAGCGAAAGAATTGGGCATATCGCCAAGATCAACTTGTCTCAACCCATCCAATCGTCTCTGATATGAAGGATATTGACACAGTTGCTGGAAATTTTGATGGTATTTCCTATGCAAAGGGCGCGTCAGTACTTCAACAATTAGTTGCCCACGTTGGACGAGATAACTTCATCTTGGGATTACAAAATACTTCACCAAGCATGCCTTTAAAAACACCACATTAGATGATCTATTAAATGAGTTAACCCAAACAAGTGGACGAGATTTAAAGCCTTGGGTTTCAACCTGGCTGCAAACAGCAGGTGTTAATACTTTGCGCCCTGCCCTTGAGATTGAAAATGATACTTATAAATCGGTAGCGGTTGTGCAAGAGGTGCCAACTATGCCAGCTGGATCTACACAACTTCGCCCTCACCGGATGGCGGTTGGTTTATATGATCTTGTCGGTAGCAAGATCGCACTTAGAAAATCAGTTGAGTTAGATGTAGCTGGAGCTAAAACAGTTGTTACTGAGTTAGCTGGGCAAAAGGTGGCCGATCTATTAGTAATTAATGATCGAGATTTATCTTATGCCAAGGTGCGATTTGATGATCGATCAATTGCTACCTTAAAAGCGCATCTAGGAAAAATTGATGATTCCCTAACCCGGGCTCTTTGCTGGTCTGCCGCTTGGGATATGTTGCGAGATGCTGAAATTAACGCAACTGATTTTATTGATATTGCACTTGCTGGTCTGCCAGGAGAGGATGACATTGCAACTGTCACCATCATTGCAAATCAATTAATCACCGCAGTTGAGTTGTACTCAGCGCCAAGTAAGCGAGATTCAGCCCGCCTTAAGGTTGGTAACGCTTATGAGCAGATGTTAAGACAGGCAAAAGCCGGCTCTGATCATCAATTGCAGTTTGCCAGAAACTTCACCTCATTTGCATCAAGTGCTGAGCACAATGATTTAATCAAAGAGTTACTAGATGGCAAATTATCTGGGCTAAAAGTTGATGCTGATTTAAGGTGGACATTTGTAATCGCATTAGCAGAGCGTGGTTTGATGGATAAGGCAGCTCTTGCTACTGAGTTATTAAAAGATAACACTTTAACTGGCTCCCTCTCCCATGCAACTGCCTTAGCTGCTCTGCCAACGGCGGAAGCAAAGAGTGAGGTTTGGAAATCAATCACCACTGAGGAGCTATCTACTTCACAACGAGAGGCAAAGATTGCCGGCTTTATGCGAGCGCTGCACCGCCCACTACTTGCTGCATATGTTGACCCCTACTTTGAATTACTTATGGAGACCTGGGGCAAGAAGTCATATGAGGTGGCAAGTAAGTTTGTAATGGGAATGTATCCAACATTTATAACCACTAAAGAGACGGTTGATAAAACCTCTAATTGGCTAAATACCACTGGCAAAGATGGTCAGGATGGACTTCGTAGATTGGTCTCTGAGGGCAGAGATGCTTTAGAGCGAGCGCTAAGAGTTCAAGCTAAGGATAAATAACTTACTCAATTGAGGTAAGAGATACCGGCTTACTCTTTTTCTTACTTCTTGTTTCCTTTGCGGTGATATATGCAAAAAATGAGATCACCACAAATAAAATTGTTGGCGCTGCCACAAAGTAGGTAAGTGTTTGCAAAATAGTTAAGCCTTCTCCGGCAAAGGTGCCATCTTCAATCATGCGCTTGCTGCTCCCATCGCTTCGACTCCAAATGGCTTTAGATAAGGAATCCAAATCCGATGTGGTTTACCTGTTCCTAAGATTCGCCAAGCCGCTCCCACTGGCTCACGTGGTGTGTGGCGAAGGCGCCAACCTAAATCCTTTAATGTCTTATCCGCCTTTAAGTGATTGCACTTATGACAGGCTGAGACCACATTCTCCCAATTATGTCCGCCACCCCTTGATCTTGGAATCACATGATCAATTGAGGTTGCTGTAACACCGCAGTAAACACAACGATTGTTATCTCTAGCAAAGATTGCTCTGCGAGATAGTGGCACCGCATGGCGATATGGAATCTTTACAAATTTATTTAATCTAATTACCGCAGGTAATGTAATTGAGCCGCGGGCGTAGGTAAGTATGCGATCTGAATCTTCAACAGTTGAAGCGCGCTGATTTAAGACGAGTATCAATGCTCGTCGCTCTGATACGACACCTAGTGGCTCATAGGTGGCGTTCAGTACCAAAGTTTGTGACACTGAAAGCTTTCTCCTTTAAGGGGCAGCGCGTGGCTCGTGCTGCGTAGGCATATCTTGCCTGAAGGTTGGCAAAAAGACAGCATTTCTAGGCAGATTCCTTCTTACAATTGGGTTAAGGTTTTCACTTACTAACCATGAAACTGCCAAAGAATTTACAACCCGCCCTTGATTGGTTCACCGGGGCACCCCTAAATATCACCGTAATCATCATCTTGGCCCTTTCTATCTCCCGCTTTGGCCAACGGTGGATTACCCGTTTTATGAATCAAATTGCCAATGCCGATTTAATTCCAGGGCCTAAACGATCTGGGGTTAGACAAAAGGAGCGGGCTAAAACAACTAGCACCGTTTTAAAATCCACATTAAATGGTGTGATCTGGTTGATTGCAATCTTTATGATCTTAGCTGAGTTTGGTTTAAATCTTGGGCCACTAATTGCTTCCGCTGGTGTAATTGGTGTGGCATTAGGACTTGGCGCGCAAACTTTGGTGCGAGATATTTTATCTGGCATCTTTATGTTAGTTGAGGATCAATATGGTGTTGGGGATAAGATCGATGTTTTAGATGTGCAGGGCGTTGTTGAAACCGTTGGACTTAGAATTACAACTGTCAGAGATGCTAAAGGAACTATTTGGTATCTACGAAATGGTGAGATCTTAAAGGTTGGAAATAAATCTCAACCTAAATCAAAGCGGTAACTCTTACTCAACAGCGTTAATCATCGCAGCAGCTGCTGCCTCTAAGTACTTCCATAACTCAGCTTTTAAATCATCACCAATCTCAAGACCATTAACCGCATCCTTCATACAGATCAACCAAGCATCATGCTCTTTGCGTGAGATATGAAATGGTGCGTGACGCATTCGAAGCCTTGGGTGTCCTCTCTCATCACTATAAGTAGTTGGCCCACCCCAATACTGCTCTAAAAATAATTGCAACCTTCTTCCCGCACCATGTAAATCATTTTCAGGATACATCGGGCGAAGGATTGGATTTACTGCAACTAAGGCGTAGAAATGGGAGACTAAATCATTAAAGGTTTTCTCACCGCCGGCCCTTACATAAAAACTTTCGCTCAAGATTTAACCTTCTCTTTTAAGGTAATTTGTAAGACAAAGTAACTTGTAACTACACACATAATTCCAGTTACATAAAAAGCTGCTGCATAATCACCAAATTTAATTCTAAGAACTGCTGCGCCAAAGGCTGCAATAGCACCT
Organism: Candidatus Planktophila sp.; assembly: GCA_003569185.1. GTDB lineage: Bacteria > Actinomycetota > Actinomycetes > Nanopelagicales > Nanopelagicaceae > Nanopelagicus. The sequence goes on along the minus strand of BGOJ01000001.1, from coordinate 207,847 downwards.
CCTACTTGGTGGGCGGCAAAGACCCAGCCATAAATAATTGCCCCCTTTTCTGGCGTTAATACCTGACGGCATAACAACACCGTTGGTGGCACAGTTGCTACCCAATCTAAACCATAGAAAATTATGAAGACTAGCGTTGATGGGTGAAGGGATGAGAAGAGAATGGATGGCAGTAAAAATAGAGAAAGTCCACGAAGTAGGTAGTAGAAAAAGAGTAATTTTCTTGGATCAATTCGATCAGTTAGGTAACCTGAAAAAATAGTTCCCATCACATCAAAGACACCAATTAAGGCAAGCAATGATGCTGCAGTAACTGTTGGCATTCCATGATCATGAGCTGCTGGAATAAAGTGTGTGCCAATCAGGCCGCTAGTTGAAAGACCACAGACAAAAAATGAGCCAACTAAGTACCAAAAATTCTTAACCTTTGAGGCATCCTTTAAAGTATTAATTGCAACCTTTGCAGCATTGCCTTTTTGTAATACTGGTGGCACCCAATCTTTATCTGCGCCATATGGAGTAGTTCCAATACTTTGTGGATCCTCTTTCAGAAAGAAAAAGATCAATGGCACCATTAGATAAGCACCCAGTGCGATTACTAATGAGGATGCCCGCCAACCTGGATCTTGGGCAAGCTTTGATAGCCCAGGTAGGAAAACTAATTGGCCAGAGGCTGCTGCGGCAGTCAAGATTCCAATTACTAAGCCACGTCTTTTAACAAACCATCGATTTGCAATGGTGGCTGCAAAAACTAATGCCATTGAACCAGTACCAACGCCAACTACTACTCCCCAAAGCAGCATTAGATGCCAACTTTGACTCATCCAAATTGTTAATAGTGCGCCAGTGCCAACAGTTGTTAAAGCTGCCATTACAACTTTGCGAACGGTAAAGCGCTCCATTAATGCTGCAGCAAAGGGTGCGGTTAAGCCATAAAGTAAAACATTTATTGCAACAGCCAGGGAGATTACATCCCTGCGCCAACCAAAATCCTCCTCCAGTGGCAGGATTAATACAGAGGGTGCGCTTCTAAAACCTGCGGTAGCAAAGAGTGTGCCAAAGGTTATGCCAGCAACAATCCAGGCAGGATGGATTCGATTACGAATCAATTAAGAGTGAACCAGACTGCAGTATCTGTTGGCAAAATACCATTTTCAATTGGTGAGCTACTTACTAGAACTTTGGCTGCTTGCGGAAGTTTAAAATCTGCACCTAAATTTAAATAACAGTAGAAATCACCAGGACGAGAAAATGCCACAACGTGATCTGGTGCATCTACCCAACTCATTGGACCATCCCCTAAACCAGACAAGGATTTTCTAATCTCTAACGCCTTTCGGTAAAGATTAAGAGATGAGTTTGGATCAGAATCTTGCACCTCTACTGAAAAATCTCCCCAATTATTAGATTGCGGCAGCCAGGAATCATTTGGAGTTAATTTGGCATTATCTGAAAAACCAAAAGCTCCGGCAGTATTTGATCTCCAAGGAAGTGGCACGCGGCAACCATCTCTACCTCGATCTGTGTAGTTGCTCATCTTCCATCTTGGATCACTCAATCGATCCTCTGGAATCTCACGCGCCTCCGGAAGGGTTAACTCCTCACCTTGGTAAATATAAGCTCCTCCTGGCAGGGCTAACATTAAAAGTGCACCAGCTCTTGCTCGTTTTCTGCCCCGCTCTAAATTAAATTTATTTACATCACCATGACGTTCAAGTGTTGTGCCACCACTTAAGCCAAGCCCTAAATCAAATCTATCCACACTTCGCACCACATCATGATTATTAAATACCCAAGAGGATGGTGCTCCAACTGCGCCGATCGCTTCAATTGATTTATTAATATTGTTTTTAATCTCAGCAACATCCCACTTAGATCCTAAAAATTCAAAGTTAAATGAGTTCATTAACTCACCAGGACGTAGGTATCTAGCTATTCGAGTAGCTGGGTGCACCCAAGCTTCAGCGACTGCCATTCGATCATTTGGGTAGGAATCTAAAATCTTTCGCCACTCTTTGTAAATCTCATGTACACCATCTTGATCCCAAAATGGCATTGGTTTGCCCTCTAATAATTTTGGATCACTTGGCACATCAGGCAATCCATCGGCTTTGATCATGCCATGGGCAACATCTATTCGAAATCCATCAACGCCAAGATCTAGCCAAAACTTCAAAACCTTTTCAAAGTAATCCTTAACCTCTTGATTTTGCCAATTAAAATCTGGCTGCTCAACTGCAAAAAGATGTAGATACCACTGACCAGCTTTGCCATCAGCTTCTGTAATGCGCTGCCATGCAGAGCCACCAAAGACTGCCTGCCAATTATTTGGCGGCAGCTCACCATTTTCCCCCTTACCATCTCTAAAAATGAATCTATCTCGCTCCTTAGATCCTGGCTTTGCAGCTAACGCCTCTTGAAACCATTTATGTTTATCAGAGCAGTGATTTGGCACAATATCAACTAACAAACGTATTCCTAATTTATGGCTCTGCTCAATTAATTTTTTAGCATCAGTTAATGTTCCGTAATCTGGTTCAATATCCATAAAATCTGCAACATCATAACCATGATCTTTTTGGGGAGATGGATACCAAGGGGTAATCCAAATTGCATCCACACCTAACTTTTTTAAATAAGGAAGCCGAGAGATAATTCCAGCCACATCGCCCTTGCCATCGCCATTTGCATCAGCAAAGGAGCGGATATAAATCTGATAAGTAACCGAGTCTCGCCACCAAAGCCGTTTATCTCTTGGCGGAATTGGTGTGGTATTAATAGTTGTCATTTATCTTATTTTTCTAGGTACTTACTTAAAAACTGACGTTCATTCTCACTTATTGGCCGAGATTTCATCTTGGCTAAATCAATCATTACTTGCACTGTCTTCATCTTGGCAAAAACCACACCATCTCTAGTTACCTCATATGCCATTGTGAATGAGGTATTGCCAATACTTTCTACCCAAAGATTTACATCATAATCAACACCAAACTTTGTAATTGGAAGTAGGTAATCAACCTCAGAGTGAGCAACTGTCATCTCAACTAAGACAGAGCTACCTTGCTTTGGCGCAAACTCTTTACCGCCCCAATCAACCCGGGCTAACTCAGCGTAGGTTAAATAAACCGCATTATTAACATGACCAAATGCATCCAGATCTGCCCAACGAACATAAACCTTGCTGGTGTATTTCATCTACTACTCCTACCTATCTAGTTAACTTACGGTAGGTAGCACGGTGCGGACGGGCTGCATCAATACCAAGACGAGCGATCTTATTCTCCTCATAACTTTCAAAGTTTCCTTCAAACCAGAACCACTTTGATTCACCTTCATAAGCCAAAATATGGGTGGCAATACGATCTAGAAACCAACGATCGTGGGAGATAACTACCGCACACCCTGGAAAATCAAGGAGTGCGTTCTCAAGTGAGGTAAGAGTTTCAATATCTAAATCATTGGTTGGCTCATCAAGTAGTAATAAATTTCCACCTTGTTTTAAAGTCAGCGCTAGATTTAATCTATTTCGCTCGCCACCTGATAAAACTCCAGCAGGTTTTTGTTGATCAGGACCTTTAAAGCCAAAGGCAGAGACATACGCCCTGCTTGGCATCTCAACATTGCCAACCTTTATGTAATCAAGACCATCAGAGACAACCTCCCAAAGAGATTTCTTTGGATCAATACCGCCACGGGATTGATCAACGTAGGAGATCTTTACCGTCTCGCCAACTTTAACCTCACCTGAATCTGCTTTTTCCATTCCCAAAATAGTTTTAAATAATGTAGTTTTTCCAGCACCGTTAGGGCCAATAATTCCCACAATTCCATTGCGGGGCAGTGTGAATGAGAGATCATCAATTAAAATACGATCATCAAAGCCTTTTACTAGATTTTTACACTCCACCACAATGTCGCCAAGCCTTGGCCCTGGTGGAATTTGTAACTCTTCAAAATCTAACTTACGTGTCTTATCAGCCTCTGCTGCCATCTCTTCATAACGAGCAAGACGGGCTTTAGATTTTGTCTGTCTGCCCTTGGCATTCATTCTTACCCACTCAAGCTCTTCCTTTAATCTCTTTGCCCGCTTAACATCTTTTTGTCCTTCAATCTTCATACGAGCTTCTTTAGTCTCTAAATAGGTTGTGTAATTTCCTTCATATGGATAAGCACGACCTCGATCTAACTCCAAGATCCATTGGGCGACATTGTCTAGGAAGTATCTATCGTGGGTAATTGCCACCACAGTTCCTTCATACTTACTTAAATGTTGCTCAAGCCAAAGCACAGACTCAGCATCTAAATGGTTGGTTGGCTCATCAAGAAGTAATAAATCTGGCCTTTGTAATAGCAATTTACATAATGCAACTCGCCTGCGCTCACCTCCGGATAAGACCTTCACATCAGCTTCAGGTGGTGGACAGCGAAGTGCGTCCATTGCTTGTTCTAATTGTGAATCTAAATCCCAGGCATTTCGATGATCTAACTGCTCTTGCAAGGTGCCCATCTCAGCTAACAATTTGTCATAATCAGCATCTGGATTTGCCATCTCTTCACTGATTGCATTAAATCTACTTAACAATCCCATTGTCTCTGCCACGCCCTCTTGGACATTTTCTAAAACATTTTTATCCTCATTTAATGGCGGCTCTTGCAACAAGATTCCAACTGAGTAACCAGGAGATAAATAAGCCTCACCATTTGATGGTTGTTGTAGCCCTGCCATGATTTGCAGAACTGTTGATTTACCAGCTCCATTAGGACCGAGTACACCAATCTTGGCGCCAGGCAAAAACATCAAGGTGACATCATCAAGAATTACTTTGTCGCCATGCGCTTTGCGCGCCTTTTTCATCGTGTAAATAAACTCAGCCATAGGGTCAAACCTTACCTGTTGTGATCGGTAGACTTACCCCGTTCAAATAATGCGCCTGTAGCTCAGTCGGATAGAGCAACTGCCTTCTAAGCAGTAGGTCGCAGGTTCGATTCCTGCCAGGCGCGCTTTTGGTGGAAGCTGCCATTAATTGAGTAATTTAAATTGCTAGTATTTTGCAATGGAAGCAATCCTTACCGCAGTTGCCATCTTAATAATCTTACTTATCGCAAAAGATGGATCAAGTAAGCGAAAGTAAGAATCTTAAAAATCTTTCCTTAAGAATCAAAGCCCAACCCAAGTCGATCAAGTAAGCGAAGCCAAAGGTTTCGTTTACCGCCATTCTTATCTGCCTTAGTAATTGACCATTGGGTAAGGCGGATAAATAAGAATCTAAATGGCTCTGGTGGAAATGGAATTGGTTTGTGTTTAACCATCGATAATTGGGTTGCTTCACTTTCAACACCATCTAGTAAATCAAGCATCACCGATGCGCCAAAACGTGTTGTTGCTACTCCAAGCCCGGTATAGCCAAGAACGTAAGCAACCTTGTCATCAAATGCTTGGCCCCAAAAGGGTGAAAATCTTGAGCAGGTATCAATTGCCCCACCCCAACCATGGGTGAATTTAATTCCAGCTAATTGCGGAAAGGTTTTAAAGAAGTTAGTTGCAAGCTTTGCATAGGTTTCAGGACGTGTTTCATACTCAGATCTCACCTTGCCGGCGTAGTTATAAATTGCATCATAACCACCCCATAAAATCTCATTCTCTTTAGTTAACCGGTAGTAATGGAATTGATACCCGGCATCGGAGAGTCCCTCCCGACCTTTCCAACCAATACTTTCTAATTGCGCAGCAGTTAATGGCTGGGTTACTAATTGAAAGTCATAAACTGCAATTACATACTTTTTAACACTCTTAATCAGGGGTGTGTAAACATTTGTGGCGAGCGCTACTTTCTTTGCCCTAATTGATCCATAAGCACTCTTAACCACAACATGATCATCATCATCTATTAACTCATCCACTTTAGAGTTTTCATAGATCTTTACGCCAAGTGACAAACAAGCCTTCTCTAATCCCCAAACTAATCTAGCTGGATCAACTAGCGCAGTTCCATCATGATCAAAGAGTGCGCCTTCATAAATTGGTGAGTTAACCAATGCTCTAACCTGCTCTTTATCTAAAACCTCAACATGATCGCCAGTTTTATTTCTAGCAATCGCCTCCTCTTTTAAGCCAGCCATCTGCCATGGGGCAACTGCCATGCGAAGCTCACCATTTCTTTCAAAATCACAATCGATCTTGTATCTCTTTATTGTCTCTTCCATCGCATCAAGATTTTCTCTTCCTAATTTTTCAATTACCGCCATCTCATCAGGAAAGCGGGTGTAACCATTAACAAAACCATGAGTAAGGGATGCATTACAAAATCCACCATTTCGCCCTGAGGCACCATTTCCAGTCTCACGCATCTCAATAATTACTACCTCACGGTTTGGATCTCGCTCCTTTGCAAGGAGTGCTGTCCAAAGTCCGGTGTAGCCGGCGCCAATAATGCAAAGATCAGTTTGAATATCACTGGTTAAGGCAGAGTGAGAGCTAGGCTCTAATGGATCAGCATCTAACCAATACAAAGATGGTTGTAGATCAGCTAATGAGTTTAAAACAATTGGATTTATCGCTGGCATGGGCTGACTCCGGTGTAAACCGGATTCCACCCCTTTGCGTATTTAAAAGTGGCCCGGGTCCTCCGGAGTCCACACCCGTAACGCAGATCTTTATCTAGCAATCTGTGGTTCGTTACAGCTACAACCCGTATTTTACACTACCGGGCGTGTTTAATCCAATTACTTAAATAAAGACTGCAATTACTACATTTGCTGTTGCAAGCAGGGTCATTACTCCCCACACCTTATTTGATAACTCACTCTTTTTAATATTTAGGTAACCAAGTGCAAGTATCACAATTAATACAGTGCTTTTGATTGCAATCTTTACATGATCTAAAAGCTCAACACTTGGATCATCTGCATGCATCATCTGATTAATACCAACCATGACAAGGCCAGCAATTAGCATCAGCAATCCGCTATGCATTACTAACTTTTGTAGTTGTTTTGGCTTATTTGGAATCTGAGCAAGTAAGCCGCCAAGTAAGCCAGCAAGTCCAATAAAGTGAAGAGTTAAAAAGAGGTTATATGTGAATTCCATACTTTTAGGGTACTACGCAAAGATGTAAAAAACCCCCGCACTCTAGGATGTGCGGGGGTTTTGTTTTACGTTAGTTAATTACTTGATCTTGGCAATCTGTGCCTTTGCTTTGTCATACAAAGGTCCAGTAAGTGCCACATAACCCTTCTCAGGGAACTTCTTAGGGCATTGCTCTAACAGATAGGTGTGCCACTCAGCTACGATCTTTTGTTTCTCAGCATCTTTTTTAGCTGACTCTGGGTATACCAAACCGTAGGAAGCTGTTCCAAGTGCGTATGCACCAGTGATTGCCTTTAGATAATCTGCAACCAAGCTACCGTTTGCTTGAATTGTGCCGCCACCTAAGAAGGCAGAGGTACCAGCAGAGGATGGGGCTACGAATTCACCAGCTGCATTTTTAATGCTTGCTACTGAAAGTTTGTTATCAGTTGCCCAAGAAAGTTCACCATAACCAATTCCGCCAACCTTGCCCTTAACACCAGCTGCAACTAAGGCTGAACCTGATGCACCTTGGAAGTTAAATGAGTTTGCGATGTTATTTGGTGTTGAGTTAGCAAATGTTCCACTCGCTGTCTTTGGCCAAACTCCTGAATTCTTGCCAGCATTAGCACCTTGTAAGAACTTACCAAACTGCTCTGATGTACCGGATGAATCAGTTCGGTAGTAAACGGTGATTGCTTGGTTTGGAAGTGCGATATTTACAGTCTTAGAGTTGACGCTAAGCACAGTTGGCTTACCATTTTTATCTAATACTGGAACTGTCTTTGTAACCTTCTTGCCACCAACTGTTACTACCTCTTTTTTAGTCTTGTAAACAGGTGTCTTGATTGTGACATTTTGGTTCTCTTCAATGATTCGAGGATCATTCCACTTTGTAATTTCGCCACTGAAGATCTGTGCCAGAGTTTCAGCACTGATATTGATCGGCTCTTTTACTGTTGGTAGGTTATAAAAAATTGCGATTGGAGCTGCATAAACTGGTGCATACTCTAAGTGAGCAGGAAAACCTGATGTGTAAACAGCATCTGAGGCTGCAAAATCAACTAGGTTGTTAGTGAAATCTGTTCGTCCTTTACCTGAACCACCAGCGGTGTAATTAATTGTGTGACCAGTATCTTTTGTGAACTCTACTTTACAAACATCAATTAATGGCTGTGCAAATGTTGCACCGCTGCCATTGATTGAACCAGCATGAGCTGGAACTGAGGTAAGAATTAATGCTGAGGTGGCAAGTGCTGCCACTGCAATTTTCTTGCGAAACTTCATAACGCCTCCTTGAATCGGGTTGTTGAGGCAAACTTAGTTAAGTAAGGGTAATTACCAAGGTTTTTCTGGTGAACTAGATATGTAAGTTAAGTTAACAATTGGTGTCTAGAAATTAACCAAATCTGCCAGATACATAATCCTCAGTGCGCTTCTGCTTTGGATTAGTAAAGATCTCAACCGTAGTTGCACTCTCCACCAATCGACCAGGGCCACCATCGGATAGGAAAAAGCCGGTGTAATCAGATACTCGGGCAGCTTGTTGCATATTGTGGGTAACGATTACAACGCTCATGGTGTTTGCTAGCTCACGAATTGTCTCTTCAATTCGAAGAGTAGATCCTGGATCAAGGGCAGAGCATGGTTCATCCATCAGTAAAACCTGTGGGCTAACTGCCAGGGATCGGGCAATACATAGACGTTGTTGTTGACCACCAGAAAGGGAGCCACCATACTCATTAAGTCGATCCTTAACCTCATCCCACAAGCCAGCTCGTTTTAGGCAGCTCTCAAGTAACTCATCTGAATTTTCAATTTTAATTTGAGATAACTTCAAGCCTGACAAAACATTCTCTTTGATAGTCATTGATGGAAATGGGTTTGGTTTTTGGAAAACCATTCCTACCTTAAGACGAATCTTTGTTACATCAACCCCTGGCTCATAAACATCCTTGCCATCTAGTAATACCTGACCGGCAAGGGCAGCGGTTGGAATAAACTCATGCATTCGGTTTAAGGTGCGGATAAATGTTGATTTTCCACAACCAGATGGACCAATTAATGCCGTAACAGTTCCAGTTGCAAAATCCATTGAGATATCTTCTAAAACATGTTTCTTACCAAACCAGGCATGTACTCCTCTTGCTTCAAGGCCACTGCCACCGGAGTTGGGCTTGCCAGCGTTGACTGTTCGTGCTGATGCCACATCACCAAGTGAGCGAGTAGCACCCGATGCTGGCGTAGGCCTACTTGTACTTGTCTGCTTTCCGGTCATTTGGCTCATATTATCCTCTCGATTGCCTGATTCATTTTGATTACTCATTTTCTACTTCCCTTTGCTGCGCCAAAGTACCTAGCTAGAGCAAAAAATATTAAAACTAAAATCATTAATACAAAGACACCAAGCCAGGCTCTACTAATCGCATTCTCACTGCCGATAAGAAGGTTCTTCCAGACGTAGTATGGAAAGGCTGACATGTTGCCAGCGGTTGGATTTAAATTAATCGCATCCGCCCCACCAATAGTTAACAACAAAGGCGCAGTCTCACCGACAACACGTGCAATTCCTAAGATAACTGCAGTAATTAATCCGCTACGGGCTGCTGGAATTACCACCATCGCAACTGTTCGCCATTGAGTAGCACCAAGTGCTAATCCTGCCTCACGAAGATCTTGCGGGATTAACTTCAAAACCTCCTCCGCTGTTCTTGCCACAGTTGGAATCATCAATACCGTTAAAGCAAAGCCGCCAGCAATTCCTGAATAGGAATTTCCTAATTGAATCATCCAAAATGCAAAGATAAACAAACCAGCCACAATTGATGGCACACCACTCATCGCCTGCACAAAAAATCTTACTGTTCCTGCAAATCTGCCTTTAACCTCAACAATATATAGCGCGGTTAGGATCCCAATTGGGGTGGCAATTAATGTGGCAAAGGTGACTATGTAAGCAGTTCCAATTACCGCGTGTAGTAAACCACCCTCGGTAAGTGGCATATCAGAAGCTGTCTCTGACATATCTTTAGTAAAGATGGAGAGAGAAAAACCAGGAGCGCCTAATCTGATAATTTCATAAAGCACAGAGGCTAACGCCATGATTACAAATGAGGCTGCGATATAAACCAATACAGTAGTTGAGGAGTTGACGGCCGCTTTTCGATCTAATCTAATCCAACTCATAACGGTGGCAGTAACAATTGCCATCACAATTAAGGTGAGGGCAAAACCTAACTTGCCCTTAAGGGGTGAGAATCCAACAATTGCTAAGGTGCTAAGTAATGTAAAAAGTGCGCCAAGTAAATCTGTTACTAAATCCTTTGGGGTTAACTTCCATGGGTGCTCAGGCTTAACGTTAAGGGTAGTTTGGCTCATCTTTCTACTCTCTAGCTGTCTTATTAATAATGTAATTAGCTAAGAAGTTAACCAATAAGGTCACCATAAAGAGCACAAAGCCTGCGCCCATTAATGCCTGAAGCTCAACTGGATCTGCCTCACCAAACTTATTAACAATCATGGAGGCAACAGAGCCGCCGGCGCTTAGCAAAACTTCAATTCTTATGTCATAAACTAAATTCAAAACTGTGTAAACGGCAACTGTCTCACCTAATGCTCGTCCCAATCCCAACATCGCTCCACCAATAACACCGCCTCTGCCATACGGGAAGACAACCGCTTTAATCATCGACCACTTGGTAGCACCCAGAGCGTAAGCTGCTTGAATTCGCTCAAGTGGTGTTTGGGCAAATACCTCACGCGATACCGCGGTAACAATTGGAATAATCATGATGGCAAGAACTAAACCTGCAATAAAAGGGGATCTGGTAAAGACTGGCGCTGGCATATCAAAAAATGGAATAAAACCAAAGTACTTATGAATTAACTTTGCCCAGTACTCAGCATGTGGCATTAAAACAAAGTAACCCCATAAGCCATAAACAATTGATGGAATTGCTGCCATTACATCAACTACTACCACCATTGGTTTTTTAATCCACTCCGGTGCGTAGTAAGAAAGGAACAAAGCGGTACCAACTGCAACTGGCACGCCCATAATCATCGCCAAAATTCCAGTAACAATAGTTCCGTATAACATCGCACCAATTCCATAAGAGGCAGCTTGACCATTCTCTGGAATTGCATCGACCCAATCAAAGCCGGTAAGAAATGAAAGACCAGCAGAGCGCATCGCTTCAAAACCATTAAAGACTAAAAAGAATCCAATTAAGCCAAGAAGTAGGCCAGCAATTAATCCACCACTAGTTACCACACCTCGAAAAACCTTGTCGGTAAAACGTGGTTCGGTGGTGATTTTCCTTGGGGATGGGATGGTTTTTTTCTCTTGCATGCTCAGGCTCACGTGGCAATCCTGCTATTTACCCCACTTATTTATGGGGCTATCGGGTAAAACTAAGGTGAACTAACGGTGAACTATTTAGACAGATCAACCCAATAGGCTAATCACCTATGAGCCAAGATCTGCCACACCTAATCTGGGTCGATTGTGAGATGACCGGGCTAGATATCAATAAAGATGCCCTGGTTGAGATCGCGGTTTTAGTAACTGATGCCCAACTTAATGTGTTGGGTGAGGGTGTGGATTTAGTAATCAAATGTGAGCAATCCAAGTTAGATGCCATGGATGAATTTGTTAAAAATATGCACACCAGCTCAGGCCTAATCACGCAGATCCCAAATGGCACAACCCTTGCATCCGCTGATGATGCGATTATTACCTACTTAAAAAAGTATGCACCAACGGAAGGAAAATCTCCATTGGCTGGAAACTCTGTCTATGTTGATCGCGCCTTTATTGCCAGAGATCTACCAAAGTTAAATGCCTACCTGCATTATCGAACTATTGATGTTTCAACCATAAAAGAGTTAGCCAGAAGGTGGTATCCAAAAACCTACTTTGCCGCCCCTGCCAAAGATGGCAACCACCGCGCCTTAGGTGATATCAGGGATTCCATTGCAGAGCTTGATTACTACCGCAGCGCAATCTTTATTCCCTAAGTAAATATGCGTAAATAATGGTTGAAAAAAGTTTAAGGAGTTTTGCCGTATCATTAGCCAAGCAGTAAACATGGTGGGCGTAGCTCAGCTGGTAGAGCACCCGGTTGTGGTCCGGGATGTCGCGGGTTCGAGCCCCGTCGCTCACCCCACATTATTAATTTTAAGCTTTTAAACTAAAGATCCTCTAACACTAAAGGCCTCTGCCACTCTAGCAACTGAGACAATAAAAGCAGCAGAGCGTAGATCAGTCTTATACTTTTTAGCGGTCTCATTTACATTAACAAATGCAGTTTGCATTCTCACATCAAGCTCGGCACGAAACTTCTCCTTTGGCCAGGAGAATTGTTGAATATTTTGAGTCCACTCAAAGTAGGAGCCCATCACACCACCACTATTTGCCAAAATATCAGGGACGATAACAATATTGTTTGCCCGCAGCTTCTTATCCGCACTTGTCATAATTGGCTGATTAGCGCCCTCCACAATAAATGCTGCCTTTATCTTGTCCACATTTGAGTCATTAATTACATTACCCAAGGCTGCTGGAATTAAGACATCACACTCAACCTCAAGTACTTCAGCTGATCCAATCCGGTTTTCATTTTTTACATCTGCCAAACTCTTCACATCAAAGATCGCCTTTATATCAATTCCTTTTTTATCCACTATGCCACCAGACATATCAGAGAGTGCTATTACCTTCATGCCAAGCTCTTGGCAGACCAGGGCGGCATACCTGCCAACATTTCCAAAGCCTTGAATTGCAACAGTTGCACCCTCTACCTTTTTATTATTTTGTTGCAAGGTGGCAGCTGTTATTTGGGCAACACCACGACCAGTTGCCTCCTCCCTGCCAGGAGCTCCAAATAAACCAACTGGTTTGCCGGTAACACAAGCTGGTTGAAATCCTTCTAATCTATGAAACTCATCCATCAGCCATGCCATAGTTTGCGCATCAGTTCCTAAATCAGGAGCTGGAATATCTCGATTTGGTCCTAAAACATTAATCAATGTTCTAGTCCATCTTCTTATTACCTCCTCTTTTTCAAGGGGAGTTAATTTGGTGGCATCAACTGTTACCCCACCTTTGCCACCACCAAATGGCACATCAATCAAGGCAGTCTTCCAAGTCATCAAAGAGGCAAGTGCTCGAACCTCATCAATATCAACATCTTGGTGAAATCTAATTCCACCCTTTCTTGGTCCTCTGGCACTTGAGTGCTGCACACGGTAACCAGTTAAGACTTCAATGCCACTATCTCGATGTAGTGGAATAGATATTGTTACCTCGCGCTCACAAGCGCTAATTGCATCTACTAAACCTTTTTTTAAATTTAAGACCGAACCGGCTTGGGCTACTAACTCATTAACCTCAGCAAAGGCAGAAACACCTGACGTCGTTGTCATACTCCTAATCTAAATGATTAACCTGAAAAAACCTTAATTGGGCATGCAAACTGCGCATTAAATGAGAGTAACCCCACCATTAAAGTGCTGATAGGGTCGGCCAGTAGTAAAGAGCCGGGTTGTTAGCTCAGTTGGTAGAGCAGGTGACTCTTAATCACCGGGTCGGGGGTTCGAGTCCCTCACAACCCACTTATCTTTTTACAAACAAATCCATAACCGCATCCACCCGAGCTGCAGATAACTTCTCATAATCTAAAGTTAACTCTTCAATCTTCACCTTCTGGGATGCATCAAAAATACGAGTCAAGTTTGTTTGATACTTCTGCTTTAGAAGTGGAATACCTTCTTCCCGCCGCCTCTTATGTCCCACTGGATACTCAACAACAACCTCATCCAATACTGTGCCATCAATTAAAGTAATGGTCATCGCATTGGCAATCGATCGCTTTTGTGGATCATGGTAATCAGCAGAGAAAGCTTTATCCTCTGTGCAATTAATCTTGACACGTAGTGCGTCAATTCTTGGATCTGCTGCCACATCATCCTCATAATCACGGGCTGTTAATCTGCCAAAGATCAATGGAATTGCCACCATATATTGAATGGTGTGATCACGATCTGCTGGATTTTTCAGCTCACCTTTTTTATCAATAATTCGAATACATGCTTCATGGGTTCTTATTGAAAGGCTGGCAATATCATCTGATGTTTTTCCAAGGGAGGCTAACTTTTTATTTAAAATCATTGCCGCTTCAACCGCAGTTTGAGCATGAAACTCAGCAGGGTAGGAAATCTTAAATAAAATATTCTCCATTACATACTCTGTGTATGGACGTTGGAATACAAATTTATTGCCTCTAAAGGAAGAGTCATAAAAACCCCAAGTTTTTGCACTTAATGCAGTTGGATAACCCATCTCACCTGCTCTAGCTATCAGTGCAAGACGAACAGCGCGGGATGTGGCATCTCCTGCCGCCCAAGATTTTCTAGATCCAGCATTTGGAAAGTGTCGATATGTTCTAAGTGATTGACCATCCACCCAAGCAAGAGAAAGAGCTGCAAGTATTTGATCCCTACTTAATCCCATCATCTGCGCAACAACTGCAGTTGAGGCTACTTTTACTAAGACCACATGATCAATACCAACCTTATTAAAGGAGTTTTCAAGTGCAATACACCCCTGTATCTCATGGGCTTTAATCATTGCGGTAAATAAATCACGCATTGTGAAATCACTCTTTGCTGCAAACTTTGGATTGCGGTTTAGCCAATCAGCAACTGCAAGAATTGCGCCCAAATTATCTGATGGATGACCCCACTCAGCAGCAAGCCAGGTGTCGTTGTAATCAAGCCATCTAATTGCAGCTCCTATATTAAATGCTGCTGTTACTGGATCTAGTTGGTATGAAGTGCCTGGAACTCTTGCACCATTTTCAATCTTTAATCCCTCAACTACTGGGCCTAATAACTTGGTGCAAGCCTCATATTCAAGCGCCTCTAAACCACAACCAATTGTGTCGATAAAGCAATGCCAAGCAGTCTCATATGCAAGTGGGGATTTAATCTCATAATTTAAAACATAATCTGCAATATCAATTATCTCTTGATCATAGGGAGTATTAGATTTTGTGAAGTTTGAACTCATCTACTCACCCACGATCATCTATTGGGACAAAAGCTCGGTTAGCTTGTCCTGTGTAATTAGCAGCAGGTCTAATAATCTTATTATCTACTCGCTGCTCCATCACATGCCCACTCCAACCGGTAAGGCGAGCGAAGATAAAGATTGGGGTGAAGAAGGTGATGGGAATACCCATCTGGTGGTAGGCAACAGCTGAAAACCAGTCAAGGTTTGGGAACATCTTCTTCTCACTCATCATCACAGATTCAATCCGCTGCGCCACATCAAATAACTTTAAGTCATTGTTTTCTGTAGAGATTGATTTAGCAATCGCTTTAATAATTGGATTTCTTGGATCTGCGATTGTGTAGACCGGATGACCAAAGCCAATTACAACCTCTTTAACTTCCAATCTCTTCTTGATATCAATCTCTGCTTCATCTGCTGATTTGTAACGTTGTTGAATTTCAAGTGCGACCTCATTAGCACCACCATGTTTTGGTCCACGTAATGCACCAATGGCACCGGTTATGGATGAGTAAATATCTGATCCAGTACCGGCAATAACCCGGGCGGTAAAGGTTGAGGCGTTGAATTCATGCTCTGCATACAAGATTAAGGATGCTTGCATTGCCTTCACCCAAGATTGCTTTGGCTTTTCTTGTAAGAATAATTGCAAGAAATGCTCTGCTACCCCATCTGCATCAGTACTTAGCGTGATCTTTTTGCCAAAGTGGGAGAAGTGATACCAGTACAAAAGAGCAGATGGTGAGGCTGCAATTAACCGATTTGCAGCCAGCAGCGCGCTTTGCGCATCATGTTTTTCATCCTCTGGGTAGAAACTACCAAGGGCAGAGGTAGCAGTTCTAACCACATCCATTGGGTTGGCTGTTTTAGGAAGGTTTTCTAAGATTATTTTAACTTGATCTGGCAGCTCTCGTAATTTTGATAACTGAGCTTTGTAATCTGCTAATTGCCCCTTGGTTGGAAGTGATCCATAAAGAATTAGGTAGGCAACCTCTTCAAACTCACAATTTTGAGCTAGATCATTTATCTCATACCCACGGTAGTGAAGATCATTACCAGTATGTCCAACAGTTGAAAGGGCGGTATCTCCGGCAACAACTCCTGAGAGTGCAACTGATTTTTTTACTCTTACCTCACTCATTATTTAACTATTTGTTGAATCTATCTAAGGATTTTTCATACTCATAGTAATTAATGCTCTTATATAACTCATCCCTGGTTTGCATCTTATTGAGCACCTCTTTTTGGGTGCCATTTGCTTTAATACTTTGATAAACCTCAAGGGCCGCCTTATTCATCGCTCTAAAGGCAGATAGTGGATAAAGTGCCATTGAAACCTTGGCAGCTTTTAACTCCCCGTGGTAAACATTGGGGTTAAACCAAACTCAGTGATATTTGCCAGGATTGGCACATTAACCTCATCAGCAAATCTTTGATAGATCTTTAAATCATCAACTGCTTCAACAAATAACATTTGCGCTCCAGCCTTCACATAAGCCTTTGCGCGATCAAGGGCAGCGTCCACTCCCTCAGCAGCGAGGGCGTCAGTTCTTGCCATAATTACGAAGGAGTTATCACCCTTGGCAGAGACAGCTGCGCTAATTCGATCAACCATCTCCTGCTTTGAAACCAACTCTTTATTTGGGCGGTGCCCACATCTTTTAGCGCCAACCTGATCTTCAATATGAGCAGCTGCTGCTCCTGCTGCAATCAGTGAGGTAATACTTCTTGCGATATTAAAGGCAGATGGACCAAAGCCGGTATCTATATCTACTAAAAGTGGTAGCTTGGTTACATTAACAATTCTTCTAACATCAGTTAATACATCCTCTAATTCTGTAATTCCAAGATCTGGCACACCCAAAGAGCCAGCTGCAACTCCACCACCAGATAGATAGATCGCTTTATAACCTGATTGTTCAGCAAGGAGTGCGTGGTTGGCATTTATAACCCCAACGATCTGCAATGGGGACTCATCTTTGAGTGCTTTTTTAAATAGATCCCCTGCTTGCATCATCACATCTCTTAATCTATCACTTGGTCCAAAAAAACTATATTTTGCACTTATTTTCAACCTTAGTAATTGACATTTGCCACATCTTCGATAACTTAACATCATGCATGCAGTGGTAATTGGCGCAGGTGTCATTGGCTCATCCATTGCATTACAACTAAAACGTCTTGGCCATGATGTGACAGTGGTGGAGCGAAACTCAGCTGCTGGTATGGGTTCAACTAGCGCATCAAGTGCGGTAGTTAGATTTAATTACTCAACCTTTGACGCAGTTGCACTCTCCTGGGAGTCTTACTTTTTATGGAAAGAGTTTAAAGAGTTAATTGATGGCACAAACTCATACTCAAATAATCCATTAAGTAACTCACAAGATCACTATGCGCATTTAGAGGATCGTGGTTATGTGATGTTGGATGTGCCAGTGCTTTCAAATGATAAAACTATGGCGCTCTTTGATCGGGCTGGTATTCCATATGAGATCTGGGATTCAAATACTTTAAAGAAACGAATGGTTGGCATTGATGCTGGCAGGTATTGGCCAAACAAACCAGTTAAATCAGATGAGTTCTTCAATGAGGCGACGGAGGAGCTAGGTGCAATCTTTTCTAAACATGGTGGCTATGTCTCAGATCCCCTCCTTGCTGCGCAAAACTTTGCAGCAGCAGCAAAACGTGAAGGGGTAAGTTTTAAATTTAGAAAAGCGGTTATTGGAATTGAAAAAAAGGATGGCAGGGTGAGTGGGGTTAGGCTGAGTGATTTTGATTCCCAAAGTAAGAAGGTTCTAGATACTGGCAGTGAAGTAATTACTGCTGATGTAATTGTTAATGTGGCAGGGCCTTGGTCGACTTTAATAAATCAAATGGCAGGTGCTGGCAGTGATTTCACGATGGAGTTAAGACCATTACGTGCTGAGGTGCACCAGATATCAACACCAAAGGATATTTTGCCCGGTCCAATCATGGGAGATTTAGATCTTGGCACCTATGTTAGATCTGGCCCTGGTGGAATTACCTTAGTTGGTGGCACAGAGCCAGAGTGTGATGTTTTGGAGTGGGTTGAGCCAGACAAGGTTGATGAAGTTAATATGACAAGAACTGTTGAAGTTTTTGAATCCAAACCTACCGTTTTGCTAGAAGATTTCCAGCAGCTCAAATTCCTTCCACCCCAGTTGGAGTAGTTGGAGTTTATGATGTTTCATCTGATTGGACACCAATCTATGACAAGACTGATGTGCCAGGGTTTTATGTGGCAATTGGAACAAGTGGCAATCAATTTAAAAACGCACCAGGTGCTGGCTTAATCATGGCCCACTTAATAGATCAGGTTGAAAATGGTGCTGATCATGATAATCAGGCAGTGGTTTATCAATGCACAAAGAGTAAAAGTGCGATTAATTTAGGTACATTTTCTAGAAAGCGCGCCCGGAATTTAACTAGCGGAACGGTAATGGGTTAAAGCAGGGTAAGAAAAAACTCTTAGTGACCTAAGTAAGCCTTTGTTACCTTGTCATCAGCGCTTAACTCTTTAGCACTGCCACTCATCTTCACCTTGCCAGATTCAAGAACATAAGCACGATCTGCAACCTCAAGGGCAGCGGTAGCATTTTGCTCAATAAGCAAGATAGTAATTCCTTGCTTTCGAATCTTCACAATAGTGTCAAAGATTAATTCCACTAATACTGGCGCAAGACCCATTGATGGCTCATCCAGTAGTAATAGCTTTGGATCTCCCATTAATGCCCGGCTTACGGCGAGCATCTGTTGCTCACCACCTGACATAGTTCCAGCAGTTTGCTTAATACGCTCTTTCAAACGTGGGAATAGATCTAAAACCCGTTCCATATCAGCATTTACCGCGCTCTTATCATTTCTAAGGAATGCGCCCAGCTCAAGATTTTCCTTAACAGTCATACGAGGGAAAATTCTTCTTCCTTCTGGTGAATGACAAATTCCCATGCCAACAATCTCATGGCCTGGCATGCCATCAATACGCTTGCCATTAAATGTAATCTCACCAGATTTAGGTTTGATTAATCCTGAAATTGTGCGAAGTGTGGTTGATTTACCAGCACCATTTGAACCAATTAAGGTAACAATCTCACCATTATTAACAGTTACAGAGATATCTTTGACTGCAATGATTTTGCCGTAGGCAACCTCGATATTTTTAACCTCTAACATCGCACTCATTTTCTAGCTCCCTTAGGCTTGCCAAGATATGCCTCAATAACTCGAGGGTTATTTTTAATCTCATCTGGGGATCCTTCAGCGATCTTCTCACCTTGATCTAGCACGGTGATTCGTTGTGAAAGAGCCATAACAACCTTCATGTCATGTTCAATTAACATAACTGCGATATCACGCTCTGAAACTAATTTGTTGATGAAATCAATAAACACCTGTGATTCCTGGGCATTCATTCCAGCAGTTGGCTCATCAAGTAATAAAACCTTTGGATTTAGGGCAAGAGCTCTAGCAACCTCAAGACGGCGTTGATCACCATAGGAAAGATTTCTTGCAAACTCATGTGTCCACTTGCCAACACCTGCGAAATCTAGGATCTCCTGTGCTTTGGCCTCTGCTTCGCGCTCCTCTTTGCGTTGCTTAGGAGTTCTAAGAATTGTTGAGGTAATACCAGCCTTTAAGTGTGAGTGCATCGCAACAAGTAAATTCTCTTGCGCAGTCATCAAACCAAATAGGCGAATATTTTGGAAGGTTCGAGCAATACCAATCTCTGCAATCTTATGTGGTGGCAGATCTGTAATTTCGCGATCACCATAAACAATCTTTCCAGCAGATGGTTTATATAGACCAGTTAAGACGTTAAAGAAGGTGGTCTTACCAGCACCATTTGGGCCAATTAAAGAAACAATTGATTTGTTTGGAATATTAAAGGTCACATTGTTGACCGCTAGTAATCCACCAAATTGAACTGAGATATTTTGTGCCTCTAATACATTAGCCATGGGATTACTTACCCACTTTCTTCTTTGAACCAGATGCATCTTCATCATCTAGCTCATCCTCGTGAAGCATCAACTTCAAACGAGATTCAGGTAGTAAGCCCTCTCGCTTAAATAGCATCATCAAAATAAGTACTAATCCAAAGAGCAAGAAGGTGAAGGAGGCAAAATCAACCTCAGTACCAAATCGATCATTGTAGAACTGACCAAATGCAGTTAAGCCATTGCCATTTACCCAAGAGAGAATAAATGCGCCAAGGATTACGCCCCAAACATTTCCCATACCGCCAAGAACCACCATGGCAAGTAAGAAGATTGAGATGGTGAAGTTAAATCGCTCGGCATAAACACCATCAACGTGGGTAGCAAATGCCACACCACCAAGACCGCCAGCAAAAGCGCCAACAGCGTATGAAGCTAGTTTGGTACGCATCAATGGCACACCCATCATGGAAGCTGCTAACTCATCCTCACGGATGGCAAGCCAAGCCCGGCCTAACCGGCCACGACGCAGGCGAAGGGAGATAAATACCATTACAGCAGTAAGAAGTAAGAAGATTAATAATTTCCAACCAAAATCAAATGGTCCAAGATCCTTAACTCCAACAGGAATTGGATCAACTCGCACAATTCCCTTAGTTCCATTGGATATGTTAAAGCCAAAGAAGTTCTCACCATTGAAAAAGACTTGCGGGATAATCTCACCAAAACCAAGTGTTACCAGCGCTAAGTAATCACTCTTTAACCGAAGAGTTGGCGCACCAATTAAGATTCCAAATAGGGCACAAACAAATCCACCAATTAATAACACCATCCAGAAGTTGATGTGAATACCAGGGGCCTCTGCTGGCACTGAGCCTAAGAAGTGAATATTTAAGAAGTAGAAGAACTCTGACATAAACCAACCAGCGCAGTATCCGCCGATTGCCCAGAAAGCCACATAACCTAAATCAAGCAAACCGGCGTAACCAACCACAATATTTAAACCCAAAGCCATAATCACATAGACCAAAGATTCATTTATTGCTGATGGTGGCATCCATTGGTAAACCGCATCATAAATTCCAAGAGGCAGACCTTCCCAAGGAATTAAAAATTGGTAGGTAATAAAAAGAATTAATCCAGCAATTGAGTAACCAATAATCCACTTTCGGTTAGATCGAGTTACATTGTTTGAAACAGATGTTTTAGCCATGGCTTAGACCTTTTCCGTAACAGCTTTACCGAGTAAGCCAGCTGGCTTAAATACCAAGATGATAATCAAGATTGTAAACACCACCGATTGTGACCATTGCTGACCAAATGCAATTGGCAGACCATCATTTAATCCTTGGATTAAGCCGATCAAAAGACCGCCAACAACTGCGCCCCAAAGATTTCCAATTCCACCAAGTACGGCGGATGTAAATGCGATTAAGCCAAGTTGGAATCCTAGATTATAGCTAGTTGTTCCAATTGATTGCTGATACAAAAGTCCAGCAGCACCGGCCATCGCACCACCAAGGGCGAAAGTGAAGGCAATTGTTTTATTAACATTAATTCCCATAAGTGTTGAGGCATCGCGATCTTGGGAGGTTGCTCGCATCGCCTTTCCTTGCTTAGTGTTTGTGACCAAATAATTCAAAGCAAGAAGAAGTGGGAATCCAACAAGGAATAACCACACAGTGATCATGCTGATTCTTACCTCACCAATATTTATATCGCCACTTGGGATAACTGTTGGCCACTGACGTGGTGTTGAACCATTCCACTTTAAACCAACAAAGTTAAGTAAAAATGACATACCAACCGCGGTAATAAGAGGTGCAAGCCGTGGTGCGTGGCGCAATCTTCGATATGCCAATCGCTCAATTAAAACATTTATTACTGCACCAAATATCATCACTGCAATCAAACACAAACCAAATGCAAACCAGCCATATCCATTGGACTCTTCAGCACCCATCCAATAGGTGATAAAGAAGGAGGAGAAAACAGCGCTAAGCATGAAGAGATCTCCGTGAGCAAAGTTAATTAATTCAATAATTCCATAAACAAGTGTGTAGCCAAGGGCGATCAATGCGTAGATCAAGCCGTTACGTAATCCTGAGATTGCAACCTGTGCAAATTGCTCTGGAGCCTTAATTAAGTTGGCTAACATCCAAACAGCTGCGATTGCACTAATTGCAATAGCGCCAGCTCTTTCAACTCTTTGTTGGCGGATCTGACCAGGAGTGCCGCTAAATTTCTTTGCCTCAACTGCTTTGGCCAAGGTAACTCCTTACTTTCTACTATCCCCTAATTTCTAAGGGTCGAACCTTGAAAGGTTATGCCGAAAGATACAACAGTATGGCCCAACTAGGTAATAGCTGACTTGCTCTCGTTAGCAAGAGTTTGGGTGGCCCACCTAATGGCGGGCCACCCAAATCTATACCTTATATAAGGGGTATTACTTAACTGTGATCTTCTTTACGAAGGTCTCAGTCTTGTCCTTTACGATCAGAATTGTGATATCTCTTGACATGATGTCACCGTTCTTATCGAACTTAAGTGCTGTTCCTACAACTGACTTAGATGCAGGAATGTTTACTGTTGCCATCTTTGCGAAGATGTCCTTACGTGTTCCGTTTGAGCGAGAGATTGCATCAAGGATTACTTGAGCAGCTGCTGCACCGTAAACAGAGAATGAGCTTGTTGGAGCCTCACCGTAAGTTAGTAGGTATTCATCCTGGAATTGTTCTGCTACTCCACCCTTAGGGAACTGATCAATTGAAAGACCAGTAAATGAAAGGTAAGCACCAGCAGCCTCTGGCAGAGCCAAGAAGTCTGGGTATCCAGTGAAGCCGTCTGGCATCATGAACTTAACAGCGGTGTTAGATCCAAGGTACTTAACCTTGTCCTTAACTAATTGTCCACCGTTTAGATCAAAGATTCCGCCTACATAAACCATGTCAGGTGTAAGTGCCTTGATCTTTGTAAATAGTGCTTCGTAGTTTGAAGCCTTGTCATCCCAACCTTCACCAGCAACACCATCAGATAGAACTGTTAGTCCTAGCTTCTTTGCGCTTGTTGTGAAAGCTTGTGCAACGCCTTGTCCGTATGTTTGACGATCGTTAAGAACATAAACCTTCTTAACGCCTAGGCTCTTTGCATACTCTGCAGCAGCTGCACCTTGGTTATCATCAGTTGTTACAACACGGAAGTAGTTACGCTTTCCTGTTGGGTAATACTTTTCTGGCTCGCCAGGTCCCCATGTCTTTGTTAGACCAGGGTTTGTGTTTGCGTTAGATACCATCACCATTGGACCCTTAGGATCTTGGTTCAAGATTGGCACAATAATTTTTGCGCAACCTGAGTTATATGTACCCATTACCGCAACTTCGTCACGAGCTGCAACGTGTGCTTGTGCGTTCTTTGCGCATTGAGCATCATCCCATGAGCCTTTAGCGGCTGTTGAGTTGTCATACTCGCGGAACTTGATTGTGAACTTGCCAGCTTTGTTATTCATCTGCTTTAGAAGCAGACGGATAGCTTTGTTTGTTGATGCGCTCTGATCAGCAGATCCACCTTGTTTTGGAAGATCTGAAGAAATATACAGAGTTGTAGCAGCAGATGATGAGCTTGATACTAGTGTCAAGCTAACAGCTGCAGCTGCAAGAGCAACAATCGCTACCTTTGCAGGATTTTTCTTCATTAAGAGGTATACCTTTCCTAGGTTTTCGACACCACAGACTTTTGTCCATAATGTTGTCGGGCAAGGGTAGAGGTTTGGGGTGATTTTTACTAGTTGAATTTTGCTGTGAATCTCATTATCTGGGCTTAAAAATTGCCCAGTGAGATAGAAATTTCAGGCGTAAATAACAGTTTTGTTATTGACCATCTAGGCAAGCTCTAAGTGCCCTCACAACCTACCGGCCCGTATGGGCGATCCGACCTTTCCAAAGTAAAGCAGGGCCAACATCATCACCGATGCAAAAAGTAGCGCAGTAGTAATTGAAGTTAACTGAACTATCCAAGCCAAAATTGTTTTTGAAATAAAGATAATAAATGTATTAACAAAACTTAATTGCGCAACTGCAATTGCATTTCGCCCATTTGAAAGCCGGCCGGCAATTGAGAAAAAGATTGGCGCAAGGGCTGAGGAGCCTAAACCAGCTAAGAAAAATCCAAGAAAGGCAATTAGATACGCAATTGTTTTATTGGTATCAACTAGCAAAGCAGAAAGTAGGATCATTGAGATAAATCCAGCGCCCCCTACCGCCCCGCCTGCCTTAATCCAAAATCTTTCAGATTGATGATTTAACGCCCAACCAATTGAGAATCTACCAATGATAAGTCCAATTAAATAAACTAGATATGACAAGGTGGCAATTGATGAGCTCATATTTAACTCCTCCTTGCCAAATAAGGTTGCCCAATCTGCGATGGTGAACTCCATAATTGAGGCGCAGAAAAACCCTAAGCTTAAAAACCAATTAACTTTAAACTTAAATTGCTTTATTGAACCAGCTTGATAAGCATCATCTGCTGCGGGGTTTGCAGGAAATGTATTTGATAACTTGGCGATAGAAAATTGGGTAATTAGCCAAACAATGATCATCAAGATAGTGATATGCCAGGTGATTGAAACATAATTAGATATTAAAAAAGCAATCGCGGCTGTGCTCATCGCCCCAACTGCCCAGGCGCCATGCAACTTTGGAACAATAACTGAACCAACCTCATCTTGCCGGTGCAGTGAGTGGCCACTAGATGCAATGTGATAAATCGAGATTGAAGCACCTGCCAAGATATTTAAAAATAGAAATAAAATTGGTGAGCTGGTGTGAACTAAGGCGGTAAACATAACCGCCACCCCAGTGGAACCAATCTGTAGTGCACGCTTTGCACCAATGGCATGAACAATCTGGCCGCCGATTAACAACATAATGATTGAGCCAATTGATGATGCGCCAAGGAGGGTGCCAAAGGCGCCATTGTTGATATCTAGGTTGGCTTTAAGATCTGGTGTTCTGGGGGCAAGTGACATGATGGAGATGCCAAAGAGAAAAAAGATAATACTTAAGTAACGCTTTTCCGCCTTTGAGTAATTAGTTTTTTCAAAGTTTTTCAAAAGAGTGCACTTGCTAACTGACCACGTGCTTTAACCAACCTTGGATCGGTTGGATCTACCAAATTAAAGAGGGTAATTAAATGCGCCTTTGCCTTATCTCGATCATCCCCGGCCATACTTCTAACTGCATTTAGTAATCGCTCAAAGGCGGCCTCATAATTTCCAGTTGCAATCTCAATATCAGCACACATCATCTGGCTGGTCACATCATCAGCCTTTGCATTTTTCAAAGTTAATACAGGATCTAAGCCATCAATACGGAGCATCAAATTAACCTGGGCTAAACCAACTACTGCCACCTGCTCATTTGGTTTTCGTTTAAGCCATGCCTCATATGAAAGCTTCGCTGCTTTGTAATCACCTTTCTCCATTGCAGCATATGCAGCTGCCTCTTCAGCCTCCATTGGAATCTCAGTTGGACCTTCAGGGGCAGTTCCGACTCCTTTTTGAGCAGCAAGCTCTAGTAATTTATTAATTACTAATCGCACCTGATCAGCAGGTGGCACTGATTCAAATAGTGGAAGTAATTGCTCGCCAATAATTGCAATTGCAACTGGCACAGATTTAATCTGCAGCGCTTGGGCAACCTGCGGTTGAGTATCAACATCAACTACGCCAAGTAGCCAGGCATTTTTATCGGCAATCTCAAGCTTTCCTAAAGTTTCAAGGATCTCCTTTGCTTGCGCGCTTCTGGCAGACCAAGCCAGCAAGATAACTACCGACTCTTTTGATTTAGCAACAAAATCAGATACTAAATTCTCCTGTGTTACCGCCTTGCCATGGGTTGGTGTTACTGCCTCACCTATTGGCTTTTTTAAGGTTGAAAGATCAAAGGCGTTACCAAAATTGGCACTACCCATCCCAGGGATTGGTTTATTACTACTCATTTTTTAATTACAACCCCTGAATCCATTCGGTATGGCAATACCTTTTCAATGTAGTCGGCAGTGGCAAAATCTAGCCCAACATCTCTACCTAATTTCTCACCTAGATACCAACGATTCTCCAATACCTCATGGAAAAGTTGGGCTTGTTCCACTCTTCCCTTTAACTCCTCCGGTACTTGGTTAACTACTCTTTTAAATACATCAGTTAGCCATTGCTTAACAACTACTGCATGTGGTGTGGCAGGTGGAAACTCTCGTGCTTTATATCTGTCATAGGAGGCAAGTAATCGCTTTGCTTGCAACTCCTCTGCTTGTAATCCCATTAACTCTTCTAGCCGATTTGCATGGTATCTAGCTGCAACTAACTTTGGTTGAAATCTAATTGATCCCTTATCCCCAGTTGTTGTTACCTCAACCTCTTCAACTGCAAAGCCAAGATCTTGCAAACTTCGCATCGCCCGCTCCACCGCTTGGCGATCTGATGAATCTAATATCTGTGGCTCCTTTAACATCTTCCACAATCTTCGATACCTCTTTATAACACCATCGGATGCTCTAACAGGATTTATATCATTTGATAAGACACCTGCCACTGCTAAATCCTCAAGCTCTGCTGCCACATTAAAGTGAGCAAGCTCTAAATCATGCTCCCGCTGGCCATCACTTAATGATCTTTGAAACTCACCAGTTTCAGCATCCACTAGATAGGCGGCAAAATCATTGGCATCTCTTCTAAATAATGTATTTGAAAGGGAGCAATCACCCCACCAAAAACCAAGTAGGTGAAGTCTTACTAAGAGTAACGCGAGCGCGTTTGCCATATTTAATATCTCAGTTGGGGTAACAGATCCACTTAAGATCACCCGATAAGGAAGTGAGTAAGGCAGATACTTTGTTACCAAGGCTGCTGGTAACTCATTGCCATCTGTGTCAACTCTTCCCTCAATAACTGCAACTGGTTCAACACAAGGCGCTGTTTTTTGATTTAAATCTCTAAGTAATGAGTACTCACGATTTGCAAACTCAGGAACTGTCTCTTTAACTGCAAATATTTGGCTATTACTTTTGCTGGGATTTGATCTAATTAACCTAACAACATGGCGAGAGATACCGCGCATGCCAGTTAGCACCTCATCCTCAGGCCAGCCCTCAAGTGGTTTATCCCAAGGCAGGTTAGCTAAGGTGGCAATCTCCTCACCTAATCCTTTGATACGCAATCCACTCATAGGCTTATTCTCTCGTATTTAAACCACTCCTTGCTCATTAATCGGTCTGTGGTGATGTGAAAAGCAAGATAAAATTCACCTATGGCTAGATTTACTAAACCAAAGATCACTTCAAAATTACTTCGGCGCAAAGTGAGCAAAGTTGCCAATGAAGATTTTGGTACGGCAGGTAAACCGGTAAATACCTCCCACCCTTTCTACTTTGGCTTTATGGTCACTATTGGCGCACTGCTTGCGCTAACCATGTTGCAAGCACTGGCCTCAGCAAGTGCGGTATTTATACTCATTATTATCTCTATCTTCCTAGCAGCTGGTTTAAATCCAGCGGTAATGTTTTTTCAAAATCGTGGGCTAAACCGTGGGGCATCGGTGGGCGCTGTAATGGCATCTGTTTTACTCTTTGTCGCAGCCTTTATCGCAATCGCAGTTCCGCCGCTGATTGATCAAGGAAATCAATTACTTGATAACGCACCAGCCTTAATTAAGGATTTAAATAACAACGCCTTTATTAATGATCTAAATAATAAGTATGGAGTAATTGACTCACTGCAAACCAAAATTGATTCACTTCATTAAAGATGGCCAATTTGCGATCACCGCCTTTGGCGGGGTAATTGGTGTTGGAAAGGCTGTGGTTTCAGGGCTGGTTTCAACAATTACTATTCTTGTATTAACTCTCTACTTCCTTGCCTCCCTGCCACAGGTAATAAATATTGGTCTCAGGTTCGTGCCAGCAACAAGGCGGGACCGAGTCTCTAAATTAACCAATGCCATCGTTGCCAGAATCGGCTCCTTTGTTGGCGGACAAGCAATTATTGCCGCCCTTGCTGCCACCTTCATTTTAATTATGGGATTAATTGTTGGCATGCCATATCCAGGACCACTTGCAATGGTGGTTTTAATCTGCGGCTTTATTCCATTAGTTGGCCACTTCATTGGAATGTCGATAGTGACTGTGGTGTCACTAACTGACTCACTTACCACCGCAGCGATTGCACTTGGTGCTTATATTGTTTATGTTCAGATTGAAAATTATGTAATCACGCCAAGGATTATGCGAAAGTCTCTAGCAATTCCAGGGCTAGTCACAATTATAGCTGCCTTACTTGGTGCCTCTCTGCTTGGCTTAGTTGGTGGTCTTCTAGCGGTGCCAATTGCAGCAGCAGTACTTCTTATTTTAGATGAGGTTGTTTTTCCAAGAGCTGATCAAGCTTAGATCTCTTGCGCAAGTGGCAATCTGTTTGGCGCAATAACCTTAACAATCTCACTTAAAACTAAATGAACCATTGGCTCCCCAACCCATAGATGCTTTGCACCTGCCACATCAATCTGCTTTAAATTTTTAACTCTAGAAAACTTAAGCTTTGCTGCCTCAGACTTTAAGTAATCATCCAACTCAGGGATAAGTGCGGTAATCACTCTGCCATCCTTAATCCAAAAATCTAGATCATCTTCCGTTGTCGATAGCATCGGTGGGCTTAGCAGGATTAACTCTTTAATTCTTTTATCCCTTGCATATTGCAGTGCAAGCTCTGTGCCAAAGGACCAACCAATTACATATAAATTCTTTATCTTTAATTGATCAAAGCAGTAATCAAGGGCTGCTAATACATCTAACTTTTCACCTTTACCATGGTCATACTCACCCTCACTTTTTCCTGCCTCACTGACCGTTCCTCTGGTGTTAAATCTAATTATTTGAATTCCAGCCATGGCAGGTAAGCGGTTTGCTGCCTTTTTATATATATGAGAGTCCATCATTCCCCCACCTGATGGGTTGGGGTGAAGCATTAAAAGTGAGCCAGTTATTTCACCCAGCGGGGCAGCAACCTCACCAATTAAATTAAGCCCATCGCTGGTTTTTATGGTTATTGCGCTGCGATTAGCGGGCAATACCGTTGAAGGGCGGATTAACTCTGGCACAAAAAGAGTTTACTCTTACCTTATGAACCTTGAAGCCACCTTTGATAAATATGATCCTAAAACTGGTGAGGTAATTGCAAAGTATAAAAACTTTTCACTCGATGAGGTATTTGCCCAAGTAAATCTGGCCCAAACTGCAAGTATTCGCTGGCAAGAGTTTGGTTTCACCGCTCGAAAGCGCACCTTACTTAAATGGGCTTCTTATATAACTAAAAATCAAAAAGAGATTGCTGCCTTAGTTGCAACTGAGTGTGGCAAACCATTAAGTGATGCCTCCCTTGAGGTCTCTATTGCAATTGATCACCTTGCTTGGGCAGCAAAGCATGCAGAAGAGATTATGCAAAAACAAAACCGCCCAGCTGGTTTATTGATGTTTAACATGAAGGCGCAGGTTCAAAGATCACCCCTTGGTGTGGTTGGTGTAATTGGTCCTTGGAATTATCCAATCTTTACGCCAATGGGCTCTATTGCTTACGCCTTAGCTGCTGGAAATACAGTTGTCTTTAAACCATCTGAGTTCACACCCGGTGTTGGACAGTGGTTGGCAGATTCATTTGCTCTCATTGCACCTTTTGAAAATATCTTTGCAACGGTGACTGGCTTACCTGATACCGGTAGAGCATTAACTCAATCAAAGATTAATAAGCTCTCATTTACCGGATCTACTAAAACTGCTAAAAAGGTGGCAGAAAGTTGCGCGCAATCAATGATTCCAGTTGTGCTCGAATGTGGTGGCAAGGATCCAGTAATTGTGGCAAAAGATGCTGATATAAAACTTGCTGCTGAATACACACTCTGGTCTGCCATGGCTAATGCTGGCCAATCTTGTATTGGGGCAGAAAGAGTTTATGTGGTCGAATCTGTTGCTGATCAATTTATTGAAGAGATAAGTAAGATGGCAAAAAAGATTCAAGCTGGCCAAGATTATGGCCCAGCCACCATGCCATCACAATTAAATGTTATTCAATCCCATTTAGATGATGCCAAAGCAAAGGGAGCTAAGTTTTTACTTGGGGGAACAGAGTCTGTAAAGGGTGCCTATGTTGAACCAGTAATTATGTTGGATGTGCCAGAGGATTCAACTGCGATGACCCAGGAGACCTTTGGGCCAACTATTGCTATTAATAAGGTATCGAATACAGATGAAGCAATTAAGTTATCTAATGCCAGCTCATATGGACTTGCTGCAGCGGTTTTTTCTAAGCGAGATGGTGAAAAGATTGCCGCAAAGCTTGCCTGTGGCATGGTCTCGGTAAATTCAGTCTTTTTATTTGCAGCTGTTGCATCTGTGCCATTTGGTGGAGTTAAAGATTCTGGATATGGCCGCATTCATGGCGCTGAAGGTTTAATTGAGTACACCTACGCACGCACAGTAGTTAAAACTAGATTTAATATCCCACTTAGATTTACTACCTTTAAACGCACCAGATTTTCTGAAAAAATCCTAACAACCTTAATTAAGCGCTTGCACGGAAGAAAGAAGTAGTACTACAAACTCTTTGCAATCCGATCAATACCTTCTGTAATAAGTTGTGGGCTTGTGCCAAAGTTAAGTCGAACAAAGCTCTTATGTTTTGGTCCATATAAAACACCACCATTTAATGCAACCTTTCCTTTTTCTAAAATCTTCGCTGCTGGATCATCCCCTAAGCCAAGGCCGCTCATATCCAGCCAAGCAAGGTAGCCAAAATCTGGGATTCGATACTTAACCTGCGGTAATTTACTTTGCAGTAAATTGCTAAGTAATTTCCTATTCTCATCCAATGTGATTAATACTCCATCTAACCAATTAACAGAGTCCGCGTAAGCTGCAGTTGATGCCACAGCGCCAAATAAGGATGCCCGCCAAGTTACTGCCAGTGGCATTTTATTAATTCGCTCCTGCAGCGCACTTGATTGGGTGATAATAAAGGCGCACTTAAGCCCAGCTAAGTTAAAGGATTTACTAGCGCTAGTAATAATAATTCCAACCTCTTTAGCAACATCACTTACCGCAAGGAAGGGTGTGAAAGTTTTTGCATCATAGGAAAGAGGTGCGTGGATCTCATCACTTAAAATCACCACTTGATAACGCTTTGCTAATTCAGCTAATGCAGCTAATGCTTGCTTATCAAAGATAACTCCAACTGGATTATGTGGGTGGCATAAAATATGGACCTTAACCCCAGCCTTGTACTCTTTTTCAATCGCTACTAAATCTAATTTGTAATTTAAATCTTCCTCAATAAGTGGGGTATCAACTGTGGTGGCATTAACCTCAGTAATCCATCGCCAGATATTTTCATAAACTGGGGAGTTAAGCATTACTTTTTCACCTGGCTTAATTAAGGTGCGCATGATCTCCACAATGCCAACGCCAACATCAGTTGCCATTCGCATTTGTTTGGTATCAACCTGCCAACCCCAGCGAGAAAGTGAGAATTTGGCAAAGGCATCAAATAACTCTGGGAATGGTCCGAGGTAGCCAGTATCTGATCGATCGACCATATCTAATAAGGCTGCTTTTATTGCCGGGGCTGATTCAAAATCCATCTCAGCAACTGGCAGCGGCAGAACATCATTTGGAAATTGTCGCCACTTAACACTTTTGCGTTTACGTAATTGATCTATTGATAACGCTCTAACCGCATCGGCCATAAGTGCAAGTATGCCACTTATTTAAATTACTAGTAGGTCGCGCGCCCGCCTGAAATATCAAAGGTGAAGCCGGTTGTGAATGAACAAGCCTTTGATCCCATAAATGCAATTATCTCTGCAACCTCACTTGGCTCACCAAGACGGCCTGCTGGAATTTTTGAAATCATGTAATCCAAAGTTTCTTTTGCAGTATTAACATTAATTGGCGTTGCAATTACTGCTGGGGCAAGTGCGTTAATAGTTATGCCATCAACTGCTACCTCTTTAGCAACACCTTTTACAAAACCAATTAAGCCAGCTTTAGCGGTGTTGTAGGGGGCCATCTTTGGGTTTCCCTCTTTACCGGCAATTGATGCCACCTGAACAATTCGGCCATACTTTTGTTTTTTCATAATTGGCAGCACTGCTTGGGTTAACCAGATTGCGCCATATAAATTAACCTCAATTACCTTTTGGTAATCACTCCAGGTTATATCTTCTACAAATTTTCCAGTTGGCCCTGGGTAGCCGGCGCAATTAACTAGCGCATCAATTTGATTATGTTTTTTAGCAAGAGTTGAAATTAACTCCATCACACCAGATTGATTTGAAATATCTAGAACTGCGCTCTCAGCAGTTGCACCAGTTGCCTTTATTTCAGCAACGCTTTGATCAACACCAGCCTGATTTAGATCAAGGCAAATAACCTTTGCCCCACGGGAAGCGATTAATTGCGCTGCTGATTTACCAATACCACTGGCTGCGCCAGTAACAATTACTACCTGTCCTGCGTAGGAGATCTCTTCAAAGCCACTGTTGTTACTCATTATTATCCGATTATACTTGCCTAGTACTTAAATATAAAAAGTGATTTGGATGGAGCATCATGGCATCTTGGCCAAGCACGAGAGATCCTAAAGGGCCAATGAAGCGCTCAATTGGCATATTAAATAAGCAAAAGATTCAATCTCAAGATGCAGATGGATTACCTGAATCAGGCAAAAGATTTGCTGATGGCAGCCGATACAAAATCGAGATTCCCTCCGTTGAAGGTCCAGTTGCATTTAAAACGGTAATCGATGAGGCTAAAAAACATAAATTAATTATTCACCGCATCTCCCAAGGCTCCGGCATCATGTTGCAAACTGATGAAGAGATTAAGCAGATGGTTGCGATGGGTAAAAAGGAAAAGATTGAGGTTTGTTTATTTGTTGGACCAAGAGCTGCCTGGGATATTGGTAAGCAGGTAAGCGCTACTGCTGGCGTGATTGCATCGCCAACTCTTCGCGGGGGTGATCAACTTAGATTTGCATTAGAGGATGTAATAAATGGCGTAAATCTTGGTCTTCGAAGTGTTTTGGTGGGAGATCTTGGATTATTAAAGGTATTAGGGGATGCAAAACGCAAGGGTGATCTGCCAAAGGATTTAATTCTTAAAACCTCAGTGGCGATGGTTTGTAATAACCCGGCAACTGCTGCGCTGCTAGAGGATCTAGGAGCTTCAACATTAAATCTGGCAACTGATCTTTCATTGCAACAAATTGCTGCCATTAGATCACAGGTTGATGTTCCAGTTGATATCTATGTTGAAGGACCTGATGATTTTGGAGGCGCAGTTCGTCATTATGAGACGCCAGATTTAGTAAGAGTTGCCTCCCCTATCTACTTAAAGTTCACACTTCGTAACTCACCTGGCCTTTATCCATCAGGTGCTCATATTCAAGGATTAGTTGAGTCCACCGCTCGTGAGCGGGTAAGAAGAGCTGCAATAAGTAAGGCAATATTAGATCGGTATGGGTTTAAAAAGTAATGACAAACTCATTACCACTTAAGCTTTTAATCTTTGGTGGCAGCGGTGTCTTAGGAAGTGCGATCGCTGAGAAGTTTAAAACTCATGATTACAAGGTTACTTACGGTGTTCGAACTATTACCAACCCAGTAGATCAATTCCTGCTGCCAATTACCGATGGACCAGTTCCTGAGTTACTAAAGGGTGAGTTATTTGACGTGGTGGTATTTGCTCAAGGAGCTAATAACAATGACTCCGTTATTAATCACTCACCAGATGATTTAACAAGATTATTTCAAGCAAATGTCTCTTTTATTACCGATACAACCAAAGCTTTGATGCTGCACAATCTAATTAAACAAAAGGGCAAGATAGTTATCTTGAGCTCATTTTGGGAGCAGATCACAAGACAAGAGAAAATGTCCTACACAATTACCAAAGCAGCAGTTGGTGGGTTGGTCAGATCAATGGCGGTTGATTTAGGAAATGCAAAGGGTATTTTGGTAAATGGATTACTACCAGGAGTAGTGGATTCACCAATGGCTAGAGGATTATTAAAGCCAGCCCAGATTGAAAATGTGCAGAGCCAAACCCCAGGACACAAGATGGTAATTCCACAAGATGTGGCAAATGCTGCCTACCTACTTGGCTGTGAAGATAACAGTGCAATCTCTGGACAATCTTTATTTGTTGATTACGGCTTTGCTATCGCCCGAGTTCTTTAAGGGATAGCTTTTTGTGAGTGTGGAGTTACTAAATCAAGATACCGTTGTTGAGTACCTAATAGATAAGAAGGTTATAAGTTCTGGTGATAATCCCCAGGTTGAGGTATTAACTGGTGGGGTTTCAAATGTAGTACTGGCAATTACTACCAGTAATCAAAAGTTAGTTTTAAAACAGGCATTAGCTGAACTTGCGGTTAGTGAAAAATGGGAGGCAGATCAACGCCGAGCAATTGTTGAAGCTGATGCACTTTCCTTATTTAATCAATTAAGCCCAGATCAGGTTCCTAAATTAGTATTTCTAGATCCACTTCGGTTTATTTTGGTATTAGAGCGAGTTCCAGTTGGCAGCACCGTTTGGAAATCTGATTTATTAGCTGGGGTAATTAATCCAGATATTGGCGCAAAGCTTGGCAAAACCTTGGCAACTTGGCATAACTACGGCCAGGAGAATCCGCAAGTCAAACTTAAATTTATGGAGGATGCTTTATTTGATCAACTTCGAATTGATCCCTTCTACCGATTTGTAGCTGCGAAAAATCCGCAAATTGAGGTGGCGATCAGAAAGTTAATTAATGAGCTAGAGGCAGATAAAACCACAATTGTGCATGGTGATTTTTCACCTAAAAATATTATGGTGGCGATGAACGATGAGATCTATATTTTAGATTTTGAAGTTGCCCATGTTGGTAATCCTGTTTTTGATCTAGCCTTCTTAATTGCGCACTTAGTATGCAAGTTCTTTAGAACCGATGACAGATTGCATGCAAAGTTATTGGCAAACACCGCAGCCGCCTTTGTGAAGGAGTATGAAAAAATACGTCCTATCTCACCATCGGTGGCAAAACATGCAGCTTTAATCGCCCTGGCAAGGGTGGAGGGAAAATCCCCGGTTAACTACTTATCTGTTGAGCAACAGCGCAAATTACAAAGCTTTACCAAAGCAATCTTGGGAAATAACGCTAACCTTGCAGTTGCGCAATTATTTGAAATGAGTGCAAAGTGAAGATCAATAAAGTTATTGGTTATCAGGTATTAGATTCAAGAGGGCGGCCAACAGTTGCAGCTGCTATCTCATTAACTGATGGCAGTGTTCACACCGCACGTGTGCCATCAGGGGCATCTACTGGCAAACATGAAGCAAAAGAGCTTCGTGATACGGGAAGTAAATTTGCTGAAAGCTTTTATGGTGGTTTATCAGTTGCCCAAGCGGTTGCAAATATCAATGAGAAAATTGCGCCAAAACTAGTTGAAGAGCAGATTGATTTAAATCTAGTAGATGCCCAACTTATTGAGTTAGATCCAACTTTAGATCATTCATCCCTTGGTGCTAATGCCACCTTGGCAGTTTCATTAGCAGCAAGTCTTGCCACCGCACATTCACAAAATAAATCACTAGCTAGATACTTTTCCCCCGATGGTCCACTACAAATTCCAATGCCGATGGTCAATATTTTGTCCGGCGGAGCACATGCAAATCGCACCATGGATATTCAAGATATTTTGGTTGTGCCAGTTGGCGCTAAGACCTTTACCCAAGCACTCTCCTGGATTGTTGCAATTAGAGAGATGGCTGCCAGGTTAGGCAAAGAGGATGGAAAGGTTACAAATTTAATTGCTGATGAAGGCGGCTTAGCGCTCTCCTTTGCCAGCATTGAAAAAGCTTGTGAGTTTGTAGTTAAGGCAATTGAAAAGGTTGGGCTAAATGTTGGTAGCCAAGTTGGCTTAGCCTTAGATATCGCAGCCACCCAATTTTATGATGGCAATAATTACAACCTATCTACAATGGGTAAGAGTTATAACCGAGGTGAGTATCTGCAATTTATTAAATCATTAGTAAGTAATCAGCCAATAATTTCGATTGAAGATCCATTTGCCGAGGATGATTGGCAAAGTTGGCAGGATTTTTCAAATCAGATGCCAGCAAAGCTGCAACTTCTAGGAGATGACTTATTAACCACAAATTTAGATAGATTAAATAGAGCAATTGCCGAAAAGAGTGCCAATGCGATTTTGATAAAGCCAAATCAAAACGGTCTAGTAAGTGCAACTTTGAATGTGTTAAAGCAAGCTCGGGCTAATAACTTTAATACCGTTGTCTCAGCAAGATCAGGTGAGAGTGAGGACTCTTGGCTTGCTGACTTAGCAACTGGTTGGAGTGCTGGTCAGATTAAGGTTGGCTCCACCCATGGCTCTGAGCGAAATGCTAAGTGGAATAGATTGCTGGAGTTTGAGGCAACTGAAAGTACTAAGTTTTTAAATCCCTTTAATTAATGTGAGTGGCGTGGCACATAATCGCCACTGCTGCCAACTAAGAAATCTAGATCTGCGCCAAGGTGTGCTTGTTGCACATGCTCGATATACATCTTGCTCCAACCGCGCTCAGCCTTAGGCTTTGGTGGCACCCAAGCAGCTTTACGTTTTGCTAACTCCTCCGGTGAAATAAGTAAATTTAATTTACGATTTGGCACATCTAACTCAATCTCATCTCCATTTTCAACAAATGCAAGTGGTCCACCAGCAGTAGATTCTGGTGAAACATGTAATACAACGGTGCCGTAGGCAGTGCCACTCATTCTGGCATCAGAGATTCGAACCATATCGGTTACACCTTGATCAAGCATTTTCTTTGGCATAGGTAAATTGCCAACCTCAGGAAATCCTGGGTAACCCTTAGGTCCTGAGTTTTTCAAAACCAAAATTGTCTCTGGTGTTACCGGCAGGTTTGGATCATCTGCAACCTTTAAGTACTCCTCGATCTCATTAAATACTAAAGCCTTTCCTTTATGTGTTAATAATTTAGGAGATGCTGCAGATACTTTAATAATCGCACCATCTGGAGCAAGTGAGCCACGAACAACCACAATGCCAGCACCTGCTGCTTGGAATGGTTTATTAGCTGGAGTAATTACCTCTTTGTTCCAATTTTCAGCGCCTTCGATATTTTCCTTAACAGTTTTGCCAGTAACAGTAATGTGATCGGTGTGAATTAGATTTGCAATCTCCTTCATCACAGTTGGCACACCACCAGCATCGAAAAACTCCTCCATTAGGAATTTTCCACTTGGCATCATATTTGCAATTACCGGAACATCTTTTCCTAACTTATCAAAATCATCTAAATTCAATGGCACGCCAACGCGGCCAGCGATTGCAAGTAGGTGAACTACTGCGTTAGTTGAGCCACCAATAGCAGCTAAAATTTTGATCGCATTTTCAAATGCTTTTCGATTTAACACCTTTGAAAGCTTTAAATCCTCCTCCACCATCTTCACAATTCGGCGGCCAGAAAGATGGGCAAGAGTAAATTTACGTGAATCAACCGCTGGAATTGCAGCCGCTCCTGGTAATTGCACGCCTAGTGCTTCAGTTACACATGCCATAGTTGATGCAGTTCCCATAGTCATACAAGA
Source organism: Candidatus Planktophila sp. (assembly GCA_003569185.1). GTDB lineage: Bacteria > Actinomycetota > Actinomycetes > Nanopelagicales > Nanopelagicaceae > Nanopelagicus. The sequence goes on along the minus strand of BGOJ01000001.1, from coordinate 170,060 downwards.
ACCTTGGCTTCGTGCTGAGCATGACTCCATCGCCATAAACTCTTCAAAAGAAATCTTTCCACTTCTTACCTGCTCACTATATTTCCAAACTAATGTGCCAGAGCCAACTGCTTCACCTTGGAATCGACCATTAAGCATTGGACCACCAGTAATCATTAAGGTTGGCAGATCAACACTTGCTGCTCCCATTAATAATCCAGGTGGCGTCTTATCGCAATTGCCAAGTAAAACCACACCATCTAATGGATGGGAACGAATTAACTCCTCAACCTCCATTGCCAACATGTTGCGATATAACATGGTGGTTGGTCGCTGCAAAGATTCACTAAGTGACATTGCTGGGAACTCAAGTGGAAAACCACCAGCCTCCCAAACGCCACGTTTAACAGCTTCAGCAACATCATTAAGTGAGCCATTACAAGGATTTAACTCTGACCAGGTATTTGCAATACCAATTACCGGGCGGCCATCAAAAACATCTGGGGCATAACCTTGATTTCGAAGTCTTTCGCGGTGGATATAACCACCCTTATCTTTTAATCCAAACCAATATTGGCTGCGGCGATCAAACTTCTCTTCGCTCACGCTCGCCCTTTCCTACTCTCAAATATTGAGAAAATTCCTATGTTAAGGTTTTCATATTCTAGTTGATTACCGCCAAAAGTTCACCTCAATGGAAATGTGAGAATTATGAGAATCACACGCTTAGGTCAGTTAAATAAAGAAAAGCCAGCAGTAGTTGTCTCAGATACTGAGGCGATCTTTGTTGATGATTTAGTTAGTGATTTCAACCGAGTTGAGTTAGAAAATGGCGCAATCGCAAAATTAGCCCAAGCGGATTTAAGCAGCAGATCAAAGGTGAAGATTGCTGATTACCGAATTGGCTCACCAGTTGCTCGTCCAACTAAAGTAATTTGCGTTGGATTAAATTATGCAAAGCATGCAGTTGAGTCGGGCATGACCCCACCACCTGAGCCAGTAATTTTTATGAAGGCACCAGATACTGTAATTGGTCCAAATGATGATGTAGTAGTTCCACCAAATTCAACTAAAACAGATTATGAGGTTGAGCTTTGTGTTGTGATTGGTAAAAACGCACTTTACTTAAAATCTCCAGATGAGGCTGCCGCCCACATACTGGGTTACACAATCTCCCAAGATGTTTCAGAGCGACACTGGCAGGTTGAGCGAAGTGGACAATGGGTGAAGGGCAAATCTTTCCCAACCTTTAATCCAATGGGTCCATGGATTATTACCGCTGATGAGTTAAAGCAAAAGAATTTAGATCCAAATAATCTAGCTCTTTCTTGCACCATTGATGGTGAGGTTAGACAAAACTCCAGAACTAATGACTTAATCTTTGGCATCAATCACTGCGTTTGGTATATCTCCCAATTCATGGAGTTAAAAGCTGGAGATGTAATTAACACTGGAACACCAGAGGGTGTTGGTATGGGCTTTAAGCCAGAGAAATACCTAAAGGGTGGGGAAAATATTGTGACAACTATTGAAGGTATTGGAACAATTAAAAATAAGGTTGTTAACTACAAGTAATTAGTTAATCGCCTTATTACTTCGCACGCCATTAATTACCCGCTCAATTGCATATGGATTAGCGTTTTGTAATTCAGCTGGTAATTGATTATCTGGAAAGTTTTGATAAACCACTGGGCGAACAAAGCGGAATAGTGAATCTAAGCCAACAGAGGTTGTGTGAGAGGAAGAGGCTGGCCATTGGCCGCCATGATTTTGCGCAGCGGTAACTGAAACTGAGGTTGGAAAACCATTCCAAATTACCCGGCCAGCTTTTTGGGTTAATTGTGAAACTAACTCTGGCAGCTTCTCATCATTACCAGCATGAATTGCAGAGGCTAATTGACCACTCATCGCCTTTGCTACAGCTAAGTATTGATCAAATGGGGCTCTAATAATTACTGAGGTTGGACCAAAGTGTTCCTCCAATAAATCATCATGATTTTTAACATCAGCCCAATCAACTACAAAAATACTTGGAGTCACACCATAACCATCTGGATTACTTACACCAGTTAATACCTTTACGCCCTTTGCCTTGCTAATTGATGTTATTGCTTCAATAAATCTTGTGGCAATTCCTTTATTTAATAATGGTCCAACCTTTTGCTCTGAAAGATAAATTTGAACTTGGGCAATAAATTTATCTCCGGATGCATCACTTGGCACAATAATAATTCCAGGCTTTGTGCAAAATTGGCCAGATCCCAGCAGCGCTGAATCCATCGCAGCCTTTGCTAACTCATCTGCTTTTTCAGCTAATGCAGTCGGTGTGAAGAAGACTGGATTTAAAGAACCCATCTCTGCAAACACTGGAATTGGCACGGGGCGCTCCTGCGCTAACTTAATTAATAATTTTCCAACTAAACCAGAGCCAGTAAAACCAATTGCAGTTATTAATGGGTCCTTGGCTAACCAATGGGTTATCTCTGGATTTACTCCCTGAACTAATGAAAATATCTCTTTTGGTAATCCTTGCGCGGTGATTGCTTTAGTAATTGCATCATAAACTGCTTGGCAGGTATTTGGATGTGATGGATGAGCCTTAACAACAACTGGGCATCCTGCAGCCAATGCAGATGCGCTATCGCCGCCTGCAACTGAAAAAGCTAATGGAAAGTTTGATGCGGCAAATATCGAAACAACTCCCAATGGTTGTTGAGACTTACGAAGATCAGGACGTGCAACTGGTTGAAAATTTGGATCAGCTAAATCAATTATTGGTAGCAGATGTCCACCAGTTTTAACTAGATCGGCAAAGGCACGGATTTGAATAACAGTTCGCATTACCTCACCAGTAACTCTGGCCATAGGTAGTGCGGTTTCTAAATGAGAAATTTGAGCTAAAGCTTCTTTTTCAGATTCAATTGAATCTGCAATCGCATTAAGGAGGGTAGATCTTTGGGTTGGAGTGGTGGCGGCAAACTTTGCTTTTATTTTTTCAGCAGCTGCAATGGCAGCGCTAACCTCTTCAAAACTGTGCTCAGTAATTGGATTTCCAACAGCTTGGCCGGTGGCTGGGTTGGTTGCGGTAAAAGTTTTGCTCATTTGATAACTATAACTAGAAAATTCAATTTTAAATATTCCGCGCTAGAAATCTCAATATCTAGGAGCGCTTCTAGTTCGCTCAACCTTTGGTTTTCTTAGATTTCGCTTGCTCCAACAAATGTTATGCCAATGGCGTCGGCCTGATTGATCATGCTCTAGCCATGCCACAGTATGTGGGGTTGCCATTGGGATTACCTGATCACAACCTGGACATCGATATGGTTTATTTGATGTAGAGCCACTTATTTTTCTAACTACAAAGATTCCATCATCATGTTCTTCAATGGATTCATTTGATGTGGATAACTCCCGCTCATCATCATGAGTGAAATCTCTCTTGCCTTTGCCCTTGGGCTTAGCTTTACGTGGACTCACAGGATTATTCTCCCGAATAAATTAAGTATTTATTACCAATTACGGCAGGATGTCGCCATGAGCGTTAATGCAGCAATAGAGGTACGTGGGCTGAGTAAAAAGTATGGCGCTAAGAGTGCAGTCGATGGCATAGATCTAACTGTTGAACGTGGTGAGATATTCGCACTCCTTGGTCCAAATGGAGCTGGTAAAACCACAACAGTTGAAATTCTTGAGGGTTATCGCAAAGCAAGTAGCGGGGATGTCAGAGTTTTAGGTTTTGATCCAGCAACTAAAGGTAATGCTGCCCAACGATGGCGAAATCAAATTGGAATTGTTTTGCAATCCACCTCAGATGCAGCCGATTTATCTGTTGTTGAAACCATCTCACATTATGCAAATTATTATGAAATCCTAGAAATGTTGAACAGGTAATTGATGAGGTTGGCTTAAGAGAAAAAGTAAATGCAAAAGCCCGTGAGTTATCTGGAGGTCAACGCCGTCGCTTAGATGTTGCACTCGGCATTATCGGCTCTCCAGAACTTTTATTTCTAGATGAACCAACCACTGGATTTGATCCAGAGGCGAGAAGATCTTTCTGGGAATTAATCAGAGTATTAAAGGCAGAAGGAACAACAATTCTTTTAACCACCCATTACTTAGATGAGGCACAAGCATTAGCTGATCGAGTTGGCGTAATAAACAATGGAAAAATTCTTGAGATTGCGACCCCACAAACTCTTGGTGGTCGAAACCATGCGCCAGCTAAGGTAACTTGGCTTGAAAATGGCGTGACAAATCAGATCCACACCCAAGATCCAACGGCTGAGGTTTTAAAACTTAGTCAGCGCTTTAACGGACAAATTCCAGAGCTGGAAGTGCTTAGACCTAACTTAGAAGAGATTTATTTAAAGATGATTGGTGAGCTTAGATGAATTCAATAGTTGAAACTATTCGTATCGGCTTACTTCGAAGTGGATTAGAGTTAAAACAATTCTTACGTCAACGAGAGTCTGTTGTCTTTACATTGTTTTTCCCAGTGATATTGCTATTCATTTTTGGCACAGTATTTAAAGACACAATCGCACCTGGTGTGACCTTTAGTCAATACTTTGTGGCTGGCATGATTGCATCTGGTTTAGTAAACACCGGTTTTCAACAACTTGCGATAACAATTCCAATGGAGCGAGATGATGGAACCTTAAAGCGCTTACGTGGCACACCAATGTCAGTCTCTTCATACTTTATTGGAAAGGCTTTGCTCGTAACCTTTTTAATGATTATCCAAACCGCCTTGCTATTGTTTTTTGGCTCAGTAGTCTTTGATCTAAATCTGCCAACCCAAGCTAATCTTTGGTGGAACTTCACCTGGCTAGTCATACTAGGTAGTGCCTGTTCAACTATTCTCGGAATCGCATTTTCAATTGTGCCAAAGAGTGGTCGAGGTGCATCAGCGGTGGTCTCACCCATTGTGATTATCTTGCAGTTTTTTAGTGGTGTGTTTTTTGTCTTCACCTCACTGCCATCTTGGATGCAGCAATTTGCTGCGCTATTTCCCTTGAAATGGTTAACTCAAGGAATGCGTTCTGTTTTCTTGCCAGATGATTTTGCAACACAAGAGGTTGCAGGTAGCTGGGAGATTGGTAAAACTGCCTTAGTTCTAGTTATTTGGTTACTTCTTGGACTTATCTTTGCAATCAAGAAATTTAAATGGAGCAGAGAGTGAAGCGAAATTTACTAATTGCAGCAATTACATCTTCTTCTCTCTTACTTTCATCAGCACATGCTGCTTCACCAACACCTAAAGCAAGCCCTACTGCAAAAGCAACTCCAGCGGTTTCAAAGAGTGCCCAAGCAACCCCTGCGGTTTCATCAACAACCAAGAAGCCAAGTAAGAAACCGGTAAAGAAGAAAAAGAAGGTAAAGAAGACTGCAACACCAATACCTTCACCATCTCCTGTTTGGCCACCAGTTGGCTTTACTGCAAATAAAGGAATTTACGCAAAATCCCAACAAGCAAAGAGTTATTGGGCTTAATCTCAGCAAAGGCTGGTCTTGCTGAGGTAGTTAAAAAGTGTGAATCAAATGCATGTGGTGCAGTAATTGTGGCAGCTGATTACCGTTGTGAGTGGTGGGAAATTAAATCCACTGTTTATGGCATCGATCCTAATGATGCGAGTAAGAAATTGACTCTAGGAAAACTTCGAACCTTATATGGTCCACTTTCTGCACAGACTTATGCAAATATTATTTTAGTAAGTGATGAGCCACTTTATGGACCATCTGTTTTAGATCCTAACTCTGGCCAAACAGTTGCAGGCCCGGCTCGAAATGGCATTTCAGTTGGTGGAATCTCTGCGATCTGTCATAAATCTGGAACTGATGAAAAGTTTCCAGCAAATATCTACACACCAATTAGATAAGTTTAAGGAGGGTTTGTAATTGCTTGGCGGTATCAATAATGGGCTTTATCTAATATCTCTTTCTGGCTTTTTAATCGTGGGCGTAATGGCGCTTATTTTAAAATGGGCATTTTCAAATAATAAGTCAGTTGTTGAGCGGGCTAAGAAAATAGGAAATGAAGATGAGTATGGATTGCTAAAGGTTGCTGCCTCGCCAAAAAACCATATTGAAGGTGAGATGCTGCGGCAGAAATTACTTTCAGTTGGGATTAAAGCAACCCTATCTCAGACTAAAACTGGACCTAAGATTTTAGTTTTTGAAAAAGATTTAAAGATTGCCAAGGCAACTCTAATTTCTTAGCGGTTTGCTCCTGGCACCCAAAGCTGATCGCCTTCATCTTTATTAACAAATCTTGCCAATACAAATAATAAATCAGAAAGACGATTTAAATACTTTGCTGTTATTGGATTAACACCACCACCGAAGGCATGGATTGCATGCCAAGTAGTGCGCTCTGCCCTTCTAGTAACAGTTCTTGCCACATGCATTAGCGCTGCAGCAGGAGTGCCGGAAGGTAATACAAATGAGCGCAGTGGTTGCAAACTTTCGTTGTAGTGATCGATCTGATTTTCTAAATAATCGATTTGTGACTCTAATACTCGAAGCGGTTCAGATGCTGGGTTATCAACTACTGGTGTACAAAGATCTGCACCAACATCAAATAAATCATTTTGAATTCGAATTAACAACTTCTTAATACTTTCATCTTTGATATCACCCATTGCCAACACAACTCCGATTGATGAGTTTGCTTCATCAACGGTGGCATACGCCTCAAGTCGTGGATCATTTTTTGAAGTCCGGCTCATATCCCCGAGTGAGGTTGTGCCATCATCGCCAGTTTTTGTGTAAATGCGGGTTAAGTTGACCATGACCTCACCCTACCCCAAGCAATTACAATGGGGAATTATGGAACGCTTGCGGGTAGTTGGAGGTGCCAAATTAGTTGGCACAGTTCGCGTTTCTGGGGCAAAAAACTCAGCACTTAAATTAATGGCGGCAACTTTGCTAGCTCCTGGTCAATCAAAAATTACAAATCTGCCGGCGATCGCCGATGTTGAATACATGGCTGAGTTGTTAACCAGATTAGGGTGCCAAGTTGATATTAATAGAGATAGCAATGAAGTGCTCATTGATGTTCCACAAAAACTTGGTCATCGCGCCGATTACGACATGGTTAGAAAGTTGCGAGCATCCATAAATGTATTAGGGCCATTAATTGCTAGAGAGTTGGTTGCGGAGGTAGCTCTTCCTGGCGGGGATGCGATTGGTTCGCGAGGATTAGATTTTCATATAAATGGTTTAACTGAGATGGGCGCGCAAGTTTCATCTGAGCATGGTTTTATTATTGCTAAAGCACCCTCTGGTTTAAAGGGTGCGAAGATAACTCTTGAGTTTCCAAGTGTTGGCGCCACCGAAAACATTATGACCGCAGCCACCTTAGCAACTGGCATAACTGTTATTGATAATGCAGCTAGAGAGCCAGATGTAGTAGATCTTGGTGAGTTCTTAATTTCGATGGGCGCAAAAATAACTGGCTTAGGTAGCCACACCATAACAATTGAAGGGGTAAGTAAATTAACGCCAACAACTCATGCCACCTTGGCAGATCGAATTGTCTCTGGCACTTGGGCATTTGCGGCGGCGATGACCCAGGGCGATATCACAATTGAAAATGGCAGAGCAGATCACTTGGAGCTTCCATTAGATAAGTTAGTTGAGGCGGGCGCGGTTGTAACCACAACCAAAACTGGTTTTAGAGTAAAGATGGATAAAAGACCAATCGCAGTTGATGTTGCAACACTTCCCTACCCAGGGTTTCCAACTGATTTACAACCAATGGTTATCACTTTAAATTCAATTGCAGAAGGCACATCAATTGTTACCGAAAATGTATTTGAGGGAAGATTTATGTTTGTTAATGAGTTATTGCGATTGGGCGCCAAAATTCAAGTAGATGGCCACCACGCCGCAATTACGGGAATCAAGCAGCTTTCTGCTGCACCGGTAGTTGCTACTGACATTCGTGCTGGCGCTGGCTTAGTGTTGGCCGCCCTAGTCAGTGATGGTGTGACTATTATTGAGGATGCTTTCCATATTGATCGAGGTTACCCAGATTTTCCCGCTCAACTTCAATCGTTAGGTGCAGATGTCAGTCGAACTTAATTTTCCAGATCGCAACTTAGCTCTTGAGTTAGTAAGAGTTACTGAAACCGCCGCTCTTGCAGCATCTACCTGGGTTGGTCGCGGTGATAAAGATGCAGCTGATGGCGCAGCTGTTGCTGCTATGCGAAAGATGATTAATACCGTTGATATGTCAGGTGTAATTGTTATTGGTGAGGGTGAAAAAGATAACGCCCCAATGTTGCATAACGGCGAAGCGGTTGGTAATGGCAATGGGCCTGCCTGTGATGTTGCTGTTGATCCAATTGATGGCACCACATTAACTTCAAATGGATTAAATGGTGCAGTAAGTGTTATCGCTTTAGCGCCACGAGGCACCATGTTTGATCCAAAGGGTGCTTTTTATATGAACAAAATTGTGACTGGACCAGAGGCAGCCTCAGTAATAGATATCACCGCCCCAGCTGGTGAGAATGTTAAAAAAGTTGCAAAAGCAAAAGGTGTTGATGTTTCAGATATTACGGTGATAGTTCTTGATCGCCCACGTCATGCGCAATTGTTAAAAGATTTACGCCAAGCAGGTGCACGAATTAGATTAATTCGAGATGGTGATGTGGCGGCTGCAATCGAGACAGCAAGAATCGGAACTGGTATTGATATTTTGATGGGTATCGGTGGTACACCAGAAGGTGTTGTTACTGCCGCTGCGATGCGTGCACTAGGCGGGGTAATTCAAGGACAGTTAATGCCACAAAGTGATAGTGAAAAAGAATCAGCAAAAGCTGCCGGACATGATCTTTCTAAGATTTATTCAACCAATGATTTAGTTGCATCAGATGATGTTTTCTTCTCTGCCACCGGAATTACTGATGGTGAGTTATTACGAGGAGTACGCCATAACGCTTTTGGCGCAGTTTCACACTCACTAGTTGTTAGAGGAAGATCTAAGACGGTAAGAATTATTGAAACTGAGCACAGATAAAAAACTAGTTTGAAACTACCTGCGCTTCGCCCAAAATTGAAACTCGGTTATTTGAAACTGAAATAAAACCACCATTTATTACAAACTCATTTACCGAACCATCTGCAGCTTTACTGAGACAGTTCCATCGGCAAGTACCCCAAGAAGTGGTGCATGTCCTGGCAGAACGCCAAGATCTCCTTCTAATGTGCGAGCAGAGACCATCTTTGCTTCTCCGCTCCACACCCGCTTCTCTGGGGTAACTACCTCAACTTTTAGCATTTGTTATGACTTCGCCAACTCGGCTGCTTTGCGCTCAACATCATCAAGGCCACCGCACATGAAGAATGCTTGCTCAGGTACATGGTCATACTTACCATCAGCGAGCGCTTCAAATGCTGCAATTGTTTCAGTTAGCGGAACAAATGAACCATCAAGACCAGTAAAGACCTTGGCCACGAAAGTATTTTGGGATAAGAATCTTTGAATACGACGAGCTCTTCCTACCAGGATTCGATCCTCTTCAGAAAGTTCATCAATACCTAAGATTGCAATGATGTCTTGCAAATCTTTGTAACGCTGCAGAATTTGCTTAATTCGGTTTGCAACTCGGAAGTGGTGCTCGCCAATATAACGAGGATCCAAAATACGAGAGGTTGAATCAAGTGGATCAACCGCAGGGTAAATACCAAGCTCAGAGATTGGACGAGACAACACAGTTGTTGCATCCAAGTGAGCGAAGGTTGTGTGTGGTGCTGGGTCGGTGATGTCATCGGCTGGAACATAAATTGCCTGCATCGAGGTAATTGAGTGACCACGTGTTGAGGTAATTCGCTCCTGCAACTGACCCATCTCATCAGCAAGTGTTGGTTGGTAACCAACTGCAGATGGCATACGACCAAGAAGTGTTGATACTTCAGAACCTGCTTGGGTAAAGCGGAAGATATTGTCGATGAACAACAACACATCCTGCTTCTGCACATCACGGAAGTACTCAGCCATGGTTAGAGCAGAAAGTGCAACACGCAGACGCGTTCCAGGTGGCTCATCCATTTGTCCGAAGACCAATGCGGTTTTGTTAATAACTCCAGTTTCAGTCATTTCAAGGAATAAGTCATTACCCTCACGAGTACGCTCACCAACTCCTGCGAATACAGAAACTCCACCAAAGTTTTCTGCTACGCGATAAATCATCTCTTGGATAAGTACAGTCTTACCAACACCTGCACCACCAAATAATCCGATCTTTCCACCCTTTACATAAGGAGTAAGAAGATCAATAACTTTAATTCCAGTTTCAAACATCTCCGTCTTTGATTCAAGTTGATCAAATGCTGGAGCTGTTCGGTGAATTGGCCATCGCTCTTTGATATCTAGTGAGGAGGTTGGCACATCTAATGATTCACCCAAAGTGTTAAATACATGTCCCTTGGTTACATCTCCTACTGGAACTGAGATCGCACTTCCAGTGTCGGTAACTGTTGAACCACGAACCATGCCGTCAGTTGGTTGCATAGAGATCGCGCGGACTAAATTGTCACCAATGTGTTGGGCGACCTCAAGTGTTAACTTCTTAGTCTCACCCCCCAATGTGACATCAATATTTAGTGCGTTAAAGATGGCCGGCATCGCATCGGCTGGAAATTCAATATCCACTACCGGTCCAATTACACGGGCAACTCTTCCAGTTGCTGTTTTGACTGACATTATTCGCTCCCTGCGCTAGCTGAGGCGAGCGCATCTGCGCCGCCTACGATTTCACTGATCTCTTGGGTAATTTCGGCCTGACGAGCCGCGTTGGCAAGTCGAGTTAACGACTTAATTAATTCATCAGCGTTGTCAGTTGCTGATTTCATAGCACGACGTCTGGCTGCATGCTCACTGGCTGCAGATTGAAGCATCGCGTTAAATACTCGAGCCTGAATATAGCGAGGTAGTAATGCATTAAGCACCTCACCAGCATTAGGTTCGAATTCATACATCGGCAAGATAACTGCCGGTCCAGTTGATTCCACAACCTCAAGTGGCAGCATTCGCTTTGCATCTGGGGTTTGGGTAATCATTGATTTAAACTCGGTATAAATAATATGTAATTCATCAACGCCATTTGCATCTGTTTGTGCATCGGCTAAGAATGCATTAATTAATGAATCAGAGACCTCTTTAGCATGGGCATATGTTGGGTTATCTGAGAATCCACTCCAAGAAGCAGTAATCTTTCGATTTCTAAACTTATAGAAGTTAATTCCCTTTCTTCCTACTAAATATGGATTTACCTCAAGTCCTCTTGATTGCAAGAGTGCAACTAATTGATCACCCTCTTTAATCGCCGCATTTGAGTAGGCACCTGCCATACCGCGGTCTGCGGTAATGATTAATACTGCAGCGCGCTTTGGATTAGCAGATGCAGTGGTTAATGGATGGTTAGTACTAGAAAGTGAGGCAACAGCTGAGACTGCCCGAGTTAACTCGTTGGCATAAGGAGATGAGGCGGCAACTTTTTGTTGCGCCTTAACAATGCGAGAAGCTGAAATTAGCTCCATCGCCTTGGTTATCTTCTTAGTCGCCTTTACCGACCGCATACGGCGGCGGTAAATACGAAGTTGGGCACCCATTTTTTCCTAGCTCTCTTTTCTTATCGCTTTACCGCTGGTACTTGACGAGTAATTTGCTCATTATCTTCACCACTTAATGCATCAGCTTTTTTCTCATTAACAGCTGGTGCCACTGATGATTTAAATTGAGTTTTAAATGTTGTAATCGCCTCTTCCAAAGATTTAACTGTGTCATCAGTTAACTCTCTAGTTGCAGAAATTACATCAAAGATTTGCTTACGCTCACGAGCGATGAAATCTAAGAACTCTGCTTCAAATCGGCGAATATCTGCAACTGGAATTGAATCCATTTTGCCAGTAGTTCCTGCCCAAATTGATGCCGCTTGGCGCTCAACTGAGAATGGGGAGTACTGACCTTGCTTTAATAGTTCAACCATTCGTGCACCGCGCTCTAGCTGTGCTTTAGATGCAGCATCAAGATCTGAACCAAAAGCTGCGAAAGCTTCTAATTCACGGTACTGCGCAAGATCAAGACGAAGACGTCCGGCAATCTTTTTAATCGCCTTAGTTTGTGCTGATCCACCAACACGAGATACTGAAATACCAACGTTAATCGCAGGACGAACACCTGCGTTAAACAAATCAGTCTCTAAGAAGCACTGACCATCGGTAATCGAAATTACGTTAGTTGGAATAAAGGCTGAAACGTCATTTCCTTTAGTCTCAATGATTGGCAAGCCAGTCATTGAACCGCCACCTAATTCATCAGATAACTTTGCGCATCTCTCAAGTAGCGAGAGTGTAAATAGAAAACATCGCCAGGATATGCCTCGCGGCCCGGTGGGCGCCTTAGCAATAGCGATACTGAACGATAAGCCTCTGCTTGTTTTGATAGATCATCAAAAATAATTAATACATGTTGACCTTTATACATCCAGTGCTGACCAATTGATGAGCCGGTGTATGGGGCTAGATATTTAAATCCAGCTGGATCAGATGCTGGGGCTGCAACAATTGTTGTGTACTCCATTGCACCTGCTGCTTCAAGGGCGCCCTTTACGGATGCAATTGTTGAACCCTTTTGTCCAATCGCAACATAAATACATTTAACCTGCTTCTTTGGATCCCCACTCTTCCAGTTCTCCAATTGGTTAATAATTGTGTCAACTGCAATTGCAGTCTTACCAGTCTGGCGATCACCAATAATCAACTGACGTTGACCGCGGCCGATTGCAGTCATTGAGTCAATTGCTTTAATTCCAGTTTGCATTGGTTCTTTAACTGGCTGGCGTTGCACAACAGATGGTGCTTGAATTTCAAGCGCACGAGTTGTTTCAGCTTTAATCTCACCCTTGCCATCAATTGGCCGGCCAAGTGCGTCAACTACACGTCCTAGGAAACCATCGCCAACTGGAACAGAGAGAATTTCTCCAGTGCGGCGAACAGTTGTTCCTTCTTCAATTCCGGTGAACTCACCCAAAATAACTACACCGATTTCGCGAACATCTAAGTTCAGCGCAAGACCTAATGTGCCATTTTCAAACTTTAATAACTCATTGGTCATTGTTGATGGCAGACCTTCAACACGTGCGATGCCATCTCCTGCTTCGGTGACGCTACCGATTTCATCCTTTACGGCAGCTCCTGGTTTGTATGCAGCGACATGTTTTGCCAGTGCATCCCGAATCTCTTCGGGGCGGATACTTACTTCGGCCATCTTTTTCTCTCTTCTCTCTTTAAATAACAGATGCTGTTGGCATCTGTTAAAGCTAACTTACGAGCGCTCTGCCCGCTTCTGCTAAACGATTAACGATGGTGCCATCAATAACATCATCGGCATACCTAATAGATATGCCACCTAAAACTTTTGGATCAATCTCAAGATTGATATGAACATCTCTACCCATTTGCTTAGCCAGGGCGGCATTTAACTTACTTAACTGGGCATCACTTAACTCAACAGCGCTTTTAACATGAGCAACTAATCGATCTTTGCGGGTTGAAACATAATGTGAGTAGGCAGCTAATGTGGCATCAATACTGCGACCTCTGCGAAGTGAAACTACTTTACGAAGTAAGTTAAGAGTTGAGTTCGCATACTTACCTTTAACCAAACTCTCAAGCAGTGTTACTTTGCCCAAATCGGTATCGGCGGAGGTGTTTAATGCTTGGCGAAGCTCAGGATTTGCCCGAAGGACTCTGGCAAAATCAAATAGTTGGTTTTCAACTTTTTCTAACTCACCATTTTTATCTGCAGCAGCAGCCTCTGCCTCAACAGCTAGATTTTCAATTGCATCTGCAATCTCACCTGGGCTAGACCATCTAAGCGATGCAGCACTAGCAAGGAGAGATTGTGCTGGGGCGCTGATATTTTTCCCAAACAAGTTAGAGATTAACTCCGCTTTAGAACCGGCATCACGAGAGTTATCAGTTAGTGCACGTCTGACACCAATTGAGGTGCTTAAAACTGAAAGAATAATAAATAAGTCACTGGCAAATACGGCCACATCATTAGCTGATTGTTTATCAACAACCTGTGCTAATGATTTACGCAGAGTTAATACTGATGCTCTGCTTGAGCCGCCTAATACCTTCATGATTATTTACTCTTCTCCAGATCTGCAATAAAGCGATCAACTATCCGAGACTGACGAACCTGGTCATCTAATGCTTCTCCGACAATCTTTCCGGCTAGCTCAGTTGCAAGGGAACCAACCTCATTGCGAAGTGAGGTAACTGCTTGTTGACGCTCTGCTTCAATAGCAGCTGTTGCTGCAGCGGTAATTCTTGCTGCCTCCTCGGCTGCCTTACTGCGCAGATCTTCAATAATTGCAGCACCTTGTGCTCTGGCATCCTCGCGAATCTTTTGTGCCTCACCACGTGCTTCATTTAATTGTGTTGTGTACTGGGCAAGTGCGCGCTCTGCTTCAATTTGTGCACGCTCTGCTTTTTCCATTCCACCTTGAATCGCCTCAGTGCGCTCTGCAAATGCTTTTTCAAACATTGGCACAACCTTTGAGCGAAGAACTAGGAATAAAAGTGAGAAGGCAATAAAACCAACAATTAATTCAGCGGTATGCGGAATTAAAGGGTTAGCCCCTTCACCTGCTGCCCAGTTACTAAAACTTATTAAGGACATCATCTGACTTTTCTGTCTTTAATTACAGAACGAAAGCTAGAACTAGACCGAATAGTGCTAGCGCTTCAGCTAATGCGAAGCCTAGAAATGCGATCGGTTGCAGTACTGACCGTGCCTCTGGTTGGCGTGCTACTCCGCTGATGTAAGCGGCGAAGATCATGCCAGTTGCGATTGCAGGTCCGATTGCAGATAGGCCATAACCGACCAGGTTGAGTGTGCCTTCCATATTCTTTTCCTTCTTTCTTTGTTAGTTGCTGCTTTGGTTTTTTCTAGTGTTCATCCGCTAACGCACCCGCAATATAGAGGGCGGTCAACAGGGTAAAGATATATGCCTGTAGGCATTGCACCATAAATTCAAAGAATGTAAGGGCAATTCCGAAGGCAAAGGCGAAAGGTGAGACCAGTTTTAAGCCGATCACTCCTTGTAGAAGATGCTCACCACCCAAAATAAAGACAAGTAACAAAAGGTGGCCAGCAAACATATTTGCAAATAAACGTAAGGAAAGAGTTAGTGGGCGAACTATGAAGTAGGTGGCAACCTCAATTGGAGTTAGCAGTACATATACCGGCTTTGGCACACCTGGCATAAACATGATCTCTTTTAGGTAAGTGATCAATCCTTTATGTTTAATCGCCACATAATGGAAGATCACAAAGGTAAATAACGCTAAGACGTAAGGGAAGCTGACCCGAGACATCGTTGGAAATTGCAAAAATGGAATAATTCCAAATAAGTTATTGGTTAAAATAAAAGTAAATAAGGTAAAAAGGTATGGCACAAAGCGCATGAACTCATGGCCGATCACATCGCGTGCTAAATCATTTCGCACAAAGCCATAGATTGATTCACCGGCAAATTGCAGCTTTGATGGCACCACTAAGGCTTTTCTGGAAGCCAAGATGAAAAATACTGAAATTAAAATTACGGAGAAGAAAACTAAAAATACTGGTTTGGTTGTGTAGGGGTTGTCGCCAAAAACTGGTGGTAATTCAAAGTCGGCTGTACTAGGTGGCTGAAAACCATCCTCTGCTGCCAACCGCACGCCCACGAAAATCTCCAAATGTTAGTTGCCAATATTGCGTAAACAATTTTTATACTGCTTGGTTTTGCTATAGCCGGTGGGAAAAGCGGCTACGGGCGAAACCCTATTAGATATGGCAGATTAGCGCGAAATTTAGGAAGGTGAAAATCACACCTTATGAAGATTTGGTGATCTTAATCGCGTCCAAAACGGAGCCAAACCAAATAAATCGAAGCTCCAGCCCCCAGCAACATCCCAACCAATACTAGGTAGGTCGTTCCCAGCCAGCGATCAAACCCCCAGCCAATCCCACCCCAAATAAGTAGGCCAGAAAGAAGGTAACCAACAATTGACCACAAAGCGTTCTCCTCATTTTGGGAGTTACTTAAATTATCGTTATTTGAATTTCTTCGACTCATTAAATATCGCCTTCCTTCTTTGGTAGCGGTAGGTGAACTCGCAACTTTAAAAAGCTACGAATCTCACCAAATAACCATGCCATGGTAATCAAAATTGCGCAGATGGCAAAACTCCCCCGATCAAAGGTGGCGCGATCGGTGTATTTGGTGACTAATAGGAGAAAAACTCCCATAAATAAAACCTTTGCAAAGTAGGAAAACATTGCAAGTGCCATCGTTGCCATTGGATCTAAATTTCTAGAAATTCGAGCAACTAATAGATGTATGCTAAAAAATATAATCACGGTAAATGAAGCTAAGAGTGAACCAAATAATCCAGGTTGACCATTTATTACTGTTAGAACTATCCCGCTCAATGCTGCTACAACAGTTGCTGGGGCTATCGCGCCTTTCCAAAGTTGAACATCACTCATTTGAACTCCACCTTCACTTTGTTGCTTCTAATCACCCAGATGGAAAGAGCAAAGATAAATATGCCAGCGATAATGGCAATCCAAAATGGCACAAATGCTGCAATCACTGTTGGGAATGCAAACATTGCACTCCAAAGGTATAGAACGACAGTTGTGCGTTGTTGAGACAAACCAAAGCGCATAATTCGGTGATGAAGATGTTCACGGTCTGCTGTAAATGGTGATCGCCCAGCTTTGATTCTTCTCAGTATTGCCATTACAAAATCAAGTAAAGGAATTGCTAGCACCGTGAATGGCAAAAACAGCGGCAGTAATACTGAGCCACCATTTTCCTCTGTAATTGCTGAAGCATCTACTTGGCCAGTCAAAGTAATTGCAGATGCACTTAGCAATAATCCTAGAAACATTGCTCCGGAGTCACCCATAAATATCTGGGCTGGATGAAAATTGTGGGGTAAAAAGCCAAGGCATAAACCAATTACGACAGCGGTAATAAGGGAGGGTGCACCTGCGCGATTTAATCCGTTAATTACTGCTAATAGATAGGAGAAGGCAAAAAATGAGGCTGCGCAAATCATCACAATTCCAGTAGCCAACCCATCTAATCCATCAACAAAGTTGATTGCATTAATAACTACCATTACAAATAAAACAGTTAGTATCTGTCCAATATTTGTGGGCAAAGTTGTGATGCCATTTATTGGCAGCCAAAGGATTTGCACTCCGTAAATTAACAAGATGCCTGCAGCTAATGCTTGTCCAGCAAATTTGGTAATTGGATCTAAATCAAAGCGGTCATCAATCATTCCAATTAGCAGTATTAATGTTCCGCTTAGAAAAATTCCAGTAGCCTCTGGTCCAAATGATTTGTGTACCAATGGCAGATAATTAACAATTACTAGGGTCAGTGCCATCGATAACCACATTGCTAGGCCACCCCAACGAGGTGTTGGCTCTAGGTGAACATCGCGGGATCTAATCTCCGAGACCGCACCAGCTTTAACAGCAAAATCTTTAACAAGTGGTGTAACTAAATAAGTTATTATCGCTGCAAGTAGGACTGTTACTAAGTACTCGCGCATCGCAGATTTGCGTTAGTTTTTTGGCTCTGGATAAACTGAATATTTTGCTGTCAATTGATGGACCTCGGCGCGAATTGCTTTGGCCTTCGAATCATCTTCACCATCTTTAATTGCTCGGGCAATAAAAGTTGCAATCTGATTCATCTCCGACTTACCCATTCCCTGGGTTGTGATCGCAGCAGTTCCAACTCGAATACCACTTGTAACAGCTGGAGTCTCAGGATCAAATGGAATTGCATTTTTGTTTAGTGAAAGGCCAGATTTTCCACATCTTTCATCTGCAATCTTGCCATTTACTTTTGTTGATCGAATATCAATCAGCGCTAAATGTGTTTGAGTTCCACCAGATACTGCCCGCATGCCCGCAGCTTCTAATCCTTTTGCTAATTCTTGGCAGTTTTCAATAACTTTCTTTGCATAATCTTGATACTCAACTGTTGCGCACTCTTTTAATGCCACAGCTTTTCCAGCAACCGCACTCATTATTGGTCCACCTTGCATACCTGGAAAGACAGCTTTATCAATGGCGGCTGCATGTTTTTCCTTACTTAAAATCATGCCACCGCGTGGTCCACGTAATACTTTGTGTGTTGTAAATGAAACAACATCTGCATATGGCACAGGTGATGGAATTGCTTTACCGGCAACTAATCCAATGAAGTGCGCGGCATCCACCCACATAATCGCGCCAACCTCATCGCAAATCTGGCGCACTTTTTCAAAATCAATCAAACTTGGATAGGCAGTTGCCCCTGAGCAAATCATCTTTGGCTTGTGCTCAATCGCTAGATCTCGCAATTGATCGTAATCAATTAATTCATTATCTTGGCGAACACCGTAAGAAACTACATTGAACCATTTTCCAGAGAAATTAACCTTTGAGCCATGTGTTAAGTGGCCACCATGTGGCAAAGACATTGCTAACACCGTATCTCCTGGCTTTGTAAATGCTTGATAGACCGCAACATTTGCACTTGCACCAGAGTGTGGTTGTAAATTTGCATGCTCTGCACCAAATAACTTTTTCGCTCGTTCAATACCAATTACTTCTACCTTATCTACCTCTTCACAACCACCGTAATAACGCTTTCCTGGATAACCTTCAGCATACTTATTTGAAAGTGAAGAGCCCATCGTGGCTAACACTGCTGGTGAGGTGAAATTTTCACTTGCAATTAATTGTAAATCTTTACGTTGACGAACTAACTCTGAAATTACAACCGCAGCGATTTCAGGATCTTGCTTTTCTAGCGCATTAAAATCTGGTCCATAATATTTTTCAGATCTAGACATACGCCAAGCCTAAAGGGTTGGGGCAGAAATAGTAGGAACTAGCGCTTGTAATTTTTCTAGTGAAATGGCCCCTACTCGTTGGAGTGTGATTTCATTCTCAGAAAACTCAACCCAAGTCGATAATGGGCCAGCAGGTAATACTGCCTCATCAAAAATTGCCCCAACATCACTTTCATAAATATTTAAAGTGTTTAAATCTAGGATCGTTGGCTTTCCTACTAAAGCAGCTGAAGATGTTGCCAGTGGTCCAGATTGCTCAAGCAGTGCAGAAATAAAATTTCTATTTGGCGCACGTAAATTTACTTTTCCAAGTCTGCGATCATCACCTAAATTCCAAGTCAATCCAGGTTGTGCTTTAACTGTGACTGATAATAATCCTGGCCAAAACTTTTCAAGTAAAGCGTCTTGTTGAACAGTTAACGCGGTAGAAACACCAGATGCCATTTTCTTATCGCAGACTAAAACTTGTAAAGTTGTTGCTGCCGGATTTGCCCGCAATATTTGTATTGCATTTACTGCATCCTTATCAAAGGCATTGGCAAGGTAAACATAACCATGCTCAGCCGCAGCGATAATTACCTCACCCGATCTTAAGTATCTAAGGGCGGTATCAACAGCTTCACTAAATTGTTTATCTGATGAGTTAACTAAAGAAATACGCTCTGCCATATCTACCCCTACCGCTTTACCGCGCTAGTAAATCTATCTCTGCCAGTTAGATCGGCATGAGTTTGTGCAGGCAAATAATCCTTTGCTAACGCACTCCTTATTAATTCACCTTGTTTCTCATGATGTTCAGTAATAAAAAATCCACCTGGCTTTAATAGCCTAGTTGCTGCATCAATAAACAATTTGGGAATTTGCATCCCATCAACTGGTCCACCACGAAGTGCCATCTCAGGTTCAAATTTTGCTACCTCAATCGGCAACTTCTCATCATTAGGAATGTAGGGCGGGTTTGCAACAACTACATCGGCTTTTACATTCGGCAGTGCGGTAGCAACATCTTCAACTACCACCCGAATTGGTAGATCATATTTTGCAATATTTTTATTTAACCAGGCTGCAGCCTCTGGTGATTTTTCAACTGCCACCATGCTCACCTTTAAACCCTTTAAGGTTGCCTCAGATGCGATTGCAATACTTATTGCACCAGAACCAGCCCCTAATTCAATAACACTTTTTGCTTGCTCTTTATCTGTTGCAGAGCTTAAATGCCCGATAACTCGGTCAACAATTAACTCAGTTTCTGGCCGAGGAATTAATACACCTTCACCAACTTCAAGTTCTAAATATCGAAATGCCGCACTACCAGTTATGTATTGGACCGGCCTTCCCATCAATCTTTGTTTTATTAGATCGTTATATTCAGCAGAGATTTTTTCACGATCAGCACCACTTAATTCAATCAATTGGCTGTGAATTTGTTTTCTAGATACTCCTAGTAGGTGAGCTAGTAACAACTCAGCATCTACTGTCGCAATTTGGTTTTTTTCAAACTGCGAAAACGCTGCTCTTAGCAGCTCTTTCAAGAGTTACCTGCTGATAATTTTGCGGTGCGGTCTGCATCGATTAAAGATTGAATTACCGCCTCCAAATCACCATTCATTACCGAATCTAAGTTGTTGGCTTTGTAATTTACGCGGTGATCACTTAAGCGGTTTTCTGGAAAGTTATAAGTTCTAATTCGCTCACTTCGATCAACAGTTCTCACCTGGTTCTTCCGTTCAGCAGATGCAATTCGCTCTGCCTCCTCCTGTGCTGCGGCCAGCATTCGAGCTCGCAAAATACGGAGTGCTGATTCTTTGTTTTGAAGTTGGCTTTTTTCATTCTGGCAGGAGACCACAATTCCAGTTGGCACATGTGTAATTCGTACCGCAGAGTCAGTTGTGTTAACGCTTTGTCCACCAGGACCAGATGAGCGATAAACATCGATTCGAAGATCATTCATATTTATATCAACATCAATCTCCTCCGCCTCTGGCAGGATTAAAACTCCGGCAGCTGAGGTGTGGATTCGACCTTGTGATTCAGTCTCAGGCACACGTTGTACGCGGTGGACTCCGCCCTCAAATTTTAGTTTTGCATAAGGTGTTTGTCCTGGTTTTGCTACACCTTTAGATTTAATAGCAACTGACATATCTTTATATCCACCCATATCACTTGGCGTGGTATCAATAACTTCAACCTTCCAACCTTGTTTTTCAGCAAATCTTGAATACATTCGAAATAGATCACCAGCAAATATTGCAGATTCATCGCCACCAGCACCTGCTTTAATTCCATAATTACATCACGATCATCATTTGGATCCCGAGGAAGCAATAGCTCCTCCAATAGAGCGGCCGCATCATCTTTAGTCTTCTCTAATGCAACTATTTCAGAGGCAAAAGCTGGATCTGATTCTGCTAACTCTTTACCAGCAATTAAATCCTCTTCAGCTAACTTGTATGCACGATAGCCAGCAATAACTGGTCCAAGTTGGGCATAACGTTTTCCAAGTGCACGTGCTTTATTTTGATCGGCATGAATAGAGGGATCAGCCATTTGCGCTTCAAGTGATTCATACTCAGCTAACAACTCATTAACTTTGGCAAACCGTTCCATCTGATCCTCCTTTCAAAAATTATGAGTTAAGAAATTAAAAAAGAGAGCGCACCACATCTTTCGATGTTTAGGTGCGCTCTCTTAAAGAAAACTACTTAGTGCCGCTTTTGTCAGCCTTTCCGAAACGCTCTTGGAATTTAGCTACGCGACCGCCGGTATCAAGAATTCTCTGCTTACCGGTATAAAAAGGATGGCATACTGAACAAACTTCAACATAAATTGAGCCGTTCTCTTTTGTGCTGCGGGTAGTGAAAACTTCACCGCAACCACAAGTTACCTTGGTCTCGACATACTGTGGGTGGATTTCGTTCTTCATATTTCTCCTTGATTATTACTGGATCAAATTTTCTTGTTAGAACATTTGTGAACCAGTAGGACTAGTGAAGTACTAGAGGGGTAAAGAATAACTGCTCGGGCAGAGCAGTCAAAATTTAGGCATTAATTAAGCCTGATCACTCTCCTGCTTGTTAGATCCATTTCCAGTTGGCATATCCCCACCGGTAGTGGTCTTTTGGATTTGAAGAAGGAACTCAACATTTGATTTGGTTCCCTTCATCTTCTCTAGGAGTAATTCAAGTGCTTGCTGTGGCTCAAGTGCATGTAGCACTCGGCGCAAACGCCAAACAATGCTTAGCTCTTCAGTTCCCATAAGAATTTCTTCCTTACGAGTTCCAGATGCAACCACATCAACTGCTGGGAAAATTCTCTTATCAGCAAACTTACGATTGAGGATAAGTTCCATATTTCCAGTTCCTTTGAACTCTTCGAAAATAACTTCATCCATTTTTGATCCGGTATCAATCAAAGCAGTTGCCAAAATAGTTAAGGAGCCGCCATTTTCAATATTTCTAGCAGCACCGAAGAATTTCTTTGGTGGATATAGCGCAGCTGAATCAACTCCACCGGAGAGAATTCGACCAGAAGCAGGAGCTGCGATGTTATATGCACGTCCAAGTCGAGTAATTGAATCTAGTAACACCACAACATCATGTCCTAGCTCAACTAATCTTTTAGCACGTTCAATTGCAAGCTCAGCCACAGTGGTGTGATCATCTGCTGGGCGATCAAATGTTGAGGCAATTACCTCACCCTTTACTGATCGCTGCATATCAGTTACCTCTTCAGGACGTTCATCAACTAAGACAACCATTAAGTGACACTCTGGATTATTTGTTGTGATGGCATTTGCAATTGCTTGCAGAACCATTGTTTTACCAGCCTTAGGAGGTGAAACAATCAAACCACGTTGGCCTTTACCAATTGGTGAGATTAAATCAATAATTCTGGTGGTTAGAACATTTGGCTCAGTCTCAAGTCGCAATCTTTCCTGCGGATAAAGGGGAACCAACTTTGAAAATTCAACTCGCTCTTTTGCATTCTCTGGCTCAACACTATTTACAGTCTCAACTCTGACGAGTGCGTTAAATTTTTCACGGCGTTCACCCTCTTTAGGTTCACGCACAGATCCAGTAATCACATCACCCTTACGCAGGCCATACTTTCTTACCTGCTGCAGTGAAACATAAACATCATTAGGTGATGGCAAATATCCACCAGTTCTAATAAATGCAAAGCTATCTAAAATATCTAGCAAGCCGCCGACTGGCAGTAATACATCATCTGGTCCAACGACAATTTCACGCTCTTCACGATTTCCGCGCTCACGATTTCCGCGATCTCGATTACGGTCACGACCGCGATCTCGTCGATTGTTGTCTCGATTACCAAATCTACGATTGTTATCGCCTCGATCAGAGTCGCCGTATCCGCCTGAGGAGTTGTTGTTTGAATTATTAGGTGAGCTGTCTTGGCTAGATTCGTTGTCATCTGCCTCAGCATTGTTATTTTTGTTGTTTCGATTGTTCTGTCGTTCCATACGACGAGCCTCTCGTTCATTTTTAGCGGCTTCGCGATTCGCGGCCTGCAGGTCTCCAATAGATTGGACTAACTCTGCTTTCTTTAGTGTGGAGGCATTTTCAATTCCAAGTTGACCAGCAACCTTTTTAAGATCACCTAGCGCCATATCCACTAACTCAACCGCATCTGCGCGATTGGTTGATTTTTTCTCTGCCATTTATATATTGCCATTCTTTCTTTTTATTTTTTATTACCCGTATGAGGGTGATCCCGCGAAAAAAAGTATTTTTATTTTGGGATTTTTTTGCTTATTTATCTGTCGCACTTTCCGACAGAGGTAAATCTACCACACCCTAGATATATAGGGAAAATCGGCTATTGAACCCCTGCTTTTGCTATCGCTAACTTCATGGCGTTAAAGCCTGGGGCAATTGATTGCAGCTGATCAATCTCATCCTCACCACCTGCGTAAAGAACCATAACTGAAGGACCTGCACCTGAGACAACTGCTGCAAGTCCTGCTCCTCTTAACTTATCAACTAGTGCAATCGTTTTTGGCATAGCTTGTGCTCGATAACTTTGGTGCAATAAATCTTCAGTGGCTGTAAATAATAAATCAGGGCGCTCAGCTAACGCATGCACAAGCAATGCCGTTCTAGATGAGTTTAAAACAGCATCCTGATGAGAGATGCTCTCTGGCAATAACTTTCTAGCCTTAGCGGTTGCTAATTGATTATCTGGTACTAATAGAAGTGCTTTGATTCGATCATCAACTTTAAGGCTGACTGCTTTACCAATATTTGTATTTGAGCCATCATCATTAATCTTTGATTCAACCCAAGCAATTGTGGCGCCACCATAAAAGGCAGCTGCAACATTATCTGGGTGTCCTTCTAACTCAGTTGCTAATGTAATCAAATCATCATCACTCATATATTGCTCACCAGTTAAAACTAAAGATCTTGCTAGTGCTAATCCGCCAACAATCGCACTTGCTGATGATCCAAGTCCTCTGCCATGAGGAATAACATTTAATGCTCGAAGTGCAATGCCTCTTGGTTTACCACCCATGTGTTCAAAACCACGCAGCATAGATTTGATAACTAAATTTTTGGAATCCTTTTTTACTTCATCTGCACCTTCACCAGTTACATCAACATCAAAAGTTTCATCATCTAAAACCTGTGCGGCGTATCGATCACGTAGCTCTAGTGCTAATCCAAAGCAATCAAATCCTGGACCAATATTTGCACTAGTTGCTGGCACGCTGATCTGCGCCATAGTTGCTTTAAAGGTAAGACCACTTGCGTTGCGTTTAGCTGCCATTATTTAAGCCCAATTACTTTAGCTGCTTTTTTAACATCAACCGGAATAATAATTGGTTTAGCAGAGGAGTTTAAAACCCACTGAACATCCTTTAAGCCATTGCCAGTCACGGTAACCACGATGGTTTTATCCTTTGGCAGTTTTTTCAGTGCTTTTAATTTAATTAAACCTGCAATTCCTGCAGCACTTGATGGCTCAACAAATATGCCCTCTTTTGCTGCTACCAAACGATATGCGCTTAGAATTTCTTTATCTGTTACCGAATCAATTAATCCTTTTGATCCAACCTGAGCGGCAACTGCTTGATCCCAAGATGCCGGATTTCCAATTCGGATTGCGGTTGCAATAGTTTCTGGTTTCTTAATAATTTTATTCTTAACAATCGGTGCAGCTCCTGCTGCTTGAAATCCCCACATCATTGGAAGTGTTCTAGACATTCCCGCCTTTTTATACTCTTGATAACCTTTCCAGTAGGCAGTGATATTTCCAGCATTACCAACTGGCATTGCATGAATATCTGGTGCAAATCCCAACATATCTACAACTTCAAAGGCTGCAGTTTTTTGTCCTTCAATTCGATATGGATTAACTGAGTTGACTAGGGAAACTGGGTAATTTTCAGATAGCTGTCTGGCCAGCATTAAGCAATCATCAAAATTTCCTTTTACCTGTAACAAAATTGCACCATGTGCTATTGCTTGCGCTAATTTGCCCATTGCAATTTTGCCTTGTGGAACTAAAACAACTGGTTTCATCTCGGCTTTGCTTGCATAAGCTGCCGCACTGGCACTTGTGTTTCCAGTTGATGCACAAATTACTGCCTTAGCGCCATCTTCGGCCGCTTTAGATATTGCCATCGTCATACCGCGATCTTTAAATGATCCAGTTGGATTTGCGCCCTCAACCTTTAACCAAACTTGATTTCCTAACATTTCAGATAAAACACATGCATATACAAGTGGTGTACCACCCTCGCGCAGAGAAATAACTGGAGTTTGATCAGTTACAGGTAACCAACGACGGTACTCATCAATTACTCCCCGCCACTGATGCGCGCCTTTTTTGCCAAATAATCCCATTACATTGCACCTTCAACTCTAAGCACACTTGCGACATCAGTTACCGCAGGCAGATTACTCAAATCTTTTACGGTGGCAGAAAGTGCTGACTCGGTTGAACTATGAGTCATAACAATTAATTCAGCTTTATCACCAGCGCCAGTTTGTCTAACGGTTTGAATTGAAACACTATGGGCGGCAAAGACATGGGCAACAGACTCTAAAACACCTGGTTTATCAGCCACATTTAATCTAATTAAATACTTAGTTTTTGTTTGGCCAATTGGTGCAATTTTTAATGATGCGTAATCACTCTCTTTTGGACCGATGCCACCTGAAATTTTATGACGGGCAATAGCGACTAAATCACCTAGTACCGCACTTGCTGTTGGTTCACCGCCAGCACCTCTGCCATAAAACATCATCTGGCCAGCAGATTTCGCCTCTACGAATACCGCGTTGTAAGACTCTCTAACTGATGCAAGTGGATGATTTCGAGAAATTAAAGCTGGGTGAACTCTTACCGAAATTTCACCAGCAGCAGTTAACTCCGTAATTGCTAGTAACTTAATTACCATATCCATAGCTTTGGCTACTTTTACATCAGTTGCTGTTATCTTTGAAATTCCTTCACGGTAAACATCTTTATCTGTAACTCTTGAGTGAAATGCCAAGCCAGCTAATATCGCTGCTTTATCAGCTGCATCAAAACCTTCAACATCAGCAGTTGGATCTGCCTCTGCAAAACCTAAATCTTGTGCCTGCTTTAGTGCATCAGCAAATGCAGTGCCACTTTCATCCATCTTGGTGAGTATGTAATTTGTAGTTCCATTTACAATTCCCATAATTCTAATAACTTGATCACCAACTAATGATTCACGAAGTGGTCGCAAAATTGGAATCGCACCAGCAACCGCTGCTTCATAATACAAATCAACATTTGCCTTACTTGCCGCTTCATAAAGCTCTGCGCCATCTTTGGCTAGTAATGCTTTATTAGCGGTAACAACTGATTTACCATTTTTTAATGCAGTTAAAATCAATTCTTTTGCAGGTGAAATACCACCAATAACTTCAATGATTAAATCAATGCTTGGATCATTAACAATTGAGTTTGCGTCAGTTGTAATTAAATTATCTGGCACTCCATCGCGCTTTACTTTGGCATCTCTTACCGCAACCTTTACTAATTCAATTTGTGCTCCGGCACGTGAAGTTAGGTCAGCTTTATTTGCGACCAGCAGGCGGGCAATCTGAGAGCCAACTGTGCCGCAGCCAAGCATGCCGACTTTAAGAGATTTCATTGGAGAAGTATCTCAAACTTATGACAGTTGCCGTGGCGCTTGAATTACATCCAGATTTAGCAAATCATCCTCATTTTCTCTGCGTAAAATCTCTCGAGCGGTGCCATTTATTACTGCAATTACTGATGGCCTTGGCATATGGTTGTAATTGCTAGCCATGCTTCGACCATATGCACCAGTTGCTGGAATTGCCAATAAGTCACCAGCTTTTACATCCTCTGGCATATCAATTTCAGAAATCAAGATATCCCCACTCTCGCAATGCTTTCCAACAATTCGAGAGTTGATCGCCGGTGCCGATGAATTTCTATTTGCTAAAAATGCTGAGTAAGTCGCACCATAAAGTGCTGGCCTGATATTTTCACTCATTCCACCATCTACTGAAATATAACGACGCTTTGCACCATTTTCTAAGGTAACTGATTTAGTTGTTCCCACCATATATATGGTTGTTGTTGTTGGACCAACAATTGCTCGCCCTGGTTCAATTGAAATTTTAGGAACGGAAAGTTTTGCCTTTTCGCACTCAGATTTAATCACCTTCGCAATTGCGGGAATAACCTGTGCTGGTGATATTGCACTTTCATTTTTTGTATATGCAATTCCATATCCACCACCTAGATTTAACTCAGCTAACTCCTTTGAATACTTATCTCTAAAGGCAACTAAGACTGCAACTAATCTTTGTGCTGCTAATTCAAATCCTGATACTTCAAATATTTGTGAGCCGATGTGGCAATGAATACCGGCTAAGTTTAAGGAACTCTCCATCATGCACTTATCAATTGCGATTTGCGCATCCCCTGATGCAATCGAAAATCCAAACTTCACATCCTCATGAGCAGTTGAAATGAACTCATGGGTGTGCGCATCAATGCCAGGAGTAAGCCTTAAATAAACCTTCTGGATTTTCTTGAATTCAGTTGCGATTTTTGCCACCCGTGATAATTCATCAAAGGAATCAATCACGATGGTGCCAACACCTTCTTTAATCGCAGTTGTTATCTCAGCCTCAGATTTATTATTTCCATGAAATTCAATATCACTTGCCGGAAAATCAGCTGCCAGAGCAACGGATAATTCCCCACCGGTGCAAACATCTAAGCCAACCTTTAACTCCTTAAGCCATTTCGCAACCTCAACACAGATAAATGATTTAGCTGCGTAGTAAATCTTGCCGCTGCCAAATGATTCATTTAGGGCTGCTTGCCAAGCGTTAGTTCGCACCACAAAATCATCTTGATCTACTACAAATATAGGTGAGCCATACTCTTTGACTAATTTTTCAGCTGTGCAGCCAGCAATAGAAAGTGCCCCGCCATATTGATTTTCACTAGCAAACTTTAGGTTTGATGAGAAAAGTGAGGTTGGATAATTAGTTGGCATTACATTCTCTCCGGAGCATTAACACCAAGTAAATCTAAACCATTACTGATTACTTGCGCCGTTGCCATGGATAGGCAGGCGCGGGCTGAGTTTAATTTCGTTGGTTTTTCTTCGCCTAATGGCAGCACGCGACAATCATTATAAAAGCGGTGATATTGCGCGGCAAGATCTTCAATGTATCGCGCAACTCGATGAGGCTGACGTGCGAAGGCGGCGGCAGCAACAATTCTTGGGTACTCAGCAAGTAAGCCAATTAATTCGCGCTCTCGCTCATGCACTAGTAACTCTGGTGAATAAAACTTCAAGCCGTAATCAATTCCAAGATCTTTAGCATTTCGCAGCACTGCACAAATTCGGGCATGTGCGTATTGAACATAATAGACCGGATTATCGTTGGTATTTTTCTTTAGTAAATCAACATCCATAACCATTGGCGTATCAGTTGGATATCTAATCAATGTGTAACGAGCAGCATCAATTCCAACTTTTTCAACTAACTCCTCTAAGGTAATAATTGTGCCAGCTCGCTTGGAAAGCTTTAACTCCTGGCCACCCTCAATGATTTTTACCATCTGACCAATTAAAGCTTCGATATCTTTTTCCGGATCATCTCCAGCACATGCTGCAATTGCTTTTATTCGACCAACATATCCATGATGATCAGCTCCCAGCATGTAGATACATAAATTAAATCCACGCTCTCGCTTACTAATGTAGTAAGCAGAGTCAGATGCAAAATAGGCAAATGATCCATCTGACTTAATCATTACTCGATCTTTATCATCACCAAAATCTGTTGTGCGCAGCCAGACCGCACCTTCTTCCTCGTAAACATGTCCATTAGATTTCAATTTATCCAATGTGTGATTAAAAAAATTATTCTCATACAAACTACGTTCAGAAAACCAGGTATCAAAGTGTGTGCCAAAATTTTCCAATACCTCACGTTGCAGATCTAGTTGCAATTTATAGCCGGCTTCTCGAAAAGCTACCATCCCTGATTCTTCATCTAACTTAGTAAATTCTGGATTTTTCTTAGTGATCGCATTTGCTAAATCAGCAATGTACTCACCGTGGTAGCCATTTTCGGGCCGATCAATACCGAGTGCAGCCGCCCGAAGGGATTGACCAAATAAATCCATCTGATTTCCGCGGTCATTAATATAAAACTCTCGACTTACTTGTGCGCCAGCTGCTGATAAAACTCGACCAAGTGAGTCACCAACTGCTGCCCATCTTGTGTGACCAAGATGAATTGGTCCTGTTGGGTTTGCACTAACAAATTCAAGATTTATCTTTTTCCCAGCAAGTGATTGACCTTGGCCATACTTTTTACCAGCGGTTAAAATCTCGATTACCACGCTGCCTTGGCTTGCACTCTCTAAAGTTATGTTTATAAAGCCAGGGCCTGCAATTTCAACTTTGCTGATTCCGGCTGGTACTAAGAGATTGTTTTCATTAAGAGTTTTAATAATCACCTCTGCAATCACCCGTGGTTGCAGATTGGCAGCTTTAGCCAGTGTTAACGCAATCGAGGTTGCATAATCTCCATGATCACGATTTTTCGGTCGATCTAAAATAATTTGTTCTGGGATCTGACAGTTAATTAACCCTGTCTTTTCGGCTATTTCCAGCGCGTTTAAGATTGCCAAAGCGACCTTACTTTGCACTGAATCTGCACTCATTTGAGCAAGGCTACCCGCTTACCCTTGCTAAAGGTCGTTGGGTTTTGGTGATGCCGCCACTTACGCCGTAATCTTTCCCCCTCACTCAAGTAATAAATGCGGGAGTGGTGAAATGGCAGACACGCAGGTCTTAGGAACCTGTGCTTCGGCGTGTGGGTTCAAGTCCCACCTCCCGCACCAGTTGTAATTAATTTGTAGGTAGGGAAGGCTAAGGACATGGCTGAAAAGAATTTTCTTAGTTGGGTTGGCTTTAAATCTGAGGATGAAAATAAAGCTGCTCCCACACAAAATGCATTAGAGCGTATTCGCGAACTTGAAAGCCAATTAAATGATTTGCGCTCTCGCCGCGATATAACTGGCTTAAGCCGCGAAGAGTTTGAAATTCTGGCAACAGAAACTGCAATGAGCATGATCAAATCCGCTCAACAACGTGAAGCAAAAGCGAACTCAGCCGCTCAAAAATTGATATCCGAAACCAGTCGCAATACAAAAGAGAAGTTAGAGGCTGCAGAGGCAAAGGCTAAAAGTATTTTATCCTCAGCTGAATCACGAGGCCGAAAGTACATTGCAGCCGCTGAGAATGATGCAGCAGACTTAGTACTCGTAGCAGAGCGTGAAGCAGAAGAAGTGTTAAATCAATCCGCCAGAGATGCCTCCCAAATTACTTCAGCGGCAAAACGAGATGCACAAAGATTAGTTACAGATGCGGCTAAAAACATACTTGATTACCGCTCCTGGTTGTCTTCAGCAATCTCAGAGGCAGAGCGCTTACACCGTGCCCAAAACTCTTCTTTAAATGCAGCAGAGCAAGCAATTCAAGAATCACGTCAAAAATTACGCCACGCATTTGATCGCCTTTCCCAATTACAAGCAGACATCAATGCAAATTTAGATGGTGAGAGTAAGCCAACTGGCAAAGTATTTGTCGCAGGCGCTGGCAAAAAAGCAGCCCAAGCTGCCGCAAGAAAACAAAAGGCTGCAAACCGCAAAAAGCCAGCCAGCAAAAAGAAATCTAAGTAACTCTTAAACTGGGGTTAACAATGCTTAATCTTTTGGCATTGGAGAATTTAAAATGAGCTCAAAGAATTCCACAGGCAAAATCGGCGTCAAACATATTTCTTCCATTGACGGCTTGCGCGCTATTGCCGTTACTGCAGTTGTTTTGTATCACTTAGGAATCTCCTGGATACCTGGTGGATTCTTAGGTGTAGATCTTTTCTTTGTTATATCTGGTTATGTAATCACCCGTTTGATTTTAGATTCAATAAATCAATCTAGCGCCCTTGATCTTCGAGCTTTTTATGCAGCAAGACTTAGGCGAATCTATCCAGGTTTTCTATTTATGGTTATCTGCACCATTATTTTTATTGGCGTATGGGCGCCAGAGGCGATTAAGAGATTTCTATCTGATCTTCCTTACGCATTAACTGGCAGCATAAATTGGCTGCTGGTTGCCCGACACCAAGATTACTTTGAAACGGTAGGCCGGCCACCGCTATTACAACACACCTGGTCATTGGCCGTTGAGCTGCAATTTTATTTAATTTGGCCAATCATATTATTAACAGTTCTAAAGTACTTTGGAAAGAAAAATATCGCCAGAATTGCCTTAATAATTGCTATGGTTTCAGGAACAACATTATTTTTTGTTTCACTGCAATTAGACCAATCTAACGCCCAACAAATCAGCCATATTTACTTTGGAACAGATACTCACTCACTTGGTCTTTTCTTAGGATCAGCCCTGGCTGTGTCATGGATTCCGCAAAACCTAAGTGCTGATATTGAAAAGCGTGCCCAGGATGTAATTGATGGAATTGGCGTTGTGGGCTTGCTTGGATTGATATCAACATTTTTATTTATTGATGAAAACAATCCAAGTTTGTATCGAATCGCATTCCCTCTAGCTGGCATTTTTGGCTGCTTAGTACTTATATCGCTGGTTCATCCAGCATCTAGATTTGCTCCGATTATTAGTACCGCTCCTTTTCGTTGGATAGGCCAACGTAGTTACGGTATTTACATATGGCACTGGGTAATTTTCCAAGTAACAAGGCCTTCAGTTGATTTGTCTGGCCAAACCTGGGCCTTATATCTTGCAAGAGTCTTATTAGTTTTAGCTTTAGCTGATATCTCACTTCGCTGGGTTGAAATTCCATTTCGACAAGGTTTAGTGCAAGACTGGTTTAGGGGTATGAAGTACCGGTCAGCCAAGGTGCAATTGCGCCAAAAGATTTCAGTTATTTCTTCAATCATCATTGTGCTGGCTATTACCTCCTCAATTTCAGTTCAAGCAATAAATAAGGCAGATGAAGTTGCCAATCAAGTTTTGCAGCAAAGCACACAAGAGCAACAAGCCCAAGAAGATTTAGGCAGCACTACAGGTTTATGGGTGACTGGTGACAGTGTTATTTTAGGAATAAGAAGTAAGTTGGAGGCAAAAGAGCATATTTCACTTATTAATGCTCGAGTTGGCCGACAAGCACCAGAGTTATTAGCTGTGATGCGAGTAGATCAAAGCTCTGTCCCATCTTCACCAGTGGTCTTTAATCTAGGTAATAACAACGCTTTATCTGAAGCTACGGTTGTAGAAATATTTGAGATTGTGAAAAATCAACCGCAGGTAATTGTTGTAAACACTGCAGTACCTAGGGCTTGGAAAGATTCAAACAATGCAATTATTTCTAGAGTTGCTTCAAGGTATGCAAATGTAAAGGTTGTTGATTGGGATCGCATCTCAAAAGGTCGTCCTGAGTTATTTGCGCCAGATGGTGTTCATTTAAGTCCGGCAGGTTCAGATGTTTACGTAGATTTAGTTGTGAGTGTATTAGTTAAAACTACAGCTTAAATAAAAACGGCCCTTAAAAAATTAAGGGCCGTTAGAATTTTGTTATGAATTAAGACCAGCTACCTGGCAATCCATGAACTTTACCTTCTGAAACAACACCATCTGAGTAAACAGTTGAGACTTTAACTTGTACCCAACCTGTTGAATCATTCTTGGTGATTTGTTGCTTAAATTGAGTTGCTGGAACTGTTGCAACTAACTTCCACTCGCCAACGCCATTATCGCGAAGTTCGATGTTGTAGCCAGTAATTCCTTCAGAAGCTGCAGGTGCTTTCCAGTTAACAGTTGCACCGGTTGCGTTGTAAAGTGAAACGATTCCTACTGGTGCCTCATGTGCAGCAAGTGGTGCACCACTTGGCTCTGCACTTGGTTGCTCAGTTGGTGCAGCGCTCTCTGAAGCTGCTGGAGTTGGTGTAACTGTTGTTGATTCAGAGGATGAATTCTTTGAAATAACAGCTACTGCCAAAATAACAATTCCCAATACAACCGCGATCATGATTCCTTTTGAGGAACCAGTGTCCTTGCTCTTAGTATTTTTTGAAGAGTATGAAGAACCTGATGCTGGTTTTGGAGTTGTTGAGATTGTTGATACTGAAGATCTAGATGATCCGCTTACAGGTACCGCTGGAATTGAGTAGCGAACCTTTGCGCGAGATGATTTCTTAGCACTCTTCTTTGCACTTCGCTTTGCAGGTGTGCGCTTAGCGCTCTTTTTTACACTGCGCTTAGCAGAGCTTTTCTTTGCTGCAGATTTCTTCGCAGCTTTCTTCTTTGCGGCCACTTAAAACTCCTTAAATATCGGCACTAGCTAAATCTTGCTTACTAGCAGAGTGAGGTTTGATGTTATTTCCTTAGGGAAGGATGCGACAAGGATACAACACTCAGATTGCCAATTATTGAGATGAATTGCCAACAATTAAAGGTTTGAAAGCAAAAAGGGGGTCATCGCCCGAAAAGCAATACCACGATGACTAACCTCATCCTTCACCCCTGGAGGAAGTTGCGCCAAAGTTTGATCAAATCCAGTTGGTTTAAAAATTGGGTCATAACCAAATCCACCATCACCAAGTGGTGCCAAAACTATCTCACCGGGCATAACACCTAGCTCCTCTTTTTCGATCGCTAACCCATTTGTACTTGGTTTATAGAAAGCAACTACCGCCTTAAATTGTGCTCCCCGCTTTTGCACCGGCACATCTTTTAATTGTGTTAACACCTTTTCAATGTTCAACCGATCGCGCTCATGAGCATCTACACCTTCATAACCGGCCCACCTGGCTGAATAAATTCCAGGATCTCCGGCTAAGGCATCAATAAATAAACCGCTGTCATCAGCTAAGCAAGGAAGTTTGGTAAAGATCGAGATGGATTTTGCTTTTAACTTAGCATTCTCACTTAAGGTTTTACCGCTCTCATGCACCTCTGGCATATCTGGAAAATCAGCTAACCCTAAAACTTTTATTGATTGTGCATGTTGATTTAGTAGGCGTTCAAACTCAACAATCTTTCCCTTATTTTTTGTCGCTAATACCAGCCGGCGTATCACTTGAAAAAGTTACTTAGCTAAAGCTGCTATTTGTAATTTAGTAAGTTGGGCACAACCTGCTGCGCCAAGGTCAAGCAGTTGATTTAACAGAGAGCGATCAAAGGGTGCACCCTCTGCTGTTCCTTGTACCTCAATAAAATTACCATCACCGGTGCAGACAATATTCATATCTGTTTCAGCACTTACATCCTCTTCATAACAAAGATCTAAGGTTGGCTTGCCATTAACAATTCCAACTGAAACCGCTGCTACAGATTGGCTAAGTGGCTTAGCACTTTGTGCAATATGTCCCTTACCTTGCGCCCAAGAGATCGCATCTGCGAGTGCAACATAAGCACCAGTAATCGCAGCAGTTCTAGTACCGCCATCTGCTTGCAGCACATCACAATCAATCACAATGGTGTTTTCACCTAGAGCTTTCATATCAACAATTCCGCGCAGTGATCTGCCAACTAATCTTGAGATCTCTTGAGTTCGACCACCTAATTTTCCTTTAACACTCTCTCGATCAGATCTAGTGTGAGTAGCTCTTGGCAGCATTGCATACTCACTTGTTACCCAACCCTCACCCTTGCCAACTAACCACCTGGGAACACCTGGTGTAAATGAGGCAACACATAAAACTCTTGTGTTTCCAAACTCAACCAATACAGATCCTTCAGCATTATTTAGCCAATTACGGGTGAATTTAATGGCTCGCAGCTGATCATCACTTCGTCCATCTGCTCTACTCATAACTGGCTCCCTTTGATTTTAAATTTATTAAAACTAGATCTTATTTGTAACAGTTACTACCTCAGGGCCTAAAAACCTCTTAGCCAAGGTGGCAAACTTATCTGGATCTCCAGTTGCTACAAACCTATGACTCACCTTGCCAGATTGATCATTTAACAAATTTGACTCAACTAGGGTGCGATAAAGATCCTTTGCTGTCTCCTCAGCACTTGAAACTAAGGTGACATCATTTCCCATGACATAGGAGATAACTCCTGTTAATAGTGGGTAGTGAGTGCAACCTAAAACCAAGGTATCAACCTGAGCACTCTTCATTTCAGATAGGTAATCTTGTGCAATCTTTGTAATCTCATCCCCCGTGGTTTTGCCATTTTCAACAAATTCAACAAATAATGGACAAGCCTTTGAGGTAATACTTAATTGTGGTGCGGCAGCAAATGCATCTAAATAAGCCTTTGAGTCGATGGTGGCATTTGTGCCAATCACACCAACCTTGCCACTTCTAGTTGCCGAAACCGCTCGCCTTACCGCTGGTTGAATTACCTCAATAACTGGAATCTGATATCTCTCTCTGGCATCTCGCAACATCGCAGCGCTGGCTGTGTTGCATGCAATCACAATTGCTTTCACACCAGCTGCAACTAATTGATCCATAATCTCAAGTGCGAAGGTTCTAACTTGCGCTAATGGTCGAACTCCATAGGGACCGCGGGCGGTATCGCCTAAATAAAGAATTGACTCACCTGGCAGTTGATCAATGATTGCCCTAGCTACCGTTAACCCACCGACGCCTGAGTCAAAGATTCCAATAGGGGCGCTCTTTTTTGGTATTTCAGAGGTGGCCATTTGTGTAAGTGTAAATGGCGAGCCTTGATATCCCCTTGCACATACTTTGCCCCGCATAAATGTCCGATTTGCCCATTTTTGGCATAAAAATTACTTAAAAATTCGGGTGAAATAAGGGTGGATTGTCTTGCTGGACTGGCAAGTAACAGCCACCCTATACCTAGGCAGTTGGTCGTAGCTTACATATGGGGTTACGAATAATTGCTCGCTTATGCCCAAAAGGGTGTGAGCAACCTAAATGCCTATGGAGGCTTATTTAGATGAACTCAATCGCGCTATCTGCAGATCAGTTCGGGATTGTATACAACGTTCTTTCATTTGGACTTGTATCAATGCTTGCCTGCACTATCTACACATTAGTTTCACAATCACGTGTACTACCTAAATACCGCACAGCTCTAGTTATGTCTTCAATGGTTACCTTCATTGCGGCATACCATTACATGAGAATCTTCAATTCATTTGATGATTCATTTGTTGATGGCGCTGTAAAGGTTGGAACAGGACACGGAACTTTCAACGAGGGTTACCGATATGTTGACTGGATTCTGACAGTACCTCTACTACTTGTTGAGGTAGTAGCAGTTCTTGCTCTTGCTAAGGCAGCGGCTTCTTCATTAATCACCCGCTTAGTTCCAGCATCAGCAGCAATGATCGCACTTGGTTACCCAGGTGAGATTTCAACTGACAACAACACCAAAGTTCTTTGGGGTGTTCTTTCAACAATACCTTTCCTATACATCTTGTACGTATTGTTCGTAGAGCTATCAAAGTCTCTAGATCGTCAACCAGCAGGAGTTGCAGCAACCGTTGGTCGCTTGCGCTTGCTTTTGATCGCAACTTGGGGCGTTTATCCAATCGCTTACTTGCTTCCAATCTTGGGACAAGACGCATTGGACCCAGCTGCATTTGTTAATCGTCAAATCGGTTACACGATTGCTGACGTTTTGGCGAAGTGCGTATTTGGTCTAACAATCCTAAAGATTGCAAAGATGAAATCCGTAGCAGAGGGAATGAAGGACGATCACTAAGCAGTTGATCTGAATTAGAAAGTGGGGCCAAGAAATTGGCCCCACTTTTTTTATCTAAAGATGGCTGATCAGGCTCTCTTGAATTGCGCCCAGCCAGTAATAAACCGCATGCAAATGCTTTTGTGGATCAGAGTCCTTCATTAATTCAAACTTCTCATATCCATCTTGACCAATATCTAACCTAACGGCAAGTGCTATTCGTAAATCATTAATCGCAATCAACCACTGCGTTGGATCAGTTACTGCAATATCTGCCTTAGGTAATTCATGATCTACTGGAAAAACTAGTTGTTCGCGCAGATAAAGCAGGTGCTTTTGCTTAACCATACGGAGTGAACCTTCGGTGTATTTACGAAACTCAGCGGCGCTCTCTGGATCAGCATAGCCATTGGGTAATAATCTTCTTAAAACTGGATCCTCTGGTTGATCTATTGGTGATTCAATATTTCCAAGAGTTGCCGCCATTAGTTGAGCAAAGGGATCATCTGATTGATAGTGGTGGGTGAAATTACGTTCACCTAGTAGTTCTAATAACTGTTCAACTAGATTTATAAGAATGTGTAACTCATCATTGCTTAACGCAACTGATAAATCATTAGCGGCAGCAGATCCTTTAAACTCGCCCATGATCATCTCTTTGTAATGTGGCCCATAAGCCATGCTCATGTAATTGCTGAACAGCTCGTTCCATCTCTTCCCGTGTACCAGATGCGACTACTGCTTTTCCTTCGGTGTGAACCTGCATCATTAATTTATGTGCTTTCTCTTTTGAAAAGCCGAAAAGCTTTATAAATACATAAGTTACATAATTCATTAAATTAACTGGGTCATCCCACACAATTGCTACCCAAAGATTGTCAAAAAACTTACTTAAATCTAAAGTCTCTTCAACTTGGGTTTGAGAACTCATGGCCTAATTATCTAACTAAAACAGTTATCTCATCACTAATACCGGCGGTATTTTTGCTGCCAGCTGCAATAACCACCTGATATTTGGCAAGGCCAGGCTCTGTCACTTTAGTATTAAAGGTAAATAGGCCATTGGCATCTGTTGAGAACTCACCGATCGACTTGCCGCCTTGCTTAACAGTTAATTTGATGTCAGCACTTTTTGGCGATACCTGTCCAATTACTGCATATGTTGTATTAACTTTGAGCGAAGCTGGTAGATCCAACCTAACTTTTGGAATAACTGAAATAGTTTTTTCTAAAGTCTTTCCCTCTGATCTTTCCCAACTTCCTTCTGAAACTAATCTGATCTCACTTTTTTGACCCACAATTACTGGCACTGCAATCACGCCGGCCGCATCAGTTACCCCGGCAGCTAAAGTTCGCCAACTATTATCTGAACTGTTTTTGATTTCAAATCTTACATTTAGGGATGGAATTGGAGTTTTATCAGGTAGTTTGAAAGTGCCAGTTAAGTTAAAGGTGGAGCCGTAGGCGATCTGCTCTAAATCTGTTGCAATAGTGCCTATAACTTGATCTGGGGCAATAGATTTTGCAATATCTCTAACTGCAGTAATAGCTGCAGTATTTTCCATTCCAAAGGTCCAAACCGCAATTCCACCTAATCGATATTTGCCAACTAAATTTGTTCTAGCAGCATAACTTTTCTCATCTGGAAACCAGACCGTCCTAGTTGCAGTGCAAAAGCTGGCAGAGTTTGTTGGATCTACATATGTTTTTTTATAGGTAAAAGTTGATTCTGCATGAGTTGGGTTATAAGTAATTGCTGCGTTATTTGTCGTAGCAAGTGTTACCGCCTCACGCATTACAACCGCAGCTTTTGCGCCAACCACAACTGAGGTGGCAAAATCTTTTGGACAAACACCCTCTACTTTTGTAATCCAATCTCGGCCATATCCTGGAATACCTAAGAAAACTTTAGATGCTGGCATTTGTGTTGATGCATACTTAACAGCATCTTCACTCCAAGGAAGTGGACCAATTGGGCCAGGATTTACCGTTGAAAAGTCATAAGCCATAATTCGAAGGCGATCAATATGTGGTCCAATTTCTGCCCAAGAAAAAACCCAGTTACCAGCTCGTTTAGTTTCCGGAGCAAAATCTGGCGGGGTAGTTACCGATAACAATTTTCCTTGCTCATGCAAAGCGGTAGACAACTCTTTTATAAATGCGATCCAATTTGGTTTTGTCGTCAGCCAAGATGATCTGCCATCTTGGGTATAAAAGACTTCAAAATCTAAGTCAATACCATCGTAATTATATTTAAGCACTAATGACTTAATTGTTTGAACAATATTGGTTCGAGATGTTGGATTGGCAAGCAAGTTAGCCAGGACTAATTTTTTTGTATCATCTGTAATGGTGGGAAGTAAAAGCAATCCATTGGCTTTTAATCTAGCAATTACCGCTTCCTTAGGGGTTGTGTATCCACCTAAGGCATACTTGTCTTTAATATTTGTTTCACCAGTTAAGCCATACCAAAATGGTGAGATATCTCGAATCAGATCTAAATTACCTTCAACGGTCGGCAAATTACGAGCAAGTGAATAATCTGGTAGCCAACCAGACAATATTCTTCTTGGTGGGTTATCGGCATTGGCCGGAGTTAAAGTTGAAAGCATAAATGAGAAAGCGACTGCAAGTATTAATAATTTGCGCGATCTCATGAATTTTAGAGTATCGGTTTTAACTGAGAATTTACTTTAAGCGGGCGTGAATCTCTTTACATGTTGGACATACTGGGAATTTTTGTGGATCACGATTAGGTATCCACTTCTTTCCACATAAAGCGCGCACGGGTTTTCCAGTTACAGCAGATTCTGTGATCTTGTTTTTATCAACGTAGTGAGAGAAACGTTCATGGTCACCCTCATCAGTTGGTGATAAATCTTCCTTCTCCAATAAGTCAGTCTTACCTGATTTACCGCGTAAATCATCTAAAAATCCCATACCCAAATCTTAATCCAAATTTATCGCCTACCATTTACCAATGAGCCGGCCATTAAAAGATCTCCTGCGCACCTCTGATCTGTCTAAGACAGATATTGAATTGATTTTGAATACCGCAAGTAAATTTGCCAAAAAACCACTGCGCGCAAAGAAGGCTTTAGCCAAAAAGACTGTGGCTATATATATGACTAAATCTTCAACTCGAACAAGATTGGCATCTGAAACTGCAGTTGCCCATTTAGGCGGCTCACCAATCTTCTTGCGAGCTGATGATTTACAAATAGGTCGCGGTGAAACTATCTCTGATACTGCAAAGATAATTTCTGGATTTTGTAGTGCTCTGATAGTTAGAACTTTTGCTCAGTCAGATGTTGATGAATTAGGAAAACATGCATCGATTCCTGTCATAAATGCCTTGACTGATGATGACCATCCAACGCAATTACTTGCAGATTGGCTAACTATTCATGAAAGATTTGGTAAAGATTTAAAGGGGCGTAAGTTTTCTTATATCGGCGATGGCAATAATGTTGCTGCTGCCTGGTTGATCATGGGCGCCACCATGGGAGCACATGTTGTTGTTGCAACCCCAGGTGGTAAATGGGCGCCAAAGGCAACTGTTGTAAATCAAGCACTTGAAATTGCTAAACGATCTGGCGGACAAATTGAGGTTACCTCCGATGCTAAAGCTGCCGCTGCCGGTGCCAGTGCCATCTACACCGATGTTTGGATGTCGATGGGAGATTCTGAATCTGATCGAGCAGAAAAAATCGCAGCGTTGACTCCATTTGCAGTCACAGCTGATTTGATGAAGTTAACTGCTAAGGACTCCATATTCATGCACTGCCTGCCAGCCCACCGTGGTGAAGAGGTTTCAGCCGAAGTTATCGATGGCGACAAATCTGTTGTCTGGCGCCAAGCCTTTCATCGCAGAACCACAATTCAAGCCTTGCTATATCACCTAACTAAAGGTGATTTAATGGGTAATAAGTAAAGTTAAGGTTGGGTAAAGTAAGCAGATGCGAATTGCAGTACCAAAGGAAACAAAATCTGGTGAACTACGGGTTGCCTTGGTGCCAGATATTATTTCTAAATTAACAAAAGCGGGCTTAGAAGTAATTATTGAATCAAATGCTGGCCTTGCTTCTGAGTACTCAGATAAGCAATTTAGTGATGCTGGGGCTGAAGTTAAAAGCGGTGATGTATTAGCCGGAAGTGATGTGGTCTTATCAGTACAGCCACTTACTGCTAATCAAATGAAAACACTGAAAAAAGGCGCAATAACTATCTCATTTCTATCACCATCAACTGCGCAAGATTCAATTGATGCAGCAGTCAGTGCTGGTGTTACCGCAATTTCACTTGAAATGGTGCCAAGAATTTCTAGAGCACAATCAATGGATGCCCTTACCTCTCAAGCACTTTGTGCCGGATATAAAGCATCATTAGTTGCTGCTGAGCTATCCCCTAAATTTTTCCCACTTCTTATGACTGCAGCTGGCACAGTAACTCCGGCAAAAGTTGTTGTACTAGGTGCTGGTGTTGCTGGCTTACAAGCAATTGCAACTGCAAAAAGATTGGGCGCTGTGGTCTCTGCCTATGATGTTCGACCAGCATCTGCTGATGAAGTTAAATCAATGGGCGCTAAATTTATTAACCTAGAACTTGAAGCACTTGAAGGTGCCGGTGGTTACGCAAGAGAGATGACTGAAGAGCGAGCAAATAAACAACGCGAATTGCTTACGCCATATATTGCATCAGCTGATGTACTAATTACTACCGCTGCAGTTCCAGGACGCACAGCGCCAAGATTGGTAACTGCGCAGATGGTTTCACAAATGATGCCTGGCTCAGTAGTTGTTGATTTAGCATCTGAAACTGGCGGAAATGTTGAAGGATCTGTTGCTGGTGAAATTGTTACAACAAGCGGCGGAGTTAAAATCTGGGGTGGCAAAGATGTTCCAAGCCAATTAGCATTTCACGCTTCCATGCTCTTCTCACGAAATGTTGTGAATCTACTTTTGCTTATGACAAAAACAGTTGATGGCAAGCCGACAGGAACAATCGAACCGGACTTTAGCGATGAGATTATTGATTCAGCGACCCTTACCCATAACGGAGCTAAACGAGAGAAGGGTAAGTAATGGCATCTGAATTAATGAGCAATGAGATTGCACTACTTGCAATATTTATTCTTTCGGTATTTGTTGGTTTCGAGGTGGTTTCAAAGGTTTCAACAACTTTGCACACACCTTTAATGAGTGGTGCAAATGCAATTCATGGTGTGATTTTGGTTGGTGCAATAGTTGTAGCAGATCATGCAAAAACTACCCTTGAAATATCACTAGCAATTGCGGCTGTAATTTTGGCAACTATAAATATGGTTGGTGGTTTTGTTGTAACTGATCGAATGTTGCAGATGTTTAAAGGTAAAGGCAAGCCAAAAAAGGATAAGGGTGAAGACAAATGAGTCGTAACCTATATGACCTTATTGGATTAGCCGCAGGCATATGTTTCATTCTTGCCTAAAGGGTTTGTCCTCTC
The DNA here is from genome assembly GCA_003569185.1 of Candidatus Planktophila sp. Lineage (GTDB taxonomy): Bacteria > Actinomycetota > Actinomycetes > Nanopelagicales > Nanopelagicaceae > Nanopelagicus. The sequence continues at coordinate 127,462 of BGOJ01000001.1, read as the reverse complement.
CAAAATCAGCTCGCAGAGGTAACTTAATTGGTGCGCTGGGTGCAACTGTTGCAACCGTCATTGTTTTCTTTTATGCAAATGATGGAAAAGCATTACACAATCAAAATTTGATCCTGGCAGCAATTGCATTTGGTGTGATAGTTGGAGTACCAGCGGCTCGTAAGGTTCAAATGACTCAAATGCCACAACTTGTTGCACTATTTAATGGTGTTGGTGGTGGCGCCGCAGCACTAGTTGCAATTGTTGAGTATTTAAAGCTTGGCAGTGATGCCACAACTCCTGTCGTAGTCGCAACAGTTTTCACCGTAATTGTTGGCTGCGTATCATTTTCAGGTTCGATCATTACCTTCCTTAAATTACAAGAGTTAATGACAACTAGACCGGTAATTTTCCCATTTGGTCGCCAGATTATTGCTTTAACCTTAATTGGCGTATTAGCTAGTGGTGGTTGGGTAATTTCAAGTGGTGGCACTACTCCACTTCTAATTAATGGCTTACTTTCTTTATTATTTGGAATCTTGTTTGTGCTGCCAGTCGGTGGCGCAGATGTACCTATTGTTATTTCACTTCTAAATGCCTTTACCGGATTAACTGTTGCAGCATCTGGTTATGTACTTGAAACTACTTTGTTAATCGTGGCCGGAACATTGGTTGGTGCATCTGGAACCATTCTGACCCGCTTGATGGCAGATGCCATGGGCAGATCTTTATTTGGAACTTTATTTGGCGCTTTCACTGCAAAAGCTAGCGCTGCCACTGGTCCAGCTGATACTCGCCCAGTTAAATCAGGATCTGCTGATGATGTTGCAATCTTGCTCAACTACGCACAACGAGTTGTCATCGTGCCTGGTTTTGGATTAGCTGTTGCACAAGCTCAGCACACAGTTCGAGAGTTGGCTGATTTGCTAGCTGCAAAAGGTGTCGAAGTTGCCTACGGAATTCATCCAGTAGCTGGGCGAATGCCAGGACATATGAATGTGTTACTTGCTGAAGCAAATGTTCCGTATGAACAATTAGTTGAAATGGAAGAGATTAATCCAACATTTCCACAAACAGATGTTGTCTTGGTGGTTGGTGCAAATGATGTGGTTAACCCTGCTGCTAAAACCACCCCGGGCTGTCCTATCTATGGCATGCCTATATTGGATGTGGCGTTAGCTGGAAATGTGATTTTCCTCAAGAGATCTATGCGTCCTGGTTTTGCAGGCATTGAGAATGAATTGTTATATGAACCAAAAACTACATTACTTTTCGGAGATGCAAAAGATTCGCTTACAAAAGTAGTTAGCGCGTTAAAGGCTTTGTAGGGAATATTTACATTAATAATTTAGTTGTAGTATTTACCGCTATTAAAAATCATTGGAGACACTTTGCCAGCAGTAACTGTTAAAGATATAACACTTCTTCCTAGAGTTGTTGGCGATCCATCAACTCCCTCAAGACGAGTTAAAAGCATTACTACCGCACCACAAGGACATGAAGGTGAAGGCTTTCCAGTTAGAAGAGCATTTGCAGGTGTTGATTTATCTGATTTAGATCCTTTTATTCATTTAGATCAAATGGGTGAGGTTGAGTATGCACCAGGTGAACCAAAAGGTACGCCGTGGCATCCGCATCGAGGTTTTGAAACAGTTACATACATTATTGATGGGATCTTTGACCATTATGACAATCATGGTGGCGGTGGAACGATTTCCAATGGTGATACTCAGTGGATGACAGCTGGTGCAGGTATTTTGCATATTGAAACTCCGCCAGAGCATTTAGTTATGAGTGGTGGTTTATTTCATGGCTTTCAGCTTTGGGTAAATTTACCTGCAGCTAAAAAATGGTCACTACCTGCCTACCAAGATTTAAGAGCATCGGATGTGGCACTGCTATCTTCAAGTGATGGTGGCGCACTGTTGCGTGTTATTGCTGGTGAAGTTGCAGGACATAAAGGTCCTGGCTCAACACAAACACCTATCAATTTAGTGCATGCAACTTTGCAACCAGGTGCTGAATTAAGAATTCCTTGGAACCCTTCTTATAATGCTTTAACTTATGTGTTGAATGGATTTGGAACTGTTGGTGATGAAAAGCATGCAATTAAAACTGGTCAACTTGTTACCTACCGAGATGGTGATCAAATAGTTATTACCGCTGATCTAAACCAAGAATCTCGTTCCCCAACTATGGATGTTTTAATACTTGGTGGACTACCAATCAAAGAACCTGTGGCCTGGATGGGTCCATTTGTTATGAATACTAAATCTGAAGTTTTAAAAGCTTTTGATGATTTCCAAAAAGGAGTGCTTGGAGTTGTGCCACCTGACTGGAGCAAAGCAAAAAGACCAATGCAGCGTGATGGTATTGGATATAAATTAAGTGGTGACTTAAAGGGTGTTCACGGAACTCCCGAAGAGCTGCAGGAGCGTTAAAAAAAGGACCGAGAATTATCTCGGTCCTTTTTTTATTACTCTTAGTTAGGAACTTACTTTTTCTTTCTTTGAGATCTTTAGCCAAGAAATAAAGCCCCAGATAACAAATGGTAGGTAGATCGCATACAAAGTTCCAGTTGGGTAGTAACCATTGCTAAATGCAAATGGCACACCAACTAAATCAACTGCAATCCAGACTAACCAGAACTCAACATAGCCACGGCTCATACCAAAGGTCGCCAAAGCTGTTCCAGTAAATATCCAGGTATCAACTGCTAACCAGGTTCCAGTTTGACCTAAAGATTTAAACAATTGATATGCGAGTGTGTAAAAAATTATGATGGCGGGTACTAAAACCATCTTCTCTTTAGTGGTTGTCCAACGTGGAACAACCGCCGGAGTTCCTGGAGCACCGGATTTGCGGTGCTGATTCCAACGAATCCAGCCATAGATGCTGACAAAGATTAAAAGAAGGTTTCGACCAGCTTGGCCGTAAAAAGTCTTTTCATCACCATCGGCACCAAATGAAAATACTGCGCCAAGAAAAACGGTGAATAAAAGTGCGTCACCAGTAATTCCAATTGGCCATGCAAATACTTTTCTTTTTAACCCAAAGACAGCACTAGTAAGACCTAAAAGTCCACCAATGATCTCTCGGTAAGTAATTGATTTACTACCAAATTGGATTTGAGCTTCAAATAGCCATTCCAAAATAGACATACGTTATCTCCTAGATGTTCCTTTATCCAGACTTTAACTGTCGGTCTTGGAGTTTCACCAAGTCAACCAAATGAATTTCATTTGGGTCGCGGACTTTGACCGCCGGTTCGGAATTGCACCGACCCCCGGAAACATCAAGACCGATACTACTTTATGAATCAACTACTTTTTATCGTTACCAATTTCTTTTATCAGTTCAAAGTCAGCACTACCCAATTGACCTTGTGATGCATACAACTCTAATTTGGATCTGGTATCGGCAATATCTAGATTTCGCATGGTTAATTGGCCGATTCGATCCGCTGGGCCAAAGGCTGCATCCTCGGTTCGCTCCATTGATAACTTCTCAGGTGAGTAGGAAAGATTTTTACCTTGGGTGTTAATGATTGAATAATCATCGCCCCGGCGCAATCTAATCGTTACCTTTCCAGTGATGGCTGATGCCACCCAAGAGGTTAACGATTGACGCAACATTAATGATTGTGGATCAAACCAACGTCCTTCATAAAGTAGGCGACCTAATTTGCGTCCCTGCTCATGGTAAGTAGCAATTGTGTCCTCATTATGAATTGCACTGACCAATCTTTCATAGGCAATGAACAACAAAGCTAAGCCAGGTGCTTCATAGATTCCTCGGCTTTTAGCTTCAATAATTCGGTTTTCGATCTGATCACTCATTCCAAGACCATGTCGGCCGCCAATCGCATTTACCTCTTTGATCAACGCAACTGCATCCTTAATCTCTTTGCCATTTACCGCCGTAGGCCTGCCCTGGCTAAATTCAATAGTTACATCTTCGCTTTCAATTTTCACAGATGGATCCCAAAACTTAACACCCATAATTGGTTCAACAATTTCAATATTTGAATCTAAATTCTCTAATGATTTTGCTTCATGTGTGGCACCTAAAATATTTGCATCAGTGCTATATGCCTTCTCCGTTGAATCTCGATATGGCAACTTGTGGTCCACCAACCACTTTGACATCTCTTTTCTTCCACCAAGTTCTGAAACAAAATCCTGATCAAGCCATGGCTTATATATCTTTAGTTTCGGGTTAGCTAGCAATCCATAACGATAAAAACGTTCAATATCATTTCCTTTATAGGTTGAACCATCTCCCCAAATCAAAACATTGTCTGCCAGCATCGCTCTAACAAGCAAGGTTCCAGTCACAGCACGTCCAAGTGGTGTGGTATTAAAATATGCTCGACCAGCAGTTGTAATATGAAAAGCACCGCAAGCAAGTGCTGCTAAACCTTCTTCTACTAGCGCGGCTTTGCAATCAACAAGACGTGCGATCTCAGCGCCATACTCTTTGGCTCTATCTGGAATTGTTTCAATATTTTTTTCATCGTATTGACCTAAATCGGCTGTGTATGTACAAGGAGTTGCACCTTTACTTTTCATCCATGCCACCGCGACTGAGGTGTCTAGCCCGCCACTAAATGCAATGCCAACTTTTTGGCCAACCGGCAATGAGGAAAGAACTTTAGACATGGCTAGAGTCTAACCTTTCGCGTTAAAACCCCGCTTGGTTTAAGCCATAGATAGAGGGCCAAATAGCAAAACTTATTGAAACGGGCAGGATCAAAAAGACCACTGGGATAAGTAAGGCAATCTCACTCTTACCCGATTTTTTCAGTAGCTCAAGATTTATCTGCTTATTTAATGCCACTACTTGGTTGTTCAATACATCTAAAATTGGTGTGCCGCGTTGGATAGCTATTTGAATTGAGTTGGTAAGTCTTCTAACCTGTGTTGAACCAGTTGCCACCGCTATGAAATTTAAGGTCTGAGTTAGATTTATGCCATTTGAGTATTTCTCGAAACTTTTACTTATCAGCTTTGGTAAATGACCTTCTGATCTAGTAGAAACATGCTTAAGTGCCATCATTGGGCTTTCTCCAGCTGAGATCATGATTGAGATCATCTGCAAAATACTGACTAACTCTTCATTGATCTCACTTTGTTTAATTTCACTTCCAGTAACTTTGCCAATAAAGCTCTTTATCCAAAACAGTTCTTTACCGTAATTTGATACCGATACTAAAGCTGCTACCTCTATCAAGATTATTCGCAGTGAATACAACAACGCTGGGGCGATCAAAATCAATATGTAGAGATTAATACTTTTCATGTGTCGCTCAATGCAAGAGTGAATATCCGTTTTGCTTTTGGTAAGTTGGCAATTCGATTCATCCAATAATAAGCAATTAAAGTTGCCAGGACCCCGATGACCATCAAAAATTGTCCAACTGGTTGCTGATATGCAACCTTTGCATTTGTTTGGGTACGCAAGATTAGAAATAGCAGCCAGGGTGCCAGGGCTGCCAAATTGGCTGAATTCTTTATCCAACCAAATCTGGTATTTATCTCAGCACGAACTGATAAATCTGCTGATACATACTCAGATAGTTCGCGAAGCACCTTGATTGTGTTTCTGCTACCAAATTTGGCAGCAAAGTAAAGCACCTCACACAACTGATCAGAGATTGGATCTGCAAATTTGGTTTTCAATTTATTTAGAGCAATTTCAAACTTCATGCCATCTGCCATATTGGCGGAAAAATCTGCAAAATCTAGGCGAAGTGAATTAGGCCCAACATTTGCTAAGTTAGACAGACTCTCAGTAATCGATGCTCCTGATTGCAAGGAGGAAATAACTAAATCCAAAGCTTCTGGCCAAGCATTAGCTCGATTTTGGGCTGCTTTCTTTTCTCTATTTTTCTTAACAACAAAATAGATCACCGCTACTAGAAATGAAAGAAACATCCAAACAAGTAAATTTCTCATAGGGAGTGCTATTGATTTCTCTTCTTCAATAAGCCGGAAAGATTGCCTAAACCTTTTTCATAGCCACGGCTACTCCATTTAAATAAGTTTTCTACTTCAATATTTCCGCCTTCGCACCTGCCAGTAACGGCAGCAATTTCAACTACTCTCCTATTTCCACTTGAATCGATTGAGCACTGAACAACTAGATCAATACTGGCTGCAATTGTGGGAGTGATAAAACTCTGAGCGATATTTTCTCCAGCAAGTAATGGCAGTAACTGTAATTTGGCGATTGCTCCTCTTGCTGAGTTTGCATGCAAAGTAGCCATGCCAGGTAGACCAGAATTAAGCGCAATTAAAAGATCAAGTGCTTCAGCCTCTCTAACCTCACCAACGATAATTCTGCTGGGCCGCATGCGAAGTGATTCTTTAATCAATCTTCTAAGTGATATCTCACCATCACCTTCCAAATTTGCAGTTCTAGTTTGTAGAGCGATCCAATCTGGCAACTTGGGCTTTAATTCAAATACCTCTTCAATTGTGATCACTCTTTCACTGACTGGAATTCGACTAAGCAATGCACTTAGAAAAGTAGTTTTACCAGCTTGCGTGCCGCCACTTACTAATATGTTCAAACCACTAGCAACTGCTTGGTTTAAGGTTTCTAAGATTTCATCATTTATTGAACCAATTTTCACTAAATCCTCAAGTGAATTACCACGATTGATATGTTTTCTAATGTTTACTGCCCAGTGCGTAGCTGTGACTTCAGGAATTGCCACATGCAATCTGCTGCCATCAGGTAGGCGTGCATCAACAAATGGATTACTAACATCTAGTCGGCGGCCACCCCAAATGAGTAATCTTTCAATAAGGTCATGAACCACCTCCTTTGATAGAACTAGATTTGTAAGCTCGCTGCAACCCGAACGCGCAATAAACACTCTGCTAGGGGTGTTAATCCAGATTTCTTCAACACTCTCATCTAGTACAAGCTCTTTAAGCGGACCGAAAATATCTAACTGATTGCTAAGTTCATTCATTAGCCAATTATTTACAATACCGTGGGAAGTGATTTTACCCCTGTGAACAGATTAATACTGTGTGGATTTCCAAGCTCACTAATTGTTATTAAAATGTATCTGATCAACTCTTTTATACCAATCAAGAATTGATTCACCTTGTTGCCATAAAGACATGCCTACAGTTATGTAGTTGGGCAACTCTTTAATTAATCGTTCTACTAATTGATCGGTAGTTGTTTTGTCAGCACCATTTAAAAGTATCCAAAACCCCAATTTTGAAACCCGGCAAATACAATCTGATTGGCGAAAAGTACTCTTTAAGTTAAAGTGTAAATTCACTAATTCATTCTCAATCAAGCTCTGCTGTTCTATTGGGTCTACGGCTTGGTTATCTGTAAAGAATTGCGGCAGGTTAATTGCAGTAGAAATCATGCTTATACTTGCAGAATTACGTTGGGCAATCGCAAGGTCGCGCTTTACAATTTGGTCAAAACGATCTGGTGAAATTGCGCCAGTTAATAGATCAATCTCACCATTATTGGAGAGAAAAATAGAATCGATAACGCTCTCATACTTATTCATGATCGTTAGAAAGGGTAGTATTTAAATATGGATCTGAAAAGAGTCTTATCGACGGATAACTCTCGAATTCGGGCGATTTTTCTGCTCAAATTCGAATCACTGATTATTTTCGCCATTGTTATTTATCTATTGATTGCACCCTTTATTTCCGATGTTAGCGCCCCTGCCGCGTTGTCAGCTGAGATTATTTTTGCTCTTGTTGCATCTATTGGCCTTTGGTTTTCAGCAGTAGGTTTTGAAAAGAAGCGTTCCTTTGGTCGAGCTCCTGCAGTTTTAGCAAATTTAATCGCCCTTGGTGTTTCCTATTACATGATCTCTGGAAATTTTTTGTTAATTGGAATCCCGTTAGCAATTTTGGCGGTAATTACTTTGATTTCAGCCGCACTTGGCTATTCCGAATAATTACCAATCAACTATTTGTCGATCCTCCCAAAGTAATCCAGTCTTATCTTTTGTTGGATCAAAATCTCTCGTAGCTAACCAGATAGCAGTTTCGGCACCCTCTTGTGCACTACGTGGGGCATCTGGCCCACCCATATCTGTTCGTGAGTGATTTGGACAGATTGCATCTACCAGAAAACCGCGAGCGCCCAACCCAGTTTCATATGAAAGATTTTTAACTAATGCGTTAACGCCAGCTTTGCTGATTCGGTATGGCGCTAATCCACCATGAGTTCCAGGGCCGGACATTCTGCCCAAGCAAGCTGAGTAAACAACAACTCTTCCTTTACGTGCTTCGGCCATAGCAGGGGCTAATTGATTAATCGCAGTAAAGACTGCATCTAAATTTATTGCTAAAACTCTGCGCCACTCTTCATCTGTTGTTTTTAAAGTCTTTGACATTTTTTCACTCATTACCCCGTGCGCAAGCACTAAGACATCTAAAATATCAAAACCTCGACCTCTTGCATCCTCTGTTATCTCAATTAAAGTTTTACGAAATTTCTCACTATCGGCAACATCCACTGCGCGGGATTGGCAACCTAGTTTTTCGCCACTTTCTTTCACCCGATTTTCATCTTTGCCAATTATGTAAACAAAAATGCCAGCTGCAATTAAACCTTTGGCAGTTTCATAGCCAAGCCCACGTGAGCCACCAGTAACTATTGCCCATTTGCCTTGATTACTCATGGGTGCAACCTTGCCGTTATTTACACCTTCTCGCCACCCTTATTCATGTGCTGGTGGCCACTTTCACTTAAGTTATAAGGGCCAGCGGGTTTAGCCAGTGCTGGCTTGCAGTTAAGATTGACCTAAAGGTGAGCAATCTCAATCTGGTGAAATATAGGGAGTGCATAGGTGAGTGAAGTAGGAGCTAATACGCCCGCTAATCACTTTGGTGGCTCCTTTGGACCTAATGAGTGGTTAGTGCAAGAGATGTATGAGCGCTACCAGAGTGATCCATCCTCAGTTGATAAAGCGTGGTGGGATTTCTTCGCAGATTTCAAAGGTAATTCATCTTTAAATGGCACAGTAATTTCATCTACACCAGCGATTAAACCTGGCACGCCGCCTATTCCAAAATCACAATTAGCTAAATCAACTCCAGCTGCAGCGGTTGTAACACCGCCGGTTGTAGTTGCCCCAGTTGAAGTTGAAAAAGTTGAGCCAGTTGTAGTTGCAAGTACAACATTTAAGCCTGCCGATCCAATTGTTAAACCAATCCCAACCTTAGTTACACCAGGTGCTTCCTCTGTTGAGCCATTGCGTGGTGTGGCAGCCAGAGTTGTGCAATCGATGGAAGGTTCATTAACTGTCCCAACCGCAACTAGTGTTCGCGCAGTTCCGGCAAAACTTATGATTGATAATCGAACTGTAATTAATAATCATTTAAAACGAGGCCGTGGTGGCAAAGTTTCATTTACCCATCTAATTGGTTATGCCATGATCAAGGCAATCCGGGCAATGCCAGAGATGAATGCATTTTTCACAGAGTTAGAGGGCAAGCCAGCAATTGGACACCCCGAACATATTAATTTGGGTATTGCAATTGATTTAGCCAAACCAGATGGTTCTCGCCAATTACTTGTGCCATCAATTAAAGGTTGTGAAGAGTTAGATTTTGCGCAATTTTGGTCTGCTTATGAAGATACTGTTAGAAAAGCTCGTGGTGGCTCCCTAACAGTTGAGGATTTTGCCGGTACAACTATTTCACTAACTAATCCAGGAACAATTGGCACAGTTCATTCAGTGCCGCGCTTAGTGCAAGGACAAGGCACAATTCTTGGAGTTGGTGCGCTGGATTATCCAGCAGAGTTTCATGGCGCAAATGAACAAACTTTGGCAGATCTTGGAATCAGCAAAGTTGTTACATTAACTAGTACCTACGATCATCGAATTATTCAAGGTGCACAATCTGGCGACTTTTTACGTCGAATTCATCAGATATTACTTGGTGAAGAAAACTTCTATGATGAAATTTTCGAAGCCCTTCGAATTCCTTATGTGCCAATTCGCTGGGTTGTTGATATGCAAGATGCGAAGGCTGATGAGGCAAGTAAGACCGCTAGAGTTCAAAAATTAATCGATGCCTACCGAACAACTGGCCATTTAATGGCAGATGTTGAGCCGCTGGCTTACGTTCAAAGATCACATCCAGATTTAGATGTAGTAAATCACGGCCTTTCACTTTGGGATCTTGATCGCGAGTTTGCAACTGATGGCTTTGGTGGCAAGCCAACAATGAAGCTTCGCAGAATCTTAGGAATTCTTCGTGATTCATACTGTCGAACCATTGGCGTTGAATATATGTATATTGCCAATCCATTGGAGCGAAAGTGGATTCAAGAGCGGATTGAGGTTGGCGCCCCTAGAACTGCCCGCGAGGAACAACTTCGAATATTAAGAAAATTAAATTCAGCAGAGGCTTTTGAATCATTTTTACAAACTAAATATGTTGGTCAAAAGCGATTCTCACTAGAAGGCGGTGAGTCAGTAATTCCACTTCTAGATGCAATGATTTCATCTGCGGCGGAGAGTAAATTAGATGAGGTCTGCATTGGTATGCCCCATCGTGGTCGTTTAAATGTTTTAGCAAATATTGCTGGTAAATCTTATGGCCAGATATTTCAGGAGTTTGAAGGTAATTACCATGACAATGAAGTGCATGGTTCAGGCGATGTTAAGTACCACCTTGGAACTAAAGGAGTATTCACTGCAGAAAGTGGAGCTACTACCAAGATTTACTTAGCTGCTAATCCATCTCACCTTGAAGCGGTAAATCCAGTGCTAGAAGGAATTGTTCGAGCAAAGCAAGATAAATTAAGAGCTGCTGCTGGTGATTTTTCAGTTGATGAACAAACCTCTTATCCAGTTCTACCAATACTTTTACATGGAGATGCTGCATTTGCAGGTCAAGGTGTGGTCTCTGAAACTCTCTCACTTTCATTATTAAAGGGTTATCGCACAGGTGGCACCATTCATATCGTGGTTAATAACCAGGTTGGATTTACAACCTCACCACATGCTGCAAGATCATCAACTTATTCAACTGATATTGCCAAGATGATTCAGGCTCCGGTCTTTCATGTTAATGGTGATGACCCAGAAGCATGTGTTCGAGTTGCCAGATTGGCATTTGAATATCGCCAAGAATTTAATAAGGATGTTGTCATTGATCTGATCTGCTACCGCAGACGTGGTCACAATGAAGGTGATGAGCCAAGCTTTACTCAACCATTGATGTATAAATTAGTAGATGCCAAGCGATCCACCAGAAAGCTTTACACCGAAGCGTTAATTGGCCGCGGCGACATAACTGTTGAAGAGGCTGAAGAGGTGTTGCGTGATTACCAGCAACAACTAGAGGGTGTATTTAGTTCAGTTCATAACACTGAGCCAGCAAGTGATCCAAATTGGAAAGCACCAGTTGTGCCAGCGCCAGAGAGTGTAAACACAGCAGTAAGTGAATCTGATTTAAAGAAGATTGCCGCTACCCAAGGAGATATTCCAAAGGATTTCACAGTTCATCCAAAATTATTGCCTCAATTATTAAAGCGCACTGAGATGCTTGCTGATGGCATAGTGGATTGGGCAGCAGGTGAGATGTTTGCATTTGGCTCATTACTTCTTGAAGGCCATCCAATCAGAATGAGTGGTCAAGATGTCAGACGTGGCACATTTAGCAATCGCCACGCAGTAGTAGTTGATAAGGAAACTGGCGCAGATCTTTTCCCACTTAGGTCATTGGTTAAAGATCCAAATCAATTCCATATCTATGACTCCTTACTCTCTGAGTATGCAGTGATGGGTTTTGAGTATGGCTACTCCGTTGAGCGCGATAACGCCTTAGTTATTTGGGAAGCGCAATTTGGAGATTTCGCAAATGGTGCACAAACTATTGTTGATGAATTTATCTCATCTGCTTTACAAAAATGGGGTGAGCGAACCTCTGTAGTGCTCTTGTTGCCACATGGCTATGAAGGTCAAGGACCTGATCACTCATCTGGTCGAATTGAAAGATTTTTAACATTATGTGCCGAGCAAAACATGACAGTAGCTCAGCCATCAACTCCTGCTTCGTATTTCCATCTACTTAGATGGCACATGAAAAATCCAGCACGAAGGCCGCTAATTGTTTTTGAACCAAAATCAATGCTGCGGTTAAAAGCTGCTGCAAGTAGATTAACTGATTTTACAACTGGCACATTTAAACCATTAATTACCGATGCGAAAGTTCAGAATGCAACTCGTTTAATTTTCACCTCCGGAAAGGTTTACTACGATCTAATTGCTGAGCGGGAAAAATTAAATGAGTTTTCAACTGCAATTGTCAGAATTGAACAGTTATATCCGCTGCCAGTTGATGAAATAATTGCCCAAGTAAAACTTCATCCAAATGCAACTTTGCTATGGGTGCAAGATGAACCGGCCAACCAAGGTCCTTGGCCATTTGTTGCTCTAGCTGTGGCTGAAGCTTTTGTTGCTCATGATGAGTTAGCCGGCAGAAGTTTGCGAAGAGTTTCTAGAAGAGCAACTGCCAGCCCTGCTACTGGAAATCATCACCTACATGAAGAGGAAGAGAAGGCTTTAATGACTGAAGCCTTTACGCGTTAATTACCTCTTTTGTAACGCAGCAATACTTTTGCAACAACTTGCGAAGATTCAAGCCAACCCCAACTCCTAGAATCAGTACTGGCTGGGTTATCGCCTTCAACCCAATACCTAATCACGCCATGCTCAATTCGAGTTTGGGTCAATCGCTTTAATAACTTAATTCCAGGTCTAGTTGGATCGGATATTAGGTAGAGCTTTCCAATTTTTAATCTGTGTTCCTGGCCACTTAATCTGCGGATTATTAACCAATCACCCTGGTTATAAGCAGGCGACATTGAATTACCCTCAACTACTACCCGACTCAATCCAAACATGGGAGTATTCTCCCACTAAGTAAAAGTTTTAAATAAACCAAGGAGAGAAATGTTTAAATCTTTAATTGAAATCATCAAGCCAAAGCAAACTGTCTTTGCTCACTGTGATCTGCCATGCGGCGTTTATGATCCAGCACAAGCCAAAATTGAAGCACAGTCTGTGAAAGCATGCATGGAGAAATATGCTGCTAGCAGTGATCCAGACTTTAAATCACGCGCGGTTGCAATCAAAGAAGAACGCTCTGAACTAGTTAAGCATCACCTATGGGTGTTATGGACAGATTATTTCAAGCCAAATCACTTTGAGGCTTACCCACAACTTCACACACTATTTAATGAAGCGACTAAATTAGCTGGTGCCGGTGGTAGTAAAGGTAGCAATGATGTTGCAGTTGCCGAGAAGTTAATTGGCAAAATTGACGAAATTGCAGAAATTTTTTGGGCAACTAAAAAATAATAAGTTAATTAAATCGCTAGTGGCTTAGATTCTTAAGCTGCTAGCGATTTTTTCATCCCTTGAATTACTCTCTTTCTCTGCAATCATTGTTTCCGCTGCTACTCTGGCCATAAATGAAACTCTTTCAACAAACTTTCGAGAAATAATGCCGCTTGCGATTAATCTCGCACTTTGGTGAACTTCTACCTCAAATTTTAAAATATTTTCAACTAATCCCAAACATCTTGAAGTAGCGTGAATTTCAGTACCAACCCCTGCAGCGCCTAATACTTCAAGTTGAGTGTTGAATGTGACCGTAGTTTCACCGAAATCCAGAAACTCAATAATTGCAGCGCTGCAGGCACTTTCCATAAGTGAAAGTATTTGATTAGAGCCAACAACCGGTAAATCATTAACTCCTTGTGCAACAGATGTGTCTCCTGGGCGAATGGCCATACTAGACATGCCTACGGCGCCAATAACTTGCTCAGGTTTCATAATCACAACATTAGTGATTAAGTAATTACTCTTGCGGGAACTCCCTGCGAATTTCGCTAGTTATTTCAATTTGTGTCGCACCTTCTGAGGTTATTTCCGTATAAGTTGTTTGGGTATAGGTAATCTCAGTAACGCTTTGAGAAGTTACGCCTTGCATCATTTGATTGTATAAATCTTCAGTTTGTTGATTTATCCGACCACACAACTCTTCTGGTGCCTCTTCAGCCAAGGCATTGCACAAAAGATTTCTCATCATTGTCAATGCGGCATTTTCCTGCTCCATTTGGGTCCTACAATTAGGACAGCTACCAAAATGGATTTCAACTGCATTCAACTCTTGATCATCAAAAATCTCATGATCTATATAAAGAATGATGTTTGGAATTACCTGCTCGCAGGAAATGAAATTATTTAAATTACTCATTTGTCATCACCAGCTTTTTTATCTTTAAAGCCTCGCTCTTTTGCATATGCAGCAAGTGAACTTCTAAGAAGTTTTCTACCACGGTGCAGCCTTGACATAACTGTGCCGGTAGGAACTCCAGTTATCTCTGCAATCTCTTTATAGGAAAATCCTTCAACATCTGAGAGATAAACCGCCATTCGAAACTCATCTGGCATTGCCGCAAGGGCTTCCTTAATATCTCTATCTGCAATATTTTCTAGAACTTCATCCTCAGCAGATTTACCTTGGTCACTTGTGTGAGATGAGGCATCTGCAATCTGCCAATCTTCAATTTCACCTGCAGATATTTGCGGGCGACGTTGATCTTTTCGATAATTGTTTATAAAAGTGGTTGTTAAAATTCGATACAACCAAGCTTTTAAATTTGTGCCCGGTTCAAACTGATGAAAACTAGTAAATGCTTTTGCATATGTGTCTTGCACTAAATCTTGTGCATCATGGGTGTTTTTCGTATAGCGAAGTGCTGCGCCATAAAGTTGAGAGGTAAATACCAATGCATCTTTTTCGAACCTGGCTTTGCGTTGTGCCAGTGTTTCTTTATTGCGATCGATAACCGCTGGCAGTAAATCTTCGTTATTCATTTGGGCTAAGGCTACCTCGAAGGGAGTTTTCAGTAGCTCAGAATATTTCTTAATTTCACCCAGTTGATCTCGCACAGCATTCACAGAGGGAGAACCTAGGTTTCCTTTGGTTTATTCCCCTTAGTAATAGAGGCTGAGCGCGAACAAACCTAAAACTTCCTAAAACGGTGGAAGGTAGACTGGGACATATGACTAATTGGAATGCACCTTTTCGCGGTGGCTTAACTGCTGCCAGCAAACCAATCAAGGCAACTATCAATATTCCAGGGTCAAAATCAGCAACGAACCGAGCCTTGATACTGGCTGCTATTGCCACAACTGCTTCAACTATTCGAAAACCTCTCTCCTCTCGTGATACCGATTTAATGGTTAAAGGATTACAAAGTTTAGGATGCGAAATTGAGCAGATTAAAACAGATGATGGCTTTGATTATTTAGTAAAACCAAAAAAGCTAATGGGACCAACCCAAATTGAAGTTGGTAACGCTGGAACTGTTATGAGATTTTTACCGCCAATTGCAGCTTTAGCAACTGGATTAATTCACTTCGATGGTGATGCAAGATCGCATGAGCGACCAATCGCTCCCGTCATTAAAGCCTTAGAACAGCTAGGTATTTCCATTGAACATAATAGTAAATACAGGATGCCAATAACGATTAATGGTGCTGGCAAAGTTAAAGGTGGCAATGTGGAAATTGATGCAAGTGCATCTAGCCAATTCGTCTCCGCTTTAATGTTGCTAGCACCGGCCACTGAAGAAGGAATCACAATTAAGAATATTGGTGTCTCATTGCCCTCACTGCCCCATATTGAAATGACAATTCAAATGCTAGAAAAATTTGGAGCAAAAGTTGAAGTTACCTCAAATAGTTGGAGTATTAAGCCTTGTGAATTGATTGGCCAAGATTTAGTCATTGAGCCAGATCTTTCCAACGCAGCGCCATTTATGGCAGCAGCGATGATCTGTGGTGGCAGTGTTTCAATAAAAGATTGGCCAACAAAAACTGCCCAACCAGGTGATCAACTTCGCAACATTTTCACCAGCATGGGAGCAAAAATAGAGTTAAGTGAAAAACAATTGACTATTTCTGGTACTGGCCAAGTTACTGGCATCGATATTGATTTAGGTGATGTTGGAGAATTAACTCCAAGTATTGCAGCTGTTGCATCTCTTGCCACAACACCATCAACTCTTCGCGGAATTGCCCATCTTCGAATGCATGAAACTGATCGACTATCTGCATTAGCCAATGAAATTAATAATCTAGGTGGATCTGTTACTGAAGGCCCAGGTGAATTACTAATTAAGCCAACCAAGATGAGCTCAACTCAAATTTTTAATAGTTATGAGGATCATCGAATGGCCACGGCAGGAGCAATCATTGGTCTAGCTGTTG
The DNA here is from genome assembly GCA_003569185.1 of Candidatus Planktophila sp. Taxonomy (GTDB): domain Bacteria; phylum Actinomycetota; class Actinomycetes; order Nanopelagicales; family Nanopelagicaceae; genus Nanopelagicus. The sequence goes on along the minus strand of BGOJ01000001.1, from coordinate 111,189 downwards.
AGGGAATTACCGTTGAAAATATAGAAACTACGCGAAAAACCTTGCCTGATTTTCCGGGCATGTGGCAGGCAATGCTTAATGGTTAGATCGAAAAGTAATTGGGATGAAGATGATGTCCGGATTAATAAATCGCGCCAATTCGGTGCCAGCAATAAAACTCGGCCTAGAACTAAAGATCGACCAGATTACTCATCAGCACAAACTGCAACCATTATTGAGGTAGATCGAGGACGTGTTAAGTGTTTAATTAAAGCACCCGCTGGCAAAAAAATTATTACAGCGATGAAAGCTAGAGAGTTAGGTAAGAAATCAGTTGTAGTTGGAGATCTAGTATCAATAGTTGGTGACATCTCAGGAGATGAAGGATCTCTGGCACGTGTGGTTACAGTTTTAACTAGAAAAAATTCACTTACAAGAAGCATCGAAGATCATGCAAATGATGAACGAGTAATCGTGGCTAATGTTGATCAAATGGCGATTGTAATTTCAGCCGCTAATCCTGAGCCAAAAGTTGGTCTAGTAGATCGAGCCTTAGTGGTTGCATATGATCAAGGGATAAAGCCAATAATTGTTATGACCAAGAAGGATTTAGCAAGTGGAGATGAATTCCTTCAGATTTATAAGGATTTAGATATTCCGGTATTTAAAACTGATAAGTCTTCAGATCTAACTTCTCTACAAGAAGTGTTAGCTAGCAAAATTACTGTTCTACTTGGACACTCCGGTGTTGGAAAATCTACGTTGGTAAATAATTTGCTGGCTAGTTCAGTAAACAAAGTTTCAGAGTTTGGAATTGAAAATGGCGAACGAGTAACTGGGGATGTAAATGAGGTTACTGGTCGCGGACGCCACACCACTTCAAGTGCCATTGCGCTCCCGCTTTCATCCTCCTTTGATGGAGCTGATTTTGGATGGATTATTGATACACCAGGTGTTCGTTCATTTGGAATCGCACATATTCAAGCGGCAAGAGTTATCTCTTCCTTTCCTGAATTCAGTGAAGCTATTGCTAATTGCCAAAAGAATTGCACCCACAATGAACCGGGTTGTGCTTTAAATAATTGGCCAACGCTGACTGACCAACATTTAGCAAGACTTGCAAGCCTTCGAAGAGTTTTATCAATCGGCTAGTAAAAGTGCGAGTAATCTGTTCCCTATGGCCGTAACTCTTGAAAAAAGTGATCTAAAAACCAGGCAAGTTAATTTATCGCTGACTGGAATGACCTGCTCCTCTTGTGTGAGCACTATTGAAAAATCACTAAATAAAATCCCTGGAGTTCAGGCTGCAGTAAATCTAGCCATGGAATCTGCCCACATAATTGCCCCACTTAATGTATCTGAAAAGGTATTAATCTCCGCAGTTGAATCAGCTGGCTACAAAGCTTCAGCATTTAAAGGTGAGCGAGAATCCTTTGAGAAATCCAATCGTTTAGGAATTAGATTATTACTTACATTTGCCTTAACACTTCCAATACTTTCAATTTCAATGATCGAGAGTTGGCATCAATATCTAGATAAATTGTTATTGCCTATTATTGATAATACCAATCAGTTTTTTGCTGAGAGAAATTCCAATTTCATACTGAATTATCCAATTGCACCTATTTCAATCTGGCTCGTAGTAGCCCTATCTGTATTTGTGGTAATTGTTTTAGCATGGCCAATTCATCGCGCCGCAATCAAGAACTTGTTAAACCCCACCATGGATACATTGGTCTCACTCGGTTCTTTGATATCACTTGGTTGGAGCATTTACTCACTTGCCACCTACCAGGCAAAAGATGAAATGTTAAATGTTTATACCGAAGTTTCTGCATCAGTTATATTCTTTGTAATGCTTGGTCGATATTTGGAGCACCGAGCTAAACGAAAAGCTGGCTCAGCTTTAGCAGAGTTATTTAAGCTTTCTACCAGCGAGGTAGAGGTGCAAGCCGCGGGTGGAAATATCACCATTCCAATCGATCAACTACAAGTTGGAGATGTTTTTGTAGTTAAGCCAGGAGATCGAATCGCCACTGATGGCCAAGTCATCTCTGGTTATACAACTATCAATAATGCATTTTTAACAGGTGAAGTGACTCCAATAGAAATCAACCTTAATGACTTAGTTTATGCAGGTTCTATTAATAACAATGGAAATATTTTAGTTAAGGCAACCCGAATTGGCTCTGATACTGAGTTAGCCAGAATTACCAGAATGATTTTAGCTGCTCAATCTGAGAAAGCTCCTGCTCAGCAATTGGCAGATAAAATTAGTCGAGTATTTGTACCAGTTGTATTGCTACTTTCAATAGCTACTTTCACAGCGTGGTATTTAACTCAAGCAGATTTAGCAAAATCAATTACGACCGCGGTTGCAGTGTTAGTTATTGCCTGTCCTTGCGCACTTGGATTAGCAACACCCATTGCTTTAATGGTTGCCTCTGGCAAAGCAGCAAAATCTGGCATCGTTATTAGATCACCTAGATCCATTGAAAAAGCAGTTGGTATAACTGATGCAGTTTTTGATAAAACTGGAACTATCACAACCGGTCAGATGGTTCTCCTTGAGATGACTTTAATTAACAATCCTCTAACTAGCAGCAGCACAGCTATTTCTACCTCGGAATTACTCTCTTATGCTTTGTCGATTGAAAGTATGGATTCACATCCAATCGCAGTGGCACTAGCTGCAGCCCTTCAAAAACAAGGTGTTACTAAATTTGAAGTTTCAGATTTTGAGCATTCAACCGGCGTAGGAGTTGCTGCCCGAGTTAAATCTGATAGTTCGGCCAACTCAAAAGCGGTTTTAATTGGATCACCACTTTCAATTGCCCGAGCAACTACTGAATTCTCACCAAAACTAACTGAGGCAATTAACTCTGCAACCCAAAGAGCAAACTCAGTGGCAGTACTTGCCATTGATGGTTTAGCGTATGGCGTTTTTGAAATTGGAGATCAGATCAAGCCAGAGAGTAAGTTGGCAATTGAAAGATTACATAAGGCCGGTATCAACACTTGGCTAGTCACAGGCGATAGTGAGAGTGCTGGAATATCGATGGGGGCATCAGTTGGAATACCAATTGACCACATATTTGCCACCGCAACTCCTGAAGATAAATTAATTTTCGTTGAAAACCTGCAACAAAAGGGCAAAGTACTAATGATCGGTGATGGCATAAATGATGCTGCTGCTATTGCTAAATCAGATTTAAGTATGGCGATGGGCTCTGGAACTGACACAGCCATTGCTGCCGCTGATATCACCTTAATTCGACCTTCTTTGATAGCAGTATTAGATGCGCTAGCAATTTCACAAAAGAGTGTAAAAATAATTAAATCAAACTTAGGGTGGGCGTTTTTCTATAACTTAGCTTTTATTCCAATAGCTGCGAGTGGAAATCTATCGCCAATGTATGCAGCAGGAGCGATGTCGCTCTCATCATTATTTGTTGTTTTAAATAGCTTACGTATTAGATAAAGATTGGTAGCGGGGGCAGGATTTGAACCTACGACCTCTGGGTTATGAGCCCAGCGAGCTACCGAGCTGCTCCACCCCGCGTCGGTGATTAAATCTTAGAGCAGTTGGGCATTTAACCCAAATAAATGAATTTATTATCTATTTTGTGCAGAAATTAATGCTGCAATTGCTGCTTTAACTCTTGCTCTAGCTTTATCTTCAGCAGCACCATCTAAACGCTTTTGTGCTGCTTCTAGATCAGCATAAGCAGCTTGTAATGATGAAATTGCGGCTTTAATTGCTTGGCTAGTTCCAACTCCACCTGGAGTTGCTGTTGATTGCTGATTATCTGAAACTGTTGTTCCAGAGTTACCACCAAATACTTGATCTAATGCACCTTGCAACGTTTCACTAAATCCAATTTGATCACCAAATGAAACCAAAACTTTTTGTAGCAATGGATATGCCGCAGTGTTGCCAGTAGCTCTTACGTAAACTGGTTGTACATAAAGCAAACCTTTACCAACTGGCAAGGTGAGCAAATTACCAAGCACTACATCTGATCCACCTTGGCGCAATAGTGAAAGTGAGGTTGCAACCTCTGGCTTTGCTTCAAAGTTTGAAGATACTTGTGAAGGACCTGCAATATTTGTTGAGCGTGGTAGTTGTAGAACGGTGATCTTTCCATACTCATCACCAGCATCTGAGTTAACAACAGCTAATGCAGTTAAATTCTCACGGCCTCCTCTAGGCACAAAAGGTGTGTAGAGCGAGAATGTTGGCTTGCTCTGACCAGGTATTTGCATCGTTAGGTAATAAGGAGGTTGGTTACCAGAGTTTGATCCAAAGCTAGATGGATCAAGAGGTACGCGCCAGAAATCCTGTCCGCCATAAAAAGCATCGGCAGTTGTTACGTGATAAGCACTTAAAATATCTCTTTGTACGCGGAACATATCCTCTGGATATCTAACGTGGGCAAGTAATTCTGCTGAAATCTCACTTCTTGGCTTAACAGTTCCTGGAAATGCCTTACTCCAAGTTGCTAGCACTGGATCCTTTTCATCCCATTGGTAAAGTGAAACTGTTCCATCGTAGGCATCAACTGTGGCTTTAACTGAGTTTCTTATGTAATTAACATTGCGATCATCTAAAGATGAAACAGCATTTGATCTACTAGTTAAGGCATCCCCAGTATTGGCAAGGTTTACCACTCTTGAGTTTGGATAACCTGCACTAGTTGTGTAGCCATCGATAATCCAAAGAATTTTGCCATCGATAATTGCAGGATATGGATCTCCATCCAAAGTAAGCCATGGCGCAACCTTTGCTACTCGCTCACGTGGATTTCTATTAAACAAAATCTTTGATTCTGAATTAATTAAATTAGAAAGCACAATTCTTTGTTCTTGATATTTAATCGCAAACAACAATCTGGTAAATAGGGAGCCCATTGGCACGCCACCTTTACCGGTATAAGTGTAGTTTTTTTGACCATTAGTTGAATTGTCATCTGGGTAATCAAGCTCAACTGGATTACTCGCTGCCGGTCCACCAATAATTGAGTAATCCGGAACATTCTCACCAAAGTAAATACGAGGTTCAAACTCTCCTAAACCTTTAGTTGGTGGGATATCGCCAACTGTAAATGTTGGTTTGCCATCTGCATCAACAGTGTTTCCGAATGCGCCAACCATTCCAAAGCCATGGGTGTAAACCAAGTGATCATTAATCCAGTTTCGAGATGGATTTCCATCAATATTTAACTCACGAACTGCCACAACCACATCGCGCTCTTTGCCATCAATCTTGTAACGATCAATATCTAATGAATCAGCAAAAGCGTAATATGGCTTGATCTGTTGTAGTTGTCTAAAGGTTGCAGATAAAACATTTGGATCCATCAATCGGATATTTGCAATCGTGGCCGCATCATTAGCTAATTGACCAGCTGAAGTTGTAACCGTTGCTTGGTAATCCTTTACCTCTACATTTGTTAAACCATAAGCATCGCGGGTGGCATCAATATTTCTTTGAATAAAAGGTGCCTCTTTTGTGGACTCAGATGGCTTTACTTGAAACTGTTGGATTGCTGCTGGGTAAACACCTGCGATTAAAACTGATGCGATAACCATTAGTGCCACACCAGCTGTTGGTAACAACCAGGATTTACGAACAATATTTGCAAAGAATAGAAGGGAGCAGATCACCGCAATCGCCGCCAAAATTGATTTAGCAGGCAACAGTGCATTTACATCACTGTAGGTAAGGCCGGTAATTAACCTGCCCTCTTTTAAAGTTAATGCATAACGATCAAACCAGTAAGCAACTGCCTTTAGTAAAACTAGCAAGCCAAGCAAAATGGAAAGCTGAACTCTTGCGGCAACAGTGGTTCGGTCCTCTTTAACCTGAGTTCTAATGCCACCGTATATGTAATGAACTGCTGCGGCAGCAATAATTGCCAACACAATCGTTGAAATACCCCAGCCAATAAGTGCTTGGTACATCGGCAGCTTAAATGCAAAGAATGAGATATCTAATCCAAATTGTGGATCAACCTGTCCAAATTCAGTTGAGTTCTGGAAAAGTAGCCATTGTTGCCAGAATCGTGATCCAGCAGTGCCAGCAAAATAAAAAATTACCAAGAAAATACCAATGCCAGCAAGGCGACGAATTGGTTCTAGTTGAGCGCGATATCTTTCTAAATTATCAGCCTCGACCGTTACTGGCACATAAATTGGGCGTTTTCTAAATGCAAGATAAATATTTAAAGTGATAATTGCTGAGGTAATAAGTCCGAAGCCAAAGAATAAATAAATTTTAGTGAATAAGGATGTTTGCCAAACATCAACAAAACCTACCGAGCGAAACCAGAGTAAATCTGCGTAAAAACCACTTAAGGAAATTAAAACGCTAGATAAAACAAATAAAACAATAAAAGTGATTGTTAACGGACTAACTCGACGCTTACCATTTCCACGACTTGCAAATGGATTTGGAAACCCACCACCAAAACCGCTGCCACCAAATGGATTGTTATTACGGTTAAACCCACCACCACTAAAGCCTGAGTTACTCATGCGCAGATCTTATCTACTCCTAGGCATAGCTTTTACAGGTCGGAAATTTGGAATTCTCAGGTAGTTTTAATACTGCAATTGCCTCAGCGAGTGTGGCGACCGGCACAATTTTCATTGCCTTTTCACCCTTACCCTGACCTAACTCTTCACTGTTACTTATATCTTGGCAGTTTTCTATGGGGGTGAAGAAAATGTTAACCCCAAACTCCCTAGCGCCAATAATTTTTTCAGCAATCCCGCCGATTGGTCCGACATTTCCAGTTGTTGTAATTGTGCCGGTGCCAGCAATATTTCGTGATCGAATTAAATCCTCAGCAGTTAATTTCTCAACCACACCAATAGCAAAGATCAAGCCACCACTTGGTCCGCCAGTCTCTTCTAATTTGATTTTTACATCAAATGGAAAAACAAACTGTTCTTGAATATTTATGCCGATAAAAGCTGATCCATCTTCCCTGGCAGATAGGGCGATCTTTTTAGTTAATTCACCAACACCTTGACGGTAAACTTTCACAGTTACAAACTCACCTGGCTTTTTACTATCTAAAAATTGCAATAGCTCAGTTGTATTTTCAAATTTACGATCATTAATAGTTAAAACCTGGTCATTTACAAGAATCACATCTTGCGCCTTACTATCTTTGTTAACATCAACAACTGCTAACTTTGAAGCGCTCTTATAACCAAGGTAGGAAAGTGCGGCAGCGGTGGCATTAATTTGAGATCCATTCATCTCAACTGCCCCTTGCTTGACCGCCTCAGCTGCGGTTTCACCATCTGGATAAACCTCTTGCCTAGGAAGTACTGCCCGCTTGTTATCAATCCAGCCGTAGAAAATATCAAAGCCAGTTATATAAGAGTCTGGATCAGTCACCATCACTGAGGTAACAGATAATTTTCCACTGGTTGGATAGGTTTTGGTACCAGATATTTTTATCGCCTCACCTAAAACGTTTTGTGGCGTTCCTGGGGCGAGAATTACAAATGGGGATGGAATAAATAGGGCAACCAAAATTAATAATGTGAGGATCAGCCTAGTTGGGGTAGGAATTTGCCCGCGAGTGGGAAGTAAGGATCTCATTTAATTTAGTAGTTTAAATTATTTTTTAGGTCGAAATGTGCTTTGAAATTTCTTAAAGTTATTTACCGACCGATTGGTTTGATTATCAAACTTAGATTTATATTTTGAGATCCAAACGCCATAAACAATCGCCCCCGAGACCGCCACAATTGGGATCAACCACCAAACCAGGGCGGATGCTGCGCTTGAACTCATAACCCCATCCTAATCAGCGGGGAAGAAAATCGGTGGCATTATTGTTCTATCAATATCAGTTATCTTTTGATCTTAAGCAGAGGGTGAGTTAATCAAAATGGGTTTTGGCTTTTTACCAAATGAGGGACAGCCTGACTTTGATGCGCTGCTAAAGAAATTCTCAGAAATGGGAATTGATTCTGGTGCCCTAGCTGGTGCGAAGTCTTTTTTTGAAAGCATGCAATCTGGCGAATCTGCCACAGATCAAAGTTTAATTAAGGTCGCAAATTTACGTGAGATAGCTAGAAAGATAATTACCGCCAAAGGTGACCTGCCAATTGGCAATTTAGATCAAGAAAAATTAAATCAATCCTTACTCCTTGCCAATACTTGGCTAGATACTGAGATCCTCTTTCCCGCTGCCGTGATGCCAAGCCAAAGTGCCTGGTCAAAGCGAGATTGGTTAGATGAGTCAGTCACTGGCTGGCAACAATTAATTGAACCTCTCGCCCTGGGAATGGCAGATGCGTTAGGCAATGTGATTACTAATGCCAGCGCCTCCCTACCAATTGAGTTTATGGGCTCAACTGAGCAATCACCTGCTCAGCAAGAGGCGATGAAGTTAATGCTGGCTCGAATCCTGCGCGGCTTTATGGGCACTTTAATCGCTACTCAATTGGGCCAAGGAATTGGCATGTTGGCTAACTCAATAACTGGTGCAAATGATGTGGCAATTCCATTGTTAAAAACTGATAGCGGCTCACATTTAATCCCACAAAATATTAATGAGTGGGCTGAGGGGCTAGGCATTGACCAGGAGCAGGTTGCTATCTATTTATCACTTCGGGAGGCGGCTGCGGCTAGATTATTTGCTAACTCACCTTGGCTACAAAACTATATTAAGGATTTAATCACCGCTTATGGCAAAGGCATAAGTATTGATGTCGAATCAATTACCCGCCAAGCAGAAGAGGCGATGGCAAGTGGTGAGATTGATATGAATAATCCGCAAGCAATAAACCTGGCATTAAATGCTGGCTTATTTACACCTCAACAAACACCAGCTCAAGAGCTGGCGCTAACTAGATTAGAGATGACTTTGGCATTAATTGAAGGTTGGATTGATCATGTTATTTCACAGGTTGCCGCAGATCGCATGCCAGCCTTTAATGCATTGATTGAAAACTCTCGTCGCCGGCGAGCCACAAACGCACCAATGCAACAATTATTTGCAAACTTACTAGGACTTGAAGTCTCGCCTCGAAAAATGCGTGAGGCATCTGCATTTTGGAGTGAGGTTAAAAACTTAAAAGGCGCAGATGGTCGGGATAAGTGTTGGGAAGATGCTGCCTTTTTACCGATGCCCGATGATCTATCTGATGTGAAAGGCTTTTTAGATAGCGTGACTGTGCCGGATGATCTATCAGGTCTGATTTAAAGCTTTAAATTAAAAAGCGAAATCCCCGGGCGCACAATTTCTTATCTGCCTTCCCCTTGCAGATATGAAACGGTTATCCGGGGACTTCGTGGCGCTAACATATGGGAATCAAAGGTGAGAATCAACTTAGAATGGTGTTTTAAAAAGTATTTTTAAATTTTTTTTCATCTTCCATCTGCTGTATTTATGCATAAAATAAAAAGCCATTACTGATGCGGTATGGCAAAACCGATACTGCGACAATCATTGCGTAAAATTGCACCACCTGCTGTGGATTAACCTGTGGAGACACCCACAATTATGGTGGATAAGAAGAGGTAATGGTGGATAACTTTGAGCAGGAAATCCTCTTTGCAGATTTAATGCCGCCTGTGGCCCAAATATCCAAGCGCAGAGGCCAAGCCCTTCCTGCCCTGCCATCTGATCTGCCGCAATACCGTGTTGTTCGCAAAGAACGTCGCCGGCGCAGCATTAGCGCCTTTCGCCAGGGCGGTGTGATTGAGATTCATATCCCAGCCAAGATGAGTAAGCGGCAGGAGTTGGAAATAATTCCAGAGATGATCGCAATGGTGCTGCGTCGGGAGGGTCGATCTCGAAAAACAGACCTGCAGCTACTAGAGATTGGTATGGAATTACTAGCAAAGTATCTGCCCGATTTTGATGTAGTACCGGCAAGCATTAACTGGCGCAATATGAGTGAGCGATGGGGCTCCTGCACCACCGTTGATCGAACAATTCGAATTTCTGATCGATTAATTGGTGCACCAAATTATGTTTTGAATTACATAATTTTTCATGAGCTAATTCATCTAAGGATTCCAGGCCACGATCAAGATTTTTACAATTACTTAAATCGATTTACCGATCAGCAAAAGTGTGAGGCGTTTTTAGAAGGTTTTGAACTAGGAAGCCAAAGTGGTGGATCAGGTGTTGTTCCTGCCGTAAATATCTAGTTTTACCCCTTATTTGCTCCTTTTGACTTAATATTTAGGATTTTAAGCGTGGAAAACCCCAGTTGAGCGTGTTAGTAGGGGTATGGTGTTGCCATTCGTACTCACATGCAGGAACTTGCCGGCATGCTCCCAAGAGTGCGGCGGATGGAGGAACAAAATGGCTGAAGAGTACAAGGGTGAGGCTTACTGCGTTAAGTGCAAAGAGAAGCGCTCCTTTGAAGGACATGTAAAGGTCTCTGATTCTGGTCGCCGTATGGCACAAGGAATCTGCCCAGTTTGTGGCACAAAGGTAAATCGTATTCTTGGTAAGGCTTAATAACTAAGCAAGTAACCAAAAGTAAAAGCGGTGAGATTGGATTAATTCCAACCTCACCGCTTTTTTGTTAACCCTTCCTAGTTAACAGTTGTTATTAACTTTCTTTGAATTTAACTAGCTTGTGCCACCTTTGCCGGTCTACCTGGTGTTCGCTTACTTTGAATTACCTGACCTTCATCAAATAATTCACCTCCCCAGACACCGCATGGCTCAGCTCGAGAGAGTGCGCCTTGCAAACATTTTGCCTTCATGGGGCAGCTACCGCATAGCGCCTTAGCCTGGGCAATCACCAGTGGCTGTTCGCTGAAGAAGAGCTCTGGATCAGATGAGTGGCAGGGCAGGCTCATAATCTTTTGAGCCTGATCAATTTCAGGAGCGAAAGGATTATCAGCGCGCTTGTACTCCACCTTGGTCTGATAACTCTTATTAGCATTAGTTGCTGTTGAGTTGGCGGCGTAATCGGTATAGGAGATCACTGGGGCATCCTCGTAAGCCCAGGTGACATCACTTAATCCAATTTTGGCAGTTGGGCCTTGTGCCCAACCTGGTACAAGTAGTTCGCTGAAGAGAACGGTCATCGTTCTCACCTTTCCTTTCGGTTATCTTTCATTTAGTTTGGTTCGATTTGTTATGCCAATTACTTGGCTCTTATTGGAAGTTATTAGATAAAAGAAAAAGGGCCCCGAATCATTAGATTCGCGGGCCCCTTGGCTTCTATCTCGACTTTAGCCGATATAGCTCCCAGGGGTGCGATCTGATGTAAAGGTATAAAAACCCTTATTAGAGCGCTTATTTGTCCAATCTGAGCGATATGAAGATTTCGCTGTGACTGGATTGATGGCATACCAATTAGCAGTAGCTGCAATTGGTGCAACTGCTGTGTGTGAATTAACTAGTTTTGCCATTCGGCAAGAGTAAAGCATGACCTATCTTTGATGCAACTTAATTAAATTGGGCCAGAAATACGCTGGGCTTGCCGGCATAGGTGATTTGAATCCGCTCCTTTGCGCGGGTGATGCCAACATAAAATAGTCGTCGCTCTTCATTTAAATCATTACCCATTGGTAGCACGCCCTCAGAAACCCCAATTAAAAATAGGTGGTTCCATTCCAATCCTTTGGCGGCATGCAAGGTTGCCAGCGTTACCCCAGGCAAGGTTGGTGGATTATTTTGTTCGGCTCGATCCTCGATTTCACGCAAAAAGGCACGCATATTTTTGCCACCATTTTCTTGAATACTTTTAGCCAATCTTAAAAAAGCCACAACATAATCAGCATCGCCAAATGGACGAAGAACTGCAACTAAATCGGCATACCAATCTCCACCTTCTGAAGGCAGTACGGAGGCACTTCGTATAATTCGCATTACATCTCGCACATCGGTGCGATCAAAAAATCTCTCACCTGATCTAATCTGACTTGGGATCCTGGCATTATTTAACGCTGACTTAACCTGATCTAGCTGGGCATTGGTTCTGGCCAATACTGCGATCTGCGATGAGTCCACACCTTCTGAAATTCTCTTAACTACCTCGCCCACCACATATGAAATCTCATCTTGTGTGGAGTTAAATCCATTAACTGCAGGCTTTTCACCATGGGCATTTGCAGATTGCAGCTCACCGCCATGATCTGAAACTAAATTGGCTGCGCGCAAGATTGCATTTGCAGTGTTGATAATCTCAGGGGTGGATCGATAACCACGGGAGAGCCGGAAAACTTGGGCATTTGGAAATCTATTTTGAAAGTTAAGTAAGAAGTTTGAGGTGGCACCGGCAAATGAGTAAATAGTTTGAGCCGCATCCCCCACAACACAAATTTCCTGCCGGCTTCCTAACCAAAGATTTAACAAACGCTGTTGCAAGGGTGAGACATCCTGGTACTCATCCACGGTGAAGTATCGATACTGATCCTGCACCCGCTCGCGCACCCCCCGATCCTCCTCCAACATGCCAACTGTTAGCAGCAGTACATCTTCAAAATCTAAGGTGCGCTCCTGTTTTTTCAATGATTCATAAGCTTCATAAACTTGGGCAATCATTGAAAGATTTTCAGACTCCCCTTTGCTATTTGGCAATCGCACTAACCGGTTATTAGCAATCGCCTCTTGTTGATAATTTTCAGGTGAGATCTCTAAAACTTTTGCCCATTCGATTTCACTTGCAATCTCGCGCAGCGCATTTACCTGGGCAGGAATTGCAACTTCCGCTCTAGTAATTGCTTGGCTAATAAAGCCAGATTTGGTAGTTAGCAGGGATGGAAATTGCCCACCAAAGGCGTATGGCCAAAAATACAGAAGCTGCTTTAGCGCAGCGGAGTGGAAGGTTCTTGCGCTGGCATTTGAAATACCAAGGGCGCGTAATCTTGCTCGCATCTCACCAGCAGCTTTTGCGGTAAAGGTAAGTGCTAATACCTTGGTTGGATCGGTAACTCCGGCATTAATTGCATATGCAATTCGATTAGTGATTACTCGAGTTTTACCGGTACCAGCACCTGCAATCACACAGACTGGACCAGTTATTGCTTTTACAACCGCTAGTTGATCAGAATCTAGCTCTGCCAAAATTGCAGCATTATCTATCGCCATGATTCATTGCCAACCAAATCCTTATCCGCGTTCTCTCCATACCAAGCCTTGATCATCTGCCGAGCCACACTTATTTCCAGCGGAAGTATTAAAGATTTATCTGCAATTGCATCTTTCATATCAGAACGAGTAAACCAACGAATCTCCTCAATCTCTTCACCATCAGGTCTGGCTATTTGCGGAGTATGAGTTATTGCTTCAAATGCAATCATTAAAGATGCTGGAAATGGCCAAGGTTGAGAACCTAGGTAATTGATCTGAGTTAGTTCAACACCTGCCTCCTCCATTACCTCTCTTGTGACGCAATTTTCAAATGATTCACCTGGTTCAACAAATCCAGCAAAGGTTGAAAATCTATTCTTTGGCCAAACTTTTTGCCTGCCTAATAAGATTCGATCCGCTTCATCCTTTACTAAAACAATTATTGCGCTATCGGTTCGCGGATAATGTTCACTTTGATCTGCAGGGCATCTTCGAACCGAGCCTGCTAACACAACCAAAGTTTTTTCTCCGCAGAGAGCACACCTTGGATGCTTCTTATGCCAATTAGCTAGCCCCTGGGCGTGAACTGCTAAACCAATATCTCTGGCAGATAAAAATGAGCCAACCTCTCGAAGCGTCTTAAACTCAACTTCCGCCACCTGATTGCTTTCTAAGTGGCGGACAAAAAATGGCTTTTCATCTTTAACTCCTAAGAAGTAATCACTTTGATCTTGATACTTACCAAGTTCTGCACCTGTTGTGAAAAGTAATTGATTATTTTTGGTCGCAAATTTTTCATCGCAAAATAGGAGTACTGCTGCATCGGGCCAGGCTGAATCTAGATAGGTTGCATCACTTCGCAGGTGGGCAGCGCGATCGACCTCAGCTGCTGCCAACGGAAGTTTTAGTGGTTTATGAGGCGCCATCACCGCCTGACCCTACTAGCCTGTCATCATGGTTGTCGCCCCCGTTCAAAAGATGAGAGTGATCTCATGGAATCTTTTACATGGCCAGAAAATTCCACCGACTGACTCTCAAAACTGGCAGGTGGAGTTAGAAAGTGCCGCTAAAAATGTGGCAGAAAAAATGCAACCAGATTTTTTGGCACTGCAAGAGGTTGATAATTTTCAAACAAGATCTGGTGGCATTAATCAAAGTAAATTGATTGCCGAAGTTATGCACCTTAAATACTGGGCATACCTACCAACCTTAATTGGTACACCAGGTGAAAAATGGCGCAAGGTTAAGGATTTAAATCAAGCAATTATTACTTCAGAGAATTATCAAAGTAATGATGTGGCAAGTTATGGCATAGCTCTAGCAACCAATCAACCTATTAAAAAACTATATGTTAAAAAGTTAGGCAGATCTCTCATTGGAATGCCGCTGCTTATTCCAAAAGATAATGGCAAGGGGGTTCGATTTATATATGTTAAAGATGAACCAAGGGTTGCACTAATTGCCGAGCTAGAAAATGGATTAACAATAGCCACCACCCACCTATCCTTTGTGCCCGGTGTAAATATTTTCCAGTTGAATAAACTTTCTTCATACCTAAAAAAACTAGCTGGGATTTCAGTACTTGCCGGTGATCTGAATTTGCCTGCAAATTTACCGAGCAAATTAAGTGGATTTAGATCAGTTTTATCGCAATCGACCTACCCAAGTTGGGATCCCAAGATCCAATTTGATTACATAATGGCAAGGAAGAGCTTGCTAAAAACTTCTCGAGTAACCCACGAAGAGATTAAATCAACAAACCCTGGAATATCTGATCACATTCCAATTGGAGTAATGCTTCAAATCTGAAGCGGCACTCTACTTACTAAATTAATTAAACCTTGCTCATCTAAAATATCAGCTGGCCTAACGGTTTGATTATCGATAACGTAGTGAAACGCAGCCGAGATATTTTCAATTGGCAGATTCTTAAGTTTTGCATAGGCAAGTCGATACATAGCAAGTTGTATTGAGGCTGATTGAAGATCATCACCGGATTTAACCTTTCCAGTTTTCCAATCCACTACCTCGTAATGATCAGCATCCACCTTATAAACTGCATCAACTCTTCCTCTAATCAAGGTGGCATCAATCATGGTTTCAAAACCAACCTCAACATCAATTGGTGCTTTCTTTGCCCAATCACTTGCCAGCCACGCCTCTTGCAACTTGTCTAGTGGTGCGTCTTGATCAGAGCTGGCAGTTGAATTGAGATTAAACAACTCATCCATTGAGATCAAAGCTGGGTGCTTAAAATGGTTTTCAAGCCAAAGATGAAACTCTGTTCCTCTTCTTGCATATTTATCAATGTGGTTTGGCATTGGTCTTCTTAATCTAAGGGCAAGCTCTTGTGGGTCATTAGCAAGATATAGCAAGGTTGAAACTGACAATCTAGTTGGCAAAATTACATCTTGCTTACTACTTTTTGATTTAATTTCATTAATTAGCATTTTTAAGTCCGTAAGCAAACCAACCTTTTCATTATCGGTAGATTTTGCAACAAGTTGCTCAACCTCTTCCTTGGTGTATGGCTGGGATGAATCAACTAACTTAGCTACCTCTTGCAGTTTTAAAATAGCTGGATTTGTCTTGGGCCAAGTGGCGGTAATTGGATTTTCCTTCATTGGATTTATTCCATCTGGAATCTCTGAACCTGCAATAACAGTTGCACCTGAAATATTGATTGCTGCATTAGCAAACAATTGAAATAGCCTGCTTGGTGAAACAGCATTTTCACCAGTTCTAAAATGTGAGGTTGTGCAAATTAAGCCTTGCTTTGCCCTAGTAATTGCAACATATGCCAGGCGCATCTCCTCCATGGCTTTGCGAGCTTTCCACTGATCACCAAAACTTTCTATTCCATCCTTTAAATTCTTATTAGTTGAAAAATTCTCAAAGGTAATTGATGGTAGTTGTTGATAATCACCACGCATGCTGACTGGAATGCTGCCAGCATTAGTTATCCAGTTATCTGACTTTTTACCAATATTTGGAAAATTCTTCTCAGCCAAACCAGGAATAGCAACATAATCCCATTCAGCACCCTTTGCTGCGTGAATGGTTAAAATCTGAACCGCATCACTTCTAACATCAACCTCTGCTGGTTTTAATCCACCCTCTGCATCTTGAGCAATCTTTAACCATTGCAAGAAGTTAAATAGAGTGCCACCATTTTTTTGAAATCTAGCCGCCTCATCTAAAAGGCGATCAATGTTTCTGCGACCATTTTGCCAGCCATCTCTTACTAATACTTCAGTATCAAGTGATAAAAACTCAGATACTTGTGAAATTGCATCGGTGATTGAACCAGTTAAATTACGTCTTAGGGTGCGAAGTGAGAGTGCAAATTTTCTTAATCTAGCTAATCCTTCATCGGTAAACTCTGGAGTCTTTTGATATTTTTTTAACTCTGCTGGAGTTAAAATCAATAATTGCTCAAGTGATTCAATGATTGAGCCGGCGGCAAACTCATCAGCGGTAGATGCGATCTCAATACTCTCTTCAAGTGCCTGCTTTAGTTGAGCACCACGTGAGTAATCATTTGCTCTGGCAAATGATTTAGTAAAACTACCAAGTGCCATTAAATCTCTAGCACCTAGATTTAGATGAGGTCCAGTAAGTAAGCGCATTAGAGCAGTGCCAGATTCAGGCATAGTAAGTGTGCGCAGCAGAGCAATAATGTCAGCTACTTCAGGAGTATTAATCAAGCCACCAACTCCTACAACATCGGTTGGGATGTTTAACTCACTAAAGGCCGATTGAATTAAATCAATTTGTGATCTGCTTCTGACCAATACCGCAAAGGTTGTCTTCTTATCTGCCGGTAATTTCTCTCGCTCGTTATCAAACCAGTACTTGGCAAAGTAGGAAGCAATCTCCTGCCCTTCTTGAATTTGCGTATCATAAACAGCGCAAATAACCTCACCTGTCTTTGCATTTGGTCTGGCAGTTAACTTTGCAATCTGTTTTTCAGTTGAGATTTGATCAATTACAACATTTGCCAGATCCAGTATTGAATTATCATTTCGCCAAGTTGTTAGAAGATTAAATCGCAATGCTTTGCTACTAAAGGATTGTGAGAAAGTATCTAAAGTTTCAGAGCTTGCGCTGCGCCAGCCGTAGATGGCTTGGTTAGGGTCGCCAACAGCTGTTACTGGATGATTATTTCCATAAAGATTTGAAAGGAACTTAATTTGGTTAAAAGATGTATCTTGATACTCATCAAGTAAAACAACTTTATATTTGCTTCGCTCAATCTCTCCGATGTCATCACTATGGTTTAACTTACTTTCACTAACCAACCGAGCAGCAATAGACATATGATCATTAAAGGTTAATAGGCCATTTTCTTTTCGCCGGCGATCAAAGGCATCCACAATCGGCAAGATTGCCAGCCGCTGTTGTAACTCTTCTTTAAATTCAATTACCGGAACAGTTTGGCGGTCACTAAATTGTGAGAGTTTGGAAAGTAATTTCTCGGTGTAAGTAATGATTTCATCCGCGCTTCGATCATTTTCTGCCAATTGGGTGGATAAATCCATAACCTCTTGCACAACTGAGGCAGTTGAACCATTAATTGGTAAATCATTTCCAGAAAATCTAGTGACCTCTTCAAATGCAATCTGCCATGCAGCTGCCTCACCAATTGGATCAGCATCGGCATCAATACCGATTCGAATTGCATGATCGGCTAAAACTTTGCCAGCGTATGAGTGATAGGTAGAGACAGTTAACTCCGACTCATCTAAGTGATCTGGCAAAAGACCAGCCTTTTTTAGTTGGCGAAGGCGATATTTAATTCGCTTTGATAGTTCACCAGCTGCTTTTCTTGTGAAAGTTAAACCCAGTAATTGGTTTGGGGTAATGATTGAGTTTGCTACTAAAAATAAAACTCGCTGGCTCATGGTTTCTGTTTTGCCAGATCCAGCACCTGCAATAACTACAGCTGGCGCCAGAGGGGACTCGATAATTGGAATTTGCTCCTGCGTTGGCACTCTAAAAGAAGGATCAACTGCAGTAATTTTCTTTGCGATATCTAGCGCTGAGTATTTAATGCTCATAAATCAATCACCGACTTACCTGCTGGCTGTATTGGGCAAGAGGATTTAACTGCGCAACTTCGACAGCGATCATTAATAATTGCGACAAAGCTTTTATCACTCATCCCGATAGCAATCTCTGAAATCTCTGCACTTACCGCTTTAGCATTAACTTGATCTTGCGGGCGTGGCTTTGCTTCCTTGCCTTTATGATCTCCTACGAAAATTAGTTGCGCACCAGCCACCTCCTGATGTTCTAACTTATTCTTAAAACCATCATTAACCACCGCTAATTGGTAGCTTTGTAATTGCTTGTTACTTTGGGCATCTTCAAAGGAAATTGGCGTAGCCCCTGTTTTTAAATCAACAATGTAATACTTTCCTTCACTTGTTAACTCCACTCGATCTATTGAGCCAGATACAACTGCATTCCCTAACTTAAACTCAAACTTTTCTTCAACACCAATTAACTTATTTTTATTACTCAAATGCCAACCATAGAATTTTTGCAACATTAATGCTGCTCTGCGGTATTCGTAATCTTTTATCCAGCCCTTGTTCATATCAATTAATGACCAAGCACCTTTTAACTTCGCCTCTAGTTGATCTAAGGTAAGAGATGGTTGATCCTTTAATTGGGCGGCAATCACATGGATGGCGGAGCCAAGTACTTGAGCAGTTGAATCTGCATCTTTGCCACCACTTTGTTCTAACATCCACTTAAGTCCACACTCAGTAAAGGATTCAAGTGAGCTAGGTGAAATTCTTAACTGCTCATCTTCGCCAATAACTGGCAGCTCTGTTGATGGCGGTGTTATGCCAATCCAATTTTTTGGATCCGCTGCTCTAACCCCATTGCTGGCCAATGTTTTAAGAGCCTTTGCTGCAAACTTTGAATCTTCATCGCTGGCATAACTTGCCATCCGGCGCAGCGCTGCAACCAAAGCAGGTTGGGTAATAGATCTTTGAGTTTGGCTTACTTGAATATCTTCCGGTGCTAATTTTTCAAAGTATCTAGAGGGTTGATTATCTTCATGGGCAACTGCGGTGATAAATACCTGCTTGCTAGCTCTTGTTAATGCAACATTTAATAATCTTTTCTCATCCTCTGCTAACCCAGCAGCTGAGATCGCATCTAGTTGTTCAGCATTGCTGATGCCATGTCGAAATATTTCAACTAATCGCTCAGAGCCAAGTAATGATCCGCGTTGCTTTAAGTTAGGCCAACTACCCTCTTGCATTCCAGCAAGTGCCACATATTGCCACTCTAAACCTTTGGCTGAATGCACTGTCATTACCTGCACTACCTCACCGCGCTGTGCGGTAGCGGTAATACTGTCGGAGAGAATTTTCTCGCCAAGAAGTTGATCTATAAAAAGGGATGGTTTAGCACCAGGTAGGCGCTGGCTAAAACGTCTGGCAACTTCAAATAAAGTAATTACCGCATCAAGATTTTGATCAGCAATCCCACCTCGCACGCCCCCTGCCAGCGCAGTTTGTTGCCAAATTTGTGAAATCAAATCACCTTCATAATTCTTACCATTACTCCATATGCTCCACAGTAAATCTGAAATATCAGATGAGCTGCTTAAACTCTTTTTAGCTACTTTAATCAAATCATTAATTCGCTTAAGGCTAGTTAGTTGCTCCCATGGCAGATCAGCACTCGGTGAGGTCAAGCAATCTAAGATCAATTCAGTTGAACTCTTAACCTGATCACCACTTTGCGCTCTAGTTAGAGCAATTCGCATCTGCCTAATTGATATTGCATCTGCGCCGGCAAACTCACTCTTTAACAACTCTTCAACTTGCTCCCAGTTGCTAGTAGTTAGTTTTAATTGGCCCAAGGCAATTTGTGCGATGGTGATTATTGGCCGAATTGCTGGGTTATCAGCTAAGGAAAGTGCGGTGGCATCGATTTCAACTGGAATTGAGTTCATTGCAAATGCTCGTTGTAATGCAGCTATTTGCGCACCAGGGGATCTAACAATTACTGCCATCTGCGACCATGGAAGGCCATTAATTAAGTGAGCTGATCTAAATTGATGAGCAATAAAATTTGCCTCTTCACTCACACTACTTAGCAGAACAGTTTGTTGGGCAGGATCACTTCGCAATTTACTTTGCAGAGTTATCTTGTCCTTGATTCCAAACTGCTCTAAATCTGCCAGCAAGTTCTCGGGATCTGCTCCTCTAAATCTACCCACCGCACTTTGTGGATCAGCAAAGATCACTAACTCCTGATTACTTAGTAGTTTTAATAATTTTCGCTGCGCCCGATCTGATTCTTGAAACTCATCGACATATATGACTTGAAACAATTTGCGGTATTTATCAAGTAATCTCTGATTACTCTCAAGTTTTTCTGCAGCTAAAATAATTAACTCACTCGGATCAACCCGGTTAAATGAGTGAGTTGTAGTGCCATCGCGCAACGCCATCGCACTTTTATACTTTTCCCAAAACTGACAGATCGCAGGCCAGTACCTTTGCTCATACTTTTTAGCAAATGCATTTAACTCCTGCGGTGAGCTGCCTCTTTCAGTAGCACGGCTAATAAATTCACGAAGCTCCTTAGCAAAACCTCTGGTGGTTAGGGCCGCACTTAAATCAGCTGGCCATAAGGTTTGCGATGGATCAGCCGCATCTAGCGCTAATAATTGTCTGATCTGCGCATCTTGTTCGGCACCGGAAAGTAGAACATATTTTTTCTCATTAGAACTTTCCAAATTAATTGGATCATTTAAAATCATAAATGCTAAGGAGTGAAAGGTTCTTGCTATTGGTTCGGCAACTGTGTGTAAGGCTGGGTTTGCAGAAGCTATTTGATCTCGCAATTTGCTGGCTGAATCTCGGCCATAGGTAATTGCCAATATTGAGTTTGGATCAAAACCTTGCGAAATTCGATTTGAGATCGCAGCAATTAAAGTGGTGGTTTTTCCAGAGCCAGCTGAGCCTAGAACTAATAATTGTGAGCTGCGGTGATTTATGACTTGAAGTTGTTCACTGGTTAATTCATGTTTTGCAATTTGGGCCTGATTTGCGCCAGCTCTAACTAGATTTAACTCGATAGTATTTTTTGCGCTGGCCACGGCTTAATTTAACAAGCCGGCGCTGACATTAAGGGTTATTACCCAATAATGGTTATGAGTTCTCGTTTGCTCGCTTATTTTTGGAAGTAATTCGAGCCCGAGTTGATCCATCCAAAATAACCTTGCGAATTCGAACAACCGCTGGGGTTACCTCAACGCACTCATCCTCACGACAAAATTCAAGAGCACCTTCCATATTTAATTTCTTTGCTGGAATTAAACGCTCTGATTCATCAGTGCCAGATGCTCGCATATTTGTTAACTTTTTCTCCCTAACGCAGTTAACATCCATATCCTCACTTCGTGAGTTCTCACCAATAACCATTCCTTCATAAACCTCATCGCCTGGTTCAACAAATATTGAGCCGCGATCTTGTGTGCCATAAAGTGCGTAGCTAGTAACTGATCCCATTCGATCTGAAACTAATGAACCAGTTGAGCGAGTGCGCAACTCACCATGCCAAGCCTCATAGCCATCAAATACATGGTGAAGTAATCCAGTACCACGAGTTTCAGTTAAGAACTCAGTTCTAAAACCAATTAAGCCACGGGATGGAACTCGGTAATCCAGACGAATCCAACTAGTGCCATGGTTGACCATCTGCTCCATTCGCCCCTTACGAAGAGCCATAAGCTGGGTAATCACACCTAAGTACTCCTCTGGTGCATCAATTGATAAACGCTCCATCGGCTCATGAACCTTGCCATCAACAATCTTGGTAACAACTTGTGGCTTACCAACTGTTAACTCAAATCCTTCACGTTTCATAATTTCAACTAATACTGCAAGTTGTAGCTCACCACGTCCCTGCACCTCCCAAGTATCTGGGCGATCGGTATTTAAAACGCGAAGTGAAACATTTCCAACTAATTCAGCATCAAGGCGGCCTTTAACTTGGCGAGCAGTTAACTTATTTCCACTCTTGCCAGCAAGAGGTGAGGTATTAATACCAATAGTCATCGAAATACTTGGCTCATCAACTGTAATTAATGGCAGTGCATGTGGATTTTCTAGATCAGCGAGTGTTTCACCTAAGGTAATAGTTTCAATTCCTGCCACCGCGATAATGTCACCTGGATGGGCCTCCATTGCTGGTACCCGCTCTAGAGCTTCGGTAATTAAAAGCTCTGAAACCTTAACTCGCTCAGTTGAACCATCAGTTTTAATCCAAGTAACTGATTGCCCCTTCTTAATAACTCCTTCTCTTACTCGGCAAAGAGCTAGCCGGCCTAGGAATGGAGATGAATCTAAGTTTGTAACATGTGCTTGTAGTGGTGCACCCTCATGGTATTCCGGTGCTGGAATTGCAGAAAATATTGTGTCAAATAAAACATCTAAGTTCTCTTTATTTGGCATGCCACCATCTGCTGGTCGATCAAGGGATGCCTTACCAGCTTTAGCTGATGCGTAAACAATTGGAAACTCAATTTGATCTTCATTGGCATCTAAATCTAAGAAGAGTGCGTAAGCCTCATCAACAACTTCAGCAATTCGTGAATCTGGTCGGTCTACTTTATTAATTACTAAAATTACTGGCAGATTTTTTTGTAGAGCTTTGCGAAGTACAAATCGAGTTTGTGGCAGTGGGCCTTCGGAGGCATCCACCAATAAAATTACGCCATCGACCATCTCTAAGCCGCGCTCTACCTCGCCACCAAAATCTGCGTGGCCTGGGGTATCGATAATATTTACAATTGTCTCCCCGCGCTTTACCGCGGTGTTTTTTGCCAAAATAGTAATTCCCTTTTCGCGCTCTAGATCCATGGAATCCATCATGCGATCTTGGCCTTCATCTTGTTTCTTATGGGCTGCGAATGCGCCAGATTGCCAAAGCATGGCATCAACCAAAGTAGTCTTGCCATGATCTACGTGAGCAATAATTGCCACGTTACGAAGGTTTTCTCGTTTTTTAACTGGCAAATCTTTTAAGTGTGCTTGTTTTTTAGACATTAAACCTAAACTCCACTACATCGCCATCGGCCATCACGTAATCCTTACCTTCCATTCGCACCTTGCCATTGGCGCGGGCTTGCACCATTGATCCAGCAGCTACTAAATCATCAAAGGCCACAACCTCTGCCTTGATAAATCCTTTTTGAAAATCAGTGTGAATCACACCAGCCGCAGCTGGGGCAGTATCACCTTTATGAATCGTCCACGCTCTGGCCTCTTTAGGACCTGCGGTCAGATATGTCTGTAATCCTAATGTATTAAAACCAACTCTTGCTAATGTGGTTAATCCTGGCTCGGTTAATCCAATTGATTTGAGCAATTCCAGCGCATCTGCCTCATCTAAATCAGCAAGCTCTGCCTCTGTCTTGGCATCTAAGAAAATCGCCTCCGCTGGTTTGACTAATGCTGCTAACTCTTCCCGTAATTTATTATCTGCTAATTCAGCGGCATCAACATTAAAAACATATAAAAATGGTTTAGCTGTTAATAGCTGCAACTCTGAAATAGCTGCAATATCAACCTTGCTGCCTCGCAAAAGTTGACCTTGATTTAAAATTTCGGCAGCAGCTTTTGCCGCCTCCAAAACTGGCACCTTTTCCTTAACAGTTCTAACCTCTTTTTCAAGACGTGGGATCGCCTTTTCCAAGGTTTGCAAATCAGCTAAACAAAGTTCGGTGTTAATTGTTTCCATATCTTTTTTAGGATCAACATTGCCATCAACATGGACTACATCACCATCTTTAAAAACTCGAATAACTTGGCAGATCGCATCTGACTCTCTGATATTTGCTAAGAACTTATTTCCAAGACCTGCACCTTCAGAGGCACCTTTCACAATGCCGGCGATATCAACAAAGGAAACCGCAGCGGGCAGAATTTTTTCGGAGGTAAAAATTTCTGCCAAGACCGCTAAGCGATCATCTGGAACTCCCACCACACCAACATTGGGTTCGATGGTGGCAAAGGGGTAGTTAGCAGCTAGGACATTGTTTTTAGTCAGCGCATTAAAGAGGGTGGATTTACCCACATTTGGCAGACCGACGATTCCGATTGAAAGGCTCACAAGGGGTTAAGCCTACGCAAGATTGTCAGCAGTTAATGCCACTATAACCCCATGCCCGCCTCGATCATCTCCCTAATTATTGGACTGCTGGCTGGAATTGCGATCGGCTATCTAATCTCTGCCCTGCGCAATAAAAATAACTCCGCAGATTCAGCCCTGCTCGATGATTACAAAAAGCAGTTAGAGGCTGAGCGAGGCAAGACTGAAAACTCCATCAAATTAACGGCGGAGTTAAATGCGATGAAATCAACAGTTGAAAAATTATCCCAACAATCTAATGAGGCTAATCGAATCCGCACTGAGGCCGAAGCCAAACTTGAAACCACAATTAATGAGATGCGAAGAGCTAGTGAATCAATCTTTGATGAAACCAAAAAGATTGCTGGCGCCCTATCTAATTCACAAACCCGTGGAAAATTTGGTGAGGCGCAACTAGAGCTACTACTGCAATCAGCTGGGCTGCGCGAAGGACATGAATACACCAGACAAAAATCCACTACCGATGCAGATTCATCTGGAATTCCAGATATTACGGTGAAGATGCCTGGTGGAAGTGCAATATTTGTTGATTCTAAGTTTCCTTTTGATCGCTTCCTAGATGCCTTTGGCACCGAGGTGCAAAGTGAGCGCGATGATTATCTTGCCCAACATACAAAGGATTTACTTAAACATGTTGAGGCACTGGCCAAACGTGGTTACCACAAGTCAGCTGGCTCACCTGATTTTGTAGTTTTGTTTGTGCCATTTGAAACTCTCCTTGCTGAGGCACTTCGAATTGATCCAGCATTGTTAGAAAAAGCTTTTAAGGTTAATGTCACAATTGCCACTCCAACCTCAATGATGGCCTTACTTCGCACCATTGGTTATATCTTTACCAGAAATAAATTAGCTGATAACGCAGATGAGATTCAAAAGGTTGCAAATACCTTCTTAAAAAACATCACCCTATTGCATGGCAAAATTGTGGCGGTTGGCAAAGCAATCTCATCAACTGCTAAAGCTTATGAGGATTTAATACCAACCGCTGAGCGAACAGTCTTAAGTCCAGCTAGAAGAATTCATAATCTTGGCGTAACTGGCGATAAAGATAAATTAGCAATTGAGTATCCAGAATCTCCTGGTGAGGTTAGAGAGTTAAAAGCAATCTCAGCAGATGATGATTTTATTGAAGTAGAAGAGATTGAGGCGGATAAGTAAATGAGCAATTTACCAATTAATTCACCAATTAAGGGCCCTGGTTTAACAAAGCCTGGTGTTGTTATTTTGCAGTTTTTAGTAATATTTTTATTTGAAGCCATTGAAATATTATTTCGAAACTCACTGGGCATCATTACCTGCTTAGCTATCTGGATAGCCTTTTTTGGCGCAATTTACTTAGGAAGAAGTGGCACAGCGTATGTAACAGCTGTAGCCCCGCCAGTTTCGCTTTTAATTGCCTCCATTATTTTGATGCCAACATTAGGCAGTTCATCCTTTGCGCCAACTAAGTTATTAATTGATTTAGTAGCAGGTTTAGCCTCAGTATCTTTTTATCTATTATCTGGAGCGGCTGTTGCCTGGTATATCTGGTTTAAAAAAGAGCGAAAAAAGGAAACTGAATTACCTGCCAGCAGCTTTTAAATCTTTACGAAGCTCAGGTGGTATTGCAAATAACAAATGTTCCTCAGTTGCAGTTACTGTTTCTACCTCACCAAATCCCCGATCGGCAAGCCAGATAAGTAAATCCTTAACTAATATCTCTGGCACAGATGCACCACTTGAAACTCCAACAGTTGTAACCCCATCTAGCCACTCATCCTTTGCCTCAGCAGCGTAATCAATTAGGTAAGCAGCTTTAGCGCCATACTCAAGTGAGACCTCAACTAACCGAACTGAGTTTGAAGAGTTGGTTGAGCCAACAACTAAAACTAAATCAGCTTGTGGGGCAATCTCTTTAATTGCCACCTGTCGGTTTTGCGTGGCATAACAAATGTCATCACTTGGTGGATCAATTAGATTTGGAAATCGCTTTCGCAGCTCTGCCACAGTGGCCAAGGTTTCATCCACACTTAAGGTTGTTTGCGATAACCAAGCCACCTTATTTTCATCACGAACCTTAATATTTTTAATGCTGTCAATGCCATCAACTAATTGCACATGCTCTGGTGCTTCCCCGGCTGTGCCATCCACCTCTTCATGGCCTTCATGACCAATTAACAAAATATCGTAATCATCGGAGGCAAATCTTCTAGCTTCATGGTGCACCTTAGTTACCAGTGGGCAGGTGGCATCAATAGTTTTTAGATTTCGACTTGCTGCGCTCTGGTGGACTGCAGGTGAGACTCCGTGGGCGGAGAAGACCACAATCTTTCCCTCTGGCACCTCATCTGTTTCATCAACAAATATTGCACCCCTTGCTTCTAAAGTTTGGACCACATGTTTGTTGTGAACAATTTGTTTTCGAACATATACCGGTGCGCCATAGAGATCTAAAGCTTTTTCAACGGTGATAACTGCGCGATCAACACCAGCGCAGTAGCCACGAGGTGCTGCAAGTAATACTCGCTTTTTACTGGCTAGGCTCATGTGCTTATCCTAATTGATGATCCAAGACAGTAGATTTAGCCCTATGGCACCTGAGTTTTCATACCAAGATTTACTTCCAATTGGGCCAGATAAAACTGAGTACCGATTAATTTCAAATGAGGGCGTAAGCACCTTCACCGCAGAAGGTCGCCAATTCTTAAAGGTCTCAAAGGATGCGATAAGTAATTTAACTCAAGTGGCCTTACATGATATTTCGCATTATCTGCGCAGTGAGCATCTTGAGCAATTAGCCAATATTTTAAAGGATCCAGAGAGCTCTCCCAATGATCGATTTGTGGCAACTGATCTATTAAAAAATGCCAATATTTCAGCGGGTGGCATATTGCCGATGTGCCAAGACACTGGCACTGCAATTGTGATGGGCAAAAAAGGTCAGCAGGTTTTAACAGAAGAAAAAGATGAGATCTCAATTTCTCGAGGTGTGTATGACGCATTTACAAAGTTAAATCTGCGCTACTCCCAACTAGCACCAGTTACTACCTGGGAGGAGAAAAACACTGGAAATAATTTGCCTGCCCAAATTGAAATCTACTCAGATACCGATCATCCAGATGAGTACAACTTCCTATTTATTGCTAAAGGTGGCGGCAGTGCTAATAAATCTTTTTTATACCAAGAGACTAAAGCGGTTTTAAACCCAACCTCATTTATGAATTGGTTGGATGAAAAACTTCGCTCTCTTGGCACATCTGCTTGTCCGCCATATCACCTAGTGGTGGTAATTGGTGGCACAAGTGCGGAGTACACAGTAAAGACTGCCAAACTTGCCAGCACTAAATATTTAGATTCACTGCCCACTAAAGGGGATGCTAAAACTGGTCATGGCTTTAGAGATTTAGAGTTAGAAAAAGAGATTTTAAAGTTAACTCAAAATATTGGCATTGGCGCCCAATTTGGTGGCAAGTATTTTTGTCATGATGTTCGAGTAGTTAGATTGCCTCGGCATGGTGCCTCCCTGCCAATTGCAATTGCAGTTTCATGCTCAGCAGATCGACAGGTAAAGGCAAAGATCAATAAAGATGGTGTCTTTATTGAAAAGCTTGAGACAGAGCCTGCGCACTACTTACCGGCTGCAACAAATGAGGATTTAGATGGGCCAGAGATAAAGATTGATTTAACTGCGAAAATGGCTGATATTTTGGCCCAATTATCAAAGCATCCAGTTAAAACTAGAGTGCTGCTTACTGGCACATTAGTAGTTGCTCGAGATTTAGCCCATGCCAAAATTAAAGAGTTACTAGATAGTGGTAAACCACTTCCGGAGTACTTAAAAAATCATGCAGTTTATTACGCAGGCCCAGCTAAGACACCTGCAGGTTATGCCTCCGGCTCATTTGGTCCAACTACTGCCGGAAGAATGGATTCATATGTTGAACAATTTCAAGCAGCCGGTGGTTCACTAATTATGTTGGCTAAGGGAAATAGATCTGAAGCGGTGGCCAGTGCCTGTAAAAAGTATGGCGGCTTTTATTTAGGATCAATTGGCGGACCGGCAGCCCGACTTGCCCAGGATTGTATAAAAAAGGTTGAGGTTTTAGATTATGAAGAGCTGGGTATGGAGGCGGTCTGGAAGATTGAGGTAGAAAACTTTCCAGCTTTTATTATTATTGATGATAAGGGTAATGATTTTTATGCCCAGACTAGAAAACCATTAAGTATTGGTAAAAAACCTAACTAGAAAAAAGTACTAGTACCAGTTTGATCGCTTGAATTTACTCCAAGCAGCACATGGAGTGTTATAACGCTCTTTAATATATTTAAGTCCCCAGGTAATTTGAGTTACTGGATTTGTTCGCCAATCAGTTCCAACAATCTCCATCTTGGTGGCAGGTAATGCTTGGGCAATTCCATGAGCACCGGAGACCTTATTTCTTGCTTTGTAATTCCAATGACTCTCTTTTGTCCAAAGTTGATCGAGGCAGGTGAACTGTTTTTCCGACCAGGTGTAATTAACTGCAATTAAACTCTTAGCAATCTCGCGAGCGCCATCTGGTTGGCGGGCAAGATCGACCTGACGGGAGGCAACTGAGATCAGCGCCATCGCCGAGGCATCTACCGTTTTGACCGCATCGAGCTCTAATAATGATGGGGTTGGGTCAAAGCCCTCCTGCCCAGGCAGTGGGGTGGTGCTCTCTAGATTGCTGGCAACTGATGGGATGGTTACAGAAAAGGTTAGGTTGCTAGAGGCGTAGGCCGGCTCTGAGATAAATAGGAAGAAGGCCAGGCAGGCAGCGGTGATTGAGATGCGCCGAACCCTTGGTGTGGTGATAGTCAAAGCTTTCGCTTTCATTCTCGCACCCCTTCCCTCCTGCCAGATTGCCTAGATAGGCCCCCTGGAACTGCTTTAGGGTGTCAGCCAGGGGTGGTGGGGGCAACTTTATATAGGCGCGTGGCGCGATTATGTTTATATTCACAGGTATTCCCAGTATTAAAACCGCAGGTCAGATAGGGTGAAGTCCGATTTATCCCATATGTCGCAAGAGGGGTTTAAATCAGCTGGTGAAGTTAATTGGCTCCTCTAATAGCTCAGTCACAAGGGCTGCGATCTGGCTACGTTCACTTCTAGTCAAGGTGATATGGGCAAAGAGCGGATGACCTTTGAGGGATTCAACCACTGCAACCACCCCATCATGCCGGCCCACCCGCAGGTTATCCCGCTGGGCGATGTCATGGGTGAGCACAACCCGGGAGCCTTGGCCAATTCGAGAGAGCACCGTGAGCAAAACACCTCGCTCTAAGGATTGGGCCTCATCAACTATTACAAATGAGTCATGCAAAGAGCGGCCTCGGATATGAGTCAATGGCAGCACCTCGATTAATCCCCGCTCCACCACCTCGTCCAATACCTGCTGGCTAACCAAGGCCCCTAAGGTGTCAAAGACTGCTTGGGCCCAAGGTGACATCTTTTCATTTTCAGTTCCGGGCAGATAGCCAAGCTCTTGGCCACCAACTGCATAAAGGGGGCGAAAGATCACCACCTTTTTATGTAATCGCTTCTCTAAGACCGCCTCTAAACCAGCAGATAAGGCCAAAGCACTTTTACCAGTTCCAGCTCGACCGCCGAGAGAAACAATGCCAACCTCTGGATCTAACAAAATATCTAAGGCAACTCTTTGTTCAGCACTTCTTCCATGCAAACCAAAGGCACTGCGATCTCCTCTTACTAAATGCAGATGTTTATCTGGGGTAACTCGGGCGAGGGCACTTCCCTTTTCAGAGTGCAACACCACACCGGTATGGCAAGGGTATTTTTTTGCAATCTCATGTGAGATTTTTTCATTCTCATAAAGTGAGTCAATAACAGTGGAGCCAACACTTTCCTCCACCATGCCACTCCAGCCACTTGTGCTGGCAAGCTCTGCGCGATACTCCTGCGCCTCCACCCCAACTGAGGATGCTTTAACTCGCAGTGGTAAATCCTTGGTAACTAAAACTACTTGGCGGCCATCTGACATTAGATTTTTTGCAATAGCTAAAATTCTTGAATCATTTGAGCCATCCCGTAAAAAGCCGGCGGGCAACTTTGAGGTATCGGCATGATTTAACTCAACTGATAATGTTCCGCCCTCTTCATTGATTCCAATTGGTTTATCTAATCGCCCACTTTTTACCCGTAAATCATCCAAGGTGCGAAGGGCTGCCCGAGCAAAGTAGCCAAGCTCTGGGTGATCTCGTTTGGTCTCTAACTCACCAATTACTGTGATTGGAATGATTACTTCATGCTCGGCAAATCGGCTTAGAGCAATTGGATCTGCAAGTAAGACGCTGGTATCTAGCACATAGGTAATGCGAGCAGGTTGGGCTTGCGGAGATACTGACTTTAAGACAATAGATTCACTAGCCAATTAGTCTCTTCGCAATCTCTTTAATTGTGCTCAATTGGTTTTGGAAGAATAGGTAAAGGGTAAATAATCAATCTGAAAAATCTGTGGCAACACGCAAGAGTTAAAGATTAAGTTTAGATAAAGGCTTTACCTACCACCGGCCGCTTTTTACCCGCCGTTCAATCCAAATCGATGCCACTGGCAAGGTGCCAGCTAGGAGAAAGAGGGCGGTACTAAGCAGGGATTTTCGCTTGACCATACAAAGGATTAAGGCTGCAACTAAATAAACTGGATAGGTAAAGCCATGCACAATTGGTATCCAGATAAATTGCTCATAAAAACTCTTGTCACTAACTAAGTACTTAGCTGGCATATAAACAAACCAAAGCAGCAGTGACATAACCCCGGCCCAAAGCGCCCAAAAACGGAAAAAAAGAGTAATGCGCCTCATTTTTTTAAACCTACTTTCTTAGCCTTGCCCACCTTGTTATTTACCTTATCGCCCTTGGCTCTAAATTGTGGAAAGGCTGGTGCGATTAATAGCAGTAATCCCATAAACCACCAGACCACAACATAGGAGATATGTTGCCAATAAAAGCCAGGTAGGCGATTGGAGATTTGTTCTGAAGCCACCAAGGCTAAATCACTACTTTGATTACCACCAGTTTCTTCTGACTTTAAAATTATGTAACCATCATATAAAAATGGATTTTCCTTACTTACAACCAATGCTGGATCGATTCTGGAAAGCTCACCTGGTTTTGCAAAGGCTCGATCAACATTTTGCCTTGGGTAAAGCCGGCCGGTAATAGAAACCTCAGAGTTGATTTGATCTTTCTCTTGCCCAAGCACCTCTCTAACCACCAAAACAGCATGGCCGGTACTTAGTTTTAACAATCTAACATCTAGATTTGCTAACTCATCTTCAGAGATCTTTTGATCGCGAGCAATAAAAGATGTGGTGTAATTTCCAGATGCTGAAACAATTCGATTAATCGCCTTGATCGGCATATTCATGCCAGCAGATGAAACCTTTTCAAGTGCTATTAAAGGTTGATCTGGTTTTGGCGCGGTTACTTTGTTTAATTCTTGGGCTCTATGTAATTGCCAGATACCTAACTCATAACAGGCATAGATAAGACTTAGCCAGATTAAAACTGTTGCAGCCTTTTTGAACACCTGCTTCATAGGAAAAAACTTACTCTTGGTCTTTGCGATCGACTAATCTCTTATATCTTCGGTAAAAACTAGTTAACAACACCACCATAGCTAAGGTTAAAAAGATCATGGTTAATGAGCCAGCAACACCCATATCAAAACTTTTGACCTCATCCATTTATCTCTCCCTCACGCTAGGTGAGATAAGCCTACTTTCTGAT
Source organism: Candidatus Planktophila sp. (assembly GCA_003569185.1). GTDB lineage: Bacteria > Actinomycetota > Actinomycetes > Nanopelagicales > Nanopelagicaceae > Nanopelagicus. The sequence goes on along the minus strand of BGOJ01000001.1, from coordinate 79,206 downwards.
TGCAATATTGGTTCTACAATATGAGTGTGATGCATCCCAAAGTTCTATCTGATCCCGCCTTGCGCGAACGGTATGGCATTAAAGCTGCCAAAAATCCACGTTATTTTCTTGCTGGGATTTTACTTACCATTGTTGCAGCTTGGTTTATTTGGAGTGGTTTTAATGCTGCAAATCCAGATGTTAGATCGGAATTAATTTCATTTAAGGTCGTTGATGAACAAAGCATCTCTATTACTTATAAAATAACGGTGAGAGATTTAAGTAAGGATCACAGCTGCTCAGTTGTTGCGCGGGATATTGATAAGAACACTATTGGACAAGTATCTGATCTAATGCCAGCTGGCACATTGCTTGCTGGCAGCAACCTGCGCACCGTTGAGATAACTACCCGTTTGCCTGCGGTAAATGCGGGAATCTCCAGTTGCCAGTAACCTTTACTCTCTTATGAACCAACCAACTCAAACCTGGCTTACCCAAGAGGCAGCAGATCGGCTTAAGGCTGAGCTGGCGTCATTAGAGGGTCCACTTCGTGCTGAGATTATTAAAAAAATTGAAACTGCTAGAGCTGAAGGTGATTTAAAAGAGAATGGTGGCTACCACGCAGCACGGGAGGAGCAAGGAAAAATAGAGGGCAGAATTCGCCAACTAAAACATATGCTCGAGCATGCACATATCGGGACACCTCCTGCAAGTGAATCAGGTGTGGTTGGCCTTGGCATGTTAGTAACTGTTGATATTGGCGGAGATGAACTTAAATTCTTACTTGGCTCCCGAGAGATTTCCTCCGGTGATGTTGATGTTTACTCTGAAAAATCTCCACTTGGTGGGGCAGTCCTTGGCGCCAAAGTTGGTGAAACTGTTAATTACACAGCACCTAATGGCAAGTTAATTAAAGTTGCAGTGCTTGAGGCGCAACCTTTTAACTAAATTACTTTTTAGCGGCGTTGTTGTATTTGCGAACGCTTAGCGGCACAAAGATTGCCATAATTAAAATCATATAAATAATTGACATTAACAATGGGTTCTCACTTGGAAATGATCCAGCGGTGGCACCAAACTCATTTTTAAGTCCAAATAATTCTCGGCAGCCAGCCACCATTGTTGAAACTGGATTCCACTCAGCAAAGTACTGCAAAGCTTTTGGCATGCCGGTTGTTGGCGCAAAGGCATTTGATAAAAATGTCAGCGGAAATACGGCAATAAAGGTGACGTTTTGAGCCACACGCTCCTCCCGAACTGATAATCCAATTAAGACACCAACCCATGACATCGCAAAGCCAAAAACAAAGAGAAATACAAATCCTAAAAATACATTCAAAGCGCCAGAGGTTGGTCGCCAGCCCACTAAAAAGCCGGTCAAACCCATAACTGCAAGGACAACAATATTTAGAACACCATCTCCTAAAGTTCTGCCAAAGACCACCGCAGATCTTGAAATTGGCAAGGATCTAAATCGATCAATTAAACCTTTTTGCATATCAGCTGATAAACCAACTGCAGTGGCAGCTAAGGTGAAAGCAACAGTTTGCACAAATATTCCAGGCATTAAAAGTTGCACATACCCGCCAGGTTGGCCGGTATCAATTGATCCACCAAATACATATCTAAATAAGAGCACAAACATTACGGGCTGAATTGTTGAAAAGATTAAAACCTCAGGAACTCGAGCTAACTGCAGTAGCTGTCGCTTAGTAATGATTAAAGCATCCGAGATTGCATTCATCATTTCTTGCCCTTCTTACGTCCGGTTGCAGTTTCTAAATTTTCATCGGTTTTTTCCTCAGCCACATGGCCAGTTAAAGATAGGAATACATCATCTAGGGACGGGCGCTTTAGGCCGATATCTAATGGGTGAATACCTTTTTCATCCAATAACTTAGCGGCTTCAATTAAAGCTTTGCTGCCGGTTGTGACTGGTGCTGAAATTTGGCGTAAGCCCTCATCAACATTTACTGCGCTACCACTTACCTTCGCCACAATCTCTTTGGTTGCTTGCAAATTTTCATTCTCAACCACAATCTCAAGCCGCTCACCACCTACCTGCTTCTTAAGTGAATCAGAGGTGCCGCGGGCAATAACTTTTCCATGATCAATTACTGCAATTTCATCTGCTAAATGATCAGCCTCTTCTAAGTACTGGGTAGTTAAAAGCAGTGTGACTCCACCCTTAACCAATTCATCAATTACTCCCCACATATCCTGACGTCCTCTTGGGTCTAATCCAGTAGTTGGCTCATCTAGGAATAAAACCTTTGGCCGAATAATTAATGAGGCAGCTAAATCTAATCTGCGGCGCATACCGCCAGAGTAAGTTCTAATTGGTCTCTTTGCTGCCTCAGAGAGTGAGAACTGTTCTAATAATTCAATCGCGCGAACTTTGGCTTCCTTTGCCGATAAATGATAAAGCCGGCCAAACATAATTAAGTTATCCCAGCCAGTTAAAGTCTCATCAACTGCTGCGTATTGACCAGATAAACCAATTATTTTTCGAACCTCATCTGGATGTTTTAAAACATCAATTCCACCTACAGTTGCCCGACCAGAATCTGGTGCAAGTAAGGTAGCTAAAATTCTTACAGTAGTTGTTTTACCAGCTCCATTTGGTCCAAGCACGCCAAGAACAGTTCCTTCTTCAACATCAAGATTTAAACCATCTAATGCTCGAACTGAGCCCTTGTTGTAGGTCTTAACGAGATCTTCTGCAATAACTGCTTTCATATGTTAGATCTTAACAAAGAATCGGAGTAACCTATTCCCCTTAGGCAAAGTGCACATGAATACTGCTTAATCCGACAACTTAAGGTGGATATATAACGATGGCTATGGCAAAAAATAACTTTAAATCTGGAAAAGTAAATACTCCCAAGGATGGCCCATTAAGCCATAAGGATATTTTAATTGTTTTAAGCGGTTTGATGACTGGCATGTTGCTGGCAGCCTTAGATCAAACAATTGTTTCAACAGCATTAAAAAATATTGTTGAAGATTTCAACGGACTTAATCACTACACCTGGGTGGTTACTGCTTACCTTTTAACTTCAACCGCATCTACACCACTTTATGGAAAAATCTCAGATCTTTATGGCCGTCGGCCAGTATTTCAGTTTGCAATTATTACTTTCTTAATCGGATCATTTTTAGCTGGTGCCTCTCAAAACATGACTCAGTTAATTTTTACTCGCGCCCTGCAAGGTTTAGGTGCTGGTGGTTTGATGGCGTTAACTTTCGTAATCATTGGCGACATCGTCTCGCCTCGTGAGCGCGGTAAGTATCAGGGGTATTTTGGCGCTGTTTGGGGTCTCTCCTCAGTTGCTGGTCCATTACTTGGTGGATTCTTTTCCGACCATGCCACAATTTTAGGTATCACTGGTTGGCGCTGGATTTTCTACATCAACCTACCATTTGGCATATTGGCATTAATTATTACCTCAGCTGTACTACATATTCCAAAGGTAAAACGTGAACACAAGATTGATTACCTTGGTGCATTGTTATTGGTATTAGCGGTTAGCTCTGTATTGCTGGCTGTTTCAGTTTATGGACCAGAGAATGGTTGGACTGATTCAAGAACGCTAATGGTGATTTCTACTGGATTAATACTAACCATGGCGTTTTTATGGCAGGAAAAAAGAGCAGTAGAACCTATTTTGCCACTTAGATTATTTAAGAATCACACATTTTCTTTAACCTCAGCACTTGGCTTCATTATTGGTGCCGGAATGTTTGGCGCCATCGTTATGTTGCCACTATATCTACAAGTTGTTAAAGGAAATTCAGCAACTGAAGCGGGATTAAAGTTAATTCCACTTATGATTGGAATTGTTTCAATGTCAATATTTAGTGGTAAAAAAATCTCAACTACCGGTAAATACAAGATCTTCCCAATACTTGGAACTGCAATTATGACAATTGGTTTGATACTTATGTCCACTTTAAATGAAGACACTTCATTTGCGCTACTTTCAATCTATGCAGTCTTAGTTGGAGCTGGCCTTGGTTTATCAATGCAGACAATTGTGATCGCACTGCAAAATGCTGTTGATTTTCAAGATATGGGTATTGCCACTTCATCCAATACTTTCTTTAGATCTCTAGGTGGTGCCTTTGGAACGGCAATATTTGGAACTATCTTGAGTAATCGTATCGCTTACTTTTTGCAAGATAATTTTGCAAAATTACAAAGCAGTGATCCAGCATCATTATCTGACTTTGATTCTTCCAATCTAGATTTAATAACTACAAATACTTCAATTATCACTACTCTGCCTCCAGTAATTAGAGACACTGTTTTGCATAGCTTTGCTCAAACTTTTCAGGTGGTCTTTTTGGCAGCAGCCCCAGTTACCTTCCTGGGATTTGCACTTGCATTCTTCTTGAAAGAAAAACCATTGCAAAGCAGTTCAGCTCATCATGCGGCAAAATCTGAAGCAGCTGGCGAGGCGGTAGGTTAAATAAAAATCAAAACCTTAGGTAGAAACCCTTTCGCGCAACTGCCGCGAGAGGTTTCTATTCTTTCGGCAGTTTCTTTTTTTGTTGCCGTTGGTTTTGGGTTAATAATTCCAGCAATTCCAATCTTTGCATCATCATTTGGGGTTAACAAAACTGCAATTGGATTAATCATCTCAAGCTTTGCAATTATGCGCTTTTCCTCTGGCTTAATCTCAGGCAAATTGGTTGACCGATTTGGTGAGCGAGCAGTTCTTGGCTTTGGCTTGTTTATGGTTTCATTTTTCACATTACTAACTGCACTCTCGCAAAGCTATGGACAATTACTAACTTTTAGATCTTTAGGTGGTCTTGGCTCGTCCATGTTCTCAGTTTCAGCTGGTTCTTTACTTATGCGCTCTGTGAGCGATGATGTTCGAGCCCGTGCTCAATCACTATATAACGGTGGATTTTTACTAGGTGGAATTACCGGACCAGCTTTTGGTGGAGTTCTTTCGGCTATTTCACTTCGTGCACCATTTTTTGTTTACTCCACTACTTTGGCAATTGCAGGAACTATCGCATTAGTTTTTTTAAGTGAGAAGCGATTGGGTAAAAAGGTTGATGCGCCAACAACCCAGATTGGGCAAACAACCTTAAGCCAAGCATTTAAATTACGCCCATACCAGGTTGCATTAATGCTTGCCTTTATAAATAACTGGATATTGTTTGGATTAAGATCTTCAATTTTGCCTTTATTTGTTACTGAAAAATTAAATTCCACAGCAGCAATTGCAGGTCTTGGCTTAACTATTGGAGCGCTTGTGCAAGGTGTATTTATGTTGCGCGCAGGAAAATACTCTGACACCAAAGGAAGAAAGGCTGCATTCTTATTTGGTAGCGCATTTGTATTGTTTGGAATATTGATGTTGGCATTTACCACCAATACCGCGCTCTATTTCATCTCAATGGCGCTATTTGGATTGGGTGGGGCATTTGTTGGAACTGCGCCGGGCAGTGTTGTTGGCGACATTATTAAAGGTCGTGGCGGGCAAGTGATTGCGGCATGGCAGATGGCCGGAGATGCTGGCATGATTTTTGGTCCAGTAATAGTTGGTTTATTAACCGATATTTTTAGTTATCAAGTAGCTTTCTTAGTATCTGCTGGAATTTGGATGATTGCAATGGTGCTGGCAACAATTTTGCCTGAGACTAGGTTGTCCCATTTAGAAAATGATTTAATTCCAGATAAAAATAAACAGGAGCTGTGATCTCTCACAGCCCCTGTTGGGTAATTATGTTTTTAGCGGTCGTTGCGAAGAATTGAAATCAAACGCAGAACCTCAAGGTATAGCCACACTACGGTGACCATTAAGCCAAAAGATGCTCGCCATGATTCTTTCTCAGGCACTCCAGCTGCAACACCCTTTTCAATTTGATCAAAATCTAGAACTAAGAAAAGGCTTGCAAGACCAACACCTGCAACTGCTAATAGTAAGCCAAGACCAGATACCCCATAGAAACCATAACCTTGGCCTACGCCAAAGAATGATGCAATAAGTGAGGCAAGTCCAAGAATGAAGTAACCAATTGCGGCACCGATTACTGCACGAGTAAATTGTGGCGTCGCTCTTAATGTTCCATTGCGGTACATAACTAATACACCAGCAAATGCTGCAACTGTTCCAATTACCGCTTGGCTAACAATTCCTGGGTAGAAAGATTCGTAGTAACTACTTAGAGTGCCAAGTGCTAAACCTTCTAGGCCGGCATATGCAATTACAAGTCCAGGCTTAATATTTTTACTAAAGCTAATAACCATTGCTAACACAAATCCGCCAAGGAAGCCGAGCAAAACTGCGCCCATTCCTAAGTTTGCACTCCAAGCGAGCGCACCAACAACAACTAAAATCGCAAATAAAAATCCAGTTTTCGCAACGACATCTTCAATTGTCATGCGACCTGTTCGCATTGATGAGGCGGCTGGAGCGTTATAACTTTGCTCTAGTTGATCAACCCGCATAGTTGTCGGTTGATTAAATGCCTTTCCAAGTACAGGGTTTGAGCTTTTCATTCTTCTCCTTCTATAGAAGTAACTAATGGGTTATGTTTATTAGCCACTTAGGTAGTGAACAAATATTAATGATTAGCAATTCCCTAAGCCATCGCTTTGGGCTAAATCTGACTTAATCTTTGCTGAAGATTCGCGGTAATTGAGCGTGCCCCCGGTGGGGGTCGAACCCACACTTGTGCGATTTTAAGTCGCATGCCTCTGCCATTGGGCTACAGGGGCGAATCTTCAGAGGGTAAATCTACCCGTCTTTTTTAACCGCCAAATCCAGCCAAATCTTCGCCTACTTTGTAAGTGACCAAGCAATTCCATCCAAAATATCTGACTCAGATGCAATGAATTCACTGGCCCCAGTTGCCGCCATGATTCTAGATAAAACCAAGGCGCCTGCGGTAATTACATCCACTCGGCCAGGGTGCATATAACCAAGGGCAGAGATTTCTTCCTTACTCATTGATTGAAACATACCAGCCACTTTATGAACTGATTGCGCAGGAATACGAGCAAGGTGAATTAAATATCGATCATAATTTTCTAAATTAAGTGCAGCTGCAGCAACTGTGGTCGCAGTACCTGCAACTGCTATCAAGCTTGTGGCCTCTGAGATTGGAACCACTTTAGCTGCCTCCGCAATTGCAATATCTATATCAACAATTGCTTGAGCGATCTGTGCCATTGATGGTGGCTGGGTATTTAAGTGGCGCTCACTCATTCGTACGCAGCCAATATTTACACTCTTTGCCGCACTTACCTTTTCACCACCATAAACAAACTCAGTAGATCCTCCGCCAATATCAACTACTAGAAATGGTCCTTCATTTTGCGATAACTCTTTGGTTGCGCCAATAAAAGATAACTCAGCCTCTTCCTCACCTGGAATTACCTCAACCTCAATACCTAAGATTTCCTTAACCCCATCGGTAAAGATCCTGCGATTAGTAGCATCCCGAGTTGCACTTGTTGCACAAAATCTAACTTTCTCAACACCCTTACTACTTATTTGTGCACTGAATTTTTCAACAGCGCTAAGAGTTCTAGCGATTGCATCTGGGTGAAAGGATTTATTCTGGTCAACTCCCTGGCCAAGTCTGACAATCTCCATCTGGCGCACAACCTCTTTAAAATTACCATTGGTTATATCGGCAATTAAAAGGCGAATTGAGTTAGTGCCACAATCAATTGCTGCAACTCGACTCAATTACTCCACCTCATCTAATAAATTACTAATCTCTGAACAAGGTTTATTTAACCACCAAGGTTGTAATGCGCTAAGTGCTTCATCCCCCAGTGGATTAACACCAACTCCAGCTGCCAATGAATGAGCCACCAGTGAGTGCAGACATTTCACTCGATCTGGCATGCCACCGGCGGTAACTCCAGTAATTTCTGGCACCTCAAGGTTTTCTTGCTTAGCTAAAGCAGTTCTAGCCGCTTCATAATCAATATGTGCTGCTAAATACTCACCCGCAAGTTGTGGATCAGTTTGTAATCGCTCATTCATCTGCGTCATCATTCCTGAGCTTTCTAAGGTTGAGATCGCTCCCGTAAGTCTTGGACAGGTTGCATAATAAAAAGTTGGAAATGGTGTGCCATCTGCTAATCGTGGTGGAGTTTGAACCACATCTACTTGCCCGCAGGCACAGCGATGTGCAATGGCGGATACATCTCTTGGCGCTCTGCCAAGTTGGGCGGCGACAGTTTCTAAATCTTTATCTGTTGGTTTTTCTGAGACAAATGGATCGGTTGGCTTAACCATTTTAATTATTTACATTGGTACTAGTAATTGATGAAATTAACCTTGAATACCAAGGTAGGCCAACTGGAAGTTGGCCAGAGATCTTTGTCTGCTGACCATCTCCAGTAATCTCATCATCGCCGACAACGATGTATTGCCGCTCACCTGGAAAAACAAAATGCAATCTAGCTCTGGCTTGGCTTGCCACATACTCAGGGTCATCCCATTGGGCTAGTTCGGTAGCAGCTTTATCTAACATCGCTTGGTTATCTGAAATTTGAGTTTTTAATGAATTTATCTGAGCACGTTGGGTGAAGTAATGTTGAATAGGTGGCGCCAAGGTAATAGCTACAACAAAGAGAACAATTCCAACAATTAATGCTCGATTAGATAATCCTCGTTTTTTTAATCCAGATTGAATACTTTTCTTTGATGATGACACCAGCCCTGCTGCAAAAAATCTACGCCGAGCCATTTGAATTACTTCTTAAATCTTGGAAATGCCAAGCGGCCCGCATAAATTGCATCTGAACCCAACTCCTCTTCAATTCGAAGAAGTTGATTGTATTTAGCAACACGTTCAGACCTTGCTGGCGCACCAGTTTTTATCTGACCACAATTTAACGCAACTGCTAAATCAGCAATTGTGGTGTCTTCAGTTTCACCAGATCTATGACTCATCATTGATTTGTAATTATTTTTATGAGCTAAATTGACCGCATCAATAGTCTCAGTCAAACTTCCAATTTGATTAACCTTAACTAGTAGGGCATTTGCGGTTTTGCTTTCAATCCCTTTAGTTAAGCGCTCTATATTGGTTACAAATAGATCATCCCCAACAATCTGAATTTTTTCACCTAATTCTGCGGTTAACTTAGCCCAACCGCTCCAATCATCCTCATCCAATGGATCTTCAATAGAAACCAATGGATAGGCTGAAACTAATTCGCTGTAGTAGGCGATCATTTGCTCTGAGGTTAATAACTTGCCCTCAAACTTATATTTTTCATCTTCAAAAAACTCAGTTGCAGCAACATCCATTGCCAGTGCAATCTGAGTACCAGCTTTAAACCCAGCATTTTCAATTGCAACCAAAATCAAATCTAATGCTGCGCGATTACTCTCCAAGTTAGGAGCAAAACCGCCTTCATCACCGATGCTGGTTGCTAATCCTTTTTTCTTAAGTACTGATTTAAGGCTGTGATAAATCTCGGCACCCCACCTTAAAGATTCTTTGAAGCTCTGAGCACCAATAGGTGCGATCATAAATTCTTGGATATCAACATTTGTATCAGCATGTGCTCCACCATTTAAAATATTCATCATTGGCACAGGAAGTGTTTTAGCACTACCACCACCTAAATATTTAAATAGGGATTGATTTGAAGAGATAGCCGCAGCTCGTGCAGTAGCTAGTGATACTCCTAGTATGGCATTCGCGCCAAGGGATGATTTATTTTTTGTGCCATCTAGTGCAATCATTTTTTCGTCCAGCAATCTTTGGTCATCTGCCTTCATGCCAATCACAGCTGGTGCAATTTTTAACACTACATTTTTTACTGCAGTTTCAACACCTTTACCTAAATATCTTGATCCACCATCTCGAAGTTCAGCGGCTTCAAATGCGCCAGTAGATGCACCACTTGGGACAGCGGCGCGGCCAATACTTTTATCTTCTAATTTAACCTCTACCTCAACAGTTGGGTTTCCGCGAGAATCTAAGATCTCTCTAGCGGTCACAGAGTTAATAACTGACACTAATTTGCCCTAACTGTTTGTTTGATATTTGAATTATCTACAGTAATTCTACCTTGTCTCATGCTCTTGAATCTGAACAATTAACTCTTTTGTTGCCTGACGTAACGCAGCCTCAGGATCTAACCCTTTATCAACAGCTTGAGTGATTAAACCAAGAAGTATCTGGCCAAATTGATCCTGATCAACATCAGCTTTGAGTTTGATCGGCTCAGAAACAGAGAGGTCATAATTTAATTTTTTTAATCGATATAAAACCTTAGTAGCCAAAGGCAGGGCTGGTTGGGCAAGTGGCACGCCATCAATTGCAGAGGTTCGCCCCTTTTCAGCCGCCTTTTGCTTCTCCCAGTTCTCTAATACATCTGCACTTGAATCAACTACTTCACCAGCAAAAACATGAGGGTGCCTTCTAATCAATTTATCTGCAACCGACTTAGCAACATCTTCAATATTGAAAGGTTGCTTGGCATCTTCTTCGGCCATTCGAGAGTGAAAGTAAACCTGTAGTAAAAGATCGCCCAGCTCTTCTTGCATTGCTTCTCGATCATTATTTTCAACTGATTCAATAAACTCATAAGACTCTTCCAATAAATACTTTAGAAGTGAGGCGTGATCTTGCTCGGCATCCCATGGACATCCACCAGGTGAGCGTAGTTTGTCCATTACCTCGCGTAATCGGATGAGTTCAGAACTCATAATTTACTTAAGGTTGTTCAGTTACTGCGCCATCAGTTGCATCACTTGCTTGAATTGATGCATTATCAGCATTCCATTTACCGTACTTAGAATTTACTTTGATTCCCAATTTGCTCGCAGTTTCAATTACAAGTTGCTCCACAAATTTTGGTGCATCACTCTCTGATACTCCAGATTTAACGAAGTTCTCATGAAGTCGTTCAGAGATAATTAAAACACGTAAATAAGATTCAAAATTAGAGGTTGCTAAGTTAGCGCCGACAAGTGCTGCAGGTAGGTCACTTTCACTTCCTAGTCTTTTTATAACATCTGCTTTACGTGCTGCAACATCAGCTGGAGTTACAGTTACAAACATATCTTTTGCAATTTTGTCCATTAAAACTCTTACGATGAAAAATTGTGCTTGATCGCGGAGTAGTTCTGGACCAACAACTAAATCCATTCCAGATGTATCAACATTTTTACGCGATGCCAATATTTCATCAACCGTCTTTTGAATCTCAGTTGAGGTGAACTCTTGATCTCCAACTTTTACTCCGCTGCTCATGCTTGAACAGCCAGCAAGTAGAAGTGCCACTAACAATGGTGAGATCAATTTCTTAAACAATTTCATCCTCATTCTCTCTTAACTACCACTTCGAAGTTTTATTGGTTCAATCAGTTCTCGTAATACTGAATTAACCCAGGTAAGGGTAGAAGTATCCCCTACCGATGCACTTTCTATCCAATTGGGGGTAGTAGGCCTTGCAACCAGCAGGATTTGAGTCGCATTTTTATAGATAGATCCTGGGTAAATTCTAGATAGTTTTATTTGTGCTGACTCTGGCAAAACAACTGGCGTCAGTCGAAGATTCTTTCCAGATATTGCAACATCGGTTAAACCTAAGCTCTTAGCAAATAAACGTAGTGAAGCAACCGCCATTAATTCCAACGCTGCGTCAGGGATTGGACCAAATCGGTCTACTAGCTCTCCACTAATTTCAGCTAATGCTTCATCATTTTGTGCATCTGCAATTCGACGATAAAGATCAAGTCTTAATCTTTCTGACTCTATGTATTCAATTGGTAGATGCGCATTAACAGGTAACTCAACCTTGCATTCATTGTTTTTAGGTTTCTCATCAAAGTATCCGGTCTTAAATTCATCTACAGCATCTGCAACCATTCGCATATACAAATCAAAACCAACTTCAGCAATATGACCTGACTGTTCACCACCTAGTAAATTTCCGGCTCCTCTAATCTCTAAATCCTTTAACGCAACCTGCATTCCAGCACCTAAATCTGTATTTGTCGCAATCGTGGTCAAGCGATCATGTGCCAACTCAGTTATTGGTTGCTCTGTTGGATATAAGAAGTATGCATACGCTCGCTCTCTACTTCTTCCAACCCGGCCTCTAAGTTGATGAAGTTGAGATAAACCAAAAAGATCTGAACGATCAACAATTAAAGTGTTCGCATTTGGAATATCGATTCCGCTTTCAATTATGGTTGTGCATAAGAGCAAATCAAACTCTCTATTCCAAAAAGCTAAAATTACCTCTTCTAAAACTCGCTCATTCATCTGCCCATGTGCAATGCCAATTCTAATTCCTGGGACTAATTTCTTTATTCGCTCCGCTACAGCTTCAATACTTTCAACTCGATTATGAATGAAAAATATTTGTCCATCACGCAATAGCTCTCGGTTTATTGCTGCACTTACCTGCTTTTCATCGTATGGGCCAACATAAGTTAAAACTGGATGACGCTCCTCCGGTGGCGTAGTTATATTGGACATCTCTCTTATGCCAGTAATAGCCATCTCTAGAGTTCTTGGAATTGGTGTGGCAGACATAGCTAAAACATCCACATTAGTTCTTGCTTTTTCAACTCTTCTTTATGCTCAACGCCAAAGCGCTGCTCCTCATCAACAACAAGTAATCCAAGATTTGCAAACTCAACATCTTTTGACAGTAATCTGTGCGTGCCAATAACTACATCAACAGCTCCTGATTTAAGTCCTGCGATTACCTCTTTACTCTGTGCTGCTGTGTTAAATCTTGATAATGCAGCTAGCTTTACTGGGAAACCAGCGTAGCGAGTGGAGAAGGTATTGAAATGCTGCTGCACAAGTAATGTTGTGGGTACCAAAATTGCTACTTGTTTGCCATCTTGCACAGCTTTAAATGCAGCCCGTACAGCAATTTCAGTTTTGCCATAGCCAACATCGCCACAAACGATTCGATCCATCGGGTTTGGCTTTTCCATATCCCGCTTTACTTCATCAATAGTTGCTTGTTGATCTATGGTTTCAACAAATGCAAAACTATCCTCGAGCTCTTTTTGCCAAGGGGTATCGGGTGAGAATGCAAAACCTGGCGCACTCATTCTTGCCGCGTATAGTCGAATTAATTCAGCAGCAATCTGTTTAACTGCTTTGCGCGCTTTTCGCTTACTGTTTTGCCAATCTGCACCACCAATTCGATGCAGCGCTGGTGCTTCACCACCAACATATTTTGTAACCTGTTCTAAGGTATCGGTGGGCACAAATAATTTATCTGCTGGTTGCCCCCGCTTTGAAGAGGCATATTCAATTACTAGATACTCTCGTGAAATTCCTGCGATTGTTCGATTGATAAGTTCTAAATACTTACCAACTCCATGTTGCTCGTGAACAACAAAATCACCAACCTTTAATTGCAATGGATCAATAGACTTCTTTCGGCGTGAGGGCATTCGAGCAAGATCTTTATCAGATGATCGTTGGCCTGAGATATCTTTATCAGTAACTACAACAAACTTAAACTCATCACTAATGAAGCCATGCTTTAAATCACTTTGAACTAGATTTACAACTCCATCTTGAAAGGATTGATTGTTTTTGAGAATCTGATTCGAAATACTTGCCGCGTTTAGTAACTCAGAAAACCGTTTTAAAGTTCCATTTGCAGCTGCTGTGAATACAACCTGATAGCCCTCTTTGTGCCACTGAGCAATCTCTTCGACAGCAACCTCGTATTTATTGCCATAGTTTTCAATCTCTGCCAGAAAATCAAGTGGAGTATCTTCAGGCGTTGCTGCATAAAGATTTAAGTTTCGAATTGTGAATTTAGATTTTTTCGCTTGAGAATAAATCTCTGGTAATTCATAAAACCCACCGCGGCCTAATTCTTCACTCAAATCAAGTGGAACTTGCAGATCCGCCTGATCACTCCATGCCAAATTAGACCAAGCTGCCTCTAAAAACTCTTGATTGGTGTTTATCAAATCAACTGATCTGGTTTTAATCCTTGGCTGATCAATTAACCAAATCTGGCAGCCAGTTGGCAGGTAATCCAAAATAGATTTGTAATCAGAAACCACACCGGCCGCCAATGATTCCATTCCTTCAAAAGTTATTCCTTCACTTAGCTTTTGAGCTAAATCATTTATCTGTGGAAATTTCTCCCCTAAAGCTTTCGCACGAGCTTTAACACCTTCATCAATTATTAACTCCCGACATGGGTAGATAACTACTTCATTTGAAATGGGATCTAACGATCTTTGGTCTGAGATAGCAAAGTAAGTGAGTTCATCAATTTCGTCTGCGAAAAAATCTATTCGAATTGGATGTTCTTGATCTGGTGGAAACAGATCCAAGATTCCACCTCTAACTGCAAAATCTCCACGCTTTTCAACTAGGTCAGATCTTAAATAACCGAATTTAGATAATTGCTCGATTAGATCAGCCATTCTTACTGAATCACTTTTTTTGATTCTTATTTGAGAATTCTCTAAATCATTTGCAATTATTGGTTGTAATAAGGCTCTAATTGAACAAACTATGTATTTGCTTTCTTTATTTCTTAAATTATTTAAAGCTTTAAATCTGGCGGTAACAGTGTCAGATTTAGGACTAAGTCGCTCGTGCGGCAAAGTTTCCCATGCTGGAAAGTTAACAACTTGATTTTCACCTTCAAGAGAGGTTAACTCCTGCGCCAACTCGTTAGCGGTACGAGTAGAGGTAGTAACCACTAAAATTGGCGAGTTTTGGTTTATGCAAAGTAGTGAGTGAGTAGCCGCAGGTGCAATCAAATTTTCATTTTGATCTAAGTATTTTTGTATTGGTTCACGCAATTGGTTAAGTAAGCTTTTCATCTACTCTCCTTTCACCGTTAAACGCCACTTACCCCCGCTCCATAAATGAAGGGGGGTTAACGGCCTAATTCTACGACCACCAACTAGGGGCAAACGCCAAAAAGGTGTGCCAGGAGAATTAATAACCTGTAATGATTAAGCCATGATGGTCGGGGCAGATAACACGGATTTACGCAATGATGTTCGTAAATTGGCTGATCTGCTTGGTCAAACTCTTGCCAGGCAAGAAGGTGAAGAGCTTCTTTCGCTAGTTGAATCGGTTCGACTTGCAGTTAGAGAAGGTCAACAGGACGAGATTCTAAATAAACTAACAGATTCACAAACTATTTCTCTAGTTAGGGCATTTAGCAATTTTTTTAATTTGGCAAATGTTGCTGAGCAAGTAAATAGATCTAAAGATATTGCAGCCGAACACAAATCTGAAGGTTCTTGGCTTGGCAAAGCAATAGAAAATATTGCAAAAGCCCAGCAGGATGGTAAGGATTTTTCAACTAATGATTTACAAAATTGGCTTGATAACTTCTCAGTGCGGCCAGTATTTACAGCACATCCAACAGAGGCAGCTCGACGATCCGTTTTGAGCAAAATGACAACAATCGCTCAATTGCTTGAACAGCCAGAGAGCCAAATAAAAAATGAGCGTTTAGCGGAGGCTATCGATTTACTATGGCAAACAGATGAACTTCGCTTAGGTCGACCAGATCCGCTGGATGAAGCGGTCAATTCCATTTATTACCTTGATGAACTACTTCTTGAAACTGTGCCAGAGGTGTTAGCTGAGTTTGTTAATGAAATTAAGAAATTAGGTATAACTCTTTCGCTAACAGCTAGGCCGTTGAGGTTTGGAACTTGGATTGGCGGAGATAGAGATGGAAATCCAAATATAACTGCAGCGGTGACAAAATCGGCAATACTTTTGCAAAATGCACATTTCACCAGAACTCTATTCTCACACCTTGATGAGTTAAGGCAGGCACTATCAATTTCAACAAAATTAGCTGGGGTATCTAAGGAGTTAGAAAAATCAGTTGAACAAGATTTGGATAATTTACCTGAAGTAGAAGCACGGTATCGAAGAATTAATGTAGAGGAGCCTTATCGTTTAAAGGCAACTGCAATAAGACATAAGCTATCCCTGACTCAATCAAGACATGCAGCAGGTTTGCCTCACTTTCCAGGACGAGATTACAAAGACACCGCTGATTTACTTAAAGACTTTGAAGTAATGCGTTCATCTCTGCTTGCAAATAATGGTGAATTAATCGCTAATGGCTTACTTGATCGAATCATGCGATCAATTAATGCCTTTGGGTTAACCCATGCAACTATGGATATCAGAGAGCATTCTGAGGTCCATCACAAATTATTAAATCAAGTATTAGGTGGCTCTACCGCTGAAATTCTTACCAAGCAGCTTCTTGAGAAATCAACACCAGTCCTTAAGGATTTAGATTCACCAAGTGATAACTGCTTTAAAACATTTGAGGCAATTAAAGAATTGATTGATCGATTTGGCCCAGAGGTCATTGAAAGCTACATAATCTCTATGACTAAATCTGCAAATGATGTAATGGCTGCAGTAGTAATTGCCAAGATGGCAGGATTAATCTCACTGCAGGAGGCCAATTCCTTTGCAAAGATAGGTTTTGTTCCGCTATTGGAAACTGTGGCAGAGCTTAGATCTGCTGACAAAATATTAGATGAGTTACTAAGCGATAAGAATTATCGCAAAATAGTTGATTTACGTGGTGGAATCCAAGAGGTAATGCTTGGCTATTCAGATTCAAATAAAGATGCAGGTATAACAACTAGTCAGTGGGAGATTCATAAGGCACAGCGAAAGCTAAGAGATGTTGCCATAAAGCATTCGGTAAAGCTTCGACTATTTCATGGTCGCGGTGGATCAGTTGGTAGAGGTGGCGGACCAACTTATGACGCGTTAATCGCCTTACCTTGGGGCTCTATTGATGGTCAGATAAAAATGACTGAACAGGGTGAGGTTATATCTGACAAGTTTGGCCTACCTGCGTTAGCTAAAGAAAACTTAGAGTTAACTTTAGCGGCTGCATTAGAAGCAACTGTTTTGAATAGAAAACCACGGCAATCAAGTGCTGATTTAAACACTTGGAATGAGTGCATGGATTTAATAAGTGAAAGTGCCTATAACTCTTATCGAGCTTTGGTAGATCAAGATGAGTTACCTGCTTACTTTTATGCATCAACACCTGTTGAGCAATTAGGAAATATGTTTTTAGGCTCACGTCCTTCTAGACGACCAGATGCTTCAGCTGGCCTCGAATCTTTACGTGCTATTCCATGGGTATTTGGTTGGACACAATCTCGCCAAATTGTCCCGGGTTGGTACGGAGTTGGTTCTGGACTTAAAGCTGCTCGAGAAGCTGGTAAATCAGATTTACTTCAAACATTACTTAAAGAGTGGCATTTCTTTAGAACCTTTATCAGTAATGTTGAAATGACTCTAGCAAAAACAGATTTAGCAATTGCCCAACGTTATGTGACAACTTTAGTTGATCCATCACTTCATAAAATATTTGATCAAATAAAAGCAGAGTTTGATTTAACAGTTAAAGAGTTGCTGTTAATGACCAATAAGAGTGAGATCTTGGGCAATCAGCCAATATTGGCTAGAACTTTGCAGGTCAGAGATACCTACCTTGCACCAATTCAATTACTTCAAATCTCACTTCTGAAAAGGGTTCGCACTCAAAAGCAGGCAGACCCTCTTCTGGCACGAGCCTTGCTTTTAACTATTAACGGTGTTGCAGCAGGTTTGCGCAATACTGGATGAGTAGGCTGGCGGAAGTTTTAGACAGGGGTCAAATTGGCTAAGCAGTTTATTTATCCGTTTACATTTGGTGATAAAAGTAAATCGGATTTGCTTGGTGGCAAGGGTGCAAATCTTGCTGAGATGGTTCAAATGGGATTACCTGTTCCACCAGGTTTTACTATTACAACAGATGCCTGCCGTGAGTACTTAACAACTGGCATCGTTCCGGCTCAACTGCATGATCAAATCCATGTTTCACTTGCCAATCTAGAAAAGGTCGTAGGAAAGAATTTTGGCGATGCAAGTAATCCGCTTTTAGTTTCAGTTCGATCTGGTGCTAAGCACTCAATGCCAGGCATGATGGAGACAGTGTTAAATGTTGGTATTACTCCTGAGGTTGCAGATGCCATGGCAAAATCATCTGGAAATGAGAAGTTTGCTTGGGATTCATATCGCAGGTTTATCGACATGTTTGGCCGAATTGTTTGTGACCTGCCTGATGAAACAGTTCATAAAATTGAAGGTGAGTATCTAAAAAAAACTAATGTGAAAGTGGTTGCTGAGTTATCGGCGGTAGCTTTGAAGAGTTAGCACAAGATTTAATTAAGGCAATAGAGCAATTTACTAATAAGCCATTTCCTAAAAAACCAATTGATCACCTAACTCAATCAATTGAAGCGGTCTTTAAATCCTGGAACTCTGAACGAGCCCAGCTATACCGTCGCAGGGAGCGAATTCCATCTGATCTAGGAACAGCTGTAAATATTCAATCAATGGTATTTGGAAACTTAAGTGATGACTCCGGTACGGGTGTGGCATTCACCAGAAACCCCGCAACTGGTGAAACTGGTAGTTATGGTGATTATTTAGATCGTGCGCAGGGTGAGGATGTAGTAGCTGGTATTCGAAACACAATGTCACTTGCAGATATGTCTAAAAAAGAGCCAGTTGTTCACGCAGAGCTAGAGCGATTGATGAAAACTTTAGAGGATCATTATCGAGATTTGTGCGATATTGAATTCACAGTCGAACGCGGAAAGCTTTGGATATTACAAACTCGGGTAGGTAAGCGAACAGCTGAAGCGGCATTTCGTATTGCAACTCAATTAGTTGATGAAGGCAAGATCTCTATGGATGAGGCGTTAATGCGCACCAGTGGTGATCAATTAGCCCAATTAATGTTTCCACAATTTGATTTAACTGCAAACCGAAATTTAATTGCAACCGGAATTGCAGCCTCCCCAGGTGCAGCGGTTGGTGAAATCGTCTTTAACTCAAAACGAGCATTTGATTTAGCAAAAACTGGACGTAAAGTAATTTTAGTTCGCAGAGAAACTAGCCCAGATGATTTAGTTGGCATGGTTGCTGCTGAAGGAATTTTGACTAGTCGTGGCGGTAAGACCTCACACGCGGCAGTGGTTGCTAGAGGTATGGGAAAGACTGCAGTTTGTGGAACTGAGAGCATAAGTGTGGATGAAAAATTATTGCAATTTAGCGTTGGGGATTTAATTGTTCGAGAGGGTGAGGTTGTCTCAATTGATGGCACAACTGGGTGTGTTTACTTAGGTGAGCTACCAGTTACCCAATCTCCAGTTACTTCATACTTAGAAGGAAGTTTGCTTGCCACTGCAAAAGATGCCACGCCAGTTGTGAAGGCAGTTGATCGAATTTTGCAACATGCAGATGAGATTAGAAAGTTATATGTAAGAGCAAATGCTGATACGCCAGAGGATGCTCAGCGTGCCAAAACATTAGGCGCACAAGGTATTGGCTTATGTCGAACTGAGCATATGTTCTTAGGTGAGCGCAGAAATTATGTAGAGCGAGTTGTGTTGGCAGAAAATGAAGCAGAACAAAATGCGGTAATTGCTGAGATGCTGCCACTGCAACAAGCAGATTTCGTGGGAATCCTTAAAGCAATGTCTGGATATCCAGTAACAGTTAGATTATTGGATCCACCTTTACATGAGTTCTTGCCAGATCTAGCAACTCTTAGCGCTGAGATGGCAACAGCTGAGGCTTTGAATTCAACAATTACACCACGTGATAAAGCAATCTTTGCTGCGGTAAAGCGTTTACATGAAGCAAACCCAATGCTTGGACTTCGCGGTGTGCGACTTGGCATATTAATTCCTGAATTATTTAAGATGCAGGTGCGTGCATTAGTTCTTGCCTCACTTGAGGTTAAAAAGGCAGGTTTTGAACCAAAGCCTGAGTTGATGATTCCATTAGTTGCAACTCAGCGTGAGCTTTTGTATTTAAGAGAAACTTTGGAAGAGGAGATTAAGAAAACCTTAAATGGCGCGCAGTTAGAGATGCCTATTGGCACCATGATTGAAACTCCTAGGGCTGCAATTACTGCAACTAGATTGGCAGATTACGCAGACTTTTTCTCATTTGGCACAAATGATCTGACCCAACTTACCTGGGCATTTAGCCGCGATGATGTTGAGTCAACATTCTTGCCAAGATACTTAGATCTTGAGCTGCTTCCATTTAATCCATTTGAATCACTCGACCAAGATGGGGTTGGTCTATTGGTAAAAATTGCTAGAGATCAAGCCCGGGCATATCGAAAAGATTTTAAATTAGGTGTTTGTGGCGAACATGGCGGAGATCCAAGAAGTATTCACTTCTTTCATAACTTAAATCTTGATTATGTCTCCTGCTCACCATTTAGAGTGCCAGTAGCCCGGCTTGAATCAGGCAGAGCTAAGGTAATGAAGAGTTAGCAGAAAAACCTAGGCTAACAAGCCACAGTTACCATTTTTGCGAAGCGAAAACTGAATCTACTTCTAGGGATTTATATCTAAAATCACTTCGTTGTAACGCAAAAACCCTGGTTTCCAAGGGGGATCAAAACGGGCGATTCGCAGCGTTCCAATTGGGGTCAGGCTCTCATTTGTAAGGGCTAGGCGAAGCTCTGATTCTTTCTCTTGGATTTTAGATGTAGTAGTAATGCCAGTAAATGGAAGTGCTGCAGCTAGCTGCTCTGCAAGCGTGCGCAATGTGATTTTTGAACTTTGTGGATTAGGCAAGTCAGCTAATGTCATTCCTTCTGGCATAACAAAGGAAATTATCCATGAGCGCGAGTCAGTTGATTCTTGAAGAACTGGTGCGGTCATTGCAATGTTGTTCTGGGAAATATAAGTAACCAGTGGGCGAAAACCAAGACTTGCTGCTTGCGAATATGGTGCTTCAACAAGTACATCGGCTATCACACATGGATGGTAGCGACGAATTTCTACCTTACTTCTTGGAATCTTCTTAACAAAATCAAATTTCTGCCGCTCAGTCATACAACCAGGCTACTCCACTTTCGATTCTCTGTAGATTAAGAGTTAAAAGCGGTTTGAGCTTTATCCATTCCAGTTAAAACCAAAGCAGTAATTGCATCCGCGCCTCGCGTTGTGAACTCACCTAAATCCTTGCGCTCCTCTTTACTAAAAGGTTTTAAGACAAAATCTGCTGGATCTTGATCTCCGATCGGACGGCCAATACCCATTCTGATTCGAAAGTAATCAGAATTTGAAAATGATGAAGTTAAAGATTTAAGACCATTATGCCCATTATCCCCGCCACCTTGTTTAATGCGAAGTGCGTTATATGGCAGATCAAGTTCATCATGGACTGCGATTACTTGAGTGGGTTCAATTTTATAAAAATCTAGTAATGCCTTAGCTGGGCCACCAGTTTCATTCATAAAGCCGCGAGATTTGGCTAAAACTAAAGTTTGTTCACCACATTTAACCTCGCAAATTTCCATTCGAGATTTGTGGGAAGAGAATTTATGACCACCGGAAAGTTGATCTAAGACAAGTTGACCAATGTTGTGTCTGGTTTTTTCATACTCAGGTCCTGGATTTCCAAGACCAATCACTAACCAACGATCAGCCATAAGTTAAGGCTAATGCCAACTTACTTCTTTTTGTCCTTCTTTTCATCTTTCTTGTCATCCTTCTTATCACCATCAGCTGATGCAGCAGGTGCGGCAGCAGCATCACCCTCACCGGCAGGAGTGGCTGCATCTCCTTCAGCAGTGGCCACAACTGCCACCTCTTCAACTTCAGCAGATTTAATTGATAAGTGAACAACGGTAAGTTTTGGATCGCTAATTAATTTAACGCCCTCTGGTAGAACCACATCGGCTGCATACTTAGATTCACCAGCCATCATGCCTTCCATATTTAACATTAAGAAAGCTGGGATGTTAGTTACATCTGTCTCAACCTCAATAGAGTTATTTGTATGCTCCAAAATTCCATCTTGGTCATACTTACCTTCGGTATGTACTGGGACAGAGACAACTACTCGCTCACCGCGGCGGACAATAACTAAGTCAATGTGTTCTAGAAGTCCAGTTAATGGATCGCGGCTAACAGATTTTGGAAGTGTTAACTCTGTGTGATCATCTAATACAACATCAATCAAAACGTTTGAGGTCTTTAATGCAATTCCAAGTTCACGAGAAGGTAATGCCACATGCTGTGGTTTCTCGCCATGTCCGTAAATTACCGCCGGAATAAATCCATCACGACGTGATCTACGAGATGCACCTTTACCGAACTCAGTTCGGCGTGCTCCCTTAATTGAAATCTCAGCCACTTTACTTCTCCCTCGATAACGGTTTGATCCCTCGCGGAATGAAGCGCAAGGTTATCTAATGGGTGGGTAAAAGGACAAATCGATGGTGCGCCCGCAGGGATTCGAACCCCGAACCTTCTGATCCGAAGTCAGATGCTCTATCCAGTTGAGCTACGGGCGCAATTTATATTTTCGGTAATCTATTCTTAACTATGCCCATCAAAAAGACTTGTAACTGAGCCATCCTCAAACACCTCTTTGATCGCACGTCCAAGAAGTGGGGCGATAGAGAGCACCGTTAAATTATCAAATCTATTCTCTTCAGCAATTGGCAGAGTATTGGTCACAACAACCTCAGAAACTCTTGATTTCTTCAATCGATCAATCGCAGGACCGGAGAGAACTGCATGGGTAGCGGCAATAATTACATCTTTAGCCCCTGCATCAATTAATGCATCCACCGCTTTTGTAACAGTGCCGGCGGTATCGATCATGTCATCAATAACCACGCAAGTCATACCTTTAACATCACCAACAACTTTTCCGACAGTTGCCTCATTTGGAATTCTTGGATCACGAGTTTTATGAATAAAGGCAATACTGCAGCCACCTAGTAACTCACTCCATCTTTCAGCCACTCTTACTCGACCTGAGTCTGGGGAGACAATTACTAAGTTCTTGCGATCAACCTTGCTACCAACATAATTTGTTAACAATGGAAGAGCGAATAGGTGATCAACTGGACCATCGAAGAATCCTTGGATTTGAGATGTGTGAAGATCTACGCACATTAAACGATCAGCTCCCGCAGTCTTAAACAAATCTGCCATTAATCTGGCAGAGATTGGTTCACGTCCACGATGTTTTTTATCCTGTCGGGCGTAACCATAAAATGGTAGAACTACGGTAATTCGCTTTGCCGATGCTCTCTTTAACGCATCAACCATAATTAACTGCTCCATAATTTGTTTATTTACTGGTGCACTGTGGCTTTGTAATACGAAGGCATCACTGCCGCGCACACTCTCTTCAAATCTGATAAATATTTCACCATTGGCAAAGTCATATGCTGATGTTGGTGTGATTGGGATGCCAAGTTCGGCGGCGACCTCATCTGCTAACTCTGGATATGCCCGTCCTGAAAATAGGCGCAAACTTTTCTCGGAGGATAAGCGAATCTCGTTCAGTTTAGCTTCCCCCTCACTGTGGTGAATCTAGGTTAACTCTACTAGAAACTACTTACTCTTTTGCCCCAGCCTTTTTTGCCGCTGCTGCTGATTTACTATCTTTTCGTTTTTTAAGTACCCAGCCCAAGATATTCACCTGGCGAGCGCGACCAATTCCAATCGCACCTGCTGGCACATCCTCATTTATCACCGATCCAGCAGCCGTGTAGGCACCATCGCCCACACTTACTGGTGCGACTAACATGGTGTCGCTACCAATTCTCACATGATCGCCAACCTTAGTTTTATGTTTATTCTCGCCGTCATAATTAACAAAAATGGTAGCTGCACCAATATTGCTCTCAACTCCGATTTCAGCATCACCAACATATGAAAGATGGGCAACCTTTGATTTAGCTCCAATAGTTGAATTTTTTATCTCAACAAATGAGCCTGCCTTACTCTCATCCTTTAATACGCTGCCCTTACGCAAATATGTGAAGGGGCCAACCTTGGCATCTTTTCCAATAACAGATTCAGTGCAATTAGATTCAACAACCTTCGCACCCTCCTCCACTACACAAGAATCAAGTGTGGTTCGTGGTCCAATAACCGCATCTGATTTTATGTGGCTCTTTCCAGAAATTGATGACCCTGGGTAAATTACAACATCTGCCTCAATCTTCACATCATGATCAATCCAGGTTGTGGTTGGATCCAAAATCGTTACACCATTTAACATATGAAGAGAATTAATACGATCTCGCATAATCGCTGCGCATTCAGCTAATTGAGTGCGATCATTAATTCCTAAAGTTTCACTGTAGTCATTGGACAATATTGCATGGGATTTCTTGCCACTTGAATTAATCAAGCTAATAACATCAGTTAGGTATAGCTCCTTTTGAGCGTTATCATTTTTAAGATTTTTTATTTCACCACGTAATATCGCTAAATCAAATAGGTAAACCCCGGTATTAATCTCATCAATCTCTTTCTCTTCCTCGGTTGCATCTTTTTCTTCAACAATCTTTACAATCTGACCATCACTGGATCTGATTACCCGGCCATACCCGGTGGGATCTGGCTGCAAAGCGGTTAATACTGAAGCGATGTTTTTTCCATCATTATGAACCTGGATAAATTCACTAAGAGTTTGATTGGTTAGTAGTGGGGTATCACCTGCCAAAATTAAAACAGTGCCATCACCTTTATGTTCAGCCAGTGCTAACTGAGTAGCACCGCCGGTGCCATCTCTTTTTTCCTGAAATACAGTTTTTGCCTCTGGCGCGATCTTTGTTAGATGCTCAATTACCTCATCCTTATTAGCACCGACTACTACCGATAAATTACTAGGTGATAATGGCTTAACTGACGCGAGTAAATTTTCAATTACAGATCGTCCAGCAATCTTGTGTAGCACCTTGGATTGTTTTGATTTCATCCGTTTGCTATCGCCGGCCGCGAGGACAATGACAAGTGATAACTTGCTCATCAATTACCCCCTTTACTTGGTGGCTCCGCCACCAGGTATCGATCCTGGACCCTGAGCTTCAAAGGCTCATGTGCTAGCCACTACACAATGGCGGAACCTGAATTATCCCTTATAACGGGTTAAATTAAAAACTTTCAATTATTCGTGCGCCATTAGTGGGCCCACTTGCTCTAACAACAGAGGAAACAACCCCGCTACTGCTTAATGCAACGGTTAAATCCATTGCATGCTCATCATCTGATACTAAAAATGCAACTGTTGGACCTGAGCCAGAGACAATGCCACCAAGTGCGCCGTAATCAACTCCAACATCTAAAACCAATCTAAGTGCTGGACGTAATGAACAAGCTGCAGGTTGTAACTCATTTGTTAGCGCCTTACCTAATGCTTTTGCATCCCCTGCCCGTAATGCTTGCATTAATGGCTCACTAACAACTGGTGGTGCGATTGATAAACCTTCGCGCAGGCGATCACACTCTTGATAAACAGATGGTGTTGCTAATCCTTGACCAGAAAGAGCAAGTACCCAGTTATAACTTCCCTTGGCAAGAGCTGGTGTTATTTGATCGCCTCTGCCAGTGCCGATTGCAACACCGCCACAAATTGAAAATGGCACATCAGAGCCAATTTTGCTGCCCACTGATTCCATTACATCTCGGGAAAGCCCGAGTTCAAATAAAGAATCTAGACCAACGATTACACCGGCAGCATCAGCACTGCCACCTGCCATGCCACCTGCAACTGGAATCTCTTTTTTTAATTTAATTACTAAATCCTCTGGCAGATCATAATTTTTGATCATTAACTGCGCCGCTTTAACCGCCAAATTAGAGTTATCTGCTGGCACACCACCTGAGGTTTGCCCAGTGATACTTATCCTTATTCCCTCTCCCTTTTGCGCTGTTGCCACAGTGACATCATCAAAGAGTGAGATTGCTTGAAAAACTGTTGTTACTTCATGAAAACCATCAGCACCAAGTGGTCCAACAGAGAGTTGCAGATTTACCTTAGCCGGAACTCTGGCGGTAACTCCTCGTGATCTCATGGTCTAGAGCGTATTGGTTTTATAACTTACTTGCGTGAATTTTGCGCAAGTAATTGCTCACCTATTTGAAAAAATTGCTCAACCGCCAACGCCTCACCACGAATAGTTGGATCAATCCCAGCAGCAATTAGATTGTTTTCAGCCTCACCTGCAAATAAATCTGCGATTGCAGATCGCATCATTTTTCGTCTCTTAGCAAATGCCTGATCAATAATTGAAAAGGTGGCACTTCGTTGGCGTTCATCACCTAATGGCGCATGGCGCACAAAGCTAACTAAAGATGAATCAACATTTGGCACTGGCCAAAAAACTGAGCGACCTACTGAACCTGCCATCTCTAAATCAACCCACCAATTAGCTTTTGCGGTTGGAGATCCATACTGCTTGTTACCAGGCTTTGCAGCTAATCGATAAGCCACCTCACTTTGCACCATCACCACGCCTCGATTAATAGATGGAAATCTCTCTAAGAGATTAAGAAGTACTGGAACTGAGATGTTGTAAGGCAAATTAGCAACTAACACGGTTGGTTTAGTTGGCAATTGCATAAGCGCCATCGCATCTTGATTCAAAACAATTAGTTTTTTGGAATCAAAGCCATGTTTTTCAACTGTAATTGGAAGTTGATTAGCGAGGCGATCATCAATTTCAACTGCTAGTACTTGGTGAGCATTTTCAAGTAAAGCTAAGGTCAGTGAGCCAAGTCCTGGACCAATTTCTAATGCAATATCGCCTTCACTAACTTCGGCTAGCTTTACAATCTTTCGACAGGTATTTGCATCAACTACAAAGTTTTGACCTAATTTTTTAGTTGGCTTTAAATCTAGCTCTTTAGCTAACTCTCTAATCTCAGCTGCGCCCAGCAGGGTTTTCATTTAAAACTTTCCAAAAATACGTTCAGCATTTTCTGAGATCGCACCAGCTAAGTAATCCACGGATTCACCTCTTAGATCTGCCATCACTCGCAAAGTATTTGGAATCTGGGCAGGTGTATTTAATGAACCTCGATTTGGCATCGGTGCTAAGAAAGGGTGAATCGGTCTCAACTAGTAACTGCTCAACTGGAACGAGCACCACCGCCTCACGCAACTCTGGTGCGTTCTTAAAGGTTAATGTGCCAGCGAAGGAGAGAATGTAATTATTAGCGATGCACTCCTTTGCCATTTCGGCATCACCTGAGAAGCAGTGAAAAATAGTCTTATCAGGTGCACCTTCTTGGATTAACAAATCTAATACCGCACGATGTGAATCACGATCATGAATAACTAAAGCTTTATTGTGATCCTTAGCCATCTTTATATGGCGGGCGAATGAGTACTTTTGTTTATCTCTTAACTCCTCCGGTGTTCTAAAGAAATCTAGGCCAGTCTCTCCAATTGCTCTTACTCTTGGGTTTGATGCTAACTCTTCAATAATTTTTAAATCTTTTTCTAAGTCATCAACAACTGGTGCTTCATTTGGGTGCAGTGCAACGGCGGCTAATACTTGGCCAAGAAAGCTTTCAGCACATTTGACTGACCAAATTGATTGCTCGGCGGAGTAGCCAACTTGAACTACTCGATCGATTCCAACGGATGCGGCTTGATCTAAAGTTGTTTAATTAAAGGTGAATCTGGCTCACTGTTGTGGATTAACTCCAGGTGAGCATGTGAATCAACTGTCTTGGTTTTGATTGGTTCTGGAAGTGGTCCAGGCTTTCGATCAAGATCGCGGTTATGACGATCTGCCATAAATTACTTAACCTCTTCTAATCTTGGAAACAGCACATCAGTTTTTGTTACAACACTTCCGGCTGGTAATTGTCCCCAGTTTGCTACCTTACTTATTTGCTGCTTACCAATCTCGCCAAGTGAAGATTGCGCACCAAGTGATTGCCAGAGTTTTTCAGTTACCTCAGGCATTACTGGATGAAGTAATACAGCTAATGCGCGAAGTGATTCCGCTGTGTTATATAAAATCCCATCAAGCTCGGACTTTCTAGATGAATCCTTTGCCACAACCCATGGCTCTTTCTCTGTTACATAACCATTTACTCTCTTACAAAAATCCATGATTGTGTTTATGCCACCTTGAAAATCAAGTGCGCAAATTGCTGCATCAGCACTCTTCACGCTTTGATCTAGCAAAGCAGCGAGTGATTCATCTTTAGTAATACTTGGAATTTTTCCTTCGCAATACTTTTCAATCATGGCTATTAATCTAGAAGCTAGGTTGCCAAAATCATTAGCTAATTCGCTGGTATATCTAGCTGCCATGTCTTCCCAAGAAAATGAGCCATCACTGCCAAATGGAATAGCTTTTAAGAAGTAGTATCTAAAAGCATCTACTCCAAAATCTTTTGTAATATCAGATGGGGCAATACCAGTTAACTTACTCTTAGACATTTTCTCGCCACCAACTAACAACCAGCCGTGAGCAAATATTTTCTTAGGAACTGCTACCCCTGCTGCCATCAACATTGCTGGCCAGATAATTGCATGAAAGCGCAAAATATCTTTACCAACCAGGTGCACATCAGCTGGCCAAGTACTGGCAAACTTTTTTCCACCATCAGTAGATGGATCATCACCTAATCCAACAGCGGTTGCATAATTTAATAACGCATCAAACCAAACATAGATAACCTGCTTGGTATCCCAAGGAACTGGTATTCCCCAATCAAAGGTGGATCTTGAGATGGAAAGATCCCTAACTTCACCCTCTAAAAATGAAATAACCTCATTACGAGCACTCTCTGGCTGACACGCATCTGGATTTGCTTTGTAATAATCAAGTAATGGTTGTTTGAAGGCTGATAACTTAAAGAACCAATTATCTTCACTTAACATTTCAACTGGCTTGGAGTGGATCTTGCACTTACCTTCATCTAAATCACCAGGCAATTTAAACTCTTCACAACCTATGCAGTATGGGCCTTCAAACTTTCCAGCATAAATGTGGCCTGAATCCTTTAAGCCTTGGAGGAATTTTTGGACTCGAATGCTGTGTCGATCCTCGGTAGTTCTTATGAAATCATCATTGGCAATATTTAAATCTTTCCAAACTGGCTTCCAAGCAGAATCAACTAATTTGTCACACCAATCCTGAGGAGAGGTGTTATTTGCTTGCGCAGTATTTAATACTTTTTGGCCATGTTCATCAGTACCGGTAAGAAACCAAACTGACTCACCACGTTGGCGATGCCAACGGGTTAAAACATCACCAGCAACAGTTGTATAGGCATGGCCAATATGTGGTGCGTCATTAACATAGTAAATGGGCGTAGTTAAATAAAAAGATTTTTCAGCCATGATCAGATCTTATCGCCACTCTTATGGGCAACCATGGCATCAAATACAACCCGCTTAGAAACTCCGGTTTCTTTTGCAATTAGTGCTATTGCCTCTTTGCGACCTTCACCATTTGCCTCCAGATTTAGCACCATTTGAATTAAATCTGCTTGGTCATACTCTCTACTTCCAGGATCAAAGCCTTCGATCACAATTGTTATTTCACCTAAAATATCTTTTGATTTTGCCCACTCAATAAGTTCACCCAGATTTCCTCGCACTACCTCTTCATAATGCTTACTCATCTCTCGACAAATAGCACCATTTCGATCTAATCCAAATCCACCAGCGGCATCAGTTAGTGATTCAACAATTCGATGCGGAGCTTCAAAGAAAATAATGGTGCGCTCTTCTTGTGCTAAATCCTTAAACCATTTTTCTCTGGCACCTTGGGTTCGGGGTGGAAAGCCCTCAAAGCAAAATCGATCAGTTGGTAAGCCAGATAGTAATAAAGCAGTTGTAACCGCACTTGGTCCAGGCAATACTTTAATTTTCACATCAGCTTGAAGAGCTGCTCTGATTAATCGGTAACCTGGATCTGAAATACCAGGCGCGCCAGCATCAGTGGCAACCAAGATATCTTTTTGCGACTTTAGAAGATTAGTTAACTCATCAATTTTTTCACTTTCATTTCCTTCAAAAAATGAAATCACCTTTGCATGGTGCTTAATATTTAACTCTTGGCAAAGTCTGGCAAATTTTCGTGAATCCTCAGCAGCCACATACTGCACTTGCCCAATTGCCTCGATTAAATGCGCAGAGGCATCACGGGCATCACCGATTGGTAAGCAGGCCAGGATTAACATCTGCTAATTCTCTCAGGTTATTTCATTGCTGATGTTCGCGCAGGTCTTAGGCTGACCCTGTGAGTATTACTCGTTTTCGCCATTTAGCCCCGATCTCAATAATTATTGGCTTTGCGCTAACACTTCGACTTTGGCGGCTGAATCTTCCAAAAGGATATATTTTCGATGAGGTTTACTACGCAAAAAATGCAGCCTCTCTCATAACCGATGGGGTTGAATTAAATGATCAGGGAGCAGCTGAGTTCGTTGTTCATCCGCCATTAGGAAAATGGTTAATTGGTATTGGAATTAAGCTTTTTGGAAATAATGAATTTGGATGGCGAGTAATCGCAGCAATAGTTGGTAGCGCTTCTGTCTTGTTAATTTATTTAATTGTGCAGCGACTTTTTGGCTCCTTATTTTTGAGTAACATAGCAGCAGCCTTGTTTGCACTTGATGGACTCCATCTTGTGATGTCTAGAGTTGCCCTCCTTGATATTTTCTTAATGTTTTTCATACTGCTCGCCTTCTACCTAATTCTCAGAGACAATCTTTGGTTAAGTGGAGTGGTAATTGGTCTTGCAGCTGCCACCAAGTGGAGCGCAGTATTTGTAATTCCTTTTTTAATCTTACTAACTGTAAATATTGGTAGGGCTAACTTTGCTACCTGGGGCAAGAGGTTTAGCCAATTTGTATTAACCCCTATCGGCATCTACTTACTGTCTTGGAGCGGCTGGTTCATAAGCGCAAAGGGTTGGGCAAGAGATTCTGGGTCAAACCTTTTTTCCTCGCTCTGGAATTACCATGTTGAGATCATGAATTTTCACCGGGGTTTAACCGAGCAACATACCTACGCGGCAAATCCTTGGAGCTGGTTGGTGCTGGGTAGACCAACATCTTTCTATTATGAATCGACTAAAAACTGTGGAGCGCAATCCTGTTCCCAAGAGATCTTGGCAATTGGCACCCCAATTTTGTGGTGGGCTGGAATCTTCGCAATTGCAATCACAGTTGGATTATTCATCATCAATAGAGATCGAGTTTCAGCCTTTATTCTTGCTGGCATTGCCGGCACCTATTTACCTTGGTTTTTCATTCAAAATAGAACTACTTTCTATTTTTATGCAATAGCAATCTTTCCATTTATTGTTCTATCTCTTATTAATGTATTTAACTGGGCACTAAATAATCAGATAAATCGCAAATTGATATATGGATTTGTAATAACTGTGGGTATTAATTTCATTTACTTTATGCCAATTTTTATAGGAATTGATATCCCATATGTAGATTGGCTAGCCAGAATGTGGCTACCTAGCTGGATTTAATTACTCGTTTACCGCTTTATCTTCCTGTGTTAAATCAGTAACCATTGCTTGATCAAAGAAATCATCATCTCTGCCAGAAAGTGCTTTGATTCGCTCTTGATCGGCGCTCCACTGTCCAGTTGTAGTTAAATCAATTATTCGCTTACTTGGAACCGCCTTTGCTGCCGTGGTGTAAACAGGCCTTGGTAATTTAGTTGGTTGCCATCCTTTGCGATCCTTTGGCACCACAATTACTCCGGTAATTTCAGTTCGATCGGCAAATGGAACCCAATGTTCAGTGTTGCCTTTTTCTTCTATTTCAGGAACTAAAGTAGTTGGGATCTTACTGTTCGTGATTTTTTCTAATGCCTTTAATCTTCGAACCTTCAATTGTGAGGCAACAACTTGTTTTCTAACATTTACTAAATAAATTAGTAAAGCAGTGCTTGGAATTAAAGTTGTTGTGAAATCTAAGAATCCAACAGCTGCGCAAATTAGTGAAAGAAAACTTAACGAGAATAATGAACCAAAAATTAATCTGCGTTGCAAAAATATCTTGGTTTTATCTTCCAACCTTGGTTCGGTTTTAATATTTGGATTATTTTCTGCCACGACTAACATCGCATTTTTATATCTTTCAATTGCACGTCCTGAGTTATCTTCATGCTTACTCAACCATTGCGGCAAGAAGTAGGCAGCCCACATCGCGATGATGATTAAATAGATAAAACCCGAACCCATAAAGCACAACAATAAATGTTGAAGGTTAGATTTAAGGGGAAATGGGTAGGTATGTCTTTACTATCTTTTATTTTATTTCTGGGTTTTCCTTAACAAAAGTAATGTGATTGCGCCAATCACCTGCAATGTGAAGGTAGTTATTACGTGCCCCTTCCAATTCAAAGCCAGCCTTTAATGCAACCTTTTTTGAAGCCTCATTCTCAGGTCGCAGATTTATTTCAATCCGATGCAGCTTTAATGTTTCAAAACCATATTTAGTTAATAGCTTTACTGCCCTAGTTGTGTACCCGCGGCTAGCAAATCTTTGGTCAATCCAGTAGCCAATATGAGCACCTCGCATCGCTCCAAAAATAATTCCACCTAATGTGATTTGTCCGATTAACATTTCACTTTTATTTTCTTTAAGCCATATTCCTAATGAAATTGATCTGAGTGCTCTGATTTCTTTATTTAATTGCAGCACCATCCCGTAATAAGAAGGTAATGGCGTATTGCTATCGATATGGGGTCTAGTTGCCTCCCAAGGTGATAACCAATCTCTGTTTATTGCTCGAACTGCATCCCATGCAGCTTTATCTCTAAACCGAATCGGTTTAAGAGTTATTTCATGATCTATTAATCTTTTCAATTTTTCCTAATTAACCATCAGGATATTTACTTGATCACCAGCACTTAACTTCTCACTCTTCTCATTTATTTCAATTAAACAATTTGCCATAGATAAGGTGATCAGTGAGTCTTGCTCAGCCAGTGCTGCTACCTGGCCATCCTCATTTAGGAAACCTCTTAAGAATTGCACCTTGCCTGATTCAGATGTTAAAGCTTTACTTAACTTAACTTTTTTGTTTTTTCGATCTGATATTGCACCAGTTAACATTTTAATAATCATTGGTCGGATGAAAAGTTCTGCTGAAAGATAATTGCCAATTGGATCCCCAGGTAAAACCACTACCGGTGTCTTATCCGGGCCAATTAAGCCGTAACTGTGTTTACTGCTTTCTGCAAGATTAGGAGTAACTATTTTTATTTCACCTAGGTTAGATAAAACAGAGGTGATTAAATCAAATGATTCATCATTGGATTCACCACTAATTACAATTAAATCTGCTCTAACTAGTTGATCTTCCACAATTAACTTAAGTTGATCTTGGGTTTCTGGGATTGTATGAACTCTAAATGCATGAGCCCCGGCTTCGCGAACAAAGGTAGTTAAAAACCAGGAGTTACTCTCATACTCATCTTCATCATCAGCTAATTTACTTCCCGGTTCAACTAGATCATCACCGGCGCTAATATCACTACTCGTGGTTGAGGTCGACATGGCAATCTATCTAAACCAAGGGATGCTGCAAGTGCGATCTGGGTTGAATCAATTCGTTGACCACTTTTGATAACAAGCTTCTCATCCACCAACAAATCACTTGCCAAACTCGCCCCATGCGCATCCAGCAGCGGAAGGTCTAATGCCGCCAGCGGATTGCTCATATTGAGCAATTGCTCCTGCATTACAGCGACAGAAAGTAATTCATCCATACCTAAACCCTACTTTGCCCGAGCGATAAATTAAGGTAAGGGGCATGGTTAATAACGAGAATAAATCTGCGCTTCGAAAGCAATACCGTAAAGAACGTGCGGATAGATTTATCAGCGAAAGCTGGCTACATATTCTCTCAGCAAATGAATTTAAAGATGTTTCAAAAATTGGCTCATACATTTCATATGAATTTGAACCAGAAACTAGTGATGTAAATCAAAGAGTTATTTCATCGGGCAAAACACTTTATCTGCCAAGACTGCTAAAAGATAATGATTTGGAATGGGTTGCTTGGGATGGCGACAAAAGTAAGTTAAAAAAATCTGGGAAAACTCTTGAGCCAGTAGGTGCAGCTGTTGAAGATATTCAACTAGATGTGATTATTCTGCCTGCCCTGCATGTTGACCGAACTGGAAATCGTCTAGGACAAGGTGGTGGCTCCTACGATCGATTTCTTTCACGTTCTAATGCTTGGACAATCGCTTTGCTACATCGAGGTGAATTAACTAGTGAAATGTTGCCAGTTGAGCCTCATGATCAGAAAATTAAAGCAGCTGCAACCCCAGAGATAATTGTTAGATTTTAATTAGTTAAAGTTTCGAGATTTCTAGCCATTACCACTCGTTGAATTTGGTTTGTGCCTTCATAAATTTGAGTTAATTTAGCATCACGCATCATTCGCTCCACTGGATAATCACTTACATATCCATAGCCACCAAGAACCTGCACTGCATCAGTTGTTACCTTCATAGCCACGTCGGTGGCAAAACATTTGCTGGCAGCTGAGAAGAAAGTTAAGTCACTCTCACCTCGCTCACTCTTTACCGCTGCCGCATAGGTAAGTTGTCTAGCTGCCTCAATCTGCATCGCCATATCTGCCAACATAAATTGAACAGCTTGAAAATCAAATATAGGTTTACCAAATTGCTGGCGCTCATGGGCGTATTTCTTTGCAACATCAAAAGCACCTTGTGCAATACCTAGTGCTTGAGCTGCAATGGTAATTCGGGTGTGGTCTAAAGTTTTCATGGCTAATGAAAAGCCACTACCAATCTCACCTAGACGACGATCATCATTAATCTTTACATTATCGAAATAAACTTCTCGGGTTGGTGAGCCACGAAAGCCCATCTTCTTTTCATGCGCACCAAATGAAACACCTGGATCAGATTTTTCAATAATAAAAGCAGAGATTCCTTTTGCCCCTTTACTGGCATCAGTTGATGCAAGGACTGTGTAAAACTCAGAAACACCAGCATTTGAAATCCACTTCTTGCTGCCAGAAATTATCCAGCCATCGCCATCTTTTACCGCCTTAGTTTTCATTGCGGCAGCATCAGATCCAGCTTCGGATTCAGATAGGCAGTAAGAAAACCCTTTGCCTGCTGCAAGTTGAGTTAAATACTTCTTCTTTTGTTCATTATTGCCAGCAATCATTAATGGAACTGAACCTAATTTGTTAACCGCTGGAATTAATGATGAAGCGCCACAAACTCTTGCAACCTCTTCAATAATTATTACTGCTGCTAATGCGTCCGCACCTTGTCCACCAAATTCAACTGGCACATGCGCAGCAGCAAGACCTGCGCCTTGCAGTGCATCCGCTGCCTCTTGCGGATATCTTGAGTTTTCATCAACATCATGAGCAAAAGGTAAAATCTTTTTTTGCGCAAGTGCACTAACACTTTCTCGAAGTGCTTGATACTCCTCGCCAAATAATGCGGGCATATCTGAACTTGTAGACATAGGGCTATTCTATTGTGAGTTATCTCGTCGATTTAACTCTGCTAAGTATTGGTTATAGATAGCCAGATCATCTTTTTCACCCATGGCTGCTGCTCGATCTGCAGCCCGATCAATCCGGGAAGCCTCTTTCTTGTCATGCCTTACCCACTGCAAGAAGGTGGCAAGTAATGCAAGCAGGATTGGAATCTCGCCCATTGCCCAACCAATTGCCCCACCTAATCTTTGGTCAGCAAGTAGATCTGTTGCCCATGGTCTCTCTAACATTGCAAAGTAACCGTTATCTAAAAGAGTTGAAGCTGACATCAATGAGATTGAGAAAAACGCATGAATACTCATTGCAGCAAAAATAATTATCATCTTCACGATATGTAGCACTTTTCTAGGCATTGGATCAATTCCAATTAATACTTGGAAAAATAATATGCCAGCTAGCAGGAAGTGAATAGACATAAAGAAGTGTCCACTATGACCCTGCATTAGATTTGAAAATAGTGGCGTGAAGTAGAGGGCAAAGAGTGAGCCATCAAATATGGCTAATGCAACTACTGGATGGGTATAAAAGTTTGAAAGTCTTGAGTGCAGCATTGCGATAAATGCTCCACGAATTCCTCGTTCATCTTCACTTCGACCCACCGGCAAAGTTCTAAGCGCTAAAGTTATTGGCGCCCCCAGCACAATTCCTATCGGTGCAATCATGCCAAGCACCATATGTGACAACATGTGATTTGAAAATGCAAACCGTGAATAAACTCCTAAGCCTCCACTAGTTGCAAAATCAATCGCTGATATTCCTAAAGCAAATGCAATTGTTCGCCCTACTGGCCACTTATCACCACGTCTACTTAAAATTATTACACCTTTTATATAAAGAGCAACTGCAAGTATTAATAGGCCAAGCATTAATCCATCCGCGTCATATGCAAGTAAAACTCGAGAAATTGTTGGTGGCTCTGGCATTTCAAGTCCAGTTATAAGTAATGCTGGCGAGGAGACTACTTCACGCTCTGGTGGGTTAACGGTTGACAACCAACTGCCAACAAAAACTGTTGAGAACATAACCACAATCTCAGCTGTGATTAATCTAAATACAGATGGGAAATCAGATTTGATTATCCACCTTCGATGTAACGCACCAAATCCAATTAGAGTTATAGTTAAGAATATTTTCAGTAAAGTAATTGCGCCATACTTACTTTGCCAAGCTGAAATTGAATCTAATCTGGTCCAAGCTGTAGCAGCACCCGTAAGTGCCACAGCAATCGCACTCCATAATGCAATCGCACTAAATCTAGGCAGTGCAATTAACTTATGCTCTTTACCTAACTGCGTTAAACCAAATAATCCGCCTACCCAAAAACTTAAAGCAATCACATGGATAACGAGGGCTCCAATAGCCAATCCATGATGGCCTGAGGTTGAACCGTGGCTTTGAAAAATTGAGGCACTTATAGCAATTAGGGAAATTAGCAAGGCAAGATAGGTTGAAATAACCTTCTTAAATGAGATAACCAATAAAACTAATATTCCAATGATCTGAATTAAATAACTCTTACCAATTGAGGTCTGGGTTAAATAAGACCTAATAACTGTTAAATCAAAGGATGCTGTTATTGGTTGATCTAGTAAGTATGCGATTTGAACTAAAATATATACAACAGTTGTGGTTAGCCATAATGAGATTAATCTTTTAGCCTTTTTTACTAAAGCAAAATTAGTAACTTTGCCCTTGTTATCTAACTCTAGAAAAGCTATTGCAATCAATAAACCAATACTTAATACCCCAGTTAATTGCATCAAGCCTTTGGTGAGGGGTGAGAGAAATTCAATCAAGTTTGAGCCCAAACTACTTTAAGAATTTTTTGCTGGTACTTGAGCTCTTCTTTACTTTTCTAGGCCGTGCCGGTGCTTTCAAGGTTTGCTTGGCATAGCGTGATAAGAAAATTAACATGATGAAAGCAAAAATCATCAATGCAATCACAAATAAATCGGTAATCCGATTTGGTGAGTTTGTAAGAACTTCTTCTTCAGATGGTGTTGGAGTAGGCAATGCCATTTCTGCTGGAGCGTTGTATAGAAAAGTGAATGTGCCAGTAACTGGTGGCTGATCAACTGCCATCAATGTGTATGCGACTGTATACAGGCCTGAGATGGTCAGTGGCTTAACGCCAACCATCAATACTGAACCTTGAATCTGGATAGATCCATCATCAACTCTGATTCCTTTTGAATCACTTACCGTAATTTCATTTGCTCCATCTAATAAGTCAGCATTGGCTTTAATTGTTACAGCAGTTGGTGAAATGCTTAACACAGATCCCGCAGTTGGTGAGGTGCTAACAATTGAGGTTGCCCAAGAAGAAGGCGCAGCAGCACAAGTGATTAGAAGTGCGGTGAAAAGTGTGCAAATCCGCTTAATCACATTGCCTCCTTAGTTGAGTTAGCCCTTATCTTGCCACTCACTTAAGATTACTCCTATGCCAACCTATGAATATCTGTGTAATGAGTGTGAGCATGCTTTTGAGGCGGTTCAATCATTCACTGAAGCAGCCATTGAAAAGTGCCCAAAGTGCAATGGCGTAGTTCGCAAGGTTTATAACAATGTAGGTGTTGTATTTAAGGGAAGCGGCTTCTATAAAACCGATTCCAGAAGTACGCCAGCTTCTAAGAGTGAAGCTCCAGCAACAAAGGCTGAAAGTAAGCCTGCTGCAAAAGTAGAAAGTAAGCCTGTTACAAAAAGTAAAGAATAATTAGTGGTGTGGTGGTTTATCCCTGGCAATTTCATCATCACGATAAAGGTCAATTTCTAAATCAATTTCATCATTGGTTATTTTAGGAAGTAGTTCGTGATTAACTTCACCAGCCTTCTTCGGCTGATCATTTTTTAGATTTGAATCATTCTTCATTAGAATATAAGTCTACCCGCTTACATCAAAACTTACTGGATAGGTGAAAATGTTTGTAAAACTAGGCTCATTAATTGTTAACCGCAAAAAACTTATTTTCTCATTATTCATAGTCGCTATTTTGTCTGCGGGTGTCATCGGATCCTCAGTTTTCGGCAAACTTGATAGTGGTGGTTACAACGATCCAAAAAGTGATTCAAGCAAGGCCTTTGAGTATTTAACAGATGTATTCAAAGTTAAGGACCCAGCGGTAGTCCTAGTTGTTGAAACAAAAGATGGGCTTACTGATCCTGGAGTTGTTGCAACTGCTGCAAAACTTGAATCCGCTCTTAAATCTGAACCAGGAGTGGGTTCAACACTTTCTTATTGGAGCGCAGGTGGTGCGCCATCTTTAAAGAGCTCTGATTCCAAATCTGCATTTTTGTTTGTCTATAGCGAAGATGTCGAGTGGGATACGGTGCAATCTCTTGGCAAAAGAATTCAAAATAAATACGATGGCAAGTTTGAGAATTTAACAATCTATGCCAGCGGCACTGGAGTATTTGCTCACGCAATTAATACCAAAATTGCTGATGATTTGAAATTATCTGAAGCAATATCAATACCGTTGACCTTTATTTTATTAGTCTTTGTTTTTGGTGGGTTAGTTGCAAGTGCAATGCCACTATTAGTTGGAGTATCCGCAATTCTTGGCTCCTTGTTAATTATCTATTTATTAACCCTCTTTACCGGCGTCAGTGTTTTTGCTCTAAACCTGATTACAGGTCTTGGCCTTGGCTTAGGTATTGATTATTCGTTATTAATTGTTAATCGATTTCGTGAAGAGCTACATGCAGGTAAATCAGTTGATGAGGCAATTAAGAAAACTGTTGCCACAGCAGGAAAGACAGTCTTTTACTCTGGCCTAACAATTGTTATTACCTTGGCCTCTTTAATGCTCTTTCCACTAATGTTCTTAAAATCATTTGGCTATGCCGGAGTAACAGTTGTAATCATGGCAGTCCTTGGTTCATTAATTGCATTGCCAGCCTTACTTGCAATTCTTGGTAAGCGAATTGATAAAGCAGTAGTTCGAAAAGCGGCGTTAACCCCTAAAGAGGATGGTCGATGGGCGCAAACGGCACGTTTTGTAATGGCAAAACCAATCTCTGTTGTTACCTTAAGTTTGATCGTATTAGGAGTGCTGGCTGCGCCAATTACTAACATAGTTTTCTCACAAGTTGATTCACGAGTTCTACCCGCTAATAATCCAGCAGCCTATGCAGCTCAAGTAATTACTGAAAGATTTCCTGGGCAAGAAGGTAATCCAATTGAAATTATCATTCCGGGTGGTGCAACAAAAATTACCCAGATAACTCAATATGCATCCTCGATTGCAAAGGTTAATGGTGTAGTCAGAGTTGGGCAACCGCAAATACTTGGAAATGATGTTCGAGTTATAGCAATTCATGAGATGGGTCCAAGAACTCCTGAGGCAGAAGCACTGATTAAAAAATAAGGCTGATTAACGCACCCGACCAAACACTTGTTGGTGGCGTTGCAGCTGATTATGCAGATACCCAAATCGGAATTGCTAAAACAATGCCATGGGCACTGCTATGGATTGCAATCGGCGTCTTAGTTCTACTCTTTGTATTTACTGGATCAATTATCTTGCCGATCAAAGCAGTAATTTTAAATATTCTCTCGCTAAGTGCCACCTTAGGTGCCATCACTTGGATATTTGTGGATGGTCATTTGAAGTGGTTGGTCGGTGATTTCACCGTTACTGGCGCAGTTGATACTGGATCGGTAATTTTAGTTGCAGTTGTTGCCTTCGGATTATCTATGGATTACGAACTATTCCTGCTTTCTCGAATCAAAGAGGAGCATGATGCTGGTCGATCAAATATTGAAGCTGTCGCAACCGGCTTGCAAAGATCTGCACGAATTATTACCGCAGCAGCCGGTTTATTAGCGATTGTCTTTGCCTCTTTTATGTTAAGCGGTGTTACCTCGATAAAAATGCTTGGCTTTGGTGTGGCATTTGCAATTATTTTAGATGCAACCTTGGTGCGGGCATTACTAGTGCCAGCACTGATGAGATTATTTGGTGAACGAAATTGGTGGGCGCCAAAAGCTATGAAACGTTTTACTTTAGATCATTAATTAATTGCGTCCCCGGCGGGAGTTGAACCTGCGACCTACCGCTTAGGAGGCGGTTGCTCTATCCACTGAGCTACGGGGACAATATTTAATTTTTAATTTAAAATTTGTATTAATTACAAATCTTAATTTAATTCATTAATAATTGAAAACAATTGCAAAAACATGCGTGAATTTGTCTTTAAATTATCGCTGAGATAGAATAACAATAATTCGTTTGGAGTTAAATATCATGAAGGCCCTCGTTATAGGCGCCGGTGGAGTAGGTAGGGCGATAGCTAATATCGCATCACGACGTTCATTTATTGAATCTATGGTGATTGCCGACCGCACACTCTCTCGTGCAGAAGAAGCTGTAGCGCGCGTTAAAGATCCTCGTTTTTCCGCCGCCATGGTTAATGCCGCTGAACTTGAGGATGTTCGCGAATTGATTCGTAAGGCCGATCCCGATGTTGTGATTAACGCGGTAGATCCACGATTTGTTATGCCAATTTTTCTAGCTTGTGAGATCGAAAATACCAATTACATAGATATGGCAATGTCGCTTTCTCGTAAACACCCGCACTATCCATATACCGAAACTGGTGTGAAGTTAGGAGACGAACAATTTGCTCGTGACTTTAACTGGGATGAGCGAAAGATCTTTGCCTTAATCGGTATGGGCGTTGAGCCAGGCATGAGTGATGTTTTTGCAAAGTATGCCAGTGAGCATTTATTTAGTCGGATTGATTCCTGCACAATTTTGGATGGTTCCAACTTAAGAGTTGAAGGCTTTGATTTCGCTCCCTCATTTTCAATCTGGACCACTATTGAAGAGTGTTTAAATCCACCGATTGTTTGGGAGGATGGTCGCGGTTGGTATACCACTACGCCATTTTCAGAGCTTGAGATATTTGATTTCCCAGAAGGTATTGGACCAGTTGAGTGCGTAAATGTTGAGCACGAAGAGGTTATTTTAATTCCACAAAAAATTGATGCCAAAAAGGTTAACTTTAAATATGGCTTAGGTGCTGAGTTCATTACTATTTTAAAGACCATAAATATGCTCGGTATGGATCGTAAGGAAACTGTTGAAGTGCAAGGCGTTGCAGTTTCACCAAGAGATCTACTTACCGCATCTTTGCCAGATCCTGGCACGCTTGGTGAACGTATGCGAGGTAAAACCTGTGCTGGCACATTAGTTAAAGGTTTAGATAAGCAAGGAAATCCAAAAGCTGTTTATATCTACAACGTAGTTGATAACGCCTGGTCCATGAAAGAGTTTGGTGATCAAGCTGTTGTCTGGCAAACCGCAATCAATCCTGTTATCGCATTAGAACTAATTCATAATGGCGTATGGAAGCCACAAGGTGTTAATGGTCCAGAGTGGTTTGAATCTAAGCCATTTTTAGATTTGTTAGAAGAGTATGGAACTTCATGGCATATGCGCGATGAAGATGCTTCAGGAATTGTTAAGTAATGGCTACCGCTCTAGTTACTGGTGCAACCGCTGGAATTGGTGCTGCCTATGCCAATCTGCTGGCCAAAGAGGGTTTTGATCTAGTTTTAGTTGCCAGAGATCTACCTCGATTAAATAAAGTTGCCAAAGAGTTAAGTAAAAGTTTTGGGATTAAAACTGAGTGCATTAAGGCTGATTTAACAAAACCTGCTCAATTAGCAAAGGTTGAGAAACGATTGGCAAGTAGTGCTAAACCTATTGAGGTTTTGATAAACAATGCTGGTTTTGGAATTAAGGACAGCTTTTTAGATAGTGATTTAAACCGCGAGCAAGAGTTGCTGGATGTTTTAGTTACCGCTCCGATGCGTTTATCCCACGCGGTGCTTCCGGCAATGGTTAAACGTAATAAGGGAGTGATTGTTAATGTTTCAAGTGTGGCAAGTTTTATTGCAGGTGGAACTTATAGCGCAGCAAAATCTTACCTAACAGTTTTCACAGAGTATTTGCACACAGAACTAAGAGATACCAACATTAAGGTTTCTGCTTTGTGTCCAGGCTTTACCAAAACCGAGTTTCATGCCCGCGGCAAGATGAAGATGGGTGGCTTGCCAAATTACATGTGGACTGATGTAAATGATGTAGTTAAAAAATCTTGGAAGTATGCCAAGGCAGGTAAAGTTATTTGTATTCCAGGTTGGCAGTACATGCTGCTTAGTACTATTGCCAGAATTGCTCCCCGGCCAATAGTTCGTAAGGCTGGAATTAATGTTCGACGTAAACAACGCTAAAACCTAGATTTCACATCAAATTCACTGGCTTATATCAGCCGCATACCTACACCTTTAATACTGCTCAAGTAGAATAAGGCCATACCTACATAAGGAGTAAATAGTGAAAAAGAAGATCTCGGCTTTAGCCCTTAGCGGGTTTTTAATTCTTGGAGTTGCATCTCCTGTACAAGCAGCTACCTCAGGTGGTTCATGTACAACAGCAGGTGCCACAACCAAAATTGGAAAAAATGATTATGTCTGTGCAAAAAATCCTTTTTATAGCAGTACAAAGTTAACCTGGGTTTGGGATGGCTGTATTGAGTTAAATACTGATTATGTTGCTGGTAACAAAGAGGCAGTTGATGCTCTACGTGCCTCTGAATCAAACCGCGCAATTCAGATTGAACCAGTAGGTGCACCACTGAGAGATTTGATCGCATGGAACTCTTTGATTACCTATAAGAAATCTGATGTGGTTTATTACGCAAATACTTACTATTCAGCAACTAAAACTGGCACCAATAAAGCGCCAACGGCTGCAAATATTGGTGCAACTAAATTCTGGGTTGTAAATCAACCAACAAATGCCAACTCAAAAATTGGTCAGATGCCAGCACCGGCAACGGTGCTTATCACTGCAAATGCACAGGTTGCTGCATTAACCTCAGCTGCAGTTAAGACCACAAATGCTGCACTAAAGGTTAAATACAATGATCTATCAAGTGCCTTAGCAACAAAGATTTCAGCACTTGAAAGTGGAAAGGCTGCAATCCAATCTGTTGTTGATTCAATTGATCCAGCACTAGCTGAGTTTAAAAATACTTACAGCTTGATGTTAATGATTAGATCAACAATTAAAGATAAGTG
Source organism: Candidatus Planktophila sp. (assembly GCA_003569185.1). Classification (GTDB taxonomy): domain Bacteria; phylum Actinomycetota; class Actinomycetes; order Nanopelagicales; family Nanopelagicaceae; genus Nanopelagicus. The sequence continues at coordinate 35,762 of BGOJ01000001.1, read as the reverse complement.
CAATCCTAAGTACTAATTCTTAAAACTTTAAGGCTGTAATGATCGCTCTTATGCGATTGTTACAGCCTTACTTGTTGCAGTAATTTTTAGAGGTTTTAGAGGAGAATTAGCTGGACCTAGTTTTAGAGAACCATTTAATCCAAACTCTGCGCCATGACCTCGAGGGCCAGGACATTTCCAACCGCCATTTGATTGAACAACAGTAACGCCCTCGTGAGGGCAAGCTAATTTGTATGCTGCAAATCCATTGCTTGTTTTAGAGGTTCGAACTAATGCAATTTTTCCATATTTTTTTATGGTCAATTCAACAACGCCACCAACATCAGCTAAAACTTTATTGGCAGCTAATGAAACCTCAGTTTTCCCACCAGGCAGATTTTTTATACCAGAGGCTGCGATAGCAGGGGTGGTAGCAAGGGCCGCAACAGCCGCTCCACCACAAATAAACTGTCTTCTTGAGAGTGCGATCACTTATTTGTCCCCAGATCTATTTATTTGGTCAGTCCATTATTTTACTATTGATTATGAAGGTATTTCCTACTTTTCTGGGTCTTAAGTGGATAGCAGGGGTGTTACTTCTAACGCATCTGGTATCTAGGTGGATATTTCCTGAGAATAATCTCTTAATTGATCTAATCTTGTTTAATTTAATTGGTTTATTTGCAGCCATTATCGCGCTGAGTGCTCCAGCCCATACTGATCGAGTATCTGCGATCTCATTTGGAATTGCCGCCTTTATTTGGAGTATGGGCTCATTTTTCTCTACTTGGAACTCTTTTTTTGAACTTCAACTACCAAATAGTTTTTCAGATTTTTGTTATGCAATTTTCTATCCATTAGTTTTCTTATCAGTTTCTAGGAGTTTTACCCAAAAGCCTTCAATCTCAGCATTAGAACTTTTAGATACCATTATTATTGCTGTGGGCTTTACCAGTGTCTTGACTGCATTTTTCTTAAAGCCTGCCATGCTCACATTTAGTGGAAATAGTTGGCAAGTATTTCTATCAATTCTTTATCCAGTTGGTGACATAGTACTGGTGGCTATGGTTGCTGTTTATTTCCTGTTAAACCCATTTAGCTTTCAATCACTTTTATTAACAACAGGTTTATTAAGTTTTGCCTCTTCCGATCTGTTTTTTATTTGGGCAAGTATTAATGATAAATATGAATTTGGCTCAATCACCGATGATGGTTGGATACTTGGCTTACTACTACTTGCCACCTCCCTTACATACTCCTCGCCGAAATCTAAATTCTCAGAAAAAATCTCTTCAGTCAGCGCCACAATTGCATTAATTGCTAGTAGTACCTTGCTTGGAATTGCTGCAATTAAACCTGGTTACTTTCCAAGCTTCATTTTAATTCCAGGCTTTATCACGATCGCACTAGCCTTTATTAGAATGAGTTTTGCTCTGCAAGAGGCAAATACAGCGGTGAGTGAAAGAGTGTTGGCTAGAACTGATGAGTTAACTGGGTTATCAAATCGTCGAAATTTTCTACTTCACCTGAGCCAACTTAAAAGCGGATTTATATTTTTATTAGATCTTGATGGCTTTAAAAAGATTAATGATGAGCTAGGTCATGCAGCCGGAGATGAGCTTCTAAGACAGGTGGCCATGAGATTTTCCCGAGTTATTCCAAGCGGTGCCCAATTAGCCCGCCTTGGTGGAGATGAGTTTGGTGTGATTGCCCAAATTGATCAGGGCCAAGCAAATGAGCTAGCACAAGCCCTTGGCGCAACCTTGAGTTATCCAATCTCCTTGCCAGCAGGAGCTGCCAAAGTAAATGTCAGCGTTGGCTTTGCCCCCATTGATCAAGCAGGTGATTCAACTGATTTGCTAAGGCATGCAGATTTGGCGATGTATGCCGCAAAGCGAAATGGCGTTGGCAGCCAAATGTGGATTAGCAATATTGAAAATTTAGGTTAATCTTCACTGGCTAAATCCTTTAGCAAGATTCTTGGAGGTCCTAATTGGCAGCACGCTTTTCAAATCGAGTTCTGGTTTTAGGTGCAGGTTCAGTTTCACAATGTGTTCTTCCACTTTTAATTGAGCATCTAGTAGATGCAAAACAGATCACGATTGCAGATATGCGTGATAATCGAAGCCGAGTGTCTGAAGCAATCGCTGCGGGCGCAGTTTATGTTCAAGATCAGTTGACCCGCGAAAATATGGATCAATTCTTATCAAAATACTTATCAGCTGGTGATTTTCTATTGGACCTAGCCTGGAATATTGATGCCAATGAAATTATTGGCTGGGCGCATGATCATGGTGTTATTTACCTAAACACTTCAATTGAAGAGTGGGAGCCGTACGCGGCTGGTGCCACCCGTAATCCAACTGAGCGCACACTTTATTGGCGCCATATGAAGTTGAGAAAGCTAACTGACACTTGGGGTGGCAAAGGACCAACTGCAATTGTTGAACATGGTGCAAACCCTGGTTTAGTTTCACATTTAACTAAGAAAGCTTTATTTGATATTGCAACCGCTGCAGTTAAAGATGGCAAAGCAGGTGGTGGAGTTGCAGAGGCATTAGCATCTGAGAATTTTCCAACTCTTGCGCAAAAGCTAGGCGTTAAGGTAATTCATATTGCCGAACGCGATACCCAAATCTCTGATAAACCAAAGCAGGTTAATGAGTTTGTCAATACCTGGTCAGTTGAAGGTTTTTATGAAGAGGGAATTGCTCCAGCTGAAATGGGTTGGGGAACTCATGAAAAAACATTGCCAGTTAATGCTTACCAACATCCTGAAGGTCCAAAAAACCAGATTTGTATTGCCCAACCAGGTGCTACAACCTGGGTTAGATCATGGGTGCCAAATATGGAAACAACAGGCATGGTTATTCGCCATGGCGAGGCATTCACAATCAGTGATCACTTAACAGTTTGGGATGGAAGTAAAGCGGTTTACCGCCCAACGGTTCACTATGCATACTGCCCAACTGATGCTGCGGTTGCCTCTATGCATGAACTGCAAATGCGCCAATGGGAGTTAACACCAAATCAAAGAATTATGAATGAAGAGATCATTGATGGTGATGATCGATTAGGTGTGTTACTAATGGGCCATCCATATAAATCTTGGTGGACTGGTTCACTTCTTAATATCCACGACTCGAGAAAATTAGTTCCAAAACAATCTGCCACAACTGTTCAAGTTGCTAGCGCAGTTTATGCAGCAGTTGCATGGGCGATGGCAAATCCAAACTCTGGATACCTAGTTCCAGATGATCTACCCTGGCGAGAAGTTTTAGGCTTTGCTGAAAAATACTGGGGTGGTTACCACTCAGCAGCGGCTGATTGGGATCCGCTAATGCTCCGTAATGATTTGTTTAAGGGTTGGAATAATCGCAAGTATGACGAAAGTGATCCTTGGCAGTTCTCTAACTTTTTAGTTTAATTCTAAAACTGCCATAGCGGCGTTGTGTCCTGCAATGCCGCTTACGCCACCGCCTCTGATTGCACCAGCTCCACATAGGAAAACTCTTGGATGATTTGTCTCAACTCCCCATTTAATTTCTGATCCATCCTCTTTAAATGGAAGAGAGAGATCTGTGTGGAAGATATTTCCACGTGGCAAGAAGATTTCATGCTCTAGATCGATCGGGGATTTAACCTCAATACAAAGATCACCATTCACATCATTTGCTAGGCAACTTTCAATTGGCTCTACTAGATATTGGTTTAAAGCAGATAAAGCTCTTTGTTTTGCTAACTCCTTAGTTTTTGCCGGCTCTTTATCAAATAATTTGGCTGGGGTGTGGAGAGCGAAAATTGTTAAGGTATGAAACCCTTTTTGATTTAACTCATCTGAAAGTATTGAATTATCAGATAGGGAGTGACAATACATTTCCAATGGCAGCTCATCCGGAAAAATACCTGAGTTTGCCTGCTTATAAGCCTTTTCTAGTTGAGCAAAACTTTCATTTATATGAAGTGTGCCAACAAAGGCATCTTTGGCATCAATACCGGAATTAAATTTAGGCATTTTTTTGAGCAACATATTTATTTTAACTTGAGAGCCTTCTAAAGATTTAGGCTGCTCTTTACCCAATAATTGAGCTAGAACTTGCGGGGCAGCATTTGAAAGCAAATAACTAGCTGCAAACTTTTCACCATTTTCTAACTCAGCAACAACCTGCGTGCTTTGGGCATCAATAGATTTAACTTTTGAGTTAACTTTAATTTCAACACCAAGTGAGTGCGCTTTTTGGGCAAGCTCTGAAATAAGAGCGCCCATTCCACCTTTTGGCACCTTCCACTCACCAGTACCGTTTCCGATTAGGTGGTAGAGAAAACAAATGTTGCTCTGCATCTCATAGGCGGATGCAAAAGTTCCAATTAATCCATCAGTTAATACCACGCCTTTAACTAAATCATCTTTGAAGTATTGATCTAAACTTTGGCCTAAAGATTGTTCAATTAATATCTTCCAAACTAATTCATCATTTAACTTTGCTTTTATCTCACTCTTGGTTGGCAGTGGTTGAAGAAGTGTGGGCGCAATTACCTGAGCAAATTTACTTACCTGACCATAAAAGCGCTGCCACGCTTGCGCTTCACTATCTGAACCAGTTAATTGGTTAAAGGATTGATCATTACTTTCATCCCAAACTCTTTTAACCAGTAGACCAGCATCATTACCGTTTTTTTCATAAGGAGTATAGGAGGAAATTTTTCGAGAAATACACTCAAAATTTAATCCAAGCTCTTTAATAATTTGATCTGGTAGTAATGAAACAAGGTATGAGTATCTAGATAGTTTTGCCTCTAACCCTGCAAAAACATACTCAGATGTTGATGCGCCACCTATTTCACTATTTGCTTCAAGTACTAATACTTTTTTGCCGTTCCTTGCCAAGTAGCAGGCGGCAACTAATCCATTGTGCCCGCCGCCAATAATTACAACATCATGCTTACTCATGTTAATCCTTTGAATAAACAGGTTTATTAATTTTAATTTCTTCTAACCTTGCCAGAGATTCAGCTCTTTCAACTTTATGATCAACAATTTGCTTCATATAACCTTTGGTATAGCCATCAGGATGTTCCCAAGGCTCATGGATTTCAATACCTTTAATATGAGCAAGTTCTGGCACATACTTTCTAACGTAATCACCATTTTCATCAAATCGTTTTCCTTGTTCAATTGGATTAAAGATTCGGTAATAAGGAGAGGCATCTGTGCCACAACCTGCTGTCCACTGCCAGCCATGAGCATTAGATGCCACGTCATAATCAACTAAATGCTCACGGAAAAATCTCTCCCCTAATTGCCACTCAAGATGAAGATCTTTAACTAAAAATGATGCAACCACCATTCGGGTTCGATTATGCATCCAACCTTCAACTAGCAATTGGCGCATGGCAGCATCCACAAATGGATAACCAGTTTTACCCTCACACCACGCTTTGAATTTTTCGCCTGGTTGGTCATAGCGCATGCTGGCAAATTGTGGCGCGTAGTAATCAGTTTCAGTATGTTGATTGTGAAACAAAACATCTGCATAAAACTCTCGCCAAGCAATCTCTTTGCGATAAACATCATGGGCTTTACTTTCGCCAAGGGGTGCTAACAAAGTTCGTGGGTGGATTTCTCCCCACTTTAGATGCGCACTCATTTTACTTGTGCCATCAATCCCGGCGAGATTTCTCGCTTCATCGTAATTATCTAAACCATTTTTTTGAAAATACTTAAATCTTTCTAGTGCTGCTGCTTCACCTGATGGAGTAATTTTTGTGCCGTCGGGCAGTTTCCAATCAGGAAATGCTCTAGCATCTTTACTTGGCGTAATCGCGTTAATATTTTTAGGTGATTCTGCTGGTTTGCGCCAGCCATGAATACACCACGCTTTATAAAAAGGTGTGTACACCCGGTAGGGGGTGTCATCACTTGGTTTTCTAACTCTGCCTGGTGCAACAGCATATGGAGATCCAGTTCTAATTAACTTAATTCCAGATGCTTCAATACTTTCATCACGCTTAGCTCCATATGGTTCATACTCAGCTGAGATGTGTACTGAACTAGCATCATTTTTACTCATTAAATCTTTTAAAACAGTTATCTGATCCCCCGCAATAACATGCAGTTTATTTCCAAGAGAATCATCAAGATGGTGAAGTGATTGGCCAAGGTATGCCAGTCTTTTACTACCAGCTGTTTTAATTAACTTAGGATCTAAGATAAAAACTGGAAGTATCGCTTCACTCTCTGCCATCGCAGCCAATAGCGCAGGATTGTCATTTAATCTAAGGTCTCTGCGAAACCAAAAAATTGAGCTGCTGGCCATTGCGCTATCGTGCCTCTGTGGAGATAAATAAACAATTTCAACTCCGCGGCGTGCCGGGAATGGTCAATACCACCTACTTTGGCCAACGCCGGGTGGATTTTTGGGCTCCCGCAGAGCCAACACAACATTTGATTATTGCCCATGACGGCCAAAATATATTTGACCATAGATCTGCAACTTATCGCTCAACATGGAAATTAGCGCAAACTGCTAATCGTGTATTCAATACTGCTCAACTACCTCCACCAATAATTATTGGAGTTTTCCACAGTAGCAGCAAGTCTGACCCAAATGGCAGAGCAAAAGAATTAACGCCAAAACTTAGCTTTGAATCAGGAGTCCTGCCAGCACTTGAAAACATACCTATTCAAAATCGTGTTGAGATTGATCAACTACGAGGAGATGAGTATCAAAAACAAATAGCTGAGCAAATAATTCCAGTAATCACTCAAGCGATTGGTCACCAAATAGTGCCTGATAAGACAGCAATGATCGGAGCCAGTATGGGTGGGTTAGCGAGTTTGTATGGATTAATAAAATATCCTGACTTGTATAAAACTGTATTCGCACTTTCAACACATTGGATTTTAGGTAATCAGCCTCTGGTAGAGGATTTAATAAGAAGATTACCGATAGATGATGGGCACAAAATTTGGATGAGTAGAGGAACATCTGGCCTAGATGCAAAATATGAGGATTGCCAACAGTTAGCAGACCAGTTGATGATTAAATCTGGTTGGAGCCTGAACAAAAACTTTAAGAGTGTTGTCTTTAATCGAGCAAGCCATAATGAAAGGGCATGGGCGAGGCAACTTCCTGAGGTTTTGGATTTTTGGCTAAAAACTAACCCTTAACAGAGCCAGCGGTTAACCCACTAATTATGTATTTCTGCAACGACAAGAAAATAATCACAATTGGAACAGAAGCAATTATTGATCCAGCAGCAAATGCTCCCCAGTTTTGTGAGTACTGACCGCCAATAAAACCTTGCAATCCAACGGCGATTGTTCGACTATTCATATCAACTAAGAAAAGTCTGGCCAGAATAAATTCATTAAATGTGCCAATAAAACTGAGCAAACTCACAACTGCAAGAATTGGAGCAGCAAGCGGTATGAAAATTTGCCAGTAAGTTTGCATAGCACTTGCACCATCAACCTTGGCTGCTTCATCCAATTCAATTGGAATTGAGTCAACAAATCCCTTAAGGAGCCAGATATTAACTCCCATTGCCCCACCCAAATACACAAGTAATAAACCTGGCTGAGTGCCGAGTCCATACCCCGGAGCAAAGTTATAAACCCGCTCCATAATCACATAAACAGCAGATAGGGCCAATATCGCAGGAAACATTTGAACCAGGAAGAGCAGTTGAATGCCAAATCTCTTACCTTTAAACCTTAATCTACTAAATGCAAAAGCAGAAGATGCACCAATGATCACTGAAAGTATTGCAACTGCTGCTGAGATTAACAAAGTATTTTTCATCCAAACCAAATATGGAATTGTGGGATCATTAAATAATTTCTGATAATTATTTAATGAGAATTCTTTTGGAATAAAGGAGGAAACTTGTAAACTACCGGTTGGGTTAATCGATGAAATGATTACTAAATAAAGTGGAAACAGAGCAAAGAATGAAACTAGAATTCCGACTGCATGACGCCATAAATTATCTGCTAGCCACTTTCTCATGAGAAGCTATCCAATACTTTAGATTTACGAACGCCATAAAGAGATATGCTGGCGATAATGATGAATATGATGACCGAAATTGCACTGGCGAGCCCAAGATCTTGAATATTAGAGCCAAAAGCGATCTTGTAGGTATAACTAATCAAAATATCAGTTGCTCCAGCAATTTGACCATCTAGCTCATTTCGTGGCCCACCGCCGGTAAGTAAGTAAATTAGATTGAAATTATTAAAGTTAAATGCAAATGAGGCTATTAAAAGTGGAGTTACAATTTTTAGTAACAATGGCAATGTAATTCTGGCAAAAATTTGTCTGGGTGATGCTCCATCAATTGCAGCAGCCTCAGATAATTCACTTGGTATTGCTTGCATCGCTCCACTTGTAATTAAGTAGAAATACGGAAAACCCAACCACAGATTAACCATTATTACTGCAACTCTGGCAAAAGTTGCATTTTGAAACCAAGCAATATCTGTGCCAAGTAGCGCATTGATCGCCCCAAATTCTGTATTAAACATTCCACCCCAAATTAAAATGCTCATGATGCTTGGCATCGCATAGGGAAGAATAAAAATAGATCTATACACTCTCCTTCCCCAGATTGGTTTATTCATAGCAATTGCAACTAATAAACCGAGTGCAAACTGAGTCAATACAGTTAAAAATGCAAAGATGACTGTCCAAATAAAAACTGTAAATAGTGGACTTCGAACACTTTCATCTTTAACTAGATCAAGATAATGGGAGAACCAAATAGGTGATCGCCAACCCGGTTGCAAAATATCCTCTGGATTACCCGCATTGGCGTAATTGCCCCTGCCATTATCAACAAACTGGCTACCATCTACTAAATTAATAAATTTATCTTCACTTGCTTTGTAGTTTAAAACCTGCCGGGCAACTGCACCCACTGAGCTTCCTTCCAACATAATGAAGTAATCACCATCATATTTAAATCGCGTAGTTGAAATTTGCCGATCCAATCCAGCAATTTCATCAGAGGTGGCAGGTGAAAAGTCAGATGATTTTATTGCTACTCCATTTTCATTAATTGTTAAAAGGTCTGAGGCTAAATCGATTCTTTCTGATGTAGTACTGATTAGATATCTTTTATTGAGTGAGTCAGAGGCTAAAATGGCAAATTGATTTTTATATGTGCCAACCACAACATCAAATGTGGTATTTGCTTCATCCGGAGCAATACCTAGCATCTGTACCCGCTCAATGGCTTGTGATTTAGAGATGTAATTACCTGTCTGATATTGAAAGGTTGACATAACAACGGTGTAAAGAATTGGCCCGATTACAAAAGCTGATAAAAATAGAATTCCTGGTAAGAAAAACTTCAATGGTATTGATAAATTCGTTAAATAGGTTATGGCAATTGCAATTACTGCCAACAATAAAAATGCCCCGATTTCATACTCTTTTTTGGCAAATGCGCTTTGAATAAACATCACTAGAATTGAAAAGGTTAAGGCTAGAAAAACATACTTTAAAACCTTAGGTAGGTGGCGAAATATATTTTCTAACAAGTAAGCCTCTTAACTGCGCAGGTAGAGCCTTGAAAAAACTGGTGGGTGGAAATTAATCCAGCCCACCAGTTCAATTTATTTCTTTAACTTATTTCTTATAGATCCTTAACGCCGGCGGTTATGTTCTTAACAAAGTAATTGTTCATCTTTGTTGCCTCGGTTAATGGATCTCGGCCGTTAACAAGTACTGCTGTCCAAAATGCTGGCAACAGATCCCAGTAACTCTTTGAACCGGTGGTTCCGTTAAGAATTGCACCGATCTGAGGAATTCCGGCCTTGCTTGCAGCCTTTCCGAAATTTTGTTGCGCTGTGAATTCAACCTTTGACTGTGCACCCTTTTCGGCAGGCGGACGAAGCTCGATAGATTGATATGCAGTTGCACCTGCTGTAGAAGCAAAGAAATTGATCAATAGATCTTTTGCTCCAGCCTCAACACCGCGCTTTGCAGCATATGAGGTCAGCATTGCGCCGCTAACAGAACCAAACATAGTTCCATAGGATCCAGCTTTAACGCCAGGTACTGGCATTAAGTTCATCTGGAATCCACGGCCCATATAGTCCTGCCACTCCCAGTTTCCAATAATTGCGAATGGGACTTTGCCGTCAAGGTAGTTGTCTTTGCAACCAGTATCAGTAGCTGGGAAGAAACCATTGCTCTTGCCATTTGCATCAAGTAAATAAGTCTTGATGTTCTTTGCAAGGTCGGCTGGATCGATTGGTGCCTTTGAGGAATCAACTGCGCCATTCTTCATTCGGTAAGCAGCGCCACCAAGTGCTGATAGAACTGAGTGAGCACCCCATGAAGTTCCGCCGCCAGCAATACATAGACCTGCAGCTAATTTCTTTTTATCTTTGTTAGCTTTGTAATAGTTAACCATTTCACCAAGAGTTTTAGGTGCATTCTTTACCAACTCTTCGTTGTAAACCATGGCTACGTTATTAATATCAAGTGGAACGCCATACAAACTTCCTTTATAAGAAAGATCAAAGAAGTTGTTTGCTGTGAATCTAGCTTTCACAGATGCTGGCAAAGTAATTGGTGCAAGTTTGCCATTTTTAGCGCCTGTTGGCACCCAGTCATTTGCACCAACAATAATATCTGGACCAGTTAGATCAGTTGCCTTATCTACTGCATCCTTTAGTGCATCAAAGCTTGAAAAAGATTTGACAGTAATTTTGTAACCGGAAACCCAGTCACCTTTTGCTGCAAATACTTTGGTTAGGTTAGGTCCGCGAGTTTCATCGGCCCAAACAACCAACTCTTTATCTGCTGCTTGAGCTGGCACTATGTTTAGACCTGCAACTAGAGCAAGTACTAATGTAGATGCCAAACCCTTTGCAATTAATTTCTTTTGCATTAAATGATCCTCCTAGGATTTTGCTGCCTCTTAGACAACAACTCAATTCAACTAGTTTTTACCCTGTTTAGCCACAGTTGGCCGGGGTGAATTAAGGTAAAAAGGGGCAAAATAACAAATTGTTATTTAAGAAAGGCTTAGTTATGTAGGGATTCCACCGAAGCATCCCAACCCTTAACATCTTGTGGCTTTCTTGGCCCTGGTCCAACATATCTAGCTGATGGACGAATAATTCGACCAGTTCGCTTTTGTTCCAGGATATGTGCAGACCAGCCGGCAGTTCTGGCTGCAGTAAACATTGAAGTAAATAGATTTGCTGGAACTTGGGCGAAATCTAAAACAATTGCTGCCCAAAACTCAACATTGGTTTCTAAAACTCGATCTGGTTGACGTTGCTTTAATTCAGATAGCGCTGCTTTTTCAAGAGCGAGCGCAACCTCATACCTTGGTGCATTTAACTCTTTTGCAGTTCTACGCAATGTGCGGGCGCGCGGATCTTCAGCGCGATAAACCCGGTGACCAAAGCCCATCAATCGCTCACCCTTATCCAAAATTGATTTCACATAACTTTCAGCATTTCCTGACTTTTCAACCGCTTCAATCATGCTTAATACTCGAGCAGGAGCACCACCATGTAATGGTCCACTCATCGCACCAATCGCACCAGAGATGGAGGCGGCAACATCTGCTCCAGTTGATGCAATAACTCGGCCAGTAAATGTTGAGGCGTTCATGCCATGTTCAGCAGCTGAAACAAAGTAGGCATCAATTGCCCGCACATGCACTGGATCTGGTTCACCTCGCCAGCGAATCATCATTCGCTCAACAACTGTGTGTGCTTTATCAATCTCTGATTGTGGAATTGCTTGCGCGATTGTGCCGCGGGCAGATTGGGCAACATAAGAAAGAACCATTACTGAAACTCTTGCTAAATTATTTCTCGCCTCTTCATCTGAAATATCTAAGTAGTGGCTTTAATCCCCAAGCTGGCGTAAGCATGGCAATTGCAGATTGCACATCCACTCGTACATCACCAGTATGTACTGGAATTAAGAATGGTTCAGCGGGTGGAAGTCCTGGATTAAATTCATCATCAACTAATAAACCCCAAACATTTCCAAAGGTAACTCGACCAACTAAATCTTCAATATCAACGCCGCGATATCTAAGCGCGCTGCCCTCTTTATCGGGCTCGGCAATCTTGGACTCAAATGCGATTACACCTTCTAGGCCGGGCTTGAAGTCATCGCTCACTTTGAGTGCTCCTTTGCTATCTGGTTATGCGCCTATTCTGCTACTTCGGCGCTAATGCACCAAATGAGATCTAAAGTGAGGTTGGATACAGCCATGACCAATCGTGAAGATATCGCAGCGATGCGCCGGCAGTATGGCGAAGTCGGTTTAGTAGAAGCCAATCTGCCAGCAGATCCACTTGTCTTATTTGATTCCTGGCTTAAGGATGCAGTGAGCAATGAGATTGTGGTGGAGGCAAATGCAATGGTGCTTTCAACTACGGTAAATGATCAACCAACAAGTCGCACCGTGCTACTAAAAGATCTAACTGCTACTGGCTTCACTTTTTTTTCTAATTATCAATCAAGAAAAGCAGAGCAGATTGCAAAAAATAATCAGGTCAGCTTAGTTTTTCCTTGGTATCCACTTGAGCGACAGGTAATTGTGATTGGGATAGCTTCAAAGATTTCAAAGGCGGAGTCAGAAAAATACTTTGCAACTAGGCCTCGTGGTTCACAGATTGGTGCTTGGGCAAGTGCGCAATCTAGTGAGCTTTCTTCCAGAGCAGAACTGGAGAAGAATTTTTCTGAGTTTGAGAAGAAGTGGCCAGAAGGAGTCAGCATTCCAATGCCAGATCATTGGGGTGGGTACTTAGTAACACCAAAATCTATTGAGTTTTGGCAGGGTAGATACTCAAGGCTGCATGATCGCATCCGATATGTGAGGGATGATAATAATAATTGGCAGATTAAACGGCTTAACCCCTAATATCTACCAATGAGTGAAATTAAGATCCCAGAAAATATAAAACCATCTGATGGCAGATTTGGTTGTGGGCCGTCGAAAATTTTGCCAGTATCCATTGCAAACTTAGCAAGCAACTATGGAAAAGTTTTAGGAACAAGCCATCGCCAAAAACCTGTTAAAGAGGTAGTTGGTGCAGTAAGAAGTGGGCTTAAATCTTTATTTTCTCTTCCTGATGGTTATGAAGTAATTATTGGCAATGGTGGATCAACTGCTTTTTGGGATATTGCAACCTTTGCCTTAATTGAAAACAAATCTCAGCACCTAGTCTTTGGTGAGTTCTCATCTAAGTTTGCTGCTGCTGCAAAAGAGGCGCCAATGATTGGTGATCCGGAGGTAATTAAAACTGAGCCAGGCTCACATCCACTGCCAAAAGTTTCAGCAGATATCGATACCTACGCCTTAACTCATAATGAAACTAGTACTGGGGTAATGATGCCAATCATTCGTCCAGCTGGCTCTGCAGGCAGTTTGGTGTTAGTTGATGCCACAAGTGCTGCTGGTGGCCTTGATTTAGATATTTCACAATCTGATTGCTACTACTTCGCGCCGCAAAAATCATTTGCCTCCGATGGTGGTTTATGGATTGCGATTATGAGCCCAGCAGCAATTGCTCGGGTTGAAAAAATTAAGGCAAGTGGGCGGTGGGTGCCAGCATTTTTTGATCTTTCAATTGCAATTGAAAACTCTCGTCTTGATCAAACTTATAACACTCCTGCTCTTGCCACCATAATTTTATTGGCAGAGCAACTCAATTGGATGAATTCAAATGGTGGCTTAAAGTTTGCATCCGGCCGCAGTGAAGATTCATCAAATCGTTTGTACTCATGGGCTGAAAAAACTAGCTACACCACACCATTTGTTACCGACCCAGCAATGCGATCAAAGGTAGTTGGCACAATCAATTTTGATGAAAGCATTGACGCACTTGAGATCGCAAAGGTATTGCGTGCTAATGGCATTGTGGACACAGATCCATATCGTAAATTAGGTAAAAACCAACTTCGAATTGGAATGTTCCCAGCAGTTGAGCCAGCAGATATTGATGCACTCACCAGCTCTATTGAGTATGTAGTTGAAAGGCTTGCAAAATGATGAGCGCAAAGTTTCGACGCCGGATCACAATTGCAATTTTAGTTGGCATGGTTACCATGGTTTTACTTAGTGGACTCTAGGAGAAAAATGAAGGAAGCAATCTTTGTAATTGCCTTAGGCATTGTGCTTTGGATAATCGCGTTTGTATTTGCGATTGTGATGAACGCGGATACTAATGTCTTGTGGATATGCGTAATTGGCGCAGCATTTGGCGCAATGGGACTTCGTTACACCATCAAGCGTGGTCGAAAAGGTGCGCTTTAATTCCCATCAATCTGGGAGGCAATACCGCGCAAAACTTTAGCTAATCGCTCACCATCTGCAGCAGATGAGCTTTTGCCACTACGCAAACCATTACCAAAGCGATCTAAAATTTTGATCGTATCTTCAATCATTGCTGCTAAATCATCATTTTTACCACGAGAACCAGTTGCCATAGTTGGTGGTGCTTCAACAATTGAAACAGAAAGTGCTTGTGGTCCACGACGACCATCTGCAATTGAGAAATCTAATTTTGTACCAGGCTTTACAGTTGTTACACCCTCCGGCAATGCCGCAGCGGCAAGGTAAACATCTTCACCTTCATCATTGGAAATAAATCCAAAACCTTTTTCTAAACTAAACCATTTAACTCGACCAGTAGGCATTGGTATCTCCCTTCAATTTTTAGTATTCGTTTAGGCCATCTCTAGATGGGCAGGTGCATAGTTTAACCCAAGTAATGCACTCGGCGTTAGCCGATTATTCAGCCTTAATTAGCGCCTCAGAGTGCGCGCCGCAGCCATGATCAACGGAAACTACCCGGGCATCCTCAGGTGAAATCGCATTGGAGCAAACTCCAAATGCACTTCGAAGGGATCCGGCAATTGGAATAAAAAATCCGCAAGATGAACAAGGCTTAGGAGCAGATTGCGCAATTGGAGCACGAGGTCCGCGATCTCCTTCATACCATCTCTTACTGGCTGCATCTCGACCAACAATTGATAAAACTCTAGCTCTGCTTAAACCAAACTCAAATAATTGCGCAATATCTAACTCTTCCTCCCCAGGAAGGGCTGCATAACTTTGAGTTAACCGTTCATCATCTGGTGAGGTTGGTACAACATCGCCAATTCCTAAATCACCTGGTTGAATTCTTTGTGAGTATGGAACCCAATTTGGCGCTAGCAATGATTTAGCACCTGGTAGTAAAACTACATCACAGATTGTTGCAGGAGATTTATCATCAACCTTTGCAACTGTTACCGCCCACATCCAACCTGAATAACCTGGAAGTTTTGCGTGAAATAGATAGGTGGCAACTCTTTCTTCATCTGAATCAATTGAGTAAAACTCACCGACATACTCACTCTTGCCAGCATCTTCAATAACTGCTTGCTTGGCAATACTTAATGCACCAAAAATGTCATTCTTATTTACTTCAACATCAATCTTTGCTGGATAGGTTTTCTCCGGTGCAATATAAGGTTTTCTAACAATTGCAGGCCGAACTACCTCTTCAACCTTTGGTTGGCTAATCGATTCAAGGATTGAATCATCAACTGGTGCCTCTGGCTCTGCCACCAGTGAGCTCTCGTTTTTACGGAGCTTTTTAAATAATGATTTCTTCTTTGCCATAAGTAGATTGTAATCTGCTTATGATTAAAATGAAAAAGCCCCCGTTTTTATGCGGGGGCTTTTTGTAATTACTAATGGATATTTTTAAAAATCCATTCCGCCGCCATCGCCACCAGGCATTGGTGCTGCTGCCTTTGGCTCTGGCTTATCTGCAATAACTGCCTCGGTTGTTAAGAAGAGGGCGGCAATTGATGCAGCATTTTGTAATGCTGATCTTGTTACCTTTGCAGGATCAATAATTCCGCTCTTGATCATGTCCACATACTCACCAGTTGCAGCATTTAAGCCAAAACCAGTTTCAAGTCCACGAACCTTTTCAACAATTACGCCACCTTCAAGGCCGGCGTTAATTGCAATCTGCTTAAGTGGTGATTCAACTGCGTACTCAACAATCTTTCCACCAGTTGCTTCATCTCCAGTTAACTTCAATTTAGAAAAGGCAACCTTGGCTGCTTGCAGGAGTGCAACGCCGCCGCCGGCAACAATGCCCTCCTCCACTGCAGCTTTAGCATTACGAACTGCATCTTCAATTCGGTGCTTGCGCTCTTTTAACTCAACCTCCGTGGCAGCTCCGGCCTTGATAACTGCAACACCGCCAGCAAGTTTTGCTAAGCGCTCTTGTAGTTTCTCGCGGTCATAATCAGAGTCACTCTTTTCGATCTCAGCACGGATTTGATTAACCCGGCCCTTGATCTGCTCAGCATCTCCGCCACCTTCAACAATTGTGGTCTCCTCTTTTGCAATTACAACCTTGCGGGCAGTTCCAAGTAGCTCCAAAGTTGTTTGATCCAGCTTTAGACCAACCTCTTCAGAGATAACTGTTGCACCAGTTAAAATCGCAATATCTTGCAACATTGCTTTGCGGCGATCACCAAAGCCAGGTGCTTTGACTGCAACTGATTTAAATGTGCCACGAATCTTATTTACTACCAAGGTTGAAAGTGCTTCACCCTCAACATCTTCAGCAATAATCACCAGCGGCTTGCCAGTTTGCATTACCTTTTCAAGTACTGGAACAAGATCTTTGATATTTGTAATCTTTGAGTTTGCGATCAAGATGTAAGCATCTTCCATAACTGTTTCCATGCGATCGGTATCAGTTACAAAGTAGGCTGAGATATAACCCTTATCAAATCGCATACCCTCAGTTAGCTCTAACTCAAGCCCAAAGGTATTGCTCTCTTCAACAGTAATTACACCCTCTTTACCAACCTTATCCATCGCCTCTGCGATCATGTTTCCAATTGTGGTGTCGGCTGCTGAGATGGATGCAGTTGCTGAGATCTGCTCTTTAGTCTCAACTGGCTTTGCCATCTTAAGTAATTCATCTGAGATCGCTTCCACTGCCTTTTCAATTCCACGCTTTAATGACATTGGATTAGATCCAGCTGCCACATTTCGCAATCCTTCTCTCACCATTGCTTGAGCAAGAACAGTTGCAGTTGTGGTGCCATCTCCGGCAACATCATCAGTCTTCTTTGCAACCTCTTTAACAAGATCTGCGCCAATTTTTTCCCATGGATCATCTAGTTCAATCTCTTTAGCAATTGAAACACCATCATTGGTAATTGTTGGTGCTCCCCATTTTTTCTCAAGCACAACGTTTCGACCACGGGGCCCAAGGGTCACCTTGACCGCATCAGCTAATACATTCATGCCGCGCTCTAAACCGCGACGAGCCTCTTCGTTGAAGGCAATCATCTTTGCCATTTTTGTATCTCCTTCTATTTTTTTACTTAAGCCTTGCTTGGGTGTTTTTATCACTCACACCTCTAGAGTGCTAAAGCCAAATCTAGAGGATTTATTCCAGATGCGCCAAATCAGCCTAAAGGGCTTTGAGGCTTTGTGCTTGGGCAGGGTGTTAGAGGGTGAAGCCGAGTTTGCTGCTGCTGCGGGCAGCGGTGCGCTGCTGGCGAACTCTTAATAGGCGCTTAACTAATAAAGGCTCTGCCATTAATGCAGCCTCTTTATCAATTAAGTTATTTAGCATTTGATAATAAGCAGGTGGGGTTAAATTAAATAACTCTTTGATTGAACTCTCCTTCGCCCCGGCATGACGCCACCAGGAGCGCTCAAACTCCAACATCTTAAGTTCAAGCTCTGATAATCCAGATGAGCCTGCATCATTAAGGGGCATAGAAAATTCAGACATGGGGATATCTTAAAAGATTGCACTGACAAATGTGGGGTTTTCTACTTAGAGCGTGGCGAGAATTGCTGCGATATCACCCTCATTAGTCCAAGGGTTAACAATTGCAAACCGTAATATCGGCTTACCCTTATGAGCTGATGGTGTAACAAAACCAATTTGATCAGCTAATAATTTATCACTCCACTTTTCATAATCATCACTGCTCCAGCCAACTCTTTCAAATGCCACAATAGAAAGTGATGGTTCAATTACTAACTTTAAATTTGGATGATTGCGCACCTGCTCGGCTGCATCTTTGGCAACATCCATGGTGCGCTCCATTGCTTTTGCATACTCATCTGTGCCATGGGCAGCAAGTGAAAACCAAAATGGTAATCCTCTGGCTCGTCGTGTTAAATGAATTGCATAATCTGATGGATTCCACTCATCATCTTCATCTAAGGTTTCAAGGTAGGCAGCCTTTTGTAGGTGCGCTCGCTTTGCTAACTTTGGATTGCGATAGATAAGCGCGCAAGCATCAAATGGCGCGAAAGAGCCATTTATGTGGATCAACAATAAATGAGTCGGCTAATTCAATTCCGTTAAATAATGGCCGAACAGATGGCGCACATAGTGCGGCTAATCCATAAGCACCATCAACATGAAACCAAATTCCTCTCTCCTTTGCGCATGCTGAAACAGATGCCAAGTTATCAATAATTCCAAGGTTTGTTGTTCCAGCGGTAGCAACTAGTGCGAATACTTGATGCCCCGGATTTTCACTGTGGTACTTATCAATAACTTGCGCGCAAGCATCTCCTTGCAAAGCGCCATCCTTATCTGGCTTAATTAATAAAATTTCAACATCCATAACTTGGGCGGCAGATTTAATTGATGAGTGTGAGTCAGCACTTGCTGCCAGTACCCACCTAGTTACATCTTTTCTCTTTGCTCTAAAAGTATTTCGGGCGGTGACTAAGGCTGATAAATTTCCAATTGTTCCGCCCTGCACAAATACACCACCTGCAGTTGCTGGCATCCCAGCTAAATCTGAGATCCATTTAAGTGCTTGGTTTTCAGCAAATACTGCGCCAGCTCCCTCTAGCCAAGAGCCGCCATAAAGTGCGCTTGCACCAACTACTAAATCAAAAAGGTTTGCATACTCACTAGGAGCAGATGGAATAAATGCTAAGTAACGTGGGTGATCTGTTGAAATACAAGCTGTTGCTAATACCTCTTTAAATAATTTAAGCGCTTCATGTCCGCCTAAACCTTTGGCAGTAATGGTGTTACCAGCTAACTCATATAACTCCTGCGCAGTTTTTGGACCATCAAGTGGTGGATCTGTTCGCAGGCGAATCAGTGAGTAATCCAGTATTTCCTTAGCTAATGCCTCAACCTCAGGGGTGAACTCATGCATTGCGCGCTGCGTAATCTTTCCGGTTGGCACTGCGAATTAAGTTTCTAATCATTGTTGGAAAAACAAATGTGTGAAGTGGCAACACTGCATACCAATACAACTGGCCGCCTAAACCACGGGGTGAGAATGAGGCCTCTTGCGTAACTTCACTTTGTCCATTTGGTAATTTTTTAATTCTAAACTCAAGCCAAGCTTTGCCTGGCAAAATCATCTCGGCATAAAGTTTTAATGACTGCCCTGGAATTAAAGATTCAACTCGCCAAAAATCTAATGAGTCTCCTACTCGCAAATGTATTGGATCTCTTCTTCCTCTTCTTAGTCCTACGCCACCAATCATTCGATCCATCACACCGCGCATATACCAAAGAAAATCAGCGCCATACCAACCGTTATCGCCACCAATCTCTTCAATTGCTACCCAAAGATTTTCCATACTGGCATCGGTAATTCTTACGCGAGTATCTTTATATAAAGCCTCACCTGCCCACTCTGGATCACTTTGAGCTTTTTGCCATGGCGCAGTTTGGGATGTGGCATCTGACCATCTTGTTTTCACTGTATTACTTGAAACATGGCTAAGAGCTAGTGAGATTGCACCTTCAACATCAATTAAACCCTCTTTTGGTTTTGGAATTATTTGATCAATTGATTTGTATGGATCTGCAACTACCTCGCTAATAAGAGAGCCAACTAAGGGCCGAGCAAGTGAGGTTGGTACTGGGGTAACAAAACCAATCCAAAGGCTAGAAAGTTTTGGAGTGAGCACTGGCACTCTAATAATTAAACGTCTTCTTAGGCCAGATAATTTGGCAAACTTTTGCATCATATCTGCGTATGACAAAACTTCAGGGCCACCAATATCAAAATACCTGCAACTGGTTTTTCTAGCGTTGCTGTTTTTCTTAGATACCAAAGTACATCTCTAATCGCGATTGGATGAGTTTTATTCATTACCCATTTAGGTGTGGTCATTACTGGCAAGCGATGAGTTAAATGACGCAACATCTCAAAGGAAGCAGAGCCTGAGCCAATAATAATTCCAGCTCGTAATTCAATTACTGGCACAGATGTTGTGGCTAACTCTTTTCCAGTATTTGCTCTAGAGGATAGATGCTTGGAGGTTTTAGCATCATTGTTGATTCCACCTAAGTAAATAATTTGTTTAACGCCACACTCTTGCGCTGCTTTTGCAAAGTTTCGCGCCATTTCAGATTCAATCTTGTCAAAGTTTGGACCTAAGTTAATTGAGTGCAGTAAATAAAAAGCGGTATGAACATCTTTTAATGCATTTACCGTTGATTGATAATCAGATGCATTTCCAACTGCAATCTCTACTTGGGAGGCCCAAGAGTGACTTTGAGCTTTATTGCGATCTCTAACAAATACTCGAATCTTTGCGTTATCTTCTAGCAAAGCAGTAACTAACCGACCACCAACATAGCCAGATGCTCCGGTAACTAGAATTCTTCGCGCGGTTTCCATGGTTAAAACAGTAGACTTAATTCAATGAATAGACCAAAGGTAGTGATTTTAGGTGGCGGTTTTGGTGGCTTAGCTGCTGCTCGCGCCCTCTATAAAGACGCCGATGTCACAGTGGTTGATCGTCATAACTACCAAACCTTCTTACCCCTTTTGTATCAGGTCTCAACAGCTGGCCTTGCTGCAGATCATGTTGCCTATCCAATAAGAGGGGCGCTTAGAAAAACTAAGGTTAAGTTTCGTATGGCCTCACCAATAAACATTGATCACCGAAACAAAGAGGTAAAGCTTGATAGCAGTGAGATTTTAAAATTTGATCATTTAATTGTGGCTCTTGGTTCAGTCACAGCTGATTTTGGTATTCCAGGGGTTAAGGAGTTCACCCTTGGCATGAAATCCGTTTCTGAGGCGTTAACAATTAGGGCTGAGATTATGCGAAGGTTTGAAGATCTTTGTCGATTTGAAGATGACACAAAGTTTTCTGTCACAGTAATTGGTGGTGGCCCGACTGGAGTTGAGATGGCAGGTGCAATCGCAGAGTTAATTCGCGGGCCGCTAAAATCTGATCAAGCTCAAGTTGCTAAAAATATTAATGTGACATTAATTGAAGCCGGCCCAAGATTGCTGCCGCCATTTGCACCATCCCTATCTGCACGAACTAAAAAGGATTTAGAAAAGCTTGGTGTTAAGGTTTTATTAAATACCGCGGTTAAAGAGGTAGCACATCGCAAGATTTTTCTAAAGGATGGCACCACCTTGCAATCTGAGGTAACTATCTGGGCTGCAGGTGTTAAGGGCGCCGATGCGATGAAGGATTTAAATTTACCAATTGAGGCAAATCGGGTGGCAGTTGAGCCAACAATGCAGGTAAAAAATTATCCATACCTTTGGGCATTAGGTGATATCGCAGGGGCTAAAGGTAAGGATGGATCACCTCTTCCAATGGTTGCACCAGTAGCAATTCAACAAGGAAAATTTATTGCAAAACAAATCAAGAGAATTTCTCAAAATAAGAAGTTAGAGCATTTTAAATATTTAGATAAAGGCTCTATGGCGACTATTGGTAGAAATAAAGCGGTGGTTCAGGTTAGATGGTTTAAATTAGCTGGCCCACTTGCCTGGTTGGTATGGCTCTGGCTTCACCTGTTTTATCTACTTGGTGGGCGAAACAAAATCGGCACAATGGCTGATTGGACCTGGAATTACTTAACTTTTGATCGCGGCAATCGTCATATTATGGATTCGCAATAAATAAATGGCTAAGCCGGTCTATAAAAAGTTTATAAAAGTTGGCGGGCATGATCTTTGGTGTCTTAAGTGGGCAAAAAATGGTGAGCCAGTTGTATTACTTCATGGCGGGCTTAGCCACACTGCAAAGTGGGAAAAATACATACTGCCGGCGGTAAGTAAAACTCATGAGCCATTTGCTTATGATCGCACTGCCCATGGTTACACAAAGGTTCGCAAAGGTTATATGCACTTTGATTTTCAAGTTGATGAGTTAGTTAAATACTTAAAGACTGTAGTTAAAAAACCAGCTCATATCATCGGCTGGAGTGATGGTGGCAATATTGGATTGATCACAGCTTTAAGGTATCCAAAACTAGTTAAATCATTGGTGGCAATTGGCGCCAACTACACTCATGATGCCGGCTTATCCTTTGATTTAAATACGGTGGAGGCAAGTGAAGAAGAGGCAGATAATTTTGTAAAAATGACCGGGCAGGATCCAAAACTTTTACTTGAGATTAAGGCAAAAGCTTTTAAAGTTTGGGCAACTGAGCCGAAGTTAAAGCTTTCCCAATTAAAAAAGATTAAATGTCCAGTGTTGATATTAGCTGGGGATGATGAACCATTTAATTCACAGATGACTTGGCAGATGTATGAAGCGATTCCTAATGGCAGGTTGGCTGTAATACCAGGGGCATCTCATAATTTAGTTAAGGAAAAAAGTAAATTAATGCACGCAGTAATTAAAGATTTTTATAAATCACAGGATTTTCCAATTACTAGGAGCCCAAATAGACGGGCCAAGCAGCAAGAGAAGATCTTAAGAAACTCTTAATTCTCCAACTGCGCCCTTTGGCACAAATGGTTGGTTTGGCATAACTGGATCAATTCTTTTATATGGTGAGTTTTGCGCAGGGCGAGGATCTGCCTCACCCTTATTTGGCCACATAGAAAATGCACGTTCTGCTTGAGCAGTAATTGTTAATGATGGGTTCACGCCAAGATTGGCAGTAACTGATGCGCCATCAACTACATGCATTGTTGGGTAGTTAAATAGGCGATGGTATGGATCAATCACGCCATTACTTACTGAATCTCCAATTACACAGCCGCCAACAAAGTGGGCGGTAAATGGCGCGTTTACTAAATCGCCAATATGTCCACCAGCAATGCCGCCATTGTTTTCAGCAATCCGCCTAGCCACCTCATTAGCTGCTGGTATGTATGTGGCATTAGGTGTTAAGGAATCATTTTTTGAGGTTAATCTAAAACCAAATAAACCTTTCTTACCTCTTACTGAGATAGCAGAATCAACATTTTGCATAATTAATGCAACTACTGTGCGCTCACTCCACTTTCTAACATCTAATATCTTTAAGACCAGTGATGGCTTGGTTACAACTTGGCGCAGCCACTGCTTGCGACGATCTTTAATATTTGTGCCATCTGTCATTACCGTTTGTAGTAATCCCATGAAGTTACTGCCTTTGCCATATCTAACTGGCTCAACATGGGTGTGATCATCTGGGAAGAAGGATGAGGTGATGGCAGAGCCCTTACTAAAATCAGTTCCACCCTTAGGCATGATGCTGCCAGTTAATGCCTCACTATTGGTTCTAGATAACTTTCCTAATTGATCAGAGATCTTTGGTAGTTGGCCCTCATTTTTCATCTTATGTAATAATTTTTGGGTGTTATAGGTGCCAGCAGCTACAACAACCTGGGATGCGGTAAAGATGCGCTTGCCACCAAACCAGGCAGAGCTTTTACGCGCTGTTACCTTCCAACTTCCATCAGATAATGCTTGCGTTTTAATCACAGTGTGTTCCGGAAAAACCTTAACCCCATTTTTTTCAGCCAAACCTAAGTAATTTTTTGGCAAGGTATTTTTGGCATTGTGCCTGCAACCTGTCATGCAGCTGCCACATTGCAAACAACCATCACGCTCTGGTCCTACGCCACCAAAAAATGGATCCTTAGATTTAACTCCTGCGCCATCTCCAAAATAAACACCAAGTGGAGCAAGTTTGAAGGTGTGGCCAACTCCCATTTGATCTGCCACCTGCTTCATCGCTTTATCAGAGGGTGAAAAGTATGGGTTTTCTGCCACCCCTAACATTCGAGATGCTTGGTCATACCAAGGAGATAACTCACTATCCCAATCAGTTATATGTTTCCATTGTTTATCAGCAAAGTAGGAGGCGGGTGGTTTATATAAAGTATTTGCATAAACTAATGAGCCGCCACCAACACCAGCTCCAGCTAAAACTAAAACATCAGGTAATACATGAATTCGTTGAATACCGCGCAGACCAAGTCTGGGCATAAATAAAAATCTGCTTAATCGCCAAGAGGTTTTTGGGAAATCTTTATCTGAAAATCTTCTGCCCTGCTTCTAGGACTGCAACTTTGTAACCTTTTTCGCTTAGGCGAAGTGCTGCAACTGAGCCACCAAAACCTGAACCAATTACCACCACATCAAAATCGGCGGATTTCATAATTAAACTCTACTTTGATTAATTAGAAATAATAAGTAGGTGTTACTGGAGCCCCCCGTCAGGATTGAACTGACGACCTGCCGCTTACAAGGCGGCTGCTCTACCACTGAGCTAGAGAGGCGTGGTGTGAGGCGTAATTATGCCATGAATAAATCACCATCTTGCCCGCAAGGATTTAGCAATGAAATCTAGTAGGTTGCCCATATGCGCCTTGGAGTCTTAGATGTTGGCTCAAATACTGTGCACTTACAAGTCGTAGACACATCCCCTGGTGCTCGGCCAAATCCAACCTTTAACTACAAAGAGGAGTTGCGCCTAACTCAATACATTTCAGATGATAATCAGGTATCTCAAGAAGGAATTGATAAGTTAAGAAATAGTATTAAACGAGCAATTGAGCAATCAGCATCTGTGCAAACGCAAGAGTTGCTGCCCTTTGCAACCTCAGCGCTTCGTGAAGCTGAAAATGGCGAAGAGATAATTAAGTCCATAAACAAAGATTTTCGAATTGATTTACAAGTTTTAACGGGTGAGGAAGAGGCGCGGCTTACATTTCTAGCTGCTCGTAGATGGTTTGGTTGGTCAAGTGGGCGGTTACTAGTTATTGATATCGGTGGCGGCTCACTTGAGATGGCAGTTGGAGTTGATGAATCACCTGAGGTTGCGATCTCACTTCCACTTGGCGCAGCACGCTTAACTAATAAATTCTTAAAAGGTGATCCTTATACTGATAAAAGCATTAGATCACTTAGGGATCATATTGAAGAAAGGCTGGAGCAGATTTTGCCCAATCTGGTTAAACATCAAGAAAGTGATCGAGCAATTGCAACAAGTAAAACTCTTAGAACCTTGGCGAGGTTAACTGGTGATTGGTTTGATGGAAATGGCAAAAACATTACCGCCGATGCCATTCGAAAGTTATCAGCGAAATTATCTGAAATGGATAATAGTGAGCGAGCAAAGTTGCCTGGGGTCTCTGAAAATCGAGCCTCACAAATTGTGGCAGGAGCCTTTGTGGCTGAAAGTGTTATGCGAAATTTAGATATTGCTGAATTAGAAGTTTGCCCTTGGGCGCTTCGTGAAGGTGTGGTTTTAAAGTGGCTAGATTGGATGGAAGCTTAAACCGTAGGTGCGTCAAGCCGATCTATTTGAATAATCTC
Source organism: Candidatus Planktophila sp. (assembly GCA_003569185.1). Taxonomy (GTDB): domain Bacteria; phylum Actinomycetota; class Actinomycetes; order Nanopelagicales; family Nanopelagicaceae; genus Nanopelagicus. Next base: position 10,211 of record BGOJ01000001.1, on the reverse strand, counting down.
TTTACCATCTCGGTGAATTACCCAACCATCAGCAGGTGATAATTTCTCTTCATCTGCATCAACATCAGATTTCTTGGTCAATTTATTAAGCATCTTTGGCAATATTGGATTATGACTACAAATCATCGCATTGATCTCAGATTTCAATAATTCTTTCGCGTAATCAAAAGCTTTATCTTTATCCTTTCGATAAGTGCTCTCACTTAATTTTGCAGTCACCTCAAGCTTTAGATTTAAACCCTTCGCAATGGGTTGCACTGTGTTGTAACAACGAATTGCATCTGAGGTATGAATCTCAGAGAGGTTATATACCTGATACATGGCAAGCAAACGTCTTGCTTGATTTTCACCCAATGGATCAAGTGGGCGATCATCATCATCGCCTTGCCATTCATCTCTACTAATTGCTTTTGCATGTCGAAGTAGAATAAGGTTTTGTGTCAAATTTTAATTTCATGAACTTATCTAAAATCTCTTTATCTGTATCCATGCTAAGTAAATCTCTTACCTTTGTTACTGCTACCCACTTAATTTCATCTACCTCTGCATTGGCAGTGAAAGTTTTCTCATCAATTACCTTGGCAGACCAATATGAAACCTGCTTTCTGCCTTCACTGGTTAAGTACTCAACCTGACCCAAGTAGGCACCAAACTGAGTATGAATATTTGTTTCCTCTAAAACCTCTCGGTGAGCACAAGCTATAAGTGATTCATTAACTTCAGATTTACCTTTAGGAAATGTCCAGTCATCATATTTTGGCCGATGAATAATGGCGACTTCAGTAAATTTCTCTTTATGTTTTCGCCAAACAATGGCGCCCGCTGCTAGAACTACTTCACTCATCCGTTGGCTCGATATGAATTAATAATTACTGCTTGTAAATCTGCAAGAGCTTTTCCACTTGGATCTTTATCTACTCGCAGCCATTTGCCGCTAGATAACAAGTGCCAGGCAGCAGTCGTTGATGCTAAATACTGATCTAAAATAGAAATCAATGATTGCTTATGTTCTGCTCTCACAATTCTGACCAAGGACTCAACTCTGCGGTTTAAATTTCGATCCATTAGATCGGCGCTTCCGATATAAATTTCATCATCTCCACCATTGGCAAAATGAAATATTCGAGAGTGTTCAAGAAATCTTCCTAAAACCGAACGTACTCTGATGTTCTCTGATACTCCTGGAATGCCAGGTAGTAATGAACAAATGCCTCTTATAACTAGATCAACCTCAACTCCAGCTATCGAAGCTTTATATAAGGCTTCGACAAACTCTTCATCCAAAAGTGAATTAAGTTTCAATCGAATGTAAGCGTGCTTTCCTTGCTTTTTATTTTCAATTTCTCGTTCAATTTTACTTATCAATTCAGGTCTAATACTTCTTGGTGCAACTAGTAATCGATTGTATGAATATTGGGGCGCAAAGCCAGAGAGTTGATTAAATAGTTTATTTAGATCCTCTCCAAGTTGATCATCCGCGCTTAGTACTCCTAAGTCTTCATACATCCTGGCAGTTTTAGGATTGTAGTTTCCAGTACCAACATGACTATACCTACGAACAACGTTGCCCTCTTCGCGAACAATTAAAGATAATTTCGCATGTGTTTTAAATCCAACTAATCCATAAACCACATGCACGCCAACATCTTCTAGTTTTCGAGCCCACCGCACATTTGCCTGCTCATCAAAACGTGCTCTAATTTCAATCACTGCAAGTACTTGTTTACCAGCCTCTGCTGCCTCAATTAAGGCATTAACAATTGGTGAATCACCTGAGGTGCGATACAAAGTTTGCTTTATCGCAAGTACATGTGGATCAGTAGCAGCTGCTTCTAAGAAGCGCACGACCGATGAATTAAATGAGTCATATGGATGGTGCAGCAAAATTTCTTGTCTTCGGATAGCAGCAAAATATTCATCATTTGACTCTAGATCTATCTCTCGCAGCTCTTGAGCAACCTGGTTTCTAAATGGGGCGAACTTAAGCTCTGGTCTATCTAAATCTGCAATCCGATTTAAACCAGTTAAATCAAGTGGCTCTTTGTATCTAGAGATATCCTCTTCACTAATTGATAGCTCAAGTTTTAATCGCTTCAATAAATCTGAATCAATATCGCTGGCTACCTCAAGTCTTACTGGCGGTCCAAATTTCCTGCGTAGCAACTCCTGCTCCATAGATTCAAGCAAGTTCTCTGATTCATCCTCTTCTAATTCCAAGTCGGCATTTCTTGTTATGCGAAAGGTGTAGTAATCCTTAATCTCCATGCCAGGAAATAACTGATGTAAGTTGGCAATAATGACTTTTTCTAATGGGATAAATCTGGTGCTTGCAAACTCAGCGGTTTCAATAAATCTAGGTAGGGATGCTGGAACTTTTACTCTTGCAAATAACTCTTCATTTGTGTCTGGTTGTTTAACCAATACAGCTAAGTTGAGTGAGAGCCCTGAGATGTATGGAAACGGATGTGATGGGTCAACTGCAAGAGGTGTTAGTACTGGGAAAATCCTCTTAGTAAAAATCTTATTTATATACTCGATCTCATCGCTGCTTAATTTGTCCCAATCGGTGATTTCTATTCCATTTTGCTTTAACTTAGGCATTAAATCTTCATGAAAACATTTAGTTTGCCGAGAAATTAACTCTTGAGTTTTTTTAGAAATTTCAGCTAGTAATTCAAATGGGGCGTAGCCAGCAGTATTCTTCTTTGTAACTCCACTCTCTACTTTGCGCTTACAGGTGGCAACTCGGATCATATAAAAATCATCAAGATTTGATGAAAATATCGCGAGGTAGCGACAACGTTCTAGTAGTGGGTTACTTTGATCTTCAGCTAATTCAAGTACTCGTTCGTTAAAAGCCAACCAACTTAACTCTCGATCAATCAGCCTTTCCCTAGGATTAACTGAAATCATGTGTTGGTTCACGAGCTAATTTTGCTTTATAAAGGTGAACGGGTGGTAATCGGAAGGCTAACTCAGCGTGATGACCACTTTATTGGCTCAGAATATTTTGCGATTCTGCCATCACCGGATGATTTTCCTCTAATTCTTCGCCATATCCAGGGGATTAAGAAGACCGCTACCCAAGATATATTCACCAAAATTTTAATTATTTTATTCTGCTTCTTAGCGGCAGCAGGCGGCACCTTCCAATTTGGATCAAAGTTAAAACCTAATCCTTCAAGAACAGCGTTTGCTAATCTGCGATGGCCTTCTGAGTTCATATGTAATCTATCAAAGGCGAGAAATCTTCGATCATTTAAAAACTCAGCATTTTTAGCCTCAAATAAAATTACTGGATACTTGGCAGCTACTTTTCTAACATTTTCATTAAATGCACTAAATCTTTGATGCCACAGAGTGGCTGTTTTTCCTTTGCCTTCAACCTTATCGATAACTGTGAAAACAATGACCGTAGCTCCTGCATCTGTTAACTGTTTAATCCAAGCTCATATTGAGGCAGTGAAACCTCTGGTCGATAATTTGGCCGCAATACATCATTAGCCCCTGCGTGAAATGAAACTAAGGTTTGCTTTCCTTGAATATATTTAATTGCAGTAGGTATTTGATTCTCAACCACCTGCTTAAGTAACTTTCCCCTAATTGCCAGGTTCATATAGGTAAAGCTTGGGTTAGCTTTTGCTAACTCATCAGCAACTCGATCTGCCCAACCACGGTAGTTGCCATTAATTACTTCATCACTCATGCCCTCAGTCATTGAGTCACCTAGGGCAATAAAACGGGTATAGCTCAAATTACTTACTTCTTTCAGCCGCAACTTGATGCATAACTATTGCTGTTGCCACGCTGGCATTTAAAGATTCAACTGATGATTGCATTGGAATTGAAACCACTAAATCACATTTTTCTCTTACCAATCTAGATAAACCTTTTCCTTCACTGCCAACCACGATAAAGACTGATTCAGTTGCTAAATTCATCTTTGCCAAGGTGGTATCACCATCTGCATCTAAGCCAATTACAAAACATCCTGCCTTTTTAGCATCCTCAATAGATCTAACTAAATTAGTTACCTGAGAAATTGGCATACGAGCTGCAGCACCAGCTGATGCCTTCCAAGCAGAGCCTGTCATGGCCGCATTTCGCCGTTCTGGAATTACCACTCCATCTGCCCCAAATGCTGCTGCTGATCTAACAACCGCACCTAAGTTATGTGGATCGGTAATTGAATCTAAGCCAATTAACATCATCGGTTTATTGGCATTTGCAATTAATTTTGAAAACTCTGTGTAGTTAAAGGGTTTTATAACCAAGGCAATACCTTGGTGGTTTGAAAAGCCGGTTAAATCATCAAGTGCCCGGCGAGGAATCTCTTTTATTGGCAGATCAGCATTTTTAGCTAATCTAATTGCTTCAGAAATTTTCTCATCCAGCTCAACTTTTATGGCAACTACTAACTCTTTAGCAGGAATCTTTGCGCGAAGGGCTTCTACAACTGAGTTCTTACCGGCAACAGCATCTTGCATTGATCCTCTTCGATCAAATCTTTTTTCAGGACGGTCACCCCTGCGATCATCTCTTCTTACTTCTCTATCACTACTTTTGACAGGTTTGCGAAATCCTTTACGCGCATCCCCCTTATCATCTCGGCGGTTATCTCTTTTTTCTGGGCGGGCTACCGCACTTCGCTCAACTCTTTTATTACTGCCCCGTGAAAAAGTCTTGGCACCCTTTGGGCGATCTTTACGTGCTTTACCTGGTTTCATTAATAACTCCACCTTGGACCATTTGATGTGTCTTCTACTGTAATGCCTAGTGAGGCGATCTGATCACGAATTTGATCAGCTGCAGCAAAATCTTTTCGCTCTCTTGCTGCCTGCCTTTGCTCAAGAGCTAATTTGATCAAACCATCAATTGCTGCATCATTGGAATTACTAGATTTAAATGCATCATCCTTTGGATCACAGCCAAGTATTGATAGAGCGCCACGAATCTCACCAGCTGATTTAGCAATAACTTTCTTATCCTCAGCAGCACTATTTCCAACTCTCATGCTTTCGGCAATAAAAGCTAGCGCCTGTGGAACTGCTAAATCATCATTCATAGCTTTAGCAAACTCATCTGCGATTAAAATTTGAGGTGCTTTTCCTAAGATTGCCTCTGCTCTACTTAAAAAAGCTTCAATTCGTTTAAATGCTGTTGCTGATTCATTTAGAGCCTCAAATGAGAACTCCAGCATGCTGCGATAGTGAGCACTTCCTAAATACCAGCGAAGCTCAATACCGCGCACCTTCTTTAATATCTCAACAACCTGCAATGAATTGCCAAGTGATTTACTCATCTTCTCACCACTTGTTGTTACCCAAGCGTTGTGCATCCAGGTATTAGCAAAGCCAAAACCGGCCGAGACAGATTGTGCTATTTCATTTTCATGATGCGGAAAAATTAAATCAAGGCCGCCACCGTGAATATCAAATGATTCACCAAGGTAGGCATGGGCCATTGCAGAGCACTCGATGTGCCAACCTGGTCTGCCATCTCCCCATGGTGTTGGCCAAGATGGTTCTCCTTTTTTGGCAGCTTTCCAAAGGGCAAAATCTCTTGGATCTTTTTTATACTTTAAATCAGCATCATCACTTACTAAAAGATCATCTAACTTTTGATTGGAAAGTTCTAGATAATTCTTAACCTTTCTCACCTCAAGATAAACATCACCATTTCCAGGAGCATAAGCAGAACCATTTTCAATTAACTTATCTATTAATTCAATCATCTGGGTTATATGACCGGTAGCGCGAGGCTCATATGTTGGTGGTAAAACATTTAGCCAGTTATAGGCATCTGTAAATGCTCGTTCATATTTTTGCGCAACTTCCCACCATGGAATTTCCTCATGAACTGCCTTATGCAAAATCTTGTCATCAATATCAGTTACATTTCTAATGAAATTTACTTTGTAACCAGATGCAATTAACCAACGACGTAAAATATCAAAATTAACACCACTTCTAATGTGACCAATATGCGGAGGTGCTTGAACTGTTGCACCACAAAGATAAATCCCGACTTCACCTTTTTTTATTGGCTTAAACGCAGAAACACTTCTGCTTTGGTGTCATATAGGTTTAGTGAACTCATTATTGAATTTTACCTTTATGCGCTAACTATTAATGCGGTTGCAATTGCAGATAAGCCTTTGCCTTCACCGGTAAAGCCAAGTCCATCAGTTGAGGTGGCAGATACTGAAACTTTGGCACCCGATAACGCTTTGGACAACGCAGCGATGGCTTCTGCCCTTCTTGACGAGATCTTTGGCTTGTTGCCAACTATTTGAACTGCCACATTTTCAATCGCAAAACCAGCAGCTTTAATCTTTGCCAAAGTTTCACTTAACAGCTGCGAACCTGAGGCACCAGCATATTTTGCATCTGCCACACCAAAATTACTTCCTAAATCACCTAGATTTGCAGCTGAAAGCAGAGCATCACAGATTGCATGAGCTGCCACATCACCATCTGAGTGACCATCGAGAGCCACCTCATCCCAAGTTAAGCCCGCAAGTGATAATTTCTTAGATTGATCACTACCAAATGCATGCGCATCAACACCTATACCAACTCTGATTTGCCTTTGTGAATTTGGAATTAATAATGCTGTTGCAGTTGCAAGATCTGATTTTGTTGTGATCTTAAGTGCTCGCTCTTCACCGGCAATTACTTTCACCTGAATACCTATTGCTTCAACCAGTGCCGCATCATCTGTTGCATCATCAGATGCTGCATGTGCTCGCTCTAAAACAGATCTAGTAAAACCTTGTGGTGTTTGAACAGCTTTTAAAGATGATCTCTCTGGTGTGTTTCGAACATAACCTTTGCTATCTACCTCTTTGATTGTGTCAATCACATCAAGTGCTGGAATTACAGCCTGCTCACCATTTATTAATTGTGCTATTACTGTTGCAGCAAGTGTGGTTGAGGCAAGTGATCTGGCAGCATCATGGACTAAAACATACTCATATTGATTTGGAATCTTAGATAGTGCAATTCGAATACTGTCACTTCGAAGCACTCCGCCTTCAATAACCTCAACTGAGTCACCAAGTAATTTTCGATACTCATCCACAAAACCTGCGGGTGCAGTAACAACTATTAATTGGGCAACGGGCGCTAAGTTTGCAACAGCGTGTTCAACTAATGTTTTATCAACTAATTTAACCAGGGCTTTAGGAAGATCTGCACCTAAGCGATTTCCAGCACCAGCTGCTGCAATAATTGCGGCAGTTTTATTAATCATGACAGTGTAAGTACTGCCAATTAAGAGGCGAGAACCTCATCTAGCAAGGTTGCTGCTTTTTCTTCATCTGTTCGCTCAGCAAGAGCTAACTCTGAAACTAAAATCTGCTTTGCCTTAGCCAACATACGTTTTTCACCAGCTGATAAACCACGATCTAAATCGCGGCGATATAAATCTCGAACAACCTCTGCCACCTTAATAACATCACCGGATGCTAATTTTTCAACATTGGCTTTGTAACGACGAGACCAGTTAGTTGGCTCCTCGGTATATGGTTGACGCAAAACATTAAATACTCGGTCTAAACCTGCGCTATCGACAACATCACGAACGCCAACTAAATCAATATTCTCAGCTGGAACTCGAACTGTTAGATCACCTTGAGCAACCTTTAAAACTAGGTAAATCTTCTCTTCGCCTTTGATTGTGCGCTTCTCGATTGCTTCAATCTGTGCTGCTCCGTGGTGTGGATAGACAACAGTTTCGCCGACTTTAAATGTCATAGGAGGAAAAGGCCTTTCGATAGGACCAATAATACCAGCATTTTGCGACCCATTTCACCTGCCTAAATTGGCCTTTATTTTTGAGGATATTCACCTCTTCTAGATAACCTTTAGCCATGGCAAATACCATTAAGAAAATTCTTGTATTAACAATCCTGGCAACAACGTTGACTGCATGTGGTTCAGGTCAAACTGCAGAAACCAGAATGATTAAACAAGTAACAGATGGTGTTGAAGCACAAAGTGCTGAAATTAGATTACGTAATATTAAAATTGTTAAAAATGAATTATCTCAAGGTATTTTAGTTGGCACCTTAGTAAATTGGTCAGATCAAGCGGATGCAATTACTGGCATAAATATTGGTGGAGTTGCTGCAACATTATCTGGAGTGAAATTTGATCTACTTAAAAATAAGCCAATTACCTTTGTTGGAGACTCAGCAAATGCAGATGCTTTTGCTCAAATCAGTAAGGTTGCAGGTGAGCGAATTCCAATCACCTTTACCTTTGCAACAGCAACACCAGTAACTGTTGATGCTTTAGTTGTAGCCCAAGATGGAATTTATGAAAATCTAGTTAGAGCTAACGAGCTGTTGCTGCCCCGGTAGTAAGTGAGGTTAAGCCTTAACTTTCAAATTTATAGCCAAGACCTCTGATGGTCTGGATATAGGTTGGATTTGCTGGATCTTTTTCAATCTTTGCTCGCAGCCTTTTAACATGAACATCTAAAGTCTTAGTATCACCAAAGTAATCAGAGCCCCAAACTCGATCAATTAATTGAGTTCTTGTTAACACTCGGCCACTATTTCTAACTAAAAACTCTAGTAATTCAAACTCCTTTAACGGCAAAGAAATCAACTCTTCATTGATTTTAACTTGGTGGCGCTCTACATCAATTTTTACTGGCCCGGCGCTAATTAAGGAGCCCTCACCAGATTCTGAATCACCTTGTCGACGCAGCACAGCTTTAATTCGTGCCACTAACTCCGCTTTTGAGTAAGGCTTTGTTACATAATCATCAGCGCCTAGTTCTAACCCAACCACCTTATCTACCTCAGTATCTTTGGCAGTTAACATAATTATTGGCACATTTGACCGGGCTCTTAGTTGTTTACAAACCTCAGTTCCAGACAAGCCAGGCAACATTAAATCCAGCAAGACTAGATCGGCGCCAGTTTTATCAAATGCAGCAATTGCGCCATCACCAGTATCAGCAACTGTTACCTCAAAACCTTCTTTTCCTAAAACATATGAAAGTGCTTCAGAAAATGATGCTTCATCCTCAACTACCAATATTTTGGTCATTTAATTACCTTCCGGATAAAGCTGATTGATTGGTGAATTATTCACAACTAGTGGGAATCGAATTGTGAATGTACTGCCAGCACCCTCTACGACCAGAGCGAAACATCACCGCCGTGATTTGTTGCAATGTGTTTAACGATTGATAGACCAAGACCTGTGCCACCAGTTTGGCGAGAGCGGGCTGGATCAACCCGATAGAAACGTTCGAAAATTCGCTCTAAATCTTTTTCTGGAATTCCAATGCCTTGATCTGAAACTGAAATTTCAGCCAACCCATCATTATTCTTTAAAGTTATAGCAACTCGAGTTTTATCTGGGCTGTAATTAATTGCATTCTCAATTAGGTTTTGAACAGCCATTGTTACCTGATTACGATCACCATTAATTCGAGCCTCTTCAAAACTTTCATAAGCTAATACAATTTGGCGCTTCTCCGCATGTAATCGAGATTGATCAACCGCCTCTGAATAACCTCGGCTAAATCAAAGCTCTTGCCATTTTTAAGAGGATCATCATCTTGTAATCTTGATAAATTAATAATCTCCTGCACTAAATCTGATAATCGTTTTGCCTCAGTTTGCATTCGAGAGGCAAATTTAGTGATTGCTTGCGGATCATTGCTAGCTTCTAATACCGCCTCACTTAATATAGAAAGGGCCCCGATTGGAGTTTTTAACTCATGTGAAATGTTGGCCACAAAATCTCGCCTAATCGCATCAAGTCTTCGCATCTCACTGTCATCAAAGATAAGACTTGCTATCAATCCAGCATCTCCGATGCTTACAACTCGGACTAAGAGATTGTGAGTACCAGCACCAATTGGACCACGTGGTAGCTCCATGGTTGCATCCTGTGGATTACCTGATCGTCGAACGGCTCGGATTAAATTAATTAACTCTTTATTTAAGATTCTGTCATCTTTGATTAAGTTAAAGTTCGCAATTTTTCTGAGTAGTAAATAACTTGATCAGTTGATTAACAACAATAGACTCAGCATCCATCGCTCGCAATAAATCAAAGCTTTGTGTTGATAAATCATTTTGGGGTGGCAGGTTGACCTGTGGTGCTCTCTGCTTTTGTTTAAATCCCCAGATCACCCCCTTATCGTATGAGGCGCGGGCGGCTTTAGTTAACCAAAAGTTAGCCAGG